>NZ_ATVR01000073.1 GCF_000420825.1 Butyrivibrio sp. AE2015 | reverse complement strand
ACAGACTACCTTGCTGCCTATTTCACAGCAGATGAAAAGGTGGATATAAGTGACCTGAAATCCTATCTGTCATCTTACCTTACTTCCTACATGGTACCACAAGCCTTCATGCAGCTTGATGAGATGCCTATGAATCTTTCAGGCAAGATAGACAAAAAGGCACTGCCTCAGGCTGTAATGATGGAAGATGAGATAGTGCCGCCTGAGAATGAAACTCAGGAGCAGATCCTTGAGATTGTTAAAGAAGTAATTGGAGATGTTTCTATCGGTATAAATTCAGACTTGTTTGCATTCGGTATGTCATCCGTAGGATGCATCAGGCTGTGCGCCCTTTTGTCAGAGCACTTTGGAAGAACCCTTAAAGTATCGGATGTTTTTGATAACAGTACCATTAAAGCTATAGACAGCATTCTGAAAAATACAGATAAAACGGAAGAGTACGAACTCAGAAAAGAGTATCCGCTTTCCATGACCCAGACAGGTATATATATCGAATGTATGCGCTACCCGGGTTCTACCACCTATAACATCCCGGAACTTTATAAACTAGGGGACAGTGTGGACTGCGAAAAACTTGCTAAAGCCATTGAAAAAGCTGTAGCAGCCCATCCATATCTTTTCATGGAACCTGTAAGTGACAAGGATGGAATCGTACATGCGAAAAGAAGGGATGACTATAAGTTTGAAACTCCTGTATTTAAGAAAGATACCATTCCAACCGGAGATGAGCTGGTAAGGCCATTTTCCCTTGATACGGGAGAAGTTCTCTTCCGTGCAGAGATTTATGAAACAAAGAATGGTAACTATTTCTTCCTTGATACCCACCACATCGTAAGTGACGGTGAATCCCTTTATATTCTGAAAAATGATATCGACAGAGCTTATTCAGGTGAAGAAATAGAAAAAGAGAAATATACGGGATATGAGTTTGCTCTTGATGAAGAAGCTGCGAGGAAAAGCGAGCGATTTGAAAAGGCAAAGGCCTGGTATGACAGTTACTTTGCAGGCTGTGGCGGCGAGACACTTCCAATAAAAGATGGAAAGAAAGAAGATGGAAATATAGGTGAAGGGAAGGTTATCGGAGAAACGGATGGAGCTATGATAAGACAGTTCTGTCTTGATAATTCCTGTACACTTAATGCTTTCTTCATGACTGCTTTTGGCCTTGCACTTAAGTCGTATACAGCGTCTGAAAATGCCATATTTACTACAATCTATAACGGCCGAAGTGATGGAAGGCTTTCAGATAGCGTATCCATGCTGGTAAAGACCCTGCCGGTATATTTGGAATGCGCTCCGGAAAAGAAGGT
>NZ_ATVR01000072.1 GCF_000420825.1 Butyrivibrio sp. AE2015 | reverse complement strand
AGGATATATTTCTGGCATGCTTCTATGGTCTCTAAGACCTTCTTTTCCGGAGCGCATTCCAAATATACCGGCAGGGTCTTTACCAGCATGGATACACTATCTGAAAGCCTTCCATCACTTCGGCCGTTATAGATTGTAGTAAATATGGCATTTTCAGACGCTGTATACGACTTAAGTGCAAGGCCAAAAGCGGTCGTAAAGAAAGCATTAAGTGTATAGGAATTATCAAGACAGAACTGTCTTATCATAGCTCCATCCGTTTCTGCTATGATCTTTAAGAAACCTATATGCCCATTTTCTTCCTTACCATCTTTTACCGGAAGTGTCTCTCCCCCGCAGCCTGCAAAGTAACCGTCGTACCAGGCCTTTGCCTTTTCAAATCGCTCGCTTTTCCTCGCGGCTTCTTCATCAAGAGCAAACTCATATCCCGTATATTTCTCTTTTTCTATTTCTTCACCTGAATAAGCTCTGTCAATGTCTCTTTTTAGAATATCAAGAGATCCGCCATCGCTTACGATGTGGTGGGTATCAAGGAAGAAATAGTTACCATTCTTTGTTTCATAGATCTCTGCACGGAAGAGAACTTCTCCCGTATCAAGGAAAAATGGCCTTACCAGCTCATCTTCGGTTGGAATTGTATCTTTCTTAAATACAGGAGTTTCAAACTTATAGTCATCCCTTCTTCTTGCGTGTACAATTCCATCCTTGTCACTTACAGGTTCCATGAAAAGATATGGATGGGCTGCTACAGCTTTTTCAATAGCTTTAGCAAGTTTTTCGCAGTCCACACTGTCCCCTAGTTTATGAAGTTCCGGGATGTTATAGATGGTAGACCCCGGATAGCGCATACATTCGATATATATACCTGTCTGGGTCATTGACAGCGGATACTCTTCTCTGAGTTCATATTCTTTCTCTTCATCCGCATTTCTCA
This sequence comes from Butyrivibrio sp. AE2015, assembly GCF_000420825.1. GTDB lineage: Bacteria > Bacillota > Clostridia > Lachnospirales > Lachnospiraceae > Butyrivibrio. The sequence goes on along the minus strand of NZ_ATVR01000072.1, from coordinate 412 downwards.
GGATACTGTCTATAGCTTTGACAGTACTGTTCTCAAATACATCCGATACTTTAAGGGTTCTTCCAAAGTGCTCTGACAAAAGGGCGCACAGCTTGATGCATCCTACAGATGACAGACCAAAGGAAAACAGATCAGATGTGATGCCCAAAGGCAGATCACCAATTACTTCTTTAACGATCTCAAGGATCTGCTCCTGAGTTTCATTCTCAGGCGGAACTATCTCATCTTCCATCATTACAGCCTGAGGCAGTGCCTTTTTGTCTATCTTGCCTGAAAGATTCATAGGCATCTCATCAAGCTGCATGAAGGCCTGTGGCACCATGTAGGAAGTAAGGTAAGATGACAGATAGGATTTCAGGTCACTTATATCCACCTTTTCATCTGCTGTGAAATAGGCAGCAAGGTAGTCTGT
>NZ_ATVR01000071.1 GCF_000420825.1 Butyrivibrio sp. AE2015 | reverse complement strand
AAAACAGAAAACAAGGCTTTTATTTTATATTAACTGTCTCTATTGCTCATACTAAATCGCTCTATCCAAAGTTATGGGCACTTGTGGATTTATGGTTTACTACAAATATAAAGGCTAATATTTTGCAAGAACAGCAGACGAGCTATGCCTACAAAATCATTTAAATGCAGCAGGTCTTGGCCTGTTGACCTGGATTATCTTGGAAGCCTCAAGATTTCTCATAAGAAGTAGCCTTGCCTCTCCGATGTACTCGGACTTAATCATGTAGTGACAGTAAGTCTCGATTAGAGAAAAGAGATTAGCGGTTCTGCCTTCAATCTTGAAATTGTTGATTCCCATTGGTACATATTTTTCCCAGATAAGCTCAGGGGAAACGTATGTTGAATAATCTTGGATAGTGTAGATACAGTTTTTGTCACCATACTCACATTTCCAGGGAATCAGCGGCTTTTGTTTATCCTTCGGAAGAAGACGGTTTTCTTTTACTATTTCCTGGTTAAGAGCAATGTTCTTGTAGTGGTCGCCTCTTCTCTTGCAATCGGGAACACAAAGGGCATTTACCAGCACTTCAAGTTTCTCTTTGTGGTGAATCTGCTCTATCAGATCCCACTTGTTGTTCATGTTGTAGTCAAGAACCACGTATTTATAGTCTTTATCAAGCTCTGCATTAAGACTGTCTAAGTCTTTAATTTCCTTGCAGGTTGTAGAATCAATCTTATATGAAGGATATTTTGCCCTTATGAACTCTTCAAGAAGCGGAGAGAAAACCAGCACTTCATTCATGCCATTGTTTCCTGCTTCCATGCAGAAATTACAGAATGGATCCATTAAATCTTCTTCAGTAATAAGAGGATTAGTAAATGTAAAACGAACAGGTATGTGATTTGCATTTATGCTTTTTATTACATTCTGGACAAAAGCTCTGTCGCACTGATCATCAGCTATCAGTCTTCCTCCATTCCATAGTGAAAATGGAAAAGAGCCAAAAAATGATGCAATCTCAACACCTTCTCTAAAATAATGCGGGTACTGTTTCATCATACTTATCCAAAACATATTTAGTGGATAATTGTATCTCAGTCCCGGCAAGTGAAAACGAACATTCCCCATATCAATACACCTCACAACAAAGTACTTACCATTCAACTCTACTATTTCCCATAAATTTTCGCCAATCACTTATTGCTATGGGATTACTATTTTTGCAAGAACAGCAGACGAACTGTTAGTGATAGGCATAGTGATGTGAACGATTTACTTTGAAATGATGATAAATGGATATAAATAAACCCACAAAAGACTTGTGTTCTGAATAAGTATGAAACAAGTCTTTTGTGGGTGTTTTATGTCCAA
>NZ_ATVR01000070.1 GCF_000420825.1 Butyrivibrio sp. AE2015 | reverse complement strand
GGTCAAATGAAAAAGTAAATTCCACTTTACCTATGAAAAATGGTCTCTTTTGCGATTTTGAGGAATGATTTCATAAAATTGTGCTTTGAGACCTCTGAAAAACGTGATAAAATCGGTTCATCGTTTTTGTTTGTTGTATGGCAAACAGACGACTGGAGCAGTTTGAGAAAAATTAAATTCCACTCGTCTCGGGATGATTTTTGATGAAATTTGAGACATAAGTGGTCATCTGTCTGCTTACTATTTTTTATTTATTAATGAGAGCCGGTTTTAACATGACTGAGTCTGGGGAGACTTTTTGCTGTCCTGTTAGAGCCGGTATTCTTTTGTCTAAAAGCAGTTCAGCAAGGTCAAATGGAGTTGCTCCATTTAAGCTGTCTCTGGCTGTTGAATTGATGTGACTTGCCATAAGGTTGATGTCTTCCTGAGTGTACTTGTGCATGCTTCGACCTTTTGGAATGACATAGCGAATGTATTCATGGTTCTTCTCAAGTCTGGCCTTCTGGTTAGACACATAAGGATCGCAATAGAATACATAGGTGCGCTGCTTGCCATCTTCAGTCTTTTCTATATCCCAGGGGTTCTTGAATTCCGACCCGTTGTCGGTAAGAATCACAGGAAAGTATTTCTTGAAAAGGCGCGGCCCAAGTGTGGAGTAGAGCTCGTTGATAGCGTTCACGACACACTCCTGAGTACACCTTGGTAATAGGATAACAAGCATAAAACTGCAACTTCTAAACAGAAGAGTGAGCAGGCACTTTCCACTAGCCTGACCACCTTTAACGGTATCCATCTCGACAACATCGAGATCAGGATGATGCTCCATGAAGAACTCAAAGTCCTTGTATGTACGCTTGTTGCGGTATACCTGTTCTATGTTTTTTACTCTTGGTTCAGAGCGCTTCTTTCGCTTTTTATAACGAACTCTTCTGGGCAGATCAATGTTCCTTGCCTGGAAGACGCGTTGGTCGAAGTAGTTGTAAAGAGTACGTCTGCATACAGGTATCTCATCGGCATGTACAGCAAATATATGACTTAATGGCTGCCCGTTGAGAACCAGTGGAGAAACAAGATCGTTTAGCTGCTGCAATTCCTCAGGAGTGAGATTTATTCCTTTCCTTGAGTTGACCAGTTTCTTCTCATACTTTTCTTGTGCGGCCGTGGCAGAGTAGTAGGCTTTTTCTAAAGGACAATCTCTGTAATGATCGCAGGAATTGCACACAAATGGAGCCTTGGTTGGTTTATAACAAACATAGGGAATAAAGTACTTACAATACTTAGTTGGATCCATGCGGTAACAGTAACGACAAGCTTTGTTACATTTGCTGTACTTGTTGTCTCCACATACATCCCGTTCCCTACAGGTTTTGTAGTCCCAGCAAAGTCTGCATTTATCCCACCACTGATATGGGGATTCAATACTTCTGGATCTTTTAACTTCTTTTGAAATGGTAGTAGGATCCTTGTGCAGAACCTTTGCAATGGAATAAAAAGTAGAGCCTTGGTTAAGCTCCTGTTCTATATAAATCCTATCTGACAGTAACAGATGGGAGTGGTTACCTCTTATCGATTCACTCATAAGGAACTCCTTCCTGACAGACAGATGACCTTGAGTAGGATAAGAGATAAAAATGGCATGTGCAAGACTAACTTCTACATCGCCATGTTTTTGACCTGAAATAGCTGAATTTAAAATTTCACTCTACG
>NZ_ATVR01000069.1 GCF_000420825.1 Butyrivibrio sp. AE2015 | reverse complement strand
TAACGGAGCTCAGGGAAGGATTCTTTATGTCTTATGGCAGGAAGATGGTGTTCCTATTAAAATTATTTCCGAGAAAAGCGGACTTGCAATTACTTCACTTACAACCATGCTTGAGCGGATGGAAAAAAACGGACTGATAAGCCGCAAAACTGATGAAGCTGATAAGAGAAAAACTCTTCTGTTCCTCACAGATAAAGCCAAAGAACTTAAAGAAGCTTATGACTCCGTATCAAATGAGATGGGGAATATTTATTATCGTGATTTTACGGATAAAGAGATTCTTCAGTTTGAAGAGTATCTTAACCGCATCAGGGTAAACCTTGAGGAATGGAGTGACATATGAGTATCTGTATTAAAGATCAGATTCAGAACATGAATATTGTTATAGGGTGCACTGTTGGATGTCCGTACTGCTATGCCAGAAACAATACGAGGCGTTATCACATCATAGATGATTTTGAAAAGCCACAGTTTTTTCAAGGAAAGCTTCGTATGATGGAAAAGAAAAAGCCGCAGAATTTTCTGCTGACCGGCATGAGCGATCTCTCGGGCTGGCATGAGGAATGGAGAGAGGAAGTCTTTAAAAAGATAGCAGAGAATCCTCAGCACCAGTTTCTTTTTCTTACCAAACGACCGGATCTTCTGTCTTTTGAAACAGATCTTGATAATGCATGGTTTGGCGTTACAGTTACGAGAAAGTCTGAGTTATGGCGTATTGATGCACTGCGGAGCAATGTGAAGGCAAAAAAATATCATGTTACCTTTGAGCCTTTGTTCGATGATCCGGGTAAGGTTGATCTTACAGGCATTGACTGGATTGTGGTGGGAACCATGACAGGTGCAAAGAGCAGGACTGTTAAAACAGATCCCGGGTGGGCTTATTCATTGACAGAACAGGCTCATGAACTGAACATTCCTGTATTCTGGAAAGAAGATCTTGTTCCGATTATGGGAGAAGAAATGATACAGGAAATGCCGGATGCTTTTAACAAAGTGCTGGAGGAACAGAGGATATGGAACGACCAGAAATCAAAGTAAATCATATAGAAACAAAAAGTGTAATGACAAAATCGAATACTCCTATTGGAGGATATTCGGTGAATCCCTATGTGGGGTGTCCCCATGCCTGTAAATACTGCTACGCATCTTTTATGAAACGCTTTACAGGGCATACGGAGGAATGGGGAACATTCATGGATGTGAAAGACTGGCCTGAAATAAAGAATCCAAAGAAGTATGCCGGCCAGAAGGTGATCATTGGAACAGTTACGGATGGTTATAATCCGCTAGAGGAAACATATAAAAATACAAGAAGACTTCTGGAAGAACTAAAGGACAGTGGTGCGGACATACTTATCTGCACAAAGTCAGACCTTGTACTAAGAGATCTGGATCTGCTAAAAGAGATCAACGAAAATAGCAGACTTACAGTATCATGGTCAATCAATACTCTCGATGAAGAGTTTAAAGACGATATGGATGCGGCAGTAAGCATAGAAAGAAGGCTTGCTGCAATGAAAGAGGTATATGCGGCAGGCATTCGTACAATTTGCTTCATTTCACCCGTGTTCCCGGGAATTACGGATATAGAGGCAATTATAGACAGGACAAAAGATCAGTGTGACCTTGTATGGCTTGAGAATCTGAATCTTCGCGGAGGTTTTAAGGCAGATATCATGAAATACATTTCCGATAAACATCCGGATCTGGTGCCACTGTATGATGAAATTTATAACAAGAAGAACCGCAGCTATTTTGAAGCGCTGGAAAAGAAAGCAGAAGAGCTGGCTAAAAAGTATGATTGCAGGTTTGTTGATAATGAAACTCCGTATGAGAGAGTAGAGAAAGGACATCCAACAATCGTAGATTACTTTTACCATGAAGAAGTAAGAGGAACTGCCAATAGTGGAAAGAGAAATGTAATACATAATCCTTGATGGAAGAATAAATTCGAATAATCTGATAGTGATGAAAGAAATGGAAGCAATATTTGGAGAAAGTTCATATATCGATTCGTGGATGCAGCTTGTTCGAAAGGTTAGCTGGAATTTCCCCGGGCTCGAAACAGAAGAGAATTTAGAAGAACATAAGCAGACTGTATTGAAGTTTATGAACAAGCTGCAAGCTGTATGTGTCAAAGACAGTGAAACTATTGTGGGAGTTCTTCT
>NZ_ATVR01000068.1 GCF_000420825.1 Butyrivibrio sp. AE2015 | reverse complement strand
GTCATAATAGATAAATGGTGCCCGACGTGGTACTCGGTACAATAAGCTGAGATAACAAATGGCTTAAATAAAGCATTTTTAGAAGGAGATATATAGAAAATGAAACTAGGAATCGAGGCAACTAGCCCATTTCACGTGTTGTCACGCCTGGTTACATATCTTCATTTTTCCTAACAATTCCCAAATCTTAATTTTACATAATTTCACGTAAATTCACGTGAAGAAGGAAATGCTGGTACATAGCTGGCACAAATTTGGTACATAGAAGTGTTCCTACGCCATTATAGTTTGGTAAGCCTAGGGCGACTAGTTTCACCGAGTTTTTTACATAGAACTTACATAAAAGTGCAGTTGTTTTTAATAGAATGACTGCTCTTTTTTGCCACTTGCTAATAAACGTGGGGGAGATGTTTGACGATTATTATCGGTAAACAAATACGTAATGAATTAAGTGAAGTATGCAGTGAAGCATAATGAAGTTTGCAATGAAGTGCAGTGAAGTTTTTGTTTACAACTTCATTTCCTTTTTCTATAATTCATATTATAGAGATAATAGGAGGCTTTGTATGCGTATTGAAGAAATGTTTCCACAATATGGACTGGAAGATAAAAAGACTGAGTACAAAGGAATCATAAAAGAAGGGAAAAGCGATAATGGTAAGAGTCTTGAAGTTGGCTGGCTTAAAACAATTGTTGCTTTTGCTAATACGGATGGCGGACGTCTTTTGGTTGGAGTAGAGGATAATACGCATAAAATTGTTGCTTTAGATAAGAAAACAGCTGATAAAACAATCTTAATGATTCATCGACAAATTAAAGAGCGGGTGGAGCCTGAGATTTCATATGATATAAATGGAATTGATGTGAATGTAGGAGATGGAATCAGATACATTATCGAAGTTATCGTGAAAAAAAGTAAGAATCTGCCTGTTACTTTGCATGAGGACGGATTACTTGGAATCTATGTGAGAAACTTCGGACGTACGGATATTGCGTCATCAGAGCAGATTAAAGATCTTATTTTGCTTAGTGATAATATTCCTTTTGATACTGCTAAAACTGATATTCTGTACAGTGAGAATAATTATAAAAAACTGCATGTAGTTGCAGAGGAAAGAAAAACAAAGATAACTGAAAAGGAATTGATTTCAAAAAGTGCGATTACTGAAGATAAATTGGTTACAAAGGGTATGCAATTATTTGCGGATGATTATGATGGTCTAAGAACAAAGGTTGTTGCTACTGTTTGGCCGGGATTAACAAAAGGAGGATCAATTGTTACAGCGTCAGAAGAGTATACCGGAAATCTGTTATCGGTTTTAGAAAAAACAATTAGTTTTATAAGTGCACATTCTGCAAATGGTTTCAAAAAAATGGATACAAAAACTGTACCATATATCTCGTTTCCAGCTCGTGCTGTGACTGAAGGTGTTGTGAATGCTATAGGCCATAGAAACTATTACATGTATGGGACTCAAATAGAAGTAAACATATTTCCAGATCGCTTAGAAATTACATCTCCTGGAGCTCTTCTTGGTGTAAGAGAATTATATAAAGAAAAGAACATTGCATCTATTATTCCGCGTAGAAGAAATGAAGTAATATGCAATATTCTTGAAATGTGTAAGTACATGGAGAAAAAAGGTTCTGGATTTGATTTTATAGAAGAAGATTATGCAAAAGCTGGCGAGCAATTTGCACCATTTATTACTGCTGATGCCAATTCGTTTACATTAACGCTTCCGGATTTGACGTTTGAAAAAGGAGTAATAGATATTACAGCAGATTCTCCGAATGTGTATGTTGAGGAAATACTGGAAGGAAAGAGTGATTTAAGAATTCTTTCATATTGCTACAACAATAAACGTACAGTGAAAGAAATAGCATCCAATATAGGTGTTACTCCTTCAACTTATTTTAGAAGTAGGGTTATTGATAGATTGGTTGCAAAGGGAATGCTATTAGAGATAAAGCAAGCGCCAGCTAATCTGTACACATCTAATTTGGAAAAAGTGAAAATTAAACTTTGATGGATATATTTGTGGAATCGGTTGAAGAATAAAAGATATGTATGGCTGACGAGGGTTTTTAAGTAGGGGCATACAGTCACAGGTGCGATGTTGCAATTATTATATATAAAAAGGTTTCAAAAAAACGTGAGCATGTGAGATGATTTTTCTCAAAACGCCTATTTTAAGAGGGCTGCGGTGTACCAAAAGGTTGATACAGTTATGAGCAACGTCTCAAATATTTGGGACTTATATTGTTTTATCTTGGCTTTATCTTCAGGGATTTGTCACTACACGTTTTTACAAATCCGTCCTGACATGGTAATATATATTCGCTGTGTCAGGACTATTTTTATGTCATAATAGATAAATGGTGCCCGGCGTGGTACTCGGTAATACGAGCTGAGATAACAAATGGCTTAAATAAAGCATTTTTAGAAGGAGATATATAAAAATGAAACTAGGCATAGTAGGTTTACCAAACGTAGGTAAGTC
>NZ_ATVR01000067.1 GCF_000420825.1 Butyrivibrio sp. AE2015 | reverse complement strand
TGTTACTATTCACAGATAAATGAAAGTGAAGAATGAAGCTCACATCAGTAGGCTTTATTTTTATTGTTGAAACGGTTAGAATCTTTGTATTAAGCAAATCGGGATTTATTGAGATGATAATGCTAGAAAGGAATAATAAAGAATGAAATGCATTCATTGTGATATTGAAATGATTACTGCAAGTATGGATACAGGACTCACAACGGGATCTTTATTCTATATTTGGAAAAAAGAGAAAGGGGTCTTTAGTTCCACAAAAAAATCTGAAGTCAAAGTATATGTATGTCCTGAATGCGGGTATATAGAGCTTAGAGCTGATAAACCAAAGAATCTAATCTAAAGAAATATTTATATCGAGGAGAATATCTCTATTATCCGGCACATATGTTTGCAATTGGAATCATCAGAGTGCTCATAAAAAAACGGAGTATGTTCCCTTAAGCTGTTGATAAATTCAAGTTTGTTGAAAAGAAAGCACTATTTCTAGGCGGAGTTATGCTCCGCCTAATAGTTCTTCTACAGTATATGGTTCTCCAGAAGTCAGTCTTAAGAGGGCAGTGAATTCATTAACACCATTTCTGGCGCAGGTTTCAAGATATGTCCTGATATCTGCAAAATATGATGCGTATTCAATGCTTTGGAACTGTCCGGACACTTTGTCTTTGGTTTTTACGAATCTGAGTGACCTCTCGCTGAGGTTGTTTGTTGTTGGGATGGAGAAATCCTTAACCCAGTCAAAGTAGTTGTTCTTGTATTCTCTTATTCTGTTGAGAAGAGCATTCTCATCACTTTCATAATAATGCCCCAGATCAGCAATGTACTCTTTATATCCACTATCCAAAAGAGAATCCACTTTCATGAGAAAAGCTTCAACAGCTTCCTTTGAGAAAGCAGTAGCACCTTCGGCTATCAGATGTTTCCGGTCATGCATCATGGACTGGATCAGCTCTTTTAGTGTTTTGACCCAAGGGTGGCTTGATGAGTCGAACAGCTTCTGTAGATCCCTTTCCAGATGTTGATTGCATTCTACATTTCTGAAGACAAAGCCTTCATGATAATTGATGGTGTTATGATCATGCATGACTTTTGTTCCGGAACTTAGCACAGGAAGGATGTTATCTTCAATGATTCCTTCAAGGTCTTTATGTAGATGTGCAGTATACAGGGCTATACGTTCATTTCCATAAAACCTCATACAGGCTCTTGCTGTATTTACAAAGACTACAGTGTCATCCCAGTAGATAAGAGGCAGTCCTATGATTATATTTTTCAGGTCTGTGATAAAAGCATGGAGCTTTTTTGAGTAACGCTTTTGAAGTTTCGCAAGATACCCTTCGCTGAGGGTAAGCGGTTCAGGAGAAAAACCTGTCAGTATTTTTCTTGTGCGGTTAATGCTTACAAAGCCAAGATCCATGAGCGATAGTGCCATTGCCTGGATTACCTTGCCATACTGGTTTGCAGCCTTAAGAGAACCGAGAGGAGCTTTGACTGTTGCACCACAGTCAAGACATTTATAGATGACAAACCTGTGTCTGTGCTTGATGACCTTTACTTCATAATCGAACTCATCCTTGTAAGATTCTTCAATTTCTTCAAGGTTATGGCTGCCGCATTTGGGACATTCAGTAAGCTCATGAGGGATGGTGTCAGTGATTTCTTCATCAGAAAACTGGGGCATTTCATGCTTCTCATGACCGGTTTGCCCACCTTTAGGAAGACCTGATTTTTCTCTAGAGTTTGGGATAACTTTTTTCTGATCGATTGCGGTCTTGGATGTAGGAGTGCCAGTATTGGTTCCGTTATTATTGAGTCTTGCTGTAAGTCTTGCAACTTCATCCTTAAGTGCTGCTATCTGGGCTTCTGCTTCTTTTGAAGCTGTGATTTCTTCGGAAGAACCTTCTTCCAGGAATTCCAACTTGTCCCTTAAATGCTGATTCTCAAGTTCAAGGCTGAACTTATCATTCTCCAGTTCCTTGACTTTGGCGCGCTCTTTTTCATAAAGCTCCTGATAACGATCAGCGAGGGATTTGTATTGTGAAATCTTTTTGTTGAGGCCTTGAATCTGGCTGAGAAGCTTTTGCACGCGAGAGTCTGAAGCACCTTCTTTTCTGAGTTTTTCCAGTTCTTTTTCAAGCTTTTTTACCTTTCGCTCGGCAGCGTGCCATTCCTTTTTTATAACTTCATAAGCTTCTTTTAAGTCCATCCACGATAACCTCAACGATCATTTTGATTTATATTTTTCTAATTGCTCTCGCAGTTCCTGATTCTCTTTTAATAGCCTTCTGACTTCATCCTTGAGACCTTTCATGGTCTTTGGCATTTCATAATCATCACTTCCTGCTTCATAGGAAGGGCTGCGTTTTTTGCATCTGCCATCGGTAGGGATAATCTCTTTTGTTTCAGGGTCAACACGGCCTATCAACTTTCTTTTTGACTTAGAACGCTTGAGCTCCGGATCCCAGAATGATTGATTTTCATAGGCATATGTGATTCCGGATCTTTTGTCGGTCTGATATACAATTCCCATAGTTTGCCTCCTTTATCTTTATGTGTATAGCATAACACATAAAGATATTTATTGCAATAAAAAATGCCAAAAAAGCTAGAATTTTTCTGGCTTCTTGGCATTTTTATATGACCGAAAACTCTTTATGTGAAAGATACCATATCTGGGAAAGTGTGAATAGTAAC
>NZ_ATVR01000066.1 GCF_000420825.1 Butyrivibrio sp. AE2015 | reverse complement strand
ACATCAGATTACAACTCAGATTATGATTGGGATTCTAACGACAGCTGGGATTCAGGCGGAACAGACTGGGATTCAGACTGGTAATGCTTTATTATACTTTCTTGCGTGTGGCATAAAATCCAAAGTGCCCATACCTTCGGATAGATCTCGGAGCATTCGCAAAGACACAGTAAATATAAAATAATGCGCCCTGTTTTCTTTCATGCTTATTCAGAACAGAAAACAGGGCTTTTATTTTATCTTAACTGTCTCTATTGCTCATACTAAATCGCTCTATCCAAAGGTATGGGCACTTATGGATTTATGGTTTACTACACATATATAGATTACTATTTTTGCAAGAACAGCAGACGAACTTTTAGTGTTAGGCATAGTGATGTGAGCGATTTATTTTGAAATGATGATAAATGGATATAAATAAACCCACAAAGGGCTTGTGTTCTGAATAAGTATGAAACAAGGCTTTTGTGGGTGTTTTATGTCCAATTTATCACATTGAAAAATATCAGAGTGAACAGAGCTATGCCTTTACTACAAGCTAGTCTGCGTCCGGTTACAAGAAAGTATATGTTTTTATTGCAAGACAAATCCACCATTTGGTGATAATACCTGACCTGTCACATATGGCGCAGTAAGCAGGTATTCCATAGCACCTGCAATATCAGAAACGTCACCAATGAATCCCTGCGGAATCGTTGCTGCAAGTGCATTAAGCTCATCCTGATTTACTCCCCTTAGCATATCAGTCATTATCATACCGGGTGCAATAGCATTGACCCTCACACCTCTTCCTGCAAACTCAAGCGCAAGAGCTCTGGTAAGTCCTATAATACCGGACTTTGAAGCGCAGTAATCAGCCTGGTTGATAACACCCGTAAGTCCTCCAACTGACGATGTGTTAACAATACAGCACTGATCATCCTTACTGCTATGATTTATCATATGTGGAAGCACAAGATGTGTCATGTGAAGAAAACTCATAAGATTTGTATTTATAACATTTTCATACTGTTCTCTTTTTATATCGATCCAATTACAATTGTTGGTGATTCCTGCATTATTGATCAAAACATCAATATTATCACCAAATTTTTCTACTGTTGCCTTTACCAGAGCTTCACAGTCTTCATATTTGCTCACATCAGCCTTTACTACCAATGAATCAACGCCATAATCCTTTTTTATCTTCTCTGCAATATTGTCTGATAAAGCTTTGGAAGACTCACTTCTGTAATTAATTACGACATTGTACCCCATTTCACCAAGCTTAAGAGACATAGCTTCGCCGATTCCTCTAGACCCACCTGTTATAATCGCTGTTTTTGACATTTCTTCATCCTCCTGTAGTGTTGTAATTTTTTTAAGTTGCAACAATAGAAAAAGAGCAATTCCCAAATTTCGTTTAGGAATTACTCTTTTATCATAACACAGCATCCATCAATTCTCTAATTAAAAAGGCTTCACGTTTCCATAATTATTATCATTTAGATACCGCTTTTACGCCTTTATGACGTGTCATGCAAACAGATCCGCCTGTTCTAATAGTTTCCTTCACGAAGGCATTCATAATATCAGCATAAACTGTCTTTCCATCCTTACCAAAAGCTGACTCCAATGCGTCAAACTCATTGCCTTCATAAACAATTGACATGGCACTTCCATCCGACATCTTCATAACCATAGTAGTCATGCTGCCTGCTTTAACTGTAAAATACTCATAATCTTCTGAGTCAAGGAAAGCTTCTATATCTTCTACGGCACCTTCCATCGCATCCGCCGCTGCCGCCATATCCATTTCAGCAGGAACCTGATCTCCTGCATCCGAAGTATCAATACCAGCTGTTTCTTCTCCTGAAGCCATCATTGCCGCTGCCACCGGATCAATGTCCATAGGTGCTTCTACGATTGGAGGTTCCTCTGCTGTCATAGCCTCTTCTGCGGGCATTTCTACAGGCGCCTCTTCCATCGGTATCTCTGCTACCGGTGCTTCTTCTATTGGCATCTCTGCTGGAGCCTCTTCAATTGGCATCTCTGCTACCGGCGCTTCTTCAACAGGAGCTTCTCCCGCAGATGCTCCTTCCATAGCTGCCATCATTGCCATCATATCTGTATCCGGCGCTGCCTCTTCTACCGGCATATCTGCTGGTGCCTCTTCAATTGGCATTTCTGCTACCGGTGCTTCTTCAACCAGAGCTTCTCCCGCAGGTGCTCCTTCCATAGCTGCCATCATTGCCATCATGTCTGTATCTGGCGCTGCCTCTTCTGCCGCCGGCATGTCCATAGGCACTTCTTCTGCCGGCATCTCTACTGGCATCTCTGCTGGGTCTTCCTCTGTCGGAGCTTCTTCAACCGGTGCTTCTGCTGCGGCCGCAGCTGCAGCTGCATCCGCCATCATTGCCGCCATAACAGGATCTATATCATCTGGATTTATGTCCATTGCTGGTGCTTCCTCGATAGGCATTTCTGCCGGCATCTCTACTGGTGCCTCTGCTGCTGGCGCTTCCTCAGCTGGCACTTCACCCATAGCTGCCATCGCTGCTGCCATAGCATCGGCCTCTGCCATTTCAGCTGGGCTAGCCTCTACAGCTTCTTCTGTCGGTACCTCGGCAGGAGCTTCTCCTGAAGCCATTGCAGCCATCATTGCATCAACTTCTGAAGCATTTTCAGCAGCTGCCATCGCCGCCATCATTGCCTCTACATCCTGTGCAGGAGATGTTGCTTCTACAGGAGCTTCTTCCGTTGGTGCTTCAGCAATAGGCATTTCTACCGGCACTTCTGCAGCTGGCATTTCGGCTGGCATCTCTACTGGCGCCTCTGCTGCTGGGGCTTCCTCTGCTGATGCTCCTTCCATTGCTGCCATCATTGCCATCATATCTGTATC
>NZ_ATVR01000065.1 GCF_000420825.1 Butyrivibrio sp. AE2015 | reverse complement strand
AAGCCTTGAAATCAGGCTATGAGCCCAAAACCGGTTAATTGCAGGTGGCTGAGCTATTGAAAACGAGCTATATGCCCAAAGCAGCTCGCTCTCATAACATTGGGAGCCGAGGAAATAAAGCCTTATACGTTCTAGAAGTATCAACATCTACTGTTCCTGGCACTACGCATTCTTGAATGTCGCCACTTCTGTTGTTTTTGATTTCGGTGCGCGAGGCACCTTAAATTATCTCCCTGCAGTTCCTGAATTCGGAGGCCGAAGCACCTTAAAGTAGCCGCCCCTACTGTTCTCGGAATTGGATCCAGAGGCATTTGTACCTAGCCACACCGAAGGTGCTTGCCATTGACGGGTTCTGAGGAAAACGCTACAATGCTGATTCCGACGGTGCATGAATCTAACTACTGTTCCCATCATCCTCACCGTCGGCTCGCAGACCAAGGCGTTTTTCTCAGGCTCAGTCAATGGTGGCGTACTCAGCCGCAATCTAAACTTTTCTTATGATGAAAGTATTGTTTCCAATACGTATATTTATCATCATGTGATCTGGTCTATAAAGGATGATCTGATAACTAAAGAATGCTTGCTCCATCGGAGAAAGCATTCGTAACATAGATCAATTTATTTGAACCGTCCCTATGTATCCTAACTCACTTATGCTTATACAAAGGGAGGGTATTTCACATAGCTAATACTTACGCAAAATACTATCAATGCATTTATATGATATCAGATATATCTTGAGATCCAAGATTCTTTAAAATCCCATCACAAATCACATTGCAAAATACAAATATAATGCGTGCCATGATTTTTATCTACTCGTATAAACAGTTTAGAACTATTTGTTTGGCGCAGACGATATTTTATTTTAGGCATGTTTAATAATACGTTATTAAATATTTAATAATTCGTTGATAAACTGTATATGTATAACTTTGAATACTGTCTTATTGTGCGCTTTTTTAAGGTAAGCAAAGGAGTAAAAGATTATGCCTATAGATGGAATGGAGCTTCAAAAAGAGAAAAAGCCTTTTGAGATAAAGGTTACACAGGATGCTGAAGACGTCTCCGGAAATCTTGATGTGAAAGAAAAAATAGGAAATCCTTATGATCTTCAAAAGAAGAAAAGGCCATCCACTGATGATGATATTGTCCATGAAAAGAAATGGGTTAGCGATTCTTTAAAGAAAATGGAAGAGGAAGACGAAAAACGCAAAAAAGAAGAAAAGGCGCGGAGAGAAAGATCAAAAAATCTTCAGGAGCAGGATGAAAAAGAGAGATTAAAGCTCTTTGTAGAAGATGCTATCGATATTTCCAAAGATCGTCTTGAGGTTAAAGTTCCACTTAAGACAGTTCTTGATTTTAGCTATGGGAAAAAGTTTACTGACAGGATTGATAAATCTAAGCGCCAAAAAGCCCAGAATAATAAAAACTCCCGCCTGTATCACAAGCTTGTTACAGCCAAGGCACTTGAAGATAAATTAAGCGATATATATGAAACACAGTTTGCAAGATGCAACGAAATGGCAAAAGAAGTCAAAGGAAACATTGATTCTTTTGACTTTAGTGACCTGTGCAGTTTTATGGGCAAAGATAAGTTCAAAAATATAGATCTCTTAAAGCTTTTTTTAGGCGGCAGAGATGAGAATGATAATCCTCAGACTGATGAATTTCACGCAAGGCTTGCCCTTGTTGAGATGGCTAACCAGATACTGGGATTTAACTTTGATGGCATAGCTTTAAATACAGATAATGACATAGTAGCAAGTGCAGACAAGCTTGAAACAATGTCTGTGCAGGTTGCTGCATTTGAAAGAATATCTGCAAAGTATAAGCTTTTCGAAAACATTGACCCTGCTAAAGTATCAGCAATAGAAAGTAAGCTCGCATCTCTTAGGCCGCTACTTACATACTATTCCATACGTAAGCAGATAATCGGAAATAAAGAGTATAAAAATCACTATAACGATGAGCTTTCAATGGATATTAGTGGAGCCAAGACTAAAGAGCAGAAGGAACTTGCAAAGCTTCTTATGAGTTCTTATGTTGTTGGAAAAAACATGTTTATTGCAAGCAAAAATACAAAACAAGCAGAAAAAATGAAGAATCTGCAGTTTAAGAATACATCAGCAAATGAGGCATATAACCAGATCGTAAATGAGTTCGCTTTAAATGATCAAAAGAATTATTCAAAAGAGCTTAAGGATAATTATACTTCAACAGAAAGCCTTGGAGCACTGGCACTTCAGATGAAACAGGCGGGGATAAATGAAGAAGTAAAAATAGATGCTCCTATTGAGAATAATGTTCAGGCCAGGGCACATAGCCAGAAGATGAATGCGTATAGCTATATCGAAGCGCCACTTAGGTCGATGCTTACTTCAGATGAGCTTATTCCTCTTAAGGGCACCAGAGAAATGGCTACTCTGAAAAAAAATATAGCTGCAATTTCAGCATTTGCTAGCAATACGATGCCTCCTATAAAGCTTGATGCCCAAGGCAATATAGATGGAGAAAATGAGAAGAAGGTTCAAGGCGAAATTGATGCTGTATGTACAACTATGGTCATGCTCTATTCGAAACTTACAGACAGCATAGATAAATTCATAAAAAAATATGGCAGTGCCTATACAGAACTTAGTGAGATGCTTACTGAGTTATCTAAAAGTGTTGCTGAAGAAAGAGAGTCTTTTAGGCAAAAGACTATCGAATACAGAGAAGTTGTGAGCATTGATCAACAGTTATCAAAAAAGCCAATAACTGTTTTAGACACTATCAGGTACAACCGAGGAGCTTTCTATGACCTTGACAATGATAAAAATCTGACAGTAGAGGTTGGAGGCGCAGTATCTTCTATTGTTTATAAGATAACAAGACAGGTTCCAAAGACAAAAGAGAATCCTGAAGGCAAAGAAATAGTTTATTTTAGGGAGAAGGATGAGGTTCCAAGCGAAAATAATATGAAACTTGTTGATTCAGCGCTGGCTGGCTTTGAATTAAGTGAAAAACTTAAAGAAACGCTTGAAGATGCGTTAGATAATATATCAAATAATTTTAATAAAACAATGACACTATTTAACCATCTAAACAAGTACAAAGCTGATAAAGAAAAGACAATAGAAGAAAAAATCAAAGTACTTAAAAGTGATATTAATGACATGACCGACAAAACATTGAATATTTCTGAAAATGAGTATGAAGCGGTATGGAATGCAGTACTTAAATATCAGCATTTGATGACATCGCGTGAAATAGCTAGTCAGATGGATCAATCACCCAAAATAAAATGCGGGAAAAATCTCTCTGACAGAAATGTAGCTACAAGCCGCCTTGCAACACTATTAGGTATGCAGGCCATGATCTGTGATTCACGAACAGCTACCATCCGTATGAATGGAAAGCTTGTTAAGGGCAACTTAATGGATAATACAGGAGGTAGTAGCACAAGTACGAAAAATGTAGCATATTCACCGGAAGCCATAGCCCAAATATTCCAAATGCAGGTATTTGATTTTATCTGCGGCCAGA
>NZ_ATVR01000064.1 GCF_000420825.1 Butyrivibrio sp. AE2015 | reverse complement strand
TCGGAGTTGTCACTGAGTGGGTACGAGGTGGATGCATCGAGTCAAAAGATGAGATCATAAGCGTCATACAGAAGTGTATCATCAAGCCATGACGCTTGGAATCATTGGGACTCTGATCATGTCGGATACAGATGTGACCTTCATAAAAATTACTTGAAAGTCTTTTTTATCTGCTCCAGAAATTTTTCAGCAATAGGAGTAAAGGTCTGATACTTGTTCCATATCAGATACAGCTCTGATTTTAGTTCAGGTGAAAGCGGTCTGAATACCATGTCAGTTCCTTCAGTATTTATCAGATTTTTAAATGTAAGAAGTATTCCAAGGTTTTCTCTTGCAAATACAGAGCCGTTATAAGAAAGTCTAAAGGAACCCTCAAGCTTTAGTTCAGGATATCTGTCTTTGGCCCATGCTTTGATTTCATTGTTCCAACTTTGCTCTGAGACAAACAGAGGCTGTCCTGTCAGGTCGGAGACACGGATGTTTTTTTTCTTTGCAAGGAGATGGGATGAAGATATGATTGCTCCCCACACATCAGCTTCAGGAAATTTTACATATTCGTATTTATTGCTGTCAGGTGTTTCACATAGTACAGCAAAGTCTAAAATGCCCTTATCAAGCTTTTCAGTAACCTGCTCAGTATCTCCGCTTGTTATATGATAAGTGAAATTAGGGTATTTTTCTTTTAACTTATAAATCTCTCTGGCGAGGTATCTGATCTGATAGCTTTCTGCCAGTCCAAAATATATATCTCCACCTGTTATATCATCCAGGGAGTTAAATTCCTGTTCGATCTTATCTGACATGGCCACAAGATCCTGAGCGCGGTCACGCAAAAGCATCCCCTCATCAGTAAGTGAAATACTGAAGCTATGCCTGATAAATAACTTTTTTCCAAGTTCTTCCTCTAATGCTTTTAATGTCTTTGAAAGAGTAGGCTGTGATACATGAAGCTGCTCAGCAGCCTTTGACATATTTTCTTCCCTTGCAACTGCAAGAAAATATCTGAGATTTTTTATTTCCATGAAAACCTCCATAGAGTTGATAATTAAAGCGTTATTCCAAAAACGAATATCATGATATTTATTTTATTCATTAGCGAAAATCCGGTCAAGGCTTTAATATGAAAACCAGAAGGAGCAAAAAAGATGGATACAGAAAAGATTCTTGAAAGCCTTTCAGACATGGGCTGCAATGAGAAAGAAATAAGCTTTATGAAAAAGATGTATGAAGAAGGGGATACAGATACACTTCTTCGTGATCTTAGAAAATGCCGGTGCCATCTTATGGATGAGCTTCATGACAGTCAGAAAAAAGTTGATAACATGGATTTTTTGATACGACAGATTCAAAAAGAGAAATGATTAAAACGGAGGAATGTAAAATGATCAGAAAAGAAGAACTAAACCTTGTAACAGATTGGGATAAGACCTTTAAGAAAAGTGATAAGGTTGACCACAGCAAAGTAACATTTGTAAACAGATATGGAATCACCCTGGCAGCAGATATGTATATTCCTAAAGATGCAGAGGGTAAGCTCCCAGCCATTGCAGTATGTGGACCTTTTGGCGCAGTTAAGGAGCAGTGTTCTGGTCTTTATGCTCAGACAATGGCAGAGAGAGGATTCTTAACAATAGCATTTGACCCTTCCTTTACAGGAGAGTCCGGTGGAAATGTAAGATATATGGCATCTCCTGATATCAATACAGAAGACTTCATGGCAGCAGTTGATTTCCTTTCACTTAATGAAAAGGTAGATCCTGACAGAATCGGAATAATCGGTATCTGTGGCTGGGGCGGAATGTCAATCAATACAGCAGCTCTTGATACAAGGATCAAAGCTACTGCAGCCATGACAATGTATGACATGACAAGAGTAAACGCCAAGGGATATTTTGACTCAGAAGACAGTGAAGAAGCAAGATATCAGAAGAAAGCTGCCATGTGTGCTCAGAGGCTTGAGGACCTTAAGGCTGGTGAATATAAGCTTGGTGGCGGAGTTGTAGATCCACTTCCGGAGGATGCACCTTTCTTTGTAAAAGACTACTATGACTATTACAAGACTGACAGAGGTTATCACAAGAGAAGCCTTAATTCTAATGGTGGCTGGAATGTAATCGGCTGTGAATCCTTTGTTAATCAGCCAATCCTTAAGTACTCTAATGAGATAAGGAGCGCTGTTTTACTTGTTCATGGAGAAAAGGCGCACTCTTGCTATTTTTCTAAGGATGCTTATGCAGATATGATCAAAGACAGCAAGTATGCAGATAACAAGGAACTAATGATAATCCCTGATGCAGTACATACTGATCTATATGATGGCGGAGATAAGGATTATATTCCTTTTGACAAGCTGGAGAACTTCTTTAAGGAGAATCTGAAATAATGATAACGGTTGAAGAAATAAAGGATGGGAAAATATGAGCAAAGTGTTAGTAATTTCTACAAGCCTTCGTGCAAAGAGTAATTCCGACATACTTACGGAAAAGCTTATAGAGGGAGCAAAAGCTTCAGGTCATGATGTGGAATATATAGGACTGAAAGGGAAAAATATCGGTTTCTGTATAGGTTGTCTTGCCTGTCAGAATACCCAGAAATGTGTCATTAAGGATGATGCTGCTGAGATTGCAGAAAAAGTAAAGAATGCAGATACCCTTGTATTTGCAACTCCGATTTATTATTACGAGATGAGCGGTCAGATGAAAACTCTTTTGGACAGACTCAATCCTCTATATCCTTCAGATTATAAATTTAGAAATGTATATATGCTCTCAGTCGCAGCTGAGGATGAAGAGTTTGTGCCTAAAAAAGCTGAAAGTGGACTTCAGGGATGGATTGACTGTTTTGAAAAGGCAGAATTCTCCGGTTCCTTATTCTGCGGAGGCATAGGCGATATGGGTGAGGCTTCAAGTAAAGCCGAGGAATTAAGTGAAGCTTATGATTTTGGAAAGGCTTTAAAATAAAGGGAATTTTCTATGAAAAAGAGATTGATTAAGATGGCACTCAGTGTGCTCATGATGGTTTGTGTTAGTGCCTGTTCAGGTAATGCGGAAACAGTTGATGAAAATCATGATTCGAGTGCAATCATTTCTGAATCTGAAGACATTGAAGCAGAGAGTACAGAAGAAACTATTTTATCAGAAGACTCAGAAACATACCGCACAGAAGAAGTTGATAATCAGGCTGCTGAGAATAATACTTCTTTTGATGAAACAGACATTGGAGAAACCACTATGATAATGAAAATCGGTGATACAAAAGTAAATGTAGATTGGGAAGACAACCAGGCTGTAGAGGCACTGAGGAATATGGCTGAAGACGGTGATGTTACAATTCAGATGTCAATGTATGGCGGCTTTGAACAGGTGGGCTCAATTGGACAGAGTCTGCCGAGAGATGATAAGCAGACAACAACGAGTTCAGGCGACGTTGTACTATACTCCGGAAATCAGATGGTAGTGTTCTATGGTTCTAATAGCTGGTCATATACAAGGCTTGGTCACATATCCGATAAGAATGCGGAAGATATAACTGATCTTCTTTCTAATGGAGATGTTACTATAACCATAAGCATTGAATAAAACGGGTTTTCTGATTCGCAAAAATAATAAAAGTTCAAATTTGCGAAATAAACAATATCGGAAGTTACAGATGTTAGGAGTGTTTTGCTATGAACAAGAATGAGAGCAAGTATTTTAAGTCTGCGGAAAAAATGCATACAGCGTTACTGGCACTTCTTGACAGAAAAGATTTTGAACTTATTTCTGTTAAGGA
>NZ_ATVR01000063.1 GCF_000420825.1 Butyrivibrio sp. AE2015 | reverse complement strand
GCGTTTTCCTCAGGTTCAGTCAATGGTGGCGTACTCAGCCGTAAACTATACTTTTTCTAATAGAGTCAGTGGGACGCTTCAAGTGACTTATCAACAGACAGGGCTCAGTCAATGGTGGCGTACGGAGCCAATTACTTACGCATATACAAAGGAAATGTGGTTTAGAATATACAAAAAGTTATCCCTGAAAAAGCTTGAGGCTGCCATAAGTGATTGAGCGTATCACTATCTATGGCAGCCTCTATGGTTTATTTCTTATTTAAGAGAGAGCAATGATATTAAGACACATCCTGCACCGCTTCAGGGAGCTGGGCAAGCAGTGAATTGATTGGAATTGGTCTGTAATCAATTCCTA
This sequence comes from Butyrivibrio sp. AE2015, assembly GCF_000420825.1. Lineage (GTDB taxonomy): Bacteria > Bacillota > Clostridia > Lachnospirales > Lachnospiraceae > Butyrivibrio. Next base: position 3,881 of record NZ_ATVR01000063.1, on the reverse strand, counting down.
ATACTTCCATGGTATTTTCATCTATAAACATATCGTATGTCATCCACTCTGTTGTAAATGTAACTTCGTATAAACCAGGTTGGTATGTCACGAAAACATTTGACATATCTCCCTCTGATATACCTATTTCTCTGGCCGCAGCACAGATAACCAATTTCCTTTTCTCTGACATGATAGCCTCCTGTTATCTTCCAAACAAGCTACTAATACTGTCAATTGTACTAAATGCAGTATTAATGACTTCTTCAACATCTCCTGATTCATCTAACACTTCTTCTACAGCTTCATTTACAGTTTCGTTTACGGCTTCATTTACTACATCATTCACAACTTCGTTTATCACTTCATCTACTGCATCATTAGTCACTTCATTTACTATTTCAGTTACTGCTTCCGGTGCAACATTTTTCACTGTTTCATTTACTATGGTATTTGCAGTTCCTAACGTATTATCAACAGTTTCAAGGGTCTTTGAAACATCTGCGTCCACATGAACAGTTTCTTTGTTGTCCTTCACTTCAACACTTGCTGTGTTACCGCTGACGTTCACGCTTACCGAGTCATTTGTATCACTTACATGTACAGTCGTCTCTTTCTCTTTTACATCTACCAGCGTCTGTTCATTTTCAGATTCAGTTACTTTTTCTACTGTCTCAGTCCCAGCTACATATGGAAGATTAGTTATTTCTTTTTTGGTTGAATCTGTGTATGGAAGGTTCACAAGTCCATCACCAGATGTTTTGACCTCAATATCCCCATCTGTAAAAATGACGCTATGAACAGGTTCCTTTACCTTAACCGATTCAGAACTGTTATCTGTTTTCTTTTCAGTTTTATCGGTATTGTCTTTCAGAGTTTGCAAAGCGTATGGCCCTATCACAACTTTATCAGCCGCCCTGGTAAAAGAGCATGTTAAAAGAGTACTTGTAACTATGAAAAGAACCAGGATCAGATAGAACGATGGCTTTTTATAGTTAAGAATCTGTCTGACTCTTGTGGCTACTCCCACTTCACCAAATGCAATAGGATATACTGTTACAAACCTTTTCCTGGTGCTGCATAAAAGAAGTGAATTGGCGTAGGATTTCTTCTGCCTTGCAGACATATTGCTGATGACCATCTCATCACATGCAAGCTCAATATCTCTGCAAAAAAGAATATATGACAGCCATACAAGTGGATTGAACCAGTGAATAGCCACGATCAGATATCCTAATTGCTTCCTGATATGGTCATATCTCTTAATATGCACAAGCTCATGGGCAAGAACATTTTCAATTGTCTTATGGTCAAGGCCTGAAGGCAGGTAAACTATCGGACGAATCATTCCAAAAATAAAAGGTGTATCAATTTCATCGCATACAAACACTCTTTCGCTGGAACTAAAACGAATAGATACCCGGGTCTTAAGATAGACTCTGATATAGCTAAAAACTGCATAGCCAAGGACCACAGTTACTCCGATAAGCCATATGATAAGGGCTCCTACGAAAAACTTGTTATTTAGATAGCCTCTTACTGATGTATCCTGTGTATCTGCAAAATTCAATTCAGCTTCTCTTGTGTTTGCAAAAGAAATATCATCAGCATAGACCTCGGCCATTACCCCAACTGATTCGAGAACCTCTGTATCCACCGTTTTTTTTGCGGCTGCTCCCTTGGAAAAAGTCGAATTAACAATCTTCCCAAAATCAGGCATAAAGCCAATATCTGACTGAATCTGAAGTGGAACCAGTAATCTTAGTGCTACCACTGCCCATAAAACACCCATAAACCATTTTGGTGCTTTCTTAAGCGGTATTCTGATCAGTGACACTGCTATCATGAGAAGAATAGACGCCATACTCATCTCAATGACTTTTATAAAGATTAACCCCATACACTTACCCTCTGCCTATATAAAAGCGTAGCTACTACTTGATCTTGTCAATAATGTTCCTTATTTCAGCAATATCTTTTTTTGAAAGTTTCTGATGTGATGTAAAAGCTGCCAGAAATGCCGGAAGTGAACCTCCAAAGGCCTCCTCTACAAACTCCTCACTCTTTTGTGAATAAAAGTCTTCCTTGGATATTTTTGATGAGACAACCCCATCAACGTTTTGGAACAATCCCTTCTCACACAGTTTCTTTAAAACTGTATAAGTTGTAGATTTCTTCCATTCGAACTTCTCTGCGCAGAGCTTAACCAGATCCCCCGAAGCAATCGGCTCATTCTCCCATATAAGCTCCGCAAATTTCATCTGAACTTCCCCAAATTCTACGGCCATATCTTTCCGCCTTTCATTGGTCTATTTATTATAGACTTTATACTGATAGTTTATAGTGAGTAGACCAGTTTATCAAGACAATATTCCGTTAATGTTTTAACGCGTTTTTCATCGTTGTCTCATACCTGCATAAGTAGCGAGAAAAGGACGAATCTTTCGACTCGTCCTTTCTTATGTGTATACAAATTATTTGTTGAAGCTGTCTTTGTTATTGGCCTTTACCTTGATGTTCTTTCTTCTTGCATACTCTTCTACTGAGATTCCGGCAGCCGCTGCAAGAACTGCAACGATCCACCATGGGAATGATGCCTGTTTTTCAGCCGGAGCTGCTGCCTTTGCTGACTCTTCATCAACAATTGTTACAGCCTCACCCTGAGCCGTCTTTTCTTCAGTATTCTTTGTCTCTGACTCTGCTACAATAGCTTCTTTTTCTGATTCTGAAGCCGTATTATCAGTTACTGCCTCATTTGTTTCTACTGCCTTGTTCTCTGCCTTTGAAGCTTTATTATCAGAAGCCTTATTTGCTTCTTTCTTTGTATCAGTTGCTACCTTAGTAGTTGTCTTGGCTGTATCAGAAGTAGTTGCAACTCTCTTCTCTCCAAGAACCTGTGCTCCATCAGCTACTACAGGAGCTGCCACAGTTACTGCTCCATCTGCAGAAGCAGGTGCAGCTACTTCGTTAGTTGCTACAGCTGTGATCACTGAAGAACCTTCACCTTCTGTAAAAGCTTCGCTGTCTGTCTCATTCTGCTTTGCAGCTTCTTCTGCTCTCTTTGCTGCTTCTTCCTGAAGTCTCTTAGCCTCATTAAAATCCTGTGTTTTCTTTGCTAAAGTAACCTTTGCAGTTTCAAGCTGCTGATTAGTCTCTTTAAGGTTTTCTTTTGCATTTGCAACATTTTCTTTTGCTGTAGCTACAGCTCTTCTTAAATCTGCAAGTCTGGCGTTAAGTGCTGCCTTATCGAGAGTAGCATTTGCCTGAACGTTCTTTATAGCATTAAGGAGTATATTGAGCTGATTCTGAGCATTTGTTACTCTGTCAGCTGCGGCTGCAGCTGCCTTGTTAAGTGAAGCGTAGGCATCAAATGCTTTGTGGTAAGCTTCGCTAGCCATTTCAGTATTAGCTGTAAGATTAGAAAGTTGCTTGTCTGCTTCATCTTTTGCAGTTGTCTTTGCTTCTAACTCTTTATCTGCATTTGCTTTTGCAGTTGTCTTAGCTATTAATTCCTTATCTGCATTCTCTTTTGCAGTTGTCTTTGCTTCTAACTCCTTATCTGCATTCTCTTTTGCAGTTGTCTTTGCTTCTAACTCCTTATCTGCATCCTCTTTTGCAGTCGTCTTTGCTTCCAACTCCTTATCTGCATTCTCTTTTGCAGTTGTCTTTGCTGTCAGTTCCTTATCTGCGTTCTCTTTTGCAGTTGTCTTTGCTGTTAATTCCTTATCTGCATCCTCTTTCGCAGTCGTCTTTGCTTCCAACTCCTTATCTGCATTCTCTTTTGCAGTTGTCTTTGCTGTCAACTCTTTTGCTGCTGTTTCCATGGCCGTAAGCTTTTCGCTTGCAGTCTTCTTTGCTGCTTCCCATGCTGCTTCAGCTTCCTCTTTCTCTTTCTCTGTTCT
>NZ_ATVR01000062.1 GCF_000420825.1 Butyrivibrio sp. AE2015 | reverse complement strand
TCTGCTGCCGGCATTTCTACTGGCACTTCTGCAGTTGGAATTTCGGCTGGCATCTCTACTGGCGCCTCTGCTGCTGGGGCTTCCTCTGCTGATGCCCCTTCCATTGCTGCCATCATTGCCATCATATCTGTGTCTGGCGCTGCCTCTTCTACAGCCGGCATTTCTGCAGGCATCTCTGCTGTTTCTGCTACCGGCATTTCTACTGGCACTTCTACTGCAGGCATCTCTACCGGTGCTTCTGCAGTTACTTCTTGTTCATTTGCAGCAAGCATAGCTTCCAGATCAGGAATATCCTGAACTGGTTCTTTCTCAACTTTCTTTCGTGGCTTTTTAGGAGCCGGAGCTTCTACAGCTTGCTCTTGAACAGCTGCACCTTCTTCTGCCTTCATTGCCGCTATAAGATCATCAACATTCGCTGTAGATAAATCCTGACCACCAAGCATATCCTGAGTATTCATGCCTTCCATGCCAAATCTCCTTTCATGAAACACAGACAAAAACGTGACAGTGTAAACAGTCTATATATATTATCGTTTATTTTTATAATATTTTACAGTAAATTTTCTATAAACTTCACCTTGTTGCCTGCGAAAAAGTATAATTTCTTGCGAGTGGCATAAAATCCGAAAGTGTAGGCATAGTGATGTGAACGATTTATTTTGAAATGATGATAAATAGATATAAATAAACCCGCAAAAGCCTTGTGTTCTGAATAAGTATGAAACAAGGCTTTTGTGGGTTTTTTATGTCCAATTTATCACATTGAAAAATATCAGAGTGAACAGAGCTATGCCTACACTTTCAGCTTGGCTGCGTCCTGATCCAAAATGTCTTTCCACAGAAAGGCCTTAAACAAAATTAAGGCAACAACAGTTGTAACTATGTCTGATACAAACTGTGCCCTGATAACTCCATCGAATCCCATAGCAGCTGATAATATAAATATTACAGGTAAAAAGACAATTCCCTGCCTGCAGGCTGATAGAATAAATGCTCCGCTGGCTTTACCAGTAGACTGAAAAGAAACTATAGCTGTGAGGCAGATTCCCATAAGCGGTGCTCCAAGAAGTTGCCATCTGAGCATTGAAACTCCGATCCTTATCATTTCAGGATCACTTAAAAATTTGGATATTATTCCATTAGCAAAGACCGACAATACTATCAGAAAAACAAGGCCTGTACCACCAGTCACAGCCATTCCAAATCCAATAATCTTCCTAAGTCTCTTTTTAAGCTGGGCACCGTAGTTATAGCCGATAAGTGGTTGCCCACCAAAGGCAAGTCCAACAATAACAAGAAGAGCAATATTGACTATTTTTAACACGATTCCCATAATGGCAATACTATCATCACCATAAGGCTGCAAAAATCTGTTGGTAAGCGTAATTCCAATTGTCTGCATCAGATTTGTTATGCTTGATGGAAGGCCAATTGCAAAAACACTGGCAAAAGTTGCAGCATCCAGGCTTAGGAGTTTTAAATCCATCGACAACGCCTTACTCTTTTTACGGATGACATAAACAAAGTAAGAGCAGGTAACTATATAACCGATGATCGTAGCAATAGCTGCTCCTGCTGCACCAAGTCCCAAAGCAAAAATAAAAATAGGATCAAGAATAATATTTACTACAGTTCCGATTACTGAACCTGTCATTGATTCCAAAGACATGCCTTCTGCTCTTAAAAGATTTGATGGCACAAGAGAAAAGATAATAAATGTCGAGCCAAGTATTAACCAAAAATAGTACTGTCCTGCATATTCATAAGTCTTGTCCGTAGCTCCAAGTAACATAAGTACCTGCTTTTTCATAACCAGCATAACCACTGTAAAAATAAGTCCTGTGATCATTGAAGCATAAAAGCAAAATGTACTCTTTTTCCTCGCCTCATCTGCATTGTGCATGCCAAGGATTCGTGATATTACAGAGCTTCCACCTATACCAAAAATATCACCTATTGCAAGCAGCAGTGTAAAAAGTGGTGCGCATATTGAAATGCCCGCTATCAGGTTAGTATTACCGGTAAGTGCGATGAAATATGTATCCACCAGGTTATATACAAGTGTCACGATCATACCCATCACAACAGGGAGCGCCATTTTCATATAAGCTTTCGGAATAGGCGCTCTCTCAAATAATTCATTTTCCATTAAATCAAAATCCTGCTTTCTTTAAGAGATCTCCAAGTGAAGTTGTAGCATCACCATCACTCTCAAACTCTATTTTTTCTTCAGTAATCTCAGTAGCAGCGATTTCTTCAAGTGCTTTCATACTAAGGCTGAGTTTTCCATCTTTTATGGCTGTAACCTTAACCTTTACTTTCTGTCCAACCTTCAGAACTGATGATGGATGAGCTATTCTCTGATTACATATCTGAGAAATATGAACAAGTCCGGTCATTCCATTTCCAAGATTTACAAATGCGCCATAATTCTGAAGGCTTTCGACAACACCTTCGGTCACAAGTCCCACCTCTACATTAGAGATCATCTCTGCCCTTTTGGCATCAGCCTGTTCCTTTAAGTACTCTCTTGCAGAAAGAACAAGTTTATTAGCATCCTTGTCTGCTGTTATAACCTTAACCTTAAGAGTTTTGCCGACGTATTCAGAAAGCTTATCCTCTTCGACAAACTGAAGATCAAGTTTAGATGCAGGAATAAATCCTCTTATTCCCTCTAAGAATGCTACGCATCCACTCTTAACTGCCTCTGATACTTTTACATCTACATATGAATCCGAATCAGCTATTTCCTTTATTTTGTCCCATGAAATAACCTGATTTGCCTCTTTTTTAGACAAAAGAATATTTCCGTTTCCGTCGTCAGTGCTGATAACTGTTGCTGATATCTCATCGCCAATCTTTACATCTCTGTGAATTGAAAACTTTGGATCATCACTCATATCAGCTACTTTTATAACACCCTGAGTGTAATACTTAAGATCAAGAGTAATCTCAGTTTCTGAAATATCTATAACTGTTCCCTCAAGAATATCCCCTTCTTTTACCTTTCTAAATGATCTTTCAATCTCATCCTTAAAATCATTCATTGTTTCTTCTGCCATTTTTTTATCCTCCAAAAAACTTTTTCTTTTTCTGTGGCTCCCTGAAAATATCCACTATTTATATATCATTTTTCATATAAATCCACAAATTCATCAAGGAATTTCCTGATACTAATATGCTGAGGGCAGATATTCTCACATTTGCCACACTTCAAGCACTCAAAAGCCTTCCCATGGTTCATTGAAAAACGTTCATAATACATTCCGGTTGTCTTTCCGGTAACTGCATATAAATTCAGTAATCCAAAGTAATCAGGAATATTTATGTTTTTCGGACATTCTTCCAAGCAATATTTGCATGCGGTACACGGAACTTTAATCGTACTATTAAGGATATCCGTTATATTCTCAACCAGCTTTTTTTCGCCATCCGTAAGTGGCTTAAATTCCTGCATATAAGAAGTGTTGTCATCAAGCTGTTCAAGATTGCTCATGCCACTTAAAACAATTGCAACATTGTCCAGTGATGCAGCGTATCTTATTGCAAGTGAAGCCGGAGTTGGAATCTGCTGTTTTTCTTTTTCATAATATTCATTAAAAACTTTCATGGCATTATCAGGAAGTTTTGCAAGAGTTCCACCTTTTACAGGTTCCATTACCATCACTTTCTTGCCGTGCTTTTTGGCCACTTCATAACAAGCCCCTGACTGCGCAACTTGACTTTCCCAATCAAGGTAATTTATCTGTAACTGAACAAAATCAACTTCAGGATGTTCTGTCAGGATCTTGTCCAAAGTCTCAGCATTATCATGATAGGAAAAGCCTATATTGCGAGCATAGCCATCCCTCTTAAGCTTCTCAATAAATGGAAATCCGCCATATTTTTCAGTATTTATATATCTGTCTCTTCCCAAATTGTGAAGTAGATAATAATCAAAATAATCCACGCCACAACGCCTTATCTGTTCGTCAAAAAACATTTGATAATCTTCAGCTTTTTTAACACGAAGAATGGGCATTTTATCTGCCAGAACGAAGCTGTCTCTGGGGTGATGCTTAACAAGTGCTTCTTTTACAGCTTCTTCCGATTTCTCACCGTGATAAGGATATGCTGTATCAAAATACGTAAAGCCCCTCGTATTATATAGTCATACCCATTCTTTACCTTCTCTATAGGTATCGGGTATGCTGTTGAAGATGCTGTGGATTGGTTTTTATGCCCCTACCGCATAGACGGTTTCGGATAGGCTCCGACCACAGCCTCTTTGTCATAATGTTAATCAGTTAGATACCGCATGACGGTTTATGTAGAACGAGGTTACATCAGCAAAGAGCCCTGTGGATCAACAGCAGCATCAAATACTTTAAAGGAGGATCATGTGTATGATCTATGTTGGCATTGACGTTGCAAAGGATAAGCACGATTGCTGTATCCTCGGTTCAGATGGTGAAATCCTGTTTTCTCCATTCACTATCCAGAACACGTTACAGGGATTTGACGAACTGTATGAGAAGATCTGGTCATTAACCAAAGATCTTCATGAAATAAAAGTAGGTCTCGAGGCTACCGGACACTATCATCTCAATCTGTTACGGTCGCTCCTTGATAACGGCCTGGCCAGCTATGTTATCAACCCGTTACATACAAATCTTTTCAGAAAAGGTCAGAGCCTTAGAAAGACGAAAACGGATAAAGTCGACGCTGCTTCGATTGCTATGATGTTATTGACCGATAGGACGCTCAAGCCCTACTCAGACACATCATACCACAACGAAGAATTAAAGTCGCTCACAAGATACCGTTTCGACAAGGTTCAGGAACGTGCCAAACTCAAAACCTCCGTTTCCAGGCTTGTCAGCATTCTATTCCCAGAATTGGAAAAACTGGTCCCCACACTTCATACGGCTACCGTTTACGCTTTGCTCTCCGAGTTCCCCGGAGCTTCATTTGTTGCCGCAGCACATCTTACTCGCCTAAAACATCTTCTCTGTGAAGCATCCAAGGGGCATTACGGACGCGATGAAGCAATCCTCATCCGAGATGCCGCTATTTCTTCCGTAGGAACTGTAATGTCCGCAAAATCCATGGAACTAAAGCACACGATCCATCTCATTGAAGTCCTTAGCGAAGAAATCAACGAGATTGAAACAGCAATCAATTCCATCATGAATACGCTGGAATCTCCAATCACCACTATCCCTGGAATCAAAAATCGAATGGGTGCCATGATCCTTGCAGAGATAGGCGATTTCTCACGCTTTGAGAATGCAGACCAGATCCTTGCCTACGCAGGACTTTCTCCTTCAACATATCAATCCGGACAACTGACTTCATCCTATGCCCATATGGAGAAACGTGGATCTCGTTATCTGCGATACGCCCTGTTCAATGCCACGATATACGTCTGCAACTGGGATCCAGTGTTTAATTCTTATCTTGCCAAAAAGAGAGCGGAAGGCAAGCATTACTATGTAGCTATTTCACATGCATGTAAGAAACTTGTCCGGGTGATCTACCGGATGCAATTAACCGGCGAACCTTATCGCGCAGCATAAGTATTTCTTTCCTCTTCTGTCTGAGCACCCTATCGGATGCTCTGTTTGTCATGCAGTTTTCAAGGTACTGATCTATCTGAACGAATTGCTTCGTTTCAGTCTTGACATTTAATAGTTAGTCTATC
>NZ_ATVR01000061.1 GCF_000420825.1 Butyrivibrio sp. AE2015 | reverse complement strand
AGGTAGTAGCACAAGTACGAAAAATGTAGCATATTCACCGGAAGCCATAGCCCAAATATTCCAAATGCAGGTATTTGATTTTATCTGCGGCCAGACAGACAGACACTTTGGAAATTTCCACGGAGTAATAGAAAACGGTAAATTCACTCAGATCAGGTGCCTTGATAATGACCTGGCTTTTGGAAGACTTAAAGCTGCTGATATAGATGGAAAATACTTTAATCGAATTAAGCCAGTTGATTCAATTGCAATTTCAGGACTTTCAGCATCATTTATCAATAAGATAATGGCGATGGACAGACCATATATGGAGCAGATTCTTGGCGATATTATTGATGCTGAAGAGATGGACGCTCTGATGGACAGGCTTAATTGCGTTAAGAACCATATTGTTAATTATGCTAAAAATCATAAAGCAGTAGCCGAGTGGGATAGCGAGAAAAAACTGTTTTCATTCAAAGGAGCAACAAAGGATGATCAGCTAAGACAAATACTTGCGGTCAAAGCATATGTGAATCGTGCAGATCAAAATTATGTACAGCTTGAAAATATATGCTGCTTCTTTAGAGAAAATATTGAATTTACTGATCTTGATAGCATGGAAAAGAAGCGTAGAAGAGAACTTCAAAATGCAGGTAATAAATAATTACTTTTCGTAAAAAAGGAGATCGCTATATGCCCAACAAAGATATGCAGCAGTTAAACAAAGAAAACAGTTTAAAGAAAGGCAAATTTAAAGAGGCAGAGGATGTAGCAGGTAAGCTTGATATAAAGTCGATGCTTCTTAATGATGCTGAGCCTATGAACATAAATGGGCAGGACGCTTTAAATGATCAAAATGCTGATAAACAGTGGGTTAGCGATTCTTTAAAGAGAATGGAAGAGGAAGACGAAAAGCGCCGTAAAGAAAAAGCGCTTAAGGCCCAAAAGGAGAAAGAACAAAAAGAGAGGTCAAAGCAGCTTAGAGACCAGGACGAAAACCAAAGGCTTGAGCTTTACGCGGAAGACTTAATTGATCTTAAAAACAGCCATATTGGTGTTTCTATTCCGAAAAATACTGTTCTGCAGATCAGTCATGGAAAACAGTTCTTAGAAAGGCTTACTGCGGCAAAAAGGGCTCAGAAGCAGAAAAATAAAAAGTCCCGCTTATATAACAAACTCCGCAATGCAGAGGAACTGGAAAAGCAGCTTTCGGATGTCTATGACAGCCAGTATGCGACACGCCTTGAAATGGCAAAAGAAGTAAAGGGCAACATAAGCGCTTCTGACTTTAATGATATCTGTAACTTTATGACAAGCACCGACAAAAGTAAGAATATTGACCTTCTGAAATTATTTATGGCAGGCAGAGATGATAATGGGAATCCTCAGGTGGATGAATATCATGCAAAGCTTGCTCTTGTAGAAGCTGCAAATCAGATCCTTGGAATAAAACTTGATGGAATCAGACTGGATTCAGACAAAGATATTGTAGAAAAAACTGTAAAGCTTGAGAAATATTCGATGCTGGTTGCTTCTTTTGACAGGCTTACATCTAAATACAAATTCTTTGAAAACTTAGGAAATGAGAAGAAACAAGCGATCGAGTCCAAGTTGTCGTTACTCAGGCCCGTGCTTACTTACTATACACTTAGAAAAGAAATAATCGGAAATAAAGAGTACAAGAATCATTATGATGATGAACTTTCTATGGACTACAGCAAGGCAACTACCGAGGAGCAAAAGGAACTTGCAGGGCTTCTGATGAGTTCCTATGTTGTAGGAAAAAATATGCTGTCACTTACCGGTAAAAAATCATCCGGTATGAAGGCACTTCGCTTTAGACATAATAGTGCAACTCAAGCTTATGCCAAAATCGTGGAAGATTTTGCGCCGGAAAATGAAAAGGTATATAGGGAAAAACTTCAGGACAATTACTCTCCAACTGACAGCCTTGCAGACATTTCTCTAAAATTGCATAGCGAAGGCTTGAATGTTGATGTCCAAATAGATGAGTCTATGGTGGATGAGGAACAGATCATAGCACACAACAAAAAGATGAATGAGAGCGAGTATTTATCAAAACCTCTTAGCACAATGCTTTCATCAGATGAGCTTATTCCTCTTAAGAGCACCAGAGAAATGGCAGCACTCAGAAAGAGTATCGAAGCTCTTTCTGCATTTTCATCCAATTCTTTTCCTCCTGTAAAGTTTGATGAGGAAGGAAAACTCGATGAAAAAAATGAAAAGCTGGTTAAGGATGAAATTGATGCAGTCTGCACGTCCATGGTCATGCTATACAACAGAGTTACGGACAGCATTAACAATTTCATAAAAAAATATGGCAGTGGGTATACGGAACTTACCGAAATGCTTACAGAGCTTTCTAAACAGGTAAGCAGTGATAGTGAAACATTCAGGCAAAAGACAATTGAATACAGAGAAATAGTAACTAGGGATCCGGAACTTGTGAAAAAACCTATTACAATACTTGATACTATCAGGTACAACAGAGGAGTTTTCTATGATCTTGATAATGACAAGACTTTGACAGTAAGTATTGAGGGAGCAGCGGCATCCACTGTATATAAGATTACCAGAAATGTAGCCAAGACCAAGGATAATCCTGATGGCAAGGAAGTGGTGTATTTCAGAAAAAAAGACAATGTACCGCCTGAAAATAATCAGGAACTGGTAGAGGATGTTCTTTCAAGATATGAGATCAGTGAAGAAGTAAAAAGTAAGCTAAGAGAAGGATTTAACAGCATACTTGGCAATGCAGAAATTGGCAAAATGTTCTTTATGAGACTGAAAAGCATTAAAAACACTCCAAAGGAATATTTTTCCGATGCAGTTGTAGTAGCCACCGGAGCATTTATTGCGGCAACGAGTATTGATATTGCAATTCCTGATCAGGAAAAAGAAGAAGCCTGGAGATTATTTGTAGATTTTACAAATGCGGTTACCAAGAGAAAAATGGCAACAATGAAGGGGTCACCTTATATTGATTGTGGGAAAAATCTTTCTGACCGAAATGTGGCAACAAGCCGCCTTGCAACACTTTTGGGAATCAGTTCCATTGTCTGTGAATCAAGAACTGCCACTATTCGTATGAATGGAAAACTTGTAACGGGAAATCTTATGGAGAATTCTGGAGGAATATCTACGCTGAATGGCAAAAAGCCAGCAACCTACTCGGATAAGGCTATTGAACAGATATTCCAGATGCAGGTGTTTGATTTTATCTGCGGACAGACGGACAGACATTTTGGGAACTTCCATGGGATATTAGAGAATGGGCAATTCACGCAGATAAAGTGCATTGATAACGACATGTCTTTTGGGAAACTTAAAGCCAAGGATATAGACGGATTCATATATAACCGCTCAATACCTATAAGCGATAATGGAATCAGTGGACTGTCGGCGGAGTTTATAAATAAGATCATGGCACTTGATAAACCATATCTGGAACAGGTTCTTGGAGATATTTTGGATGAAAAAGAGATTGCGGCTCTCATGGATAGGCTTAACTGCGTCAAATCTCATATTCTTAAAACTGCAGGTAAGAATAGTGATATTAAATGGGATAAAAAGAAAAAGAAAATATCATTTACCGGCTCTATGAAAGATGACAAGCTTAGGCGCTTAAAGGCAATCAAAGCATACCAAAAATATATTAACCAAAATAAAAAACAAAAATTAGAGCTGGAGCATATTAGTAAATTTTATGGTCCCCATATCAAAACTTCAAACATCGATAAGATGATAAGTGACAGAGAGGCAGAACTAAAAAACGCAGCTAACAAGTAATTCTTTTTCATGGATCAGGAGGCAAAGATATGCCAAATAAAGAAAATAATCAGTTGGATAAGCAAAATAAGAAAGTGGTTAAAAAGTTTAATGAAGCAGAGGATGTCCTGGGAAAAATGGACATCAAGGCAAAACTGTTTGGACCCGATGTTCCTGAAAATCCAAATAATCAGAATAATATAGAGGGGCAGCAGGCTGAAAAACAGTGGGTCAGCGATTCCTTAAAGCAAATGGAAGAGAATGACCAAAAAGCAAAAGAGGAGAAGAAACAGAGAGAAAGGTCCAGAGACCTAAATTTACAGGATGCAAAAGAAAGATTAAGACTTCATTTCAATGAAACGGTGGATATCTCAAAAGGGCGTCTCGAAATCGGTATGCCTTTAAAAACAAAGCTTGACCTAAGCTATGGAAAGTGGTTTGCAGAAAGAGTAAGTCTGACAAAGAGGGGTAAGGCCCGCAACAATAAAAGATCACGTCTTTATCGGAAGGGCGTTGTTGAATCAAAAATTAGGGATGGGGTTGTAGCCGTTGATGATGAGCATTACATGACCTGCATGTTATATGCAAAGGAGGTAAAGGGAAAAATCAAAAAAGAAGACTTCGGCGATTTGTGCACCTTTATGACATATGCTGACAAAGCCAGAAATATTGACATGTTAAGGCTCTTTATGGCGGGAAGAGATGATGATGGTAATCCTCAGGTGGATGCTTATAATGCAAGGCTTGCAATAGTTGATATGGCAAATCAGATCCTTGGGATAAAACTCGATGGTATCAAGTTAAATACAGATAGCGATATAGCAGAAAATGCAGAAAGGCTTGAGAGGTATGCAAGGCAGGTAGCTGCATTTGACAGAATCTCTTCCAGATACAAATTTTTAGAAAACATTGATAATGAAAAAAAAGAGGCTATAGAGAGTAAGCTTACCCACTTAAGGCCTATACTTAGTTACTATACCATCAGAAAGCAGATCTTAACTGATCCGGAGTATATTACACACTATAACGATGAGCTTACTATGGACTATAGCAAGGCAAGAACGGATAACCAGAGAAGGCTGTGCAAGCTTCTTATTAAATCCTATATCGTTGGCAGAAATATGCTTCGTATAAATGGCCAAAAAGTATCCTCTATGAAGGATCCTAAGTTTTATGACGATGAAGCTAGAGAAATGTTTGGAAATTATGTAGAGGACTATGAAGAAGCAGGTCAGCAGCAATACATTAAAGACCTAGGAGATAACTATCTGGTAGCAGATAAAAATGTTGATGCTGCAGTAGAAAAGAACCCGGAGGAGCTAAATGATGAGATTGCCTTAAGAGAGTTAAAGAGCCTTGACTATGTGTCAAAGCCTCTTAGCAGGCTCCTTAGTTCTGATGAACTGATTCCTCTTAAGGGTACAAGAGAAATGGCTGCGCTAAAAAAGGATATCGAAGCCTTCTCAGCTTTTTCAACTAATACGTTTCCGCCTGTAAAGCTTGATGCAAATGGCAAGTTAGATAAGAAAAACGAGAAAAAAGTACAGGAAGAAATTGATGCTGTTTGCACAGCAGCAATCATGCTTTACGGAAAGCTTTCAGGAAGCATTGATAAGTTCATTAAAAAGTATGGATCAGGTTATACAGAACTAACAGAAATGCTTACAGAGCTATCAAAGCAGGTAGATGAAGAAAGAGAATCTTTCAGGCAAAAGACAATTGAATACAGAGAGGCAGTAAGTCTGGATCCTGCGCTTTGCAAAAAACCTATAACAATCCTTGATACCATAAGGTATAACAGAGGAGTTTTCTATGATCTTGACAATGACAAAAAGCTGACGGTCGAGGAAAACAAAGAAGGCTCTGATGTTGTATACAAGATTACCAGAGATGTAGAAAAGACCGAGGATAATCCGGAAGGCAAGGAGGTAGTTTATTTCAAAAAGCAGGATAATGTTCCAACTGCTGATAACCAGAAATTTGCTGATGAATTACTGCAAAGGCATGAGCTTACCCCGGAACTGGCAGAAAAAATGAAGACGGCTATCACTAATATGCTGGATGACAACGAAAAGATGCGATTATTTAGCAATGATTATGAAAGATACAGGGATGCCAAGGAAGAAAACTATGCCGGAACAAGTCACGTTATCCAGTCTATTTTCAATGAAATTACAAACGTTGATATTAAAGTTTCTGAAAATGAGATCAAGGCTTTCGTGGAAACTGTCAAAGATTTTTATAATACTGCAGTAAAAAGAGCATATGCCGGTGAAAGAGGTGCCAAGATTGATAACGGCAAGAGCCTTTCTGACAGAAGTGTGGCTACAAGCCGCCTGGCAACTATACTTGGAATACAGTCGATGATATGCGATTCAAGAACAGCTTCTATACGTATGAACGGTAAACTCATTAAAGGAAACATCATAGAGAACGCAGAAGGAGAACAAACCAATCTGCCCCTTAAAAGAAAAATGTACTCTTCTAATGCTATAGCACAGGTATTCCAGATGCAGGTATTTGATTTTATCTGCGGCCAGATTGACAGAAGGTACTCCAAATTTAATGGAATAGTAAATGAGAGTAATAAAATTGAACAGATAAA
>NZ_ATVR01000060.1 GCF_000420825.1 Butyrivibrio sp. AE2015 | reverse complement strand
CATGAAAATCGAGAAAAATCTCTCGCAGCATGCTATAGCCAGGTAAATCTTTATGTTTTCAATATCCCAAGTCTTCAGCTGATTCAATTTCAGCCATCCCTACTGTTCTCGGAGTCAGAACCTGAGGCAATAATCTCCAGCCACACCGAAGGTGCTTGCCATTGACGGGTTCTGAGGAAAACGCTACAATGCTGAATCCGACGGTGCATGAATCTATCTACTGTTCCCATCATCCTCACCGTCGGCAGAGTTGACAAGGCGTTTTCCTCAGGCTCAGTCAATGGTGGCGTACGCATCCGCAAACTATACTTTTTCTAATAGAGTCAATGGGATGCTTCAAGTGACTTATCAACAGACAGGGGCAGACAATGGTGGCGGACGGAGCCACAACATAAACTTTTCTCAGAAGGTCATATACGTATCCAACTCACTTGCGCATAAAAAAAGAGAGAGCATTTTGCTATGAGTAAAAACTCACGCAATAATACTCTCCCTTATCTACCTACGACACTGTTAAATCATAGAAAATGCTGTATACCAAACCTTAACAATCAATCTTTATTACAGCCCCTGTGAGGTCTGCGAACTTTAAACTTCCGGTAAATGTCTTTTGTTCTCCCATCATATCAGTGAGCGTGATCTTGTCACCATTCACACTGATAGAACTTACATACTCCATAAGGATCTCATCAGGCTTTGAATCTCTGTAAGCTGTTGATAAACACATAAACTTATCACTCCTTCTCTTTAGAAGCACATTCGCAGGCTTCTCTAAGTAATTCATTACCTTTTTTAAAGAATTTTGCTGCTTCAAGCACTTTTGCTGAAGCTTCCCCATTTCCGAAATCTTTAAGTTTGTCTGCGACTTTCAGCAGTTCCTCTGCATGAGCCTCGTTGTGGGCACTCATATGATTCAAAAGAGCTACTGCTTTTTCCTTTGTCTCAATCCCTCCGTGCTCGTGGTGATGATGCTCATGTTCGTGCTCACTCCCATGTTCATGATGCTCGTGTTCTCCCATTTTTGTAACCCCCTTTTATATAATTTTTAATTATTAAAATCAAATACTATATTAAACTTCTCATCAAGGGCCAGTTTCGCATCGAAAGGAGTTCCTTTCTTGCTGATAAAGCCAGAAATCGTGTCAGTCTTCTTCTCATTGATGAGCTTTGCAAACTGCTCTTTATCGATGTCAATTCCAGCGATCTTACCAACAAAGAAGCTGCAACCTTCATCGCCCTTTTTGTAGTCTTCGCAGCGATAGCCCATGTGGCCTTTAATGATAGGCTTGCCACAGATTGGGCACTTTAAGTCTTCTAAAACTTCGTCCTCATTTTCAAAGACAAACCTTATGCCGGTTACTTTGCCGTCTTCATCCTTGCTAAGAGCAAGTGCCGCCTCAAACTTCTTGCCACTCTTTGACTTAAAGCCGCTTATCTTGGAAGTAATGCCAGCGCCCAAAAGCTCTTTAACCTGGGCGTCTTTTAGCTTAACTCCCGCGATCTGACCAATATTGAACTTACAGCTGTTTTCAGGGTCGTCCCTATTGTAGTTCTTACAACCATAGCCAAAAGATGTCTTGATTATCTCGCCACCACAGACCGGGCACACTACATCCTTGACTACCTGTGCTTCAACATTTTCGAAGTCAAAAGAAATCTCGCTCTTTCCTTCTTCGTTTTTCTTAAGCACCAGGCACGCATCAAATTTCTTGTTGGTCTTTCCCTTAAAGCCTCTGATAGTTGATGTATGTCCTTCTTTTAAAAGCTCGATCACATTTGCTTCGGAGAGCTGCTTGGATGCAATCTTGCCGATAAAGAACTTACAGGATTCAGGATCCTCTGCTCTAAAATTCTCGCAACCAAAGCCTATGCTCTTTTTGATGATCCTGCCACCGCAGTCAGGGCAGACAACATCTTTTAGATAATCAGGTTCTATACCATCAAAATCAAACACTATTGAAAGCTTTCCGTCTTCAACAGTCTTTAATTCAAGCTTAGCGTCAAAGCTCTTTTTGTTCTTACTCTTAAAGCCCTTTATAACATCTGTCTTTCTCTCATTTATAAGAGTCCTAAGTGTCTCTATATCAAGCTTTTTGCCAGCTATTTCACCTATACTGAAATAACATGGATTTTCTTCTTTTGTCCTGTTCTCGCAGGTGATGCCATAGCCGGTCTTTATGATCCTTCCGCCGCAAGCAGGACACTTTAAGTCCTCCACATATTCGATAGGAACATCTTCAAAATTAAAGCTTATAACAGGCTTTCCATCTGCGTCCTTGGTAAAATTAAGGCTTGCACTAAACTTCTGCTTTTTCTTACTTGAAAAGCCTTCGAGCACGCCGGTCTTACCTTCTGTAAGAAGCTGCTTAACTTCCTCTTCAGAAAGGTCTCTTCCTGCAATTTTACCTATGCTAAATGAGCACTTTTTGGACTCATCAAAATAGTTGCTGCAACCATATCCAAATGAAGTTGTAGTGAGCTCTCCACCACAAACAGGGCACTTTATGCCGATTGGTTTTCTCGAAGCCAGGCCCTTTGCTTCTTTACCTGTGAACTGATTGATATGATTTACAATATCGTGAGTGAGATCTTTATCTATGAGCTTACCTGTCTCACGTCTTATGTAGTCTTCGAGCTTACCTCTGTACTCCTTTGCATCAACTGAGCCATTGTAGATACCTTCAAGGCCCTTTTCCCAGCTGGCTGTCATCTCCGGATTAAGAAGCGTTGGCACAGTCAGATAAACAACCTCGTAGATCATCTCTCCAAGATTCTCAGGCGTTATGATCTGGCTCTTACTCTGGTTCAGGTACTTGATATCGATGAGCTTTTTAATGATACCTGCTCTTGTAGCCGCAGTTCCAATGCCCTTCTTTTTGATCTGCTCACGGAGTTCCTCATCTTCTATAAGGTTTCCGGCATTCTCCATGGCTATTACAAGGTCACCGGATGTGTATCTCTTTGGCGGTGCTGTAGCGCCTTCCCTTATATTCATGCCATTTACAGATATGGAGTCACCCTTATGAGCTGTCTCAACGAACTTTATAAAGTCCTCTTTGGATATTCCAACATCCTCTTCATCAGATGCGTTATCTCCTGCCTCACCCTGGCTGTTCTCATTATCACCTGTGTTTTTCTTCTCTTCAGGAATTCCTAAAACAGCTCTGAATCCCGGTGCTGTCATTACTTTTGCTGATGCAAAAAACTTCTCGCCACCTACATCTATCTGTAGTTTAGCTGTCTTATACTCTGCAGGTGGATAGAAAATAGCCAGAAATCTCTTACATATCAAAAGATATACATTCTTTGAAAGAGGTGACAAAGAGTTAATGGCTGCCGTCTGCCCTGTAGGAATGATCGCGTAGTGATCAGTTACCTTGCTGTCATCTGTGTAATAGGACTTCTCTATTCCTTTATACAAACCATTTTTTAGGACATGCTCAGAAAAACCTGAAACCTCTGCTACTCCTGACAATCCCTTTACATTCTTATAGATTTCTTTTGCCACAGCTGTAGTAAGAACTCTGGCATCAGTTCTGGGGTATGTTGTGAGCTTCTTCTCATAGAGCTCCTGAGCAATATCAAGGGTCTGGGATGGGCTTATCTTAAACCTCTTGGTACACTCAGCCTGAAGCTCTGTAAGGTTGTATAAAAGAGGTGCTTTCTTTTTGGAATTGCCTGTCTCAATACTGTCAATTACAGCAGGCTTTCCCGTAAGAGAATCAATTAAAGCCTTCGCATCCTCTTCCTTTTTGAATCCGTTTTCTTTGTATAAAAGCGGGGACTCAAAAAAGGCTGTTCCGGTAACAGCCTTCCACTCAGCAAGTATATTAGCGTCAGAAAAAGATCCTACGATCCTGTAAAAAGGAGTCTTAACGAAGTTTCTGATCTCCCTCTCTCTTCTGACAACCATTCCCAAAACGCAGGTCATTACCCTGCCAATGGCAATGGCTGTGTATGACTTTGTGGCAGCTGCATCATTTATAAGCTTTCCGTATTTTACTGACAGGGCACGTGAGAAATTGATACCGAGGCTGTAATCCTCGATAGCACGCATGATTCCTGACTTTCCAAGGAGTGCATAATCTGACATAGGCTTTGCCTCTGCTATGCCTCTTTTAACCTCTTCATCAGTCATGGAATCAATCCAGACTCTCAGCTCAGTCATTCCATCTCTGACGCCACCATAGTTTCTGATGTTCTCCTCGATGGTCTGTCCTTCTTTTCCCGAGTCGCCCGCCCAGTAGACAGTATCAATGTCATCTCTATGCAAAAGAGAATTCACAAGCTTATACTGATCTGCACTGGCCTTAATAACGCCATACTTATAGTTAACAGGTAGAAACGGTAAATCTTCCAGTTTCCACTTTTTGTATTTTTCATCGTATTCTTCAGGGTATACCATCTCCACAAGGTGACCAAAGCACCATGAAATTACGTAATTATCATTCTCAATATACCCGTTTTTATTACCGGAAACATTAAGCACTCGGGCAAAATCTCTTGCCACAGATGGTTTCTCGGTTATGATAAGTTTTTTAGCCATTTGTTAATTCATCTATTCCGATCAACCGTATCTTGCCAGATGATTTCATAGATGCATCAGTTAGCCACGCATCAAATCCTGCGGTTGAAAAGAAATAGTAATAATCTCCCTCAAGTCTTGCTAGTCTTGCGCAGGATTCAAGTTTATCCAAATCTGAATGTGTGATCTGACTCTGCCACTTGCAAAGACACAGCGCTGTATCGCCCGTATCACTTTGCAAGATGATATCAATATCACCATCTTTTCCGAGCCATTGCCCATCATCCCCGATTTCAAATGGGAAAAGACCTTTTTCTTCGGATCTAAAGATATATTCTCTGCATACAGCTTTGAAACTTTCGTTTGCAAAACTTTGAATACCTGCAGATATAAATATATCATAAAATTTGTCAGTCGGCATTAAACGCAGACTACTTTCGTTTGGAAAAATGAACTTAAAATAGAAATTCAAAAGAGGGTCAGCAATCTTGTAAACACCCTTTAAAACATTCTCTCTGCCTGCATTTCCAAAGGAGTAACCCTTGCATGCAAAATCATGGTGAATAAGGGTTTTCAGATACACTGATATCTTTGCTCTTGAAAAGCCTGTGGCATGGTACAAGTCATTTAGCTTGTTAACGCCTCTGGCCATCTGAGACATGATCGTGTTATAAACAGCTGTCTCCCTCAAGGTATACTCTGTAAGCCTTTTTGGTTCACCGTATAAAAAGCTTCCGGAATCAAGAAAGTTCTTACAGACATTCTCCTTAAAAGAGAGATTATCATCAAAATACTTCCAAAGAGCTGTCTGCCCGCCAAGCACAGAGTAGGTGAGAACCGCATCGCGATAAGACATTTTTGGAAAAAAAGCTCTCATTTCTGAGAAAGGCAGTGGCTTTATCTTCCTGAACCCTGCTATATTCCCTGCAAGATTTCCAAGGTTTGCCACCATACTATTTTCAACCCAGTTAATGTCCCGGCTCGCCAAAATAACAAGAATCTGTTTCTGTCTTCCGTTCTCGGAAAGCATCAAAGTAAGCTGCTTCATAAATTCAGAAGCTTTACCAATGACATTTTCAAAATCATCAAAAACCAGGATGAGTGGAACCTTAGTCACGCCGTCAATAAGCGCACTAAAAAACTCTTTAAAATCAGGGAACTCAGAGATTTTAACCCCATTTCTTCTAAGCTCACCTGCCCATAGAAAAAGCTGCTCCCTCTCTGATACGGAACGAGCAGTGAAAAAATAATGTCTTCTGTTTTCTATGAATTTTGTCAAAAGAGGCGTAACCTCAATATTCCTGTGGCCGTAGACCACAAGAATATTGGAAAGTCCGCTCTCATAATATCTGTTTAAGAAAGATAAATCTTCTCTTCTTTGTTCTTCCATAGCCCAACAATTAAAGTACTAAGCATTACTTTTTATTTATGTATCCACTTGCTTTAAGGAGCTCAGCGCACTCTACTGCTCCACCTGCAGCTCCACGAAGTGTATTGTGTGAAAGACCTACAAACTTGTAATCGTAGATTGTATCCTCACGAAGTCTTCCGATGCTTACACCCATGCCGCCTTCATAGTTTACATCCAAAGTAACCTGTGGTCTGTTGTCGTCCTGCATGTACTGGATGAACTGCTTTGGTGCACTAGGAAGCTGCAATTTCTGTGGAAGTCCTGAGAAGTTTACAAGCTTTTCAATAAGCTGCTCCTTAGAAACCTCTTTTCTGAACTTAACAAATGCAGCAGCTGTATGGCCGTAAAGAACAGGGATTCTGATGCACTGACATGTGATCTTAACGTCGTCTGCAGGAACGATCACGCCGTTCTCAATCTTACCCCAGATTCTAAGTGGCTCTTTTTCTGACTTCTCTTCCTCACCTGAGATGAAAGGAATAACGTTGCCAACCATTTCAGGCCACTCTTCAAAGTTCTTGCCGGCACCTGAAATAGCCTGATATGTTGTAGCAACTACCTCGTAAGGCTCATACTCTTTCCATGCTGTAAGAGCTGGTGTGTAGCTCTGGATTGAACAGTTAGGCTTAACTGCGATGAAACCATTTGTTGTGCCAAGTCTCTTTTTCTGGAACTCAATAACATCCATGTGCTCAGGGTTGATCTCAGGAATGATCATAGGAACATCAGGAGTCCATCTGTGAGCGCTGTTGTTAGAAACTACAGGTGTCTCAGTCTTGGCATATTCCTCTTCAATATGCTTGATCTCATCCTTAGACATGTTAACTGCAGAAAGGACAAAATCTACATCTTCAGAAACGCCCTTAACATCTGTAACATCTTTTACAACGAGGTTCTTTACAGACTCAGGAATTGGGTTATCCATTTTCCATCTCTTGCCTACTGCTTCCTCATAGGTCTGTCCTGCAGAACGTGGGCTTGCTGCAATAGTGGTAACTTCAAACCAAGGATGATTATTGATAATATCAATAAATCTCTGACCAACCATTCCTGTTCCACCAAGAACTGCTACTTTCAACTTGTCACTCATAATAAAAACTCCTCCTTAATATTGTAAGCACCGTTTTCATGCAGCGGCGCATATAAACATTTTCAGTCGATACTATTTGTAAATTTAACCCAAGTTATTTATGAACTCATCATTCAGCTTAACTATCTCAGACATGCACTTTAGACTTGGCGCTCCGATAGTTAAACGCTTGTTAACACATGTCTCCAAGCTGATTTCTTCATATATGTCATTATCGAATAATTCAGAAAAAGATTTTAGCTCTTCTATGCCAAGATCATCAATTGCACAGTTTTTATCTATGCAATATAGTACAAGCCTTCCGATTACTGAATGGGCATCTCTAAATGGCATACCCTTTTTTACCAGATAATCTGCAGCATCTGTGGCATTTGTAAATCCAAGCATTGCGCTGCGTTTCATGTTATCTTTGTTAAACTTAAGAGTAGACAACATCTGCGTGAAAAGGATCAGGCAATTTGACGTATTATCTACTGCATCAAAGAAGGCCTCTTTATCCTCCTGCATGTCCTTGTTATAAGCAAGAGGAATGCCCTTCATGGTAGTTAAAAGAGTCATCAGATCGCCGTATACTCTTCCAGTCTTGCCTCTTACAAGCTCTGCTATATCCGGATTCTTTTTCTGAGGCATAATACTTGAGCCTGTAGAATAGGCATCATCAATAGTTACAAATCTGTATTCATTGCTGTTCCAGATAATGATTTCTTCACTAAATCTTGAAAGATGCATCATTACTGTAGAAAGAGCTGACATAAACTCGATCAGATAATCTCTGTCCGAAACTGAGTCCATGCTGTTAAGCGTAGGCCCTTCAAACTCAAGAAGTTTTGCTGTATATTCCCTGTCCAAAGGGTAAGTTGTTCCAGCCAAAGCACCGGCTCCAAGCGGACAATAGTTCATTCTCTTATATATATCCTTCATTCTGAGAAGGTCTCTTTTAAACATCTCAAAGTAAGCGCCGAAGTGATGTGCAAGGGTAACAGGCTGAGCTTTCTGAAGATGGGTAAATCCCGGCATGTAAGTCTCAAGGTTTTCTCCCATGATACCGTTTAGCACCTTTAATATATCTGTCAAAAGACCTGTCACATGCGCTACTTCATCCCTCGCATAGAGCCTCATATCAAGGGCTACCTGATCATTTCTGCTGCGGCCTGTGTGGACCTTTTTACCGGCATCACCGATTCTCTCTATAAGATTCGCTTCAAGAAAACTGTGAATATCTTCATATTTGGTAGTTATTTCAAGCTTGCCACTCTTTACATCTTCCAATATTGAATCAAGACCTTTAACTATGTCTTCCTTCTCTTGCATTGTGATGATGCCCTGTTTTGCAAGCATTTCAGCATGAGCCTTGCTTCCCTTTACATCGACTTCCAGAAATCTCTTGTCAAAAGTAATAGAAGCATTAAAGTTCCATGCAAGTTCATTTATACTGCCTGTAAATCTTCCACCCCAAAGCTGTGCCATCTTCTAATCTCCGATTCGTTTTACTTTGTCAGATTAAAGTCTTAAAAAATTATAATCCTAACTTAACATATATGAAAAGCCCCAAAATCACTAAAATATCAACAAAATTTTCAAAACTATAATTTATTTCTTGTGTAGAAAAGACAAATGTCCGTCTCACAAAGACATTTTGTTCTATTTAGTCCTCACAGCATTTTTCTAATTTGCAACATCTGGCGAATAAAATATGAAAATTCTATTAAAAATATGTGTTGAAAAAATGAACTGTAATAGTATACTTGTCTCTGTCGGGAAAATAAAAAAAGTATTTGGAGGAAATTTTATAATGGCAAAAGTAAATGATGAAGCAAAGATGAGGCTCCTTAATGAAGCATTCGGAGCAGGAGAAAACTATCTCGCAACTGCTTATGCAGTTACACTTCCAGGATACAACGTATTCTCAATGTTTGGTCTTCTTGGTGTTCTTGTTGGTGAAATGGTAGACAAGACAGGTTTCAAGACAAGACACAATGCATACCTTGGTGTTACTGCTACAGGCGTTAATGTTGTTATCCTTGATGGTCTTAACAACAACAAGATCAAATATGCTGAGAAGTTCAACTTTACTGAACTTGAAAAGGTTGTAGCCCTTGATAAAAAGACATTTGCGTCACTTCATATGGAAAAAGGCGGCAAGAAGTACACACTTCAGATGGCTAAAAAAATCCTTGGTGCTAAGCTCGCAACTCAGAAAGAGGATGCTTCAGCTGTTGTCGCAAGAGTTAATGAACTCACTTCTGCTACAAATGTAGCTTAAGTTTCATTTACAGAAACACAAAAACAGAGGCTGTGAAATAGTGATAACTCACTTTCCACAGCCTTTACTGAATTTTATACTGTATATTAGGGAGAGGATTCTTATGTGTGCAATTAGCATATATCAGAGTACTCTCTTTTTGTATATGCGTAAGTGAGTGGAAAGTCAGGGGATGGTTTTAATGGCTTGATTTTTGTTACGAATGCGTACGCCACCATTGACTGAACCTGAGGAAAACGCCTTGGTCTGCGAGCCGACGGTGAGGATGATGGGAACAGTAGATTTTCACGCACCGTCAGATTCAGCATTGTGGCGTTTTCCTCAGCCCCCGTCAATGGCAAGCACCTTCGGTGTGGCTGGGTACAAGCGCCTCAGGCTCCAATTCCGAGAACAGTAGGGGTGGCTACTTTCAAGGATATGTGTGACTATATACCCGCGGCTACCATTGTAAAGGGTACGACAATGCTAGTTTGGGCATATAGCTTGATACCGCTTTTGCAGCCACCATTTTAACAGGTAACTTGGGGAAAAAAATATATATTACATTTCTTACCCTATCTTTCTGGTTTTCTTTGGGTAAGATAATGATTATTACGTTTCTTACCATGTCTTTCTACTTTTTCTCGGGTAAAGTATTGATTATTTCTTTTCTTACCCTGGCTTTCTACTTTTCCTCGGGTAAAATATTGATTATTTCATTTCTTACCCTGTCTTCCTAGGTGGCCCGAGACTTGAAAGTGTCCTATTTACCCATTTGAACTCCATGCGGGGTGGCTGGCATCACTAAAAAGTGCTATAAGGACAAATTATAAGAAACAAGAGGTGGCCGGAAG
>NZ_ATVR01000059.1 GCF_000420825.1 Butyrivibrio sp. AE2015 | reverse complement strand
AAGAACCGGATAACTTTTATCCATGGATAGCATTTGATGAAAACGGGGTTTTCGGACATTTTATCATGAGATATTTGCACGGAGATAATAAAATACTTCGTTTTGGATGGGTGGTTGTAGATGACTCTATTCGTGGTAAAGGTTATGGAACCCAGATGTTACAGGTTGGTCTGAAATATGCCTTTGAGATTCTTGGCGTTGATGTTGTAACCATCGGTGTTTTTGAAAGCAACGAGTTGGCTCATAAATGTTATAAGAAGGTTGGATTTATAGATAAGGAAATAGTGAGCAAACAGCCATGGAATGTCATCGAAATGGAAATAAAGAAAGAAGATTGGGCTACGAGCTCGGATTTGTAAAGGAGAAGTGTATGTTTTATTTTGTGCGGCACGGGGAGACAGATTATACAGAACGTGGAACCAAAATATATCAAGGACACGGAACGAATTTAGCGCCTCTTTCGGAAACTGGGATCGGCCAGATAAGGAAAGCGGCAAAGGATATTCGACTTCAGGAGGCGAACCTGATTTTGTGTTCTTCTTATACAAGAGCCGTGCAGTCTGCAGCCATTCTTTCTAAGGAATTGGGGCTGGAAATTAGGATTGAGACGGATCTGCACGAATGGGTTGCAAACGACCTTTATATCTATGAGGATGATCATACCGCAGAGAAGGCATACGAAGATTTTTTTGAAATAATACATTGATGAATGTCTATATATATGCTATCGTCTACATATAGACAGATATCAATGTAAGGAGGAGATTATGGTTAAATTAGACGAAGTATTGATATGCAAGGCCCTTGGTGATCCTAACAGAATGGAAATAGTTAAGATGCTTTCTGATCAGGAGAAGTGCGGATGTAAGCTTCTTGAAAAGTTTGATATTACACAGCCGACTCTCTCTCATCACATGAAGATACTTGTGGATTCGGGCTTGGTTAAAGACAGGAAAGAAGGTAAGTGGCACTACTATTCAATAAACACGGACATCATGAAGGAATTCTGTGGTTTTATAAAAACGCTCTGTAATGAAACCACCGGCAAATGCTGTAAGGGAGAACTATGATTGAAATTAAAGAATGTGATGACTACGAAGCAGCAAAGAAACTTATAAAGGAGTATTCCAAGATCAAAGGCGCTGAAGCTTGTTTCGTATCACTTGACAGAGAACTATCTGATCTGAAGGGCTTCTATAAAGACGGAGCATTGCTTCTTGGCTATGATGATGCTAATCCTATAGCAACAATAGCCATTAAAAAGATTAATGATGACCAAGCTGAAGCAAAGAGATTATATATAAAGCCAGAATGCAGGGGAAATGGGTATGCAAGACTTCTGCTTAATGCAATGCTTGATAAATGTCGGGAACTTCAGTTTAAAGAGGTCAGGTTTACCACGAAACCTGAAGTGATGAGCATAGGCTATGCTTTATATCAGAAAATGGGATTTGAGGAACTGGAGAATGATAATGGAACTGTTTTGATGCATATGATGTTAGATAAGGATTGGAATATTAAACTGAACCGACTTTAGGAATCGATGAAGGCTTGGTGAAAATAATGGAATCGGAATATAACTTTCTCACCTAATGAAGATGAGTTCTTTATTCGATGATCCGCTATACTTTATCTGCCAACTTATTCAGCACCGTCTCCAATGTACTGATTTCGGAAGGAGTGAGTCCCTTATATAGGTCAGCCAGGCGGTCTGTGTTGGCTGCTGTAATAGCCTTATACTTTTCCCATCCCTCCTGGGTCAGGTAAAGTTTCTTTAAACGCTTATCATCTGCATTTTTCTTTATTTCGATCAAGCCCTCGTTTTCAAGAAGCTTTACGTTTCTCGCAATGGCAGCCTTATCAATGCACAGAAGTGAGGCGATACCTTCCTGTGTGATCCCTTCCGATGCACCTATATTTGATATCACAACACTTTCTGAAAAGGAAAGGCCTAAATCCTTTAAGAAGCTATTTGCATAATTCAAATAGCTTCTATACAGGATTCCAACGTTTTGAAAAATGTTTCTATCCATTCTCTGCCTCCAAGAAAAAATCTTTTACAATAGCGATAAACTGATCTGGTACCTCAAGATTTGTTACGTGGCCAGAGTCCACATATATATATTTTCCATCGCTGAGGCAATCCATGGCCACTTCTGCCATTTCCTTTGACATCGCCCCATCCAGGGTTCCATCAGCCAGATAACCTGTGTTGGCCTGAATCAACAACACCGGACAGTCTATCTTCTTTAGCGCTTCCTCATGATTGAAATCCTCATTCCAGGTGCCGTCATAGAAAGCCGCTCCAAAAGTTGGATCATAATAGTCCAGCCCACGCAGCATTTCCTGAACTGACACAGGCATGAAGGCAATCTCAAGAGGCTCATCACTGTGGAAGGTGCGATAGATGGTCACCATACCCTTAATTAGTTTTTCTGCTCCTGGAAATACATATGTGGCAAAGAACTGCTTGCTGTTATCAATCCAGTAAATGAGGTAATCGCCATCATAGTCCTCTGACTCCAAAGCATTGTGGCTCTGGGTAAAAGCTTTATTGGCAACAGTTGTCTTAACAGCAGGATACTCCGACGAAAATAGAGGAGGATCTTCCAATATTATCGCTTTCACCACATCGCCTCTGTTAGCCGCAAGATATGTAGCTAGAAGCCCCCCTGATGAGTTGCCGGTCACATAAACTTCCGTGCCGATAACGTCATCGATGAAGCGGCCTAGATCATTTCCTATGTTTTCGGCGCTCATCACGTAGCCTTCCGGTACTATAGTCTTGCCATGTCCCGGATAGTCGATAGCGTATACATGAAAGCCTTTTGAAAGCTCCGGCAGAACAGCGCTGTACGTGTACCAGTCCAGTAGTTGTGCGTGAAGTAGGACAAGAGCCGGACCGTTATCTGGTCCTTCAGCATAGTTAAAGGTTACGCTGCCCACCTGCACCTGCTTTTCCGCTATTCCCGCCTCGTCCAGTTCTTTGTCCGCAGGATTATTATATGCTGCAACATAAATGATCAGTCCACACAATATCAGTATGAGTGCGCAGATCAGTATTAAAATAAATCTTACCACTTTTTTCATTTCTTGATCTCCATAAACAAATTGACTGAGTCAACCATACAATATATTGTTGACTCAGTCAAGCATTTCAAGAATATTTTTTAATAGTTGTTTTGCTTTAAATCCAGGTGTTTATCTACACCTGGAAATTTTTTGAAAAATTTTAGATGTAACCATTGCAACTACATCTGCCACGAAGTAAAATGAAGGCAGGAGGAATTAAAAATGCAGATATCAAGCAGATTTACGGTTGCACTTCATATTTTTACATGTGTGGATACATTTAAAGAAGAACACAAGGTAACGAGCGATTTTCTTGCAGCCAGTATAAATACGAATCCTGTCATCATTAGAAAGATACTTACTCAGCTTAAGAACGCAGGGTTAATAAATGTTATCAGAGGAACAGGCGGAATAGAGCTTACAAGAGATCTTAAAGATATAACTTTTTATGATGTGTATCAGGCAATTGAGCCTTTGGAGGATGGAGATTTATTTAGATTTCATGAATCACCAAATCCAGAGTGCCCTGTTGGTAGGAATATCCATTCGCTATTGGATGATAAGTTGAAAAGCATCCAGGAAGCGATGGAATCAGAGATGAAAAAATACACTCTTAATGATTTAAGATCCGGAATGCAGGAACTGTTGGCAAAATGAGCTTAATAATGAGACTCTGAGGTATTTACTTCAGAGTCTTTTTTCAAAGGATGTGTAATATGGAAACTAAGGCTAAAAAATCAACACAGGAAGAACGTCTTAATTATCTTGTAGAAGGATTCAAGGCAGATTCTGATGAATATAAGGAATTACAGACTCCAAATAGTACGGAAGATAAAAGACGAATCTTAAGGTCACTTATGAATATCCGTATGCCAAAAGAATTGTCCTCTGAAGTAATGAAAGTACAGGATGAATATCTGACAGAAAGAGCGGCTGAAAAGGGCGTGGTGAATCTATCAGACATCCCGGTTATCAGGGATGGACTTTCTATCTGGCAAGGAGATATCACAAGACTTTCGGTGGATGCTATTGTTAATGCCGCTAATTCGCAGATGCTCGGTTGTTTTGTCCCGATGCATACTTGCATAGATAACTGTATCCATACTTTTGCAGGAGTGCAATTAAGAGCTGAGTGCAACAGGCAGATGAATGAACTTCGAATCAGATACGGAAGAGACTATGAACAGCCTACTGCCGTTCCAATGCTCACTGATGCGTATAATCTTCCGGCAAAGAAAGTAATTCATATAGTAGGACCAATTGTCCAGTACAAACTTACTCCTGAATTGGAAAAGGATTTGGAGAACTGCTATAGAAACACTTTGGATATGTGTGCTGAAAATAGCTTGAAGAGCGTTGCTTTTTGCTGTATTTCAACAGGAGTATTTCATTTTCCTAATAAAAAAGCAGCTGAGATTGCCGTTAAGACTGTGTCAGAATGGCTTCGTGAAAATCCTGGTAAGGTAGAAAGAGTGATATTCAATGTTTTCAAAGATGAGGATAAGGCCATTTATGAAAAACTTATATGATGATATTCCTAATGGTTATCAGGAAACTATAAAGAAAGGAATGAATGCTGTGAGATACTTTACTACAAGTATGTCCTATGGTAAGGGAAACAAAGAAGAACAGATAAGCAGACTTAAAACAGAAATCAAGGAAGCAGATGCCATTGTTATAGGTGCGGGTGCAGGATTATCAACATCAGCAGGTTTTACTTACAGTGGCGAACGTTTTGAAAAATACTTCTTTGATTTTGTAAAAAGATTTGGTATCAGGGATATGTATTCAGGTGGTTTCTATCCGTTTCCGAGCGAAGAAATACGCTGGGCCTGGTGGGCAAGACATATTTATTTTAACAGATATATTGATGCTCCAAAGCCAGTGTATAGGGATCTTCTTAAGATGGTTTCCGATAAGGATTATTTTGTTATCACAACAAATGTAGATCACCAGTTTCAAAGAGCAGGGTTTGACAAGAAAAGACTGTTCTATACTCAGGGTGATTATGGCTTGTTTCAGAGCGTGAATCCTGCTATTCAGAAAACCTTTGATAATGAAGAGTGGGTAATGAAAGCTATGGAAGCACAAGGTTTTGTAAGAGATGATCAGGGAGTATTTCAGGTACCGGCTGATGGTAAGCTACTGATGGAAATTCCTTCTAAGCTGATTCCAAAGTGTCCTGATGACGGCTCTGATATGACTATGAATTTGAGAGCGGATGATTCTTTTGTCGAGGATGAAGGCTGGCATAGGGCATCTGCAGCATATTCTGATTTTATTCGCAGACATGAGAATCTCCATGTTCTTTATCTCGAATTGGGAGTAGGAGCTAATACGCCCGTCATTATAAAGTATCCGTTCTGGCAGATGACATTGGCAAATGAAAAAGCGGTATATGCCTGCTTAAATTATGGTGAAGCTTTCTGTCCGGAGGAAATTGAAGATAGAAGTATCTGCATTGATGGTGATATTGCAGAGACTTTTTAACAGTCCGATTGCCCGTTTGGTATTATGTGATCAAAGTATCAAAAATATAACGAAAAAGAACCTGCCGAAGAAGTTAATTCCTCGACAGGTTTTTTTATGGAAAAATCCACGGTTATATAATCGATAAAAAGCAGAAAACTTTGAAAAAAATCGATTTAACCATGGCATGTATTCTGATATGTGCTATAATGTAATCGATAAAAGTCAAAGTTCTTTGGAAAAATGAGGTTTGTATGGAGTATTCTAGAGAAATATATGTTAATAGATTGATTGCGCGTAAGGAGAATGGGTTAATAAAGGTAATAACAGGAGCTAGACGTTCTGGTAAATCGTATTTGATGAACGAATTGTTTTTTAAACATTTGCTGAATACAGGTATTCCAAGCAAAAATATAATTAAGTTTGCATTTGATTCGGACGAAGATATAGATTTACTTGATGCATACTTTCCTGAAGAGCCGACAAAGATTGTTATTAATCCAGATGTGTTTTATGTGAATGCTAAGAAATTTAGGGCATTCATGAAGGATAGAACAAACGATGCAGAAAAATACTATTTACTATTAGATGAAGTGCAATTGCTTGATAATTTTGTTGGAACCCTTAATGGCTTATTAAGACATACTAATTACGATGTCTATGTTACAGGCTCTAATTCAAAGTTTCTATCTTTTGATATAGCAACTGAATTTAAAGGCAGGGGTTCAGTAGTCCATGTGTTGCCGTTAGCTTTTTCGGAGTATATGCAAGGGACAGACCTGTCTCCAGAAAAGGCTTGGAGGGAATATGTTGTAACTGGTGGCATACCTCTTGTGGCACAAATGAAAAGCGAAGAAGAAAAAGTCTCATATCTGAAAGGTTTATGTGAAGAAACATATTTAAAGGATATCATTACTCATAACAAGATTAAGAAAAAAGTTGAACTTGGAGATACATTTGATATTTTGGCGTCTATGATCGGTAGTCCTGTGAATGCAAGGAAAATTACAGATACCTTTAGAAGCGTTTTGGATAAGAGTATCACTGCTGATACAATTGGTGATTATGTTGACTACTTCCAAGATGCATTTGTTGTGTCGAAGGCTAAAAAATATAATATTAAAGGCAGAAAATATATTGGTTCCCCATTCAAAATCTATTTTGAGGATATTGGTGTGAGAAATGCTAGACTCAACTTTAGGCAGATAGAAGAAACGCATATCATGGAGAATATCTTATACAATGAATTGCGTTTTAGAGGATTTAATGTTGATGTGGGAGAACTGAACGTTAGTGAAAAAACAGACAGAGTGGATGTAAATGGTAAGGTTATATATGCACAGAAATCGCTTGAAGTCGATTTTGTAGCATCAAAAGGAAGTCAAAAATTTTATATTCAATCAGCTTTGACAATGGAATCTCCTGAAAAACAGGCACAAGAAAAAAGAAGTTTGTATTATATTGATGATTCTTTTAAGAAAATAGTCGTTGCAAAAACAGGGTTGAATCCGACATATGATGACAATGGCGTAATAACAGTTGATTTATTCGACTTTTTGCTTAGTGATAAAATATTGGAAACAGAGGCGGTTTAACTGTTTTTGAGAAATGTGTCTGGATAGTTGGTGTTTATGGACAGTAGATCATGAATTTACTAAAGATGTAGGCAAATCGGGGGATTGGAGGGGTAAACCATGTTAGAAATATTAAAAGCGAGGTTTCAGGATAATAAGAATCTTCATATGGAACTGAGTTGGCTTGACGTGGAGAAACGTTTGCTTGAGCATCCGGACTCCATGGATGTTTTGAGAAGGATGGAGGAGAGCGGAGGAGAACCGGATACCATCGGCTATGACGAAAAGACGGGAAAGCTAATTATCTGCGACTGCGCAAAGGAGTCCCCTTCTGGGCGCAGAAGCCTGTGCTATGACGAAAAGGCATTACAGGGGCGTGCTAAAAACCCGCCGTCAGGCAGCGCCGAATGGAAAGCAAAAGAAATCGGCGTTTTGATCATGACGGAGGAACTCTATCGCCGACTGCAAAGTCTCGGGGAATTTGATTTGAAAACGTCAAGTTGGATCACTACGCCGGATGATATTCGCGACAAGGGCGGTGCTTTGTTCTGCGAACGACGTTACGGAACGGTTTTCACATTCCATAACGGGGCGGATTCGTACTATTCCGTGCGCGGGTTTAGAGGCTATACGCTTATATAAATTCTGATTGTAGAGCGATTAATTCCAGTAAACGGACTATTAAAGAAAGATTGGGAAATTCAAAATGACAAAAATATATAAGAGAAGTGAGATTACTTTTGCAATCCTGTGGATTGTTGCTTATGTTGTTCTGAGCAGTTTGGCAGATCAGTTTTCAGAGAACATTGGCATTACAAAATCTATAACAGCTGTGCTTCACATAGCAATGTCTTTGATTTTGTTTTTCTGGATTCAAAAAAATAAACTTGGTGAAAAATACGGGTTTTGTAGATCATCTATTCCTGCAAAGCGTTTTCTTTATTATCTGCCTCTTATTATTGTTGCATCAACGGCTTTTTGGGGCGGAATAAAATTGCAATATGACATATTGGAATCTCTGTTTTATTTCATCAGCATGCTCTGCGTAGGGTTTCTTGAAGAAGTTATTTTCCGTGGACTATTATTCAGGGCAATGGAGAAGGACAATCTTAAGAGTGCAATTATTGTTTCTGCGCTGACATTTGGCTTGGGACATATTGTGAATCTTTTCAACGGAAGTGGAAAAGATTTGATTTCGTCCATGATTCAAATTGTGTTTGCTGTCATGGTCGGATTTGTGCTGGTAATAATCTTTTATCATGGGAAGTCTCTTGTACCATGTATTTTATTCCACTCTGCTAATAATGCGCTCAAAGTTTTTTCTGCAAATGGGATGAGTAATCCTCTGACAGAAAGGGCAATCAACTTAGTGTTGATCATTGTTGTTTTGGGAGGGTATCTATTCTATCTGGTTAAAGAATTTGGAAATGGAAATAGCTTGGATGCGAACAAGTAGGAATAAAATTGAAATTATAGATGTTAAAGAACTTGGAATAAACCCAGACCAGATAATGGTTGGGGGAGAGAGTGCGGGAGGTGGATTAACTGCAGCCATCTCAATGTTGGCAAGAGAGTGGGTTCAAATAAAAAAGGTGAATGGATTTTAGTAAATTTTAAATAACGAATGCAATTAAATGCTGGAAAGACAGGTAATACAAGGTGAAATAAATAATTCATTTCAACGCAGAGTTTTTTAATAATAATTTCAGAGATATTTTCTTATGGGAATTTGCGGAATTTAGTAAAATGGTTGTGGTAATCTAGTTAACATAAACTATTTATCTCAGGAGGTAATTATCAATGAATAAAAAATCTGCTTTTGAAGTATACCTGTCTGCGGTTTTTAAATGGGGTATTACTGCACTGGTATCGGCCTGTATGTTTGCTACAGCAATGTTCATAGTAGAAAAGACAATTGGCTTTTATCAGGTTATCCCTTGGATCGCAGTAATAATTTTCGGTATCATGGATGTGTGTTTCTTTATTACAGGAATGCTGATTCTTAAGTCTTCATTTGATGAAGATGGATATTTAAAAGATGGAAAACTTCAAATAGGAAAGATTTTCTGCTCAGTTGTTCTTATCCTTCAGTGGAACTACATTATTTACATGGTTCCGACCAGAACATTCTGGGGATTTTTATGTTTCTTCCTGATACTTATCGGATTCTTTATGGATATTAAGCTACTGTCCGTTACCGGCAGTATTTGTATTGGTTCTATGTTTATTGCATGGTTTGTCAGAGGCACAGCTCTTTTGCCAGTAAAAGACGAACTCTTTATTACAGATGTAATCATGTGTGTTGTAGGCCTTGTGCTTTCGTTAGCCGGCCTTGTAATGTTCTTATTCTTTGTTTCACACTTTTTGATTACTGCCAAAAAGGATGAGCTTGAAGAGAACAACAGGCGTGTTACAGGTGTTATGGATGCTGTTCGTTCAATATCTTCCAAGATGGTAACTGCAGGAACAACTCTTTTGGATATCTCATCAAGTGAGAGCGCTTCAGCAGAAGAGCTATCAGCAACAAGTGATGAGCTTGTTAAAAACAGTAATATTCTTGGTAATAAAGCAGATGAGAGTATGGCAAACTTGTCAGAGCTTAATGATTGCGCAAGCATTGTAGAAGAAAATGTTGAGACTGTTGAGAAGACATCTGACAACCTTCTTAAGAAGTCAAAAGAAAATGAGAAATCATTAAATGATCTTCAGGGAATAAATTCTGAAGTTTCTGATTCTATGGCAGTTACAACAGATATTGCAGACAGACTTCTAAAGGCAGTAGAAGAAATTGGAACAACGCTTGAACTTATTCAGGGAATTTCGTCAT
Source organism: Butyrivibrio sp. AE2015 (assembly GCF_000420825.1). Lineage (GTDB taxonomy): Bacteria > Bacillota > Clostridia > Lachnospirales > Lachnospiraceae > Butyrivibrio. The sequence goes on along the minus strand of NZ_ATVR01000059.1, from coordinate 1,695 downwards.
CAACAAGCCTTCTTGCTCTTAATGCTTCAATTGAGGCCGCAAGAGCGGGTGATGCTGGAAAGGGATTTGCTGTTGTAGCAACTGAAGTTGGTAAGCTTGCAGAAAACACGCAGAGCTCACTTAAGGACGTTGGCGCAATAATTGAAAGAGTTCAGAAGAACGTAGAAGAGATTACAGGACAGGTTGAGATAAATGCCAATAAGCTTGCTGAACAGAATGAACAGTTTAAGACAGTATTTGGCGACATAAGTGAAATGACTACAATGCTGAATGATTCGGTTAATGCAATTGAAGAGATGAATGAGGCACATAAACGCCAGTCAGAAATCATCAAAAAAACTGTTGAGATTAACCAGAATATCGCAGAGAGTATCAGAAGTGAGAACGAGCAGTTTGTGGCTATCAGTACCATGGCTGGAAATAATGCTACAAATACTGAGCATGTTGCACAGCAGGCTAGTGCAATCAATGACATGGTTGATGAGATTAATCGTCTTCTAAATAATTAAAAAGATGTGAGTGTCAAAAGACTGTGCCTTCTAAAAAAGAGGGCACAGTCTTTTTTATTTAATACGAGGAAATTGCGCCTTGCCGGCGCAACCTTGAATTAAAGGCCCGGACAAGACCGGGCCATGCAAAGCGGAGGTATGCAGAGTATTATTATCAGTCTACCTCATCAAAAAATTCATCATCTTCGTGCATAAAGTAAGAAATTTTTCACTGACATTTTTAAAATTCATCCCGTATAATTGAGGATGAGTTATTTAACTTATACTTAGTAAATTCGCCGGAGGAACGAGATTCATGAAATTTGCTATGTTACTGTGGAGTTTTGGATTTTTTGAATAACTGACATATCTTTTAAATAACAGAATCAATGTAGCAAAGGAGATTATAGATATGGAATTTAATAAAGTTATTCAGAAGAGAGAGTCTGTTCGTAAGTACAGCGATACAAAGCCAACAGAAGATCAAGTGAAATATATTCTAGAAGCGGGGCGCTTAGCACCAACAGCTTTTAATAAACAACCACAACGAGTGTATATACTAAAAAGTGGAGAAGCTCTTCAGAGGATGGACAGTGTTCATCCATGCCGTTATGGAGCACCGATGGTAATTCTAGTATGTTCCGATAAAAATGCTGCAAGTAATTTTCAGGGTGGAAATAGCTATTTGACAGATGGTGTTATTGCAGCAACACATATGATGCTGGCAGCAACAGATATAGGATTGGATACATGTTGGGCTGGAGTGAATGATGTTCTTAAAACACAGAAGGCTTTTGACCTGCCAGAAAACATCTATCCTATTTGTTTCCTGGATTTGGGATTTCGCGCTAGCGATTTCAAAGGTGTATCTAGCGATAAAAAAAGGAATCCAATTGATTCAATGGTAACTATTTTATAAAAAATTGCGGCGTAGCCTTAGGATGATTGTAAAGCAGGAGTCATAACCTGCCGCCGTATTTACTCCTGAAGAGGAGTATAGCGGAAAATTCCGCGTTAATTAATGCAGCGCTGTGCTGGAAAAGTCACTGCATGTTTTTACAAATCCGTCCTGACATGGTAATATATATTCGCTGTGTCAGGACTATTTTTATGTCATAATAGATAAATGGTGCCCGACGTGGTACTCGGTACAATAAGCTGAGATAACAAATGGCTTAAATAAAGCATTTTTAGAAGGAGATATATA
>NZ_ATVR01000058.1 GCF_000420825.1 Butyrivibrio sp. AE2015 | reverse complement strand
AAGGAAGAAGATGCGTTAAATACTATCCGTTTTGGACATGAAGATGGTTTATCAGATGAAGTGATTCGTAAGCGTTTAAAAACAGCTTATAAGTATACTGATCAAACGATCAACGACCTCTTCGCTAAGATTGATGCTGAGCAAGCTATGACAACAAAATAAAATTCAAAAGGAGCTTTGTCTATCTAGGGCAAAGCTTCTTTTTTTGTAATAGTATTTCTTTTACCCTATCCCCACTCTCCAAAGTTATATCATTTAACACCTTTCAAAATTTCGCCTAATTCTTAAGAAATCTTAAGAATCTTCTACCATAAATCTTAAGAATTATGTGCTATCATGGTTTTTGTGCTCATTCCGAGCCGGTTGTCACGTTCGTGGCGATATCAGCACTTCGCTGAATTTATCACATTATATTTGAAAGGATATTTATGAAGACAGAAACAAGAATTAAAGAAAGAATCACTTTTAACGAGGCGAAGAAAAATGTCGCCTCAATGAACCTCATTGATGGGTTCCTATTCGACAGTACACCGGAACATAGTAAAAAGCTTCAGGAGATGCTAAAATATATAATATCAGGACAGAAAACCTCTGCTCCTAATGCTGATATTAATGCAATCGAGAATATCATTGCTAAAGTTAAGAATCGCAAGGAGGTCATCGACGAATATATGAGACAATGGGACCGTGAATTATCTATTAAGCGTGAGGTTAGAGAAGAAGCTGCGCTGAACACTATCCGTTTTGGACATGAAGATGGTTTATCAGATGAAGTGATTCGTAAGCGTTTAAAAACAGCTTATAAGTATACTGATCAAATGATCAACGACCTCTTCGCTAAAATTGACGCTGAACAGGCTATGACTGCTAAATAAATCCACTAAGGAGCTTTTCACTATGGTGCATCACTTTTAACGATATGTAGCAAATCATAAATCCATAAGTGCCCATAACTTTGGGTAGAGCGATTTAGTATGAGCAATAGAGACAGTTAAGATAAAATAAAAGCCTTGTTTTCTGTTTTGAATAAGCATGAAAGAAAACAAGGCGCATTATTTTATATTTACTGTGTCTTTGCGAATACTCCGAGCTCTATCCAAAGTTATGGGCACTTATGGATTACATGCCACTCGCAAAACACCATTACTCAATCACATGAATCCAGCCTTCAGGAGCTGCAACGGTGCCCATCTGGATTCCTGTAAGTGTGTCATAAAGCTTTTTGATAACAGGTCCCATCTCGTCCATACCGCTTGGGAAGCAGATCTCTCTGCCATGGTCATTGATCTTGCCAACAGGGCTGATAACAGCAGCTGTTCCGCAAAGTCCCATCTCAGCGAAGTCATCTACTTCTGAAAGCTTAACTGGTCTCTCTTCAACGTCAAGTCCAAGGATCTCTCTTGCTACATAAACGATTGATCTTCTTGTGATAGATGGAAGAATTGAATCTGTGTGTGACTGTGGAACTACAAGTCCGCCATCCTTTGTAACAAAGATGATATTTGCTCCGCCAGTCTCTTCGATATATGTTCTTGATTCTGCATCAAGATATACATTTTCTGCAAATCCCTCTTCATGAGCTGTAACGATAGCATGTAAGCTCATAGCATAGTTAAGTCCAGCCTTTATATTTCCTGTTCCGTGTGGTGCAGCTCTGTCAAAGTCACTTATCTTTACAACGATCGGCTTTGCGCCGCCCTTGAAATATGGGCCTACAGGAGTAACAAAGATTCTGAACTGATACTCATCAGCAGGTTTAACACCGATAACATTGCCTGTAGCAAACATTACAGGTCTGATGTAAAGGGTTGCACCGCTTCCATATGGAGGAACCCAGTCTTTATTAGCTGCAACAACTTCTTCTACAGCCTTGATGAATCTGTCTTCAGGGAAAGGAGGCATTTCAAGTCTCTTTGCTGAATCTACCATTCTCTTGGCATTGAGGTCAGGTCTGAATGTAACAATCTTACCATCCTCTGTCTCGTAAGCCTTTAATCCTTCAAAACATTCCTGCGCATAATGAAGAACTCCTGAATCCTCACTCAAAACAACTTTTGAATCCTCTGTAAGGCATCCATCATCCCACTTGCCATCCTTGAAGTTTGACACATATCTCTTATCTGCTACCATGTAGCCAAATCCAATGTTTGCCCAATCTAAATTCTTTTTACTCATAATCTTCATCCCCTTTTAGACTTTAATACGTCAAAGCGCTAATAAATATCATTATAATCTTTTAAAAGTATTCGTCAAGACTTAGTATCATTCTTTTCCTGCTCAGACGTCTTCTCAGTCTTTGCAACTTTCTTCTGTCTTGCAGCTTCTTTTATCCCATCCACATTAAATATCTTTTTAAATGTATCTGCTTCCTTGCTGGCATTGAACTTAACGTTCTCTTTATCGCTCAAAGGCTTGTACTGTTTATCCTCAATGTATGCCAGATCATAATAGTCCTCTGTGTTTGTACTAAGATTTCTCTTTGCTAAAAGAATATTTGTGATCCATCCCACAAGTGCATAGAACACAGCAAAGATAGGCACACCGATTAGCCATCCAACAATTCCCCACATTCCGCCAAACAATGTGATTGAAAAGATAACCCAGAAGCTTGAAAGACCTGTTGAGCTACCAAGGATCATCGGTCCTAAAATATTGCCGTCAAACTGCTGAAGAACAATTACAAATATCAGGAATATCAGAGCCTCAATAGGATCAATGAGTACCAGTAAAAGAGCTCCTGCTATTCCTCCGATATACGGGCCGAAGAAAGGAATTATGTTAGTCACGCCTACGATAACCGAAATAAGCACCGGATAATCAATCTTAAGAAGTAGTGCTCCTATATAGCAGATAACACCGATTATAAGTGAATCAATGATCTTGCCGCCAATAAAGTTCTCAAATGTAGTCTTGGTAAATCTAAATCCACCGATCAGTTCATTGGCAAAATTCTCCTTAAATAAAGAATAGGCCATTTTTTTGCCTACTGTCGTGAACTTTTCTTTTGAGTTAAGCACGTAGATAGCCACGATTATGCCGACTATCAGATTTATGATACCACCTACGATAGAGAAAACACTCTTTGAAGCCACTTTCACTATTGTATTTACGTTTGGCATCATTGGGATAAGCTTTTTCGTCAAAAACTCACTCAGGTTCTCATAATAAGCATCCAGCTGAGAATCAATGATCTTCTGAAGATCAGGATTATTGCTTAAAAATAAGTTTGAATACTCATCCACGTTCTTAACATAGATAGGAAGGTTTGTTGCAATCTCCTTGATACTGTCAACAAGCTGCGGGATGATGATCCTGAACAGACTGTAAACAATCAGCATGAAGATTATCATAGTCAAAAGAACTGCTATTTTCCTTATCTGACCTCTTCTCTTTTTATCTTTTTTATCGAACTCAGATGTCTCTTTTCCTATGAGCTTAAAGAATGGATAAAGAATCTTTTCCTCAATTCCCTCCAGGAGCGGTAACAAGACAAATGCAATTACTATACCGATTATGATCCCGGAAAGAGAATCAATCACTCCGCCAATTGACCTTGCCAGCGTGGTTCCATCAAAAATGATATAGTAAGCCAGCATAAGTGCCACAACTAAAACAAATATAGTAATTGCCCAGGTTACTTGGTTTTTCTCTGGTTTCATTTTCATAGAAGATTCCCTCAGCTACTTTAATACTCTGTTAATGCGATTTTTATTGTTCGTTCATTCCCTCAAGGATATAAACAAGGCTATCAAGATAATCCTCTGAGATTTCCTCTATCTTGCCGTTATCGCAAAGACCTGCAATCTCCGGATCAAGTGGGATTCTTCCAAGGATATCTATTCCATTAGAAGCAGCATAGCTTTCAATCTTGCTGTTTCCAAAGATATTTATAGCCTCTCCACAGTGTGGGCACTTCATATAGCTCATGTTCTCAACGATTCCAAGAACAGGAACATTCATCATGTTTGCCATGTTGATGGCTTTCTCAACGATCATCTCAACAAGGTCCTGAGGAGTTGATACAACAATTATTCCATCAACAGGAAGTGACTGGAAAACTGTAAGCGGTACATCACCTGTTCCAGGTGGCATATCCACAAACATAAAGTCCACATCTGACCAGTTAACATCAGACCAGAACTGTTTTACAATGCCTGCAATTACAGGACCTCTCCAAACTACAGGATCTGTCTCATTTTCAACGAGCATATTAAGCGACATCACCTTAGTGCCCTTAGCAGTTGTAGCAGGTAAAAGACCTGTCTCATCTCCAACATTGAACTTGCCGATTCCAAACATCTTAGGAATAGACGGCCCTGTGATATCAGCATCCATTATGGCTGTCTTAAAGCCTTTTTTATTCATAGCTACTGCTGAAAGGCCTGTAACAAGGCTCTTTCCAACGCCGCCCTTACCACTGACGATTCCAATCACTTTTTTTACATGTGAATTGGGATTGGGCGCAGCTTTCATATTATCTTCCATCTGCTTTTTAAAGTCTTCTGGTTTCTTTGCCATTTTAAAACATCTCCTACCTGCAAATATTATTCATAAAGTAATGACAATCTACAATGATTGCAATTATCTCTTATAGACATACTCGGATGTTTCCACATCCTCTTTATCTCCAACATAAGACTCGATAATGAACCTCGGTCTGTTCTTGGTCTCGAGATAGATTTTTCCTATGTATTCACCTATAACTCCAAGGGAGATCATGATAAGTCCTCCAATTGCCCATACAGAGAGAACTGTTGTAGTCCATCCCGGAATTGTCTGGCCTGTAAAGTGTCTTACAAGTGAATAGATAAGAACAACTATGCTAACGAAGAAGATAAAAAATCCAAGCCCTGTGATGAGCTTTATTGGTTTTGTACTAAGGCTGGTAATTCCCTCAATTGCAAAGCTCAGCATCTTTTTAAGAGGGTATTTACTTTCACCTGCAAATCTCTCCGCTCTCTCATAGTAAACAACATCTGACTTAAAGCCTACCATTGGCACAATGCCGCGAAGGAAAAGATTAACCTCACCAAATTCAGCAAGTGCCATAAGGGCACGCCTTGACATAAGTCTATAATCCGCATGATTGTACACTGTGTTTGCACCCATGGAATTCATAAGCTTATAAAAAGACTCTGCTGTAAACTTTTTAAAGAAAGTATCAGTAGCTCTTTTTGACCTAACTCCATAAACAACGTCACATCCGTCAATAAACTTATCAACCATTCCGTCTATGGCATTTATATCATCCTGAAGGTCCGCATCAAGAGAGATTGCTGCATCACACAGATCCTTGGCTGTCATAAGCCCGGCTAAAAGAGCATTCTGATGTCCCATATTTTTTGAAAGATTGATTCCCTGAAAAATCTCATTTTTCTCATGAAGCTCTTTTATGATATTCCAGGTATTATCTTTAGAACCATCATTTACAAAAAGAATCCTGCTATCATCTGAAATTTTTCCGGCAGCAATAAGGTCTCTTAACTTTGCCTCAAGCCTTTTTGAAGTTTCCGGAAGAACTTCCTGTTCGTTATAGCAGGGAATTACACAAAATAATCTATTCATGACTTTTTCCTTTTTCTTATTATTAAAAAATACACATTTACTATGATAATATAAAATGCTTTGTTTTTAAAGTGCATCACACTCCAAAAACAAAGCATTCTTATATCATTCCTTACTGTTTATGTAGTTAATAAGACCCTCAGAATCAATTATCTTTTGCATAAAAGGTGGAAATGCCTGTCCTGTAAAAGTCTTGCCGCTTGTCTCATCTGTAATAAGACCGGTATCAAAATCAATGCTTACAACATCGCCAGCCTTAATATTATCTGCCGCTTCTTCGCATTCAATGATAGGAAGTCCGATATTGATGCTGTTGCGGTAAAAGATCCTTGCAAAACTCTTAGCTATTACACAACTTACACCTGAAGCTTTGATTGCAATAGGAGCATGCTCTCTTGATGAACCGCAGCCAAAATTTTTATCTGCAACAATTATGTCTCCTGCCTTAACTTTTGATGTAAAGTCTTTGTCGATATCCTCCATACAGTGCTTAGCAAGCTCTGAATGATCTGTAGTATTAAGATATCTGGCAGGAATTATTACGTCAGTATCTACATTATCTCCATATTTAAAAACTGTTCCCTTAGCAGCTTTCATTTTTTTCCTCCACAAAATCTGATTTTTTATGAAATGATATTCTGTATTATTCCAAAATCACAGTCCAAGTTCCGATGGCTGAGAAATCTTACCTGTAACGGCACTTGCAGCAGCAACTGCAGGTGAAGCAAGGTAAATTTCTGAGTCTATAGCACCCATTCTGCCAACAAAGTTTCTGTTTGTTGTTGAAACGCACCTCTCACCGGATGCCAAAACTCCCATATAACCGCCAAGACATGGTCCGCAGGTTGGAGTTGATACAATTGCGCCGGCTTCGATGAAGGTCTTTAAAAGCCCCTCTTCCATGGCCTGCATATAAATTTTCTGTGTGGCAGGGATCACAATACATCTCATGCCTTCTGCAATATGATGATCAGTCAAAACTTCTGCCGCAATCCTAAGATCATCAATTCTGCCATTTGTACAGGAACCAATAACTACCTGGTCAATCTTGATATCATCTATATCATCAAATGTATGAGTATTCTCAGGGAGATGTGGGAATGCAACAGTAGGTGTCAGCTTACTAAGATCGATGGTGTATTCCTCATCATATTCTGCATCAGGATCTGCTTCATATACTGTATATTTTTTGCCCTTCGCATGCTCATTTATATATGTAAGAGCAATGTCATCAACAGGGAAAATACCATTTTTGCCGCCAGCCTCGATTGCCATGTTTGCAATTGTAAATCTGTCATCCATTGAAAGGTTTCTGATTCCTTCTCCCACGAATTCCATAGATTTGTACAAGGCTCCGTCAACACCTATCATTCCGATGATGTGGAGGATAACATCCTTGCCGCTTACCCACTTGGATGGCTTGCCAACAATATTGAACTTAATGGCTGATGGTACTTTAAACCAGGCTTTTCCTGTAGCCATTCCGGCAGCCATATCTGTTGAACCGATTCCGGTTGAGAAAGCTCCAAGAGCTCCGTAGGTACATGTATGAGAATCGGCACCGATAATAAGATCTCCGGGTAAAGTAAGACCGCTCTCAGGTAAAAGAGCATGCTCAATGCCCATTTTTCCGACTTCAAAATAGTTTGTGATACTGTTTCTTTTAGCAAATTCTCTGACACATTTGCAGTTCTCCGCTGACTTAATGTCCTTATTTGGAACAAAGTGATCGGGAACAAGGGCAATCTTGTCTTTATTAAACACGCCCTCTTTAGTAAACTTCTCCATCTCCTTAATGGCAACAGGGCTTGTTATATCATTTCCAAGCACCAGATCAAGATCTGCTTCAATAAGCTGTCCAGCTTTTACCTCGGAAAGTCCCGCATGTGCCGCCAAAATCTTTTGTGTCATGGTCATTCTGCTCATACACGTCAATCTCCTCGTTAATTAATGTCAAAAATATACTAGTAAATATAACATGAAAACAAACAGTAAAACACATATCAAATTTAATCATTTTTCTTGATATATTTTAATGTGTACCAAGTGAGGCCACCCAAAATCAGAAGTCCGATGACGCTCATAATAAGACCACTCTTAAAGCCTTCAGGTGTATATGTGACTCTTATCTCATGGCATCCGCCCTGAACAGGAATTGCCATAAGTCCATAATCTGCCGATAAAATCTCTGTTTCTTTTCCATCAACAGTGCAGCTAAAGCCCTTTGTATAAGGCACTGAGAAAAAGACAAGTGTACTATCCGGAAGCATTGCTGTCTTGGCAGTAAAGCCATAAGTATCAGTTACAAAGCTTGCGCAGGAAGTTGCAGCTCTTTTATCACACTCGAGTTCAAAATCATAGTAAGAGAAATCATCTTCCATGAGGTCTTCAGCAGTGAGCTCAGTCATAGCGAGCTGATTCCCATACTCAAGTGCCACTTCATCAGGTATTATTAAAACTCTTGACAGATCAAGGTCGTGATCATCGGCATTTAGATCACTCCACTCTGACTCAGTGATATAGTACTCATAAGTAAAGCCCATAGGGATGAAGTTCTGATTTACAAAAATATCGAATCCATCCTGGGTATCAAGATAGGTATAGCCTTCTGTTCCTTCTCCGTTAGCATATACTCTGTTCTTACTGATCTCAGCATTTTCAAAATAATACCTTGCAGAAAGAATAGCCCTTGCTCCTGCCCTTGAAACCGGAATGTTAGTCTCAACAGTTCTGGTTATTCCAAGTGTTCCATCAAGGAAATCAAAAATCTCAGAAGGAACCGTACTTAAAAAGCAATGTATTGAAGGCACGCCCCAGACAATATCATAGTTTGTTGAGGTAGAATCAACCTCACCTCTGCAGAAATCACTCTGATCCACATTGACTTTGTTAAAGAGCATCTGCTCCTGCCACATCTTTTTGCCCCTGTCACTTATGATAGAACTTCCGTTTTTAACAGGTATGAAAGTTGAAAGAATACAGCTGCAGATAACAACAATCAATACAACAAGGTCCCTTATCTTTATCAATGAATGTTCCTTGTCAAATTTAACTTTCTTGGGCAGAACAAAAACTGTCAACAAGAGGAAGAAGCTAAGGATTGCTGTTCCGAGCACATCCCTCAGGAATATTGTATTATTCTCTGTCATGTTGAACATGACCATCTCTCCGCTGTCATTTTTTGACGGAAAGAAATATACGAGTATAAAAAACATGAACATAAGTACCGCTGCCACTGCGCCTTTTTTCAGTTGAGGGGACTTTCCTCTCTGGGCAACCTGCGCTGTCATAAGGCACATCAAAAGAATCGGCATGTAGAACCAGCGCGCATAATATGAGCTGTTAAACATCGAAAATGCAGCGTTGAACACCGGGATAAAGGCAATTACTCCGCAGATTATAAGCATTGTCTTTTCCCAGTTGTGTTTCTTTTTGTTCAAAAGAAAATATGCGATAACACCGGATAATCCAAACAAAGGAAGGTAAGCTGCAAGAGATGCATTCTTAACTGTACCTGTGTAGAAAAGAGTACCTTTTCCAATAATGTCAGGAAGCATTGAAAGACTCTTTACTATATCCCAGAGAAGCTTCTCGCTTGGGTAGATAAGGATGTCATATCCGTTTATGTAATTATCAAGTCTTGAATTTCCCTGAATTCCTGCAAAAGCCTGCATCAGGAAAAATCCGGAGATCAAAACTCCAAGTATTCCGCTAAGGAGAGCTGTAAAGAAATTTGCGATGACCTGTTTAACAGTATTCCCCTTTATGTATCTGACTACAAAGTACAGGACCATATAAACGACCTGTCCAAAGAAGAAATAGTAGTTCACAACAGACATAAAAGCTGTCATAAGGGCGAAAAAGATAATTCTCTTATACTTGTTTTTCCCTTCAGCCGCCATAAGCTCCTCAAAACAAAGAAGGAAAAGCGGGAAGAAAGCAACAGAATCAGTAAAATGGTTGAATACAATATTGCAGGCATTAAATCCTGAAAAAGCATACAGATATCCACCGATCATTGCATAAGTGTACTTATAGACATATCTCTCTATGTACAGATATGCGCAGGTAGCTGCTGTGGCGTATTTAAGAGCCATGAGAAATGGCATTAGATATGGAATTGCGCTTTCAGGAAAAAGAACTGATATCCAAAAGAACGGGCTTCCCCAGAGATAAAAAGCGAAATCGCCAAACATTGTTCCGCCAAGATCAATATTCCAGTTCCAGAAAAACTCTCCGCTTCTTACAGCTCTGTGCGCAGCAATATAAAACGGAACCTGCTGAACATTATAGTCGCCATAATAGAAAAAAGGCAGACCTCTGGAAATAAGAATAGGTAAAATAGCAAGCACGTACATCAAAAACGCGCTCAAAAACATTACTACAGGAGTATAGTACTTCTTTTTTTCAGACATTTTTTCATAATCCTCATCAAATAAAAATAGAAAGAGCATCGCGAGGCGATACCCTTTCTATCATAGTCTAATTTATGAACATTTTCAATTAAATGGACCACTAACCCCGTCCCCTAGGTCCATTTGCAGTTCAATTAGTTGTTGATAAGCTTGTCAGACTCGTTGTTCCAGCTGTAGAGCTTTCTGATCTCTTCACCGATCTTCTCTGATGGGTGCTCAGCATGAAGCTTTCTCATAGCCTGGAAATGTACCTGTCCGCCAGCTTCAGACATATCAAGAAGGAATTCCTTAGCAAATGTTCCATCCTGGATATCAGAAAGAATCTTCTTCATTGTCTTCTTTGTCTCATCTGTGATGAGCTTAGGTCCTGTTACATAATCACCATACTCAGCTGTGTTAGAGATAGAATATCTCATTCCTGCAAAGCCTGACTGATAGATAAGGTCAACGATAAGCTTCATCTCGTGAACACACTCGAAGTATGCATTTCTTGGATCATAACCAGCCTCAACAAGTGTATCAAAACCAGCCTGCATAAGTGCACAAACACCACCACAAAGAACTGCCTGCTCACCAAAGAGGTCTGTCTCTGTCTCTGTTCTGAATGTTGTCTCTAAAAGACCTGCTCTTGCTCCACCGATTCCAGCGCCATATGCAAGTGCAAGATCAAGTGCCTTACCTGTAGCATCCTGCTCTACAGCTACAAGACAAGGTGTTCCCTTTCCAGCCTGGTACTCAGAACGAACTGTATGTCCAGGAGCCTTAGGAGCGATCATAGCTACATCGACATCCTTAGGTGCCTTGATAAGTCCAAAGTGAATGTTAAATCCATGAGCAAACATAAGCATGTTGCCTGGCTGAAGGTTTGGCTCGATGTCTTCTTTATACATCTTAGCCTGTTTCTCATCGTTGATAAGGATCATGATGATATCAGCCATCTTAGCTGCTTCTGCTGTGTTGTATACTTTAAGTCCCTGTGCCTCAGCTTTTGCCTTGCTCTTTGAGCCTTCGTAAAGTCCAATGATTACGTTGCATCCTGAATCCTTAAGGTTAAGAGCATGGGCATGTCCCTGTGAGCCATAGCCGATAATAGCAATTGTCTTTCCCTCAAGCAAAGATAGATTACAATCTTCCTGGTAAAAAATACGTGCATCCTGTGACATTAGTTTTTCCTCCTACTATATAAAAAATTGAATAAACAACTTATTCATCAAAGAAAATAACCTTATCTGTTCCTCTGCCAAGACCTGCAATACCGGTACGGGCAAGTTCAAGAATCTCGTAGCCTTCAAGGAGCTTTAGGAAAGCATCAACCTTAGACTGGCTACCTGTTATCTCTATAATAACTGAATCAATGCTGACATCGACAATGTTGCCTCTGAAAATATTGGCAGTAGCAAGAATGCTCTGTCTCTTGTCTGCCTCTGCCCTTACCTTAACAAGGGCAAGCTCTCTATATACGCTATCCTTAGGCAAAAGCTCATGTATATCTCTTACATCAACCAGCTTACTTACCTGTTTTTCAATCTGTTCCAAAATCACATCATCACCTGATGCTACAATTGTAATTCTCGTAAATCTCGGATCTGCTGTAGTTCCTGCAGTTATACTTTCAATGTTATATCCTCGCCTGGAAAAAAGACCTGATATCCTGGAAAGAGTTCCCGGATTATTATCAACCAGTAATTGAAAGACTTTTTTTTGCATTTTGTGCTCCTTTTTAAGTCTTACTTTATGCCTTTAAGAATAACGGCTTCGAATTTCAAACCGATAATATCAAATTATACTCCTCTAATGTACCACGTCAACAACTTTTTCTTTTAGACTTTAAACTTGCACTATTTTACAGCATTAAAGTATTTTCTGCAATCATTTTTTTCATTGAGATAATTAAAAACAAAAAAATCAAATTTATGGAAGGCAAAACGCTTTTACTTCATGAGTTATACTAATTGCATAATACTCTCGCTTTGTATATGCGTAAGTGACTTCTCTAACTCTCTAAAAATTTTAGATTGCGGCTGCGCACGCCACCATTGACTGAACCTGAGGAAAACGCTTTGGTCTGCGAGCCGACGGTGAGGATGATGGGAACAGTAGACTCTATCTCACCGTCGGATTCAGCATTTTAGCGTTGTCCTCAGAACCCCGTCAATGGCAAGCACCTTCGGTGTGGCTAGGGATTATTGCCTCGGGTTCTGACTCCGAGAACAGTAGGGGTGGCTACTTTAAAGTGCTTCGGCCTCCGAATTCAGGAACTGCAGGGAGAAAATGTAAGGTGCCTCGCGCACCGAAATCAAAAACAACAGAAGTGGCGACATTCAAGAATGCGTAGTGCTAGGAACAGTAGATGTTGATACTTCTAGAACGTATAAGGATTTATTCCCTCGGCTCCCAATGTTATCGGGGTGGCTGGCATCGCCCAAAAGCGCTATAAGCCCAAAATAGTAGAATCAAGAGGTGGCAGGAAGCTTTACAAAGCGCTATATGCCCAAATCATCCTTTTCATCTAAACATCAATGATTGTTTTATAAAAAGAAAGCATGTGTAC
>NZ_ATVR01000057.1 GCF_000420825.1 Butyrivibrio sp. AE2015 | reverse complement strand
GTGGGTTTATTTATATCCTTTTATCATCATTTCAAAATCGTTCACATCACTATGCCTACACTTTCAGTTCGTCTGCTGTTCTTGCAAAAAATTAGTCTTTATATGTGTAGTAACCCATAAATCCACAAGTGCCCATAACTTTGGATAGAGCGATTTAGTATGAGCAATAGAGACAGTTAATATAAAATAAAAGCCTTGTTTTCTGTTTTGAATAATCATGAAAGAAAACAAGGCGCATTATTTTATATTTACTGTGTCTTTGCGAATACTCCGAGATCTATCCGAAGTTATGGGCACTTCTGGATTTTATGCCACTCGCAAGAAAGTATAATTTGTGAAGTCTTATAGTTTAGAATAAAATTGTCTCTCCCTCTTGTGGAAGAATGATATTTTCGACTTTATCAGACTTAAACTGTTCAGGTCTGAAGCTATGAAGTGGTATAAGCGTCTTTGGGGCAATCTCATCAACTGTTCTTCTGAGATAATATGGTTCAGCGTGTCCGCCAAGTCCACATTTTATATAATTAAGTCCAAGAACATCTAAAAGAGCATAGAACTTTTTAAATGAAGGATCATAGTCACCAAGTGGTGCTCCATCCATATGCAGGTACAAAGAAATGCAGTCTTTAAGGTCAAAGAGCTCGTATACATTCTTATAATCCTGCTGAAGAATATACTTACCAGCATCAGCCATAAGTTCTTTTCTTGTAACAACTTTTCTGCCCTTTAATAATGGAGCATTAAGCTCACCGCCATCAGGAAGATATACTTCAAAATAATCCTCAGGATAAAAGGCTGCCACATAATCAGCCTGGGCTGGTTCAAGAGCAAATACTCTTCCACTCTCTGTTAAAGCGCCGATCATTCTGTGAACTCGTTCAACATTTCTATTATAATTATTGATAACGATAAGGCCGTTCTCTTCCTTAGCATGAGCTTTCATATCCTCTAACAAAGTCCACTCACTGTTATCTCTTACAGGGCCTTCAAGTGAGAGCATATCTACATCCCCAAAGCTTATGGTAACGCCCTCAGTGATCATATAATCTGCACCCTTGCATTTTTCTGCAAAAGCCTTACTGATCTCAGGATGATATCCATGATATCTGTAATCACCTGTATAACATATTTTTCCATCACCTGTCTCAATAAGAAATCCGCAGGCACCTATAACGTCATGATCCACCTGAACACAGGTAACCTTGATGTCTCCTACAGTTATAGAAGCATCATAATCAATAGGAAGAACATTCTCATGCTCTCTAAGTTCAAGTTCTCCCATAACTCCAAGTTCATGATAAAGAACTGCTGATTCTCTGCTCATATATACAGGAAGTTTACTTGCAAGACTTCCAAGGCCTCCCATATGATCAATATGCATATGAGAAATGATAACAAACACTTCCTTATCAAGTTCTCCATATGCTTTAAGGCCAAGCTCATGAGCATCTTTTTCCTCATATATTCCATCAACTCTGTCAAGGACTCCAAGTCTTACAAGGTCTATTGTTTCCTTGTTTTTTCTGACTTTAACCTTATCATCTATCCTGTCAGCGTGAGCATAACCAAAGTCAAAAATACAGATTGCCTTGTCAGTCTCTACTGCAACAACTGTACCGCCTATCTCGCGTAATCCACTATAAAATTTCAGATCAGTCATAACTCTAACTCCTTAACTAAAATTCATTTCATGACATTCATGAAGAAAGCCTTTCTTATCCCATGGAAAACAATATTCCATCAGATAAGAAAAGCCTCCTACTACAAAGTAGAAGGCCCTGTGAATCTTGTAAAATATTAATGATATACGCCTTGGTCATTGACCAAGGCTACAAGAATTCGTAAATCGATATGCTCGCTTCGCTCGCATATCTTTTTTACTCATTCTTGTTATGGTCATGAAGTCACTAAGCGAAAAGCAAACAAGTTTGCTTCGCTTGTGACTTATGACCAAATATCATTAATACTGTGCGTTAATTGTGCTAAGGATTGTATCGAACCAAGTCTGAGCATCAGCCTTGTCAAGAACAAGCTGCTCGAATGCAGGAGAAACGCTGTTTCTGATGTCGTTTGATGCGTCAAATGTTGGTGAGTAGAAGAAGTCCTTAGACTGCTCATAGCAAGCTGCTGCGCAGATATTCTCTTCCATGTAAGCCTTGTACTCAGCTGTCTCATAAGCTGACTGTCTTACTGGAAGGTATCCTGTTGAAACAGCCCACTTAGATGTTGACTCTGTGCTTGTAAGGAACTTGAGGTACTCCCAAGCTGCAAGCTGCTTGTTTGTATCCTGTGAGAACATAACGATGTTTGTTCCTGCCATGTTAGCTGCGTTTACTTTGTTTCCTGGAAGTGGAGCTACACCAAGTTCCCATCCTTCTGCTGTGATGTAAGAAACACCTGCAGAAGAACCAACGTAGCTGGCAATGTTCTGGTTGCTGATTACGTTTGAGAAGTATCCGTCTTCACCAACAAGACGAGCATATCCGTTGCTGTAAAGGTTTGAAAGATACTCAAATGCCTCACGGCCACCGTCTGTATCGAATAAAGCACCTGTCTCATCTACGAAGCTCTCACCGTTCTGCTTAAGAGTAGCTTCGATAGCACCTGTGCTGTCATCATATCCGATGAAAGCGATTCCCTTAGCATCGTTTACGATCTTAGCATCAGCTTCTACATCAGCCCATGTCTTTGGAGCTTCAATTCCAAGTTCATCAAAGAGTGTCTTGTTGTAGAAAAGAACGTATGTTGACTTGTTGAATGGTACAGCGTGAACGAATCCGAACTCTGAGCACTCACCACGGTAAGCTTCTACGATGTCATCCCAGTTGTCGAAATCATTTGCAACAAAATCATCAAGGTGAACGATCTTGTCAAGGTAAGGTGTAAGCCAGTTGTTGTAAGCCTGTGTAAGATCTGGAAGTGCATCAGCTGCAGCACTAGCCTGAAGCTTTGTCTGAAGGTCACTTGCATACCCCTGGTTTACAAGAGTAACAGTGATACCATACTCATTTGTAGAGTTGAACTCATCTGTAAGTGCTGTAAGAGTCTCTTCAAGATTACCTGTCATGTAATGCCAGAATGTGATCTCTGTAGGCTCGATAGACTTTGTAGCAGCTGCTTCATCAGCGGCTGTAGCAGCGTCAGATGCTACCTCTGTAGCTTCTGAAACCTGTGCGTCAGATGTGGTCTCAGATGTCTGTGTGCTGCTCTGTCCGCAGCCAGCAAGCATAGATGCTGCCATGATAGTAGCAAGAATACTTGCACCTAACTTTTTCATTTTCATTTGAAAATTCTCCCTTCTTTGCCCATATGGGCGCTTAACATTGTATCATCAACGGCTTACGCCATGTTGACCTGACTTAATATATGCCTATTGGTTTGTATTATCCCTTAAGTCCGCTTCTTGTTACACCTTCAATGATGTACTTTCTAAGGAACAGATAGATAATAATGATAGGCATTACCAAAATACATGAAGCAGCCATTATAAGTTCTGTTGAAGAGCCTGCCTCTGTCTGGAAACGAACAAGACCATTTGAAAGAACTCTCATCTCCTGTGAATTTGTAACAAGAAGTGGCCACAGGAATGCATTCCATGAACTGATAATGTTAAGGATTGCAATTGAGAAAATAGCCTGTTTGTTCATAGGTACCATGATCTTGATCATGTATTTAAAATCTGAGCACTTATCAACCTTAGCGGCAAGATAAAGTGATTCAGGAACCTGCATAAAGAATCTTGTAAGCAGATAAATGTAAAAGGCACTTGAGATCCATGGCACGATCATAGCCTTATAGGAATCAATCCATTTAAGTTTTATGATTGTCTCGTAGTTTGTGATGATAAGCATCTCACCTGGAATCATAAGAGTTGCCAAAAACAATGAGAACACTGTTTTCTTTCCCGGAAAGTTCAATCTTGAAAAAGCAAATGCAGAAAGAACTGTTGTAACCAAAACTCCGGCTGTTGTGCAGATTGTAACGATAATTGTATTTACAAGGTATCTTGCAAATGGTGCTGCCTCCCAGGCTGACTTATAGTTGAGCCACTGAGGTACTTCCGGGAAAAGTGCTGGTGGAACCTGAACAAGTTCAGCTGGCGTCTTAAGCGATGAAGATATCATCCAAACGAAAGGAAGTATAGTAAATACTGAACCAGCAATGAGGATCACATACTTTAAAACTTCCGCGATTATATTTACAACTTTTCTATTTTTCTTCATGGCGCCCTCCCTTAGTTTTTACCCTTACGTCCGCCAGTTACTTTGAGCTGGATCTGTGTAAGTGCAAGTATTATCAGGAACAATACAACACTACCTGCGGCAGCAACGCCATATTTATAGCTGTTGTAGAACTTATCATAAATGTAGTAAACAATTGTCATTGCACTGTTTGCTGGGCCTGCCTTGCCCTGGAACAGTGAGAAAACTTCATTGTAAACCTTAAATGCTCCGATCATACCGATGACACTTGAATAAACAATCATAGGTGCAAGTGAAGGAACGGTGATCCTTGTAAATACACGAAAACGTGGTGTGGAATCAATTCTTGCTGCTCTGTAAAGGTCTTCAGGAATTGTCTGAAGTCCTGCAAGGAAGATCAAAATATTAAATGCCATGCTCTTCCAGATAGCAAAGATGATAAGTGCAGGCATTGCATATTCAGGAAGATTAAGCCACTGGATAGGCTCAATTCCAAAAATGCTAAGCACATAATTTATAAGACCGTAGTTACTGTTAAACATCCATCTCCATACAATACCGATGGCAATTACGCTGGTAACATATGGAAGGAAGTATATAGTCTGAAATAAAGCCTTAAGCTTTTTGCAGCTATTTATAAGAACTGCAAAAAGAAGTGACAAAATAATTGAAGCAGGTACTACGCAGATAACGTAGATTGCTGTGTTCATAAGTGACTTTCCAAAATCAGGATCTGAGAATAAAGCCTGATAGTTTTCAAAGCCGATTGAAGTGTAACCATCATTGATAATGCTGTAGTTACCTAAAAAACTCATAATGATCGCTCTTACCAAAGGATACAGAGTAAAGCAGATCATAATGATTATTGATGGAAGGAGGTAGAGATACCCCTTAAAGCTCTTTTTGTCCATGATAATCTCCCTTCTCCAAATCAGAATCTGCCAAGAAGCATTTCATTGTCATCAAATACAAGAATATGTCCATCACGAACAGATACTCCAAACTTATCACCAACTGCTACCTGCATATATGAATGAACAAGTACTCTGACGTTAGTGCTTCCAAGCTTGGTGAAGATGAGAAGGTCACGGCCTGTCATACGAATGTTGTTTACTTCAAGAGATGCTCCGTTATCATCAACAAAGAATGACTCAGGTCTGATACCAGCCTTGTAATGTCCATCAGCAAGAGATACTCCCTTTCTGAGAACTATTCCATTTGCAGTTATCACGCCATCCTTAACATCGATCTCCATGTTGTTGATCTCAGGCATACCAAGGAAATTAGCTACAAATGAGTTTGCAGGATTCAGATACATTGTCTGAGGAACCTCATACTGCTGAAGAACACCAGTCTTCATAACAGCGATACGGTCTGAAATACTCATAGCCTCTTCCTGGTCATGTGTAACGAAAATAGTTGTGATCTTAACTTCCTGCTGGATACGTCTGATCTCTTCTCTTGTAGCAACACGAAGTTTTGCATCAAGGTTTGATAAAGGTTCGTCAAGAAGCAGAACCTGAGGCTTTTTAACGAGTGCTCTTGCGATTGCAACTCGCTGCTGCTGTCCGCCCGAAAGCTCGCTTGGACGTCTCTTCATATATTCATCGATTTTTACAACTTTGGCAATTTCAAAGGCTTCCTCACGTGCCTGAGCCTTCTTCATACCTCTGTTGATCAAAGGAAATGTGATATTATCCTCTACTGTCATATGTGGATACAATGCATAGTTCTGGAACACCAGTCCAATTTCACGATCCTCTGGAGGAATAGATGTAACATCTTTATCACCAAAATAAATTTTTCCTTCTGTTGGAGTTGTAAGTCCGGAGAGCATGAAAAGAGTTGTTGACTTACCGCAGCCTGATGGTCCAAGAAGACCTACAAGTTCACCATCCTTAATACTCAGATTCATGTGATCTACAGCATTAAGGTTGCCATATGTTTTTGTTAAGTTTTCAATTCTAATATCCATTTCTACCTACCCTAATTAAACTAAATTTACAGTGCAGCCTTTCATTATACATTAAAACCCAAAAAAATAAAAACTTTATTAATAAAAAATTAAAAATTTCTTTAATGTCAAATTTAAAGCCCACCAGAAAATCTGATGGGCTTTGAAAAATTATGATCATTAGTATTTAATTACGCCAAATGACTGGTATACGCACTTCCTAAACTCTGAAAGATCTGAAAATACTGCATCTGAAAGCATCTGTGCTCCAATATTACCTATAGCAGTGGCTTCTCCGGGACCGGCATTGACTGCGCGACCTGTTTCTGCGGCTGTAAGCTCATTAAGATAAACAGCGTTGGATCCGCCCCCGACTATATTTACGGAGTCAAATTTCTTTCCGGTGATGTTTTCTATCTCTTCCGTTGTCTCTTTGTAACATTTTGCAAGGCTTCTGTAAATTACTCTTGATATTTCCCATGGAGTTACAGGAACCTGCATACCGCCTTCACGACAGGCATTTTGGATTTCTTTTACCATAGATTCCGGATTTAAAAATCTGCCATCATTAGCTGCAACAATAGAATCTATAGTCTCCTCTTTTGCCCTGTCGCAAAGATTTGCAAAAGAATAATCATCATCCTTATTTTTCCCAGGATAATCAAATCCTGCTTCAAATTCTTTTTTCACAGACTGGATCATCCACAGGCCCATGATGTTCTTAAGGAATCTGTATCTTCTCTCGTATCCGCCTTCATTAGTGAAGTTGGCATTTTTAGCCTCTTTTGAGCAATTTGCTTTTGTAAGCTCACATCCCATAAGTGACCATGTTCCAGAGGAAATATAAAGAGTGTTTTCTTCAGTGCATGGTACGCTCATAACCGCAGAACCCGTATCATGAGTAGCAGGAAGAACAACCTTGAGATCAAAGCCAACTTTCTCTACTATTTCTCTCTTTAATGGTCCCACTACAGTTCCGGGCATAGAGAGTTCCCCAAAAAGTTCATCAGGAAAACCAAGCTTTTTGATAAGCTCGTGATCCCACTCACCTGTTTTTGCATCGAGAAGCTGTGTTGTTGAAGCATTGGTATATTCCTGTTTTCTGACTCCTGTCAAAAGAAAATGGAAATAGTCAGGAACCATAAGAAGGGTCCTTGCTTCTTTTAACTTCTCAGGCTCTTTTGTCTTAAGCGCCATAAGCTGATAAATAGTGTTAAAAATAGCCTTTTGGATTCCGGTTCTTTCGTAAAGCTCATCTTCGGAAATGATCTTATATACCTCTTCATCCATTCCCGCAGTTCTGTCATCACGGTAAGCAACCAGGTCTCCAATCCTCTTGTCATCCTTATCAAGAAGACAAAAATCAACGCCCCAGGTGTCAATCCCCATAGTCACAGGGATTTTGCCGATCTCCTTGCACTTTTTCATGCCTTCCAGAATATACTCAAAAAGTTTTTCTGCATTCCAGATCTTGTGACCATCCTTGTCTTCCATGCCATTGTAAAAACGGTAAACTTCTTCAAGTACTATCCTGCCGTCTTCCATATGCGCCAGAATATGTCTGCCGGATGACGCTCCTATATCAACTGCTAAATAGTATTTCATAGTAAGTCTCCATTAAACTTCGCCGATAATATCGCTCTTTTTTGTATAAAGACATTCTTCATTTACCTTGATTCCAAATGGTCCGTTGAGGGCTCTGAAATCATCAGGCTCAATTGTCTGTCTCTTTTTATTTGTCATGGACATAACCTTAACAAGAACTTCTGCTGCCTTTTCTACTGTGTGCATAAGTCCGAATGCAATGTCAAAATCTGTTCCGCAGGCAAACATTCCGTGGTGAGCCCAGATAGCTACATCCTGCTTCTTCATGATCTCTGAAGTTGCAACAGCGATTTCTTTTCCGCCAGGAACCATCCACGGTACTACGCCGATTCCATCTGGGAATACTACTGGGCACTCTGTAGCCATTTCCCAAATTTCTCTTGTGAATACTTTTCCGTCAAGAGGAAGAACATATGTAAGAGCAATTGTGTTTGCAGGATGGCAGTGATATACCACTCTGATCTCAGGATTTCTCTTTTTGCACACTTCAAGGTTCATAAGGTGAGAAGGAAGTTCTGAGGTTGGTCTTCCGCCTTCAACAAGTCCCCATAAGATCTTGTAGTTCTCGCCCTGCTCATCAACTTTGATAATGCAGACATTTGCTGCAGGATCGATCTCAACATTTCTGAAGTACTTGCCTGAACCTGTGACCATAAAATACTCACCGGCCAAATCTTTTACTGTTGTTCCGATTGGTTTCCATTCAGAAGACTCATCCAGTTCCTCTTTTACTAACTCAATTTCTTCAGGCTTAATTCTGTAACTTAAATTGCCGCCGTTTCTCTCATGCCATCCCTGGTAAAAACCGTCAACGCACATACGGCAGAATCCCTTTGCAAACTTAGCATCTAATACTTTCATTTCAAAAAATCTCCTTAATCCAAATATTTACTTATGCTCTCTTTGAAAGAACATTTTTCTCATATTCCATGCAGTCTTTGAACCAGTCCTCTTCAAGAGCTACACCGTTCTTCTCACAATAATAGTTCCAAACATCACCAACAGGAAGCATCTTGATCTGCTCTGTAAGTGACATGAGCTCTGTAAAGTTCTGGGCATTCTGAAGCTCAGTAAATTTCTCCATTGGCTGAAGCTCTGCATACAAAAGAGCCTTCAGGAAGTTTCTCATTCCGTTTGTCCATGCAGAAATACGGTTAATACTTGCATCAAAATAGTCCATACCAATATAGAATCTGTCAGCACCGTTTCTTACTATTTCCTGAGCAAGGTCTCTTGCATCATCATTAAAGATAACAACGTGATCTGAATCCCAACGAACAGGACGTGATACATGAAGTGCCATCTTATCATAGAAAAGAAGCATTGAACTGAGTTTGTCAGCTACATTCTCTGTAGGATGGAAATGTCCTGTATCAATGAGACACATAACATTGTTTTTGGCAGCATAGTTCATATAGAACTCATGACTTCCAACTGTGTATGACTCTGCTCCGATTCCAAATACCTTGGATTCAACAGCAACTGCAACTTTATTCTTGTCATAAGGTGTAGCAAGAATTTCATCAAGAGAAGCCTTAAGTCTTTCTCTTGGAGCCTTTCTGTCACCAGGTACATCCTTAAGTCCATCAGGAATCCAGATATTCATCATGCATACCTGACCTGTTTCAGATGCAAGGTACTCAGAAATTCTAAGGCAAGCCTGGCCGTGTCTGATCCAGAATTTTCTTACATCCTCATCTGCAGCTGAAAGTGTTCCATTATCAGACTTTGGATGGCTGAAATATGTTGGGTTAAAGTCAATGCCAAGTCCTCTTTCTTTAGCAAACTCAGCCCACTTCTTGAAGTGCTTTGGCTCAAGAGCGTCTCTGTCAGCCCATTCGCCATCTTCAAAAATAGCATAAGAAGCGTGAAGATTGATCTTATGCTTACCTGGAACAAGGCTAAGTGTCTTATCTATATCAGCCATGAGTTCCTCAGGAGTTGTTGCCTTGTAAGGATAATTTCCTGTTGTCTGGATTCCACCTGTAAGAGGTCCTTTCTGATCAAAACCTATTACATCATCACCCTGCCAGCAGTGCATTGAGAGCTTAATCTTTGAAAGCTCACTGATGGCTTTTTCTGTATCAACGCCAATCTTTGAATAGCGCATTTTAGCTTCTTCATATCTTTCTTTAACTGTCATTTCCCCTTCTCCTTCTCGTGATCTTTGCATGCTTGCACATACTACGTTTTTACTAAATAAAGCTTAATTGAAATCCAGAAGGAATTTAAGGTCTGATAAAAACAAAAAATACGTCCTTTCTTGCAAACGCAAAACATTTTATATAGAATAAAAATATGAATAAAAAAATACTTGATATATTAAGCCCAATAACAGAAGAAGAAGAGGCTATACTAGGCGGCGAAGAGCACATCAACAGGACTCTTTACTATAGTGATGAAAAGACCTCCTCTCCCCACGACGAAATTGATTCCTCCAGAGTGCTTCAGGATGGTAAATTAATAGATATGCGTCCTCATGTGCGTTTTATACACTTTCCTCTTCACACACATAACTATGTGGAATTCATTTATATGTGCCAGGGGGAAACCACGCATATCATTGACGGACAGCGCATTGTTTTAAAGGAGGGCGACCTTCTTTTCATGAACCAGCATGCAAGACAGGAGATACTTCCTGCAGGCGAAAACGATATTGCTGTTAATTTCATGATCCTTCCTGAATTCTTTGACACTGCCTTTTCAATGCTTGAAAAAAACGAAAGTCCTTTGAGAGACTTTTTGGTAAGCTGCCTGACAAAGAAAAATGCAGACGGAAACTTTCTATATTTTAAAGTATCTGAGATTCCACAGATCCAGAACATAATGGAAAATATGATCTGGAATATGATAGGAACAGATAGCACCGATTACCAGAGTGTAAATCAGGTAACCATTGGTCTTTTATTTTTAAATCTCCTAAAACATACAGAGTCCATCGGCGTGTCGAGAACTTCTTATGATCAGGAGATAATGTTCAAGCTTTTAAGATATATAGACACAGATTACAGGGATGCTTCACTTAGTTCTTTTTCTGAATCTGTAGGCGAAGACCCATATGTTCTTAGCAGGATCATAAAGAAAAACACAGGAAGTACATTTAAGGAACTTTTGCAGTCAAAAAGGCTGAATAAGGCTCAGGAACTGCTAAAAAACACCAACATTTCCATAGCTGATATTTCTGTGATGGTAGGTTATGACAACACAAGCTTTTTTCACCGGCTCTTTAGAAGAAAAATTGGTTGCAGTCCTAGAGATTTCAGGTTGAATTCGTAGTTTATTCCGTATATACTATTAGAGCATTTGTTGTTTACATAAATTGCATATGAGTTTTTTATTCTTAAATAGCGAAGGTATTTTTTCATGTCAGATAAGCAAAAGAAAATAGTAACCACTTTAAGATGGGATTGTATCAGACTTGTAGTAGTGCTACTTGCCGCAATGCTAATGGCTATCAATATCCAGACTTTCATTAATGGTGGCGGACTTATCCCGGGAGGTGCACAGGGACTTACAATTGTTATCCAAAGGGCAGCCCTTAAATACCTTGGACTTCAGATTGCCTATTCTCCTATCAATATTTGTCTTAACGCGATTCCTGTCTATATCGGTTTTCGCTACATAGGCAAGAAATTCACATTATTTTCAATGATAATGGTTTTGGCAAATGGTATTTTTGTTGATATCATTCCAATCCACACCGTTACACATGATCCTCTTCTGGTTGCAGTATTCGGCGGTATCTTAAATGCAGTTGCCATCACCATGTGTCTTGAAGTTGATGCAACAAGCGGTGGAACAGACTTTATTTCCATATTCCTGTCTCAGAGAAAAGGAATTGATGCATTCCCTATTATCCTTGCAGGAAATGTCATAGTACTCACAATAGCCGGTGCCATGTTTGGATGGGAAAAAGCCCTCTACTCAATGATATTCCAGTATGTTTCAACCCAGACACTTCACGTGCTTTACCGAACATATCAACAGAGAACACTGTTTATAATCACTGATATGCCTGACAAGGTTTGTTCAATGATATATTCAACATGTAGTCACGGCGCAACTCTGATCGATGGTGAAGGTTCTTTTGCCCACAAGAATAAAAAGATCGTGTATTCTATCGTAAGCGCTTCTGATACCAGAAAGCTTATTCCTAAGATAAAAGAGATTGACCCAAACGCATTTATCAACTCTATCCGCACAGAGGAAGTAATGGGTAACTTCTACATGAGACCAAGAGACTAAATCGAATAAATAAAGAAGCTATAGGTCAGGGAGAGTATTCAGATAGATACAGTTAGCATACATCAGAATACTCTCTCTTTGTATATGCGTAAGTAATTGGCAACGTCCGCCACCATTGACTGAACCTGAGGAAAACACCGTCTATACCTCGCCGACGGTGAGGATGATGGGAACAGTAGATCTTATCTCACCGTCGGATTCAGCATTGTAGCGTTTTCCTCAGAACCCGTCAATGACAAGCACCTTCGGTGTGGCTTGGTTAAGGTGCCTCAGGATCCAATTCCGAGAACAGTAGGGGGCTACTTTCAAGAAAACGCAGGCGTGCCAGTTTTCGCATGCAGCATGTTGCATACGAAAGTGAGGCTAAAGGAAGTTTGTATGTGCCCACTCTATAGGTAGAAGTTAAGAGAGCCGAAAGCATATCTTTGGGCATATAGCTCGTTTTCAACACCTTGGCCACCCGTAATAAAACCGTTTTTGGGTATATAGCCTGATTTCAGGCTTGCAGCCACCCCTCGTCATAGTTTTTATAGAAGACAAATGGGCATATACAGCATTTATCTGTCCACAGCCACCATTTTGACGGGTGGCTCGAGTCTTGAAATCGGCCTATATGCCCATTTTAACTTCGTGAGGGGTGGCTGCCTCGTAAAAAGTTGCTATATGCCCAAAATAGTAAAAATCAGAGGTGGCTGGAAGCTTTCCAAAGCGCTATATGCCCAAAAGATCAATTTCAGCGGGGGAGATTGTAGTACAATTCTGATGCGGAAGCGAGAATAGTTGCTTATGGAAGATTTAAATTTGGTAATTGTGATATTAACAATATGGG
>NZ_ATVR01000056.1 GCF_000420825.1 Butyrivibrio sp. AE2015 | reverse complement strand
ATAGAGAGGTTGATATGAATTTTCTATTTGTAGCACTTGGTGGTGCCTTGGGTGCAGTAGCGCGATATGCAATAAGTCTGATTCCTGTTAAGACTTATTTTCCGATATTAACTCTGATTACAAATATCCTCGGTGCCATACTAATTGGATTCGTTGTTGGAATTACCAGTAACCGAGAAAGTGTATCTGATAATACCATTCTTTTCTGGAAGACAGGGGTGTGTGGAGGTTTTACCACATTCTCTACATTTTCCCTTGAAGCTTTTAATTTGTTTGAGAAGAAACAATATATGAATGGCGGATTATATGTGGCACTGAGTTGTTGTTGCTGCATATTTGGAATTCTATGCGGAAAGAAACTTGCGACGATAATAAAACTTTGAATTTCAGGATAATGAAATAAGCAAATCGGTTTTTCTGGTTAAAACAGGAGGCGCCTTATGAAATTAAATCGCATTCATCATATTGCGGTGATTTGTTCCGACAAAGACACTGCTCTGAACTTTTACCATAATAAGCTTGGCTTTCGAATTCTGCGAGAGAACTATAGACCGGAACGGGATGATTGGAAGATTGACCTTAAGCTCGATGACAGCGAAATTGAACTTTTTATTATGAAGGATCATCCACTCCGTCCTTCTCCCGAAGCTTACGGATTGCGTCATCTTGCTTTCCGTGTAGATAGTGTAGATGAGACCGTCGCAGAATTGGAGTCTATGGGTATCCCTTGTGAACCGATACGACGGGATGCTTTCACGGGTGAAAAAATGACGTTTTTCCGTGACCCGGACGGGCTTCCTTTGGAAATACATGAGTAAACTACTTGTGACAAATGAGATTGGTCTGGCTGAAGTGTTAGCAAGTTCTCCCGGAAAACAATGCAGAACGACAAATCGGCGTTTGTAGGGCTCTTATGTGAGAGAAAGAACTCGACAACTTCACGATTTTTCGAGATGAATGATAGAACATAAAATCCGAAGTTATGATATGTGTGCTTGACACAAAACCCAGAAAAAGTAAGATTTTTTCTGGGTTTGAGACAATTTTAATATGTGATTTTTAATCGTTAGGGTTGTGCGTCAAGCTAGTGTCTGAACTGTAACGCATCTGGTGAATATAACGGTTAATGAAGTAAACTAGTTTGACTAAAACCACTGCTTATGATATCTTTACTATAGTGAACGTACTGGAGATACTTGTGAAGCCTCCGGTCCGGAGGGTCCCTGCGGGGGCCTTTCGTTATTTTAGGAGATATTATGGACAAACCATTTAAGACTTACGATGAACTCCTAGATTTCTTGGAAAAAGAGAAGGAACTTGATATACCGGATAGGGAAGGTGCCAAACGGATATTAGGAAAAATTAGTTACTATTCACTTATCACCGGATATAAAGATATTTTCAAAGATAAGACAACCGGATATTATAAGAAGGATGTGGCTTTTGAAGATATCTACAGTTTGTATAAGTTTGATAGAGATCTTCGGAGCATCTTTTTAAAATATATTCTGATAGCCGAAAAGAGCGTAAAGACTTCTTTGGCATACCATTTCTGCGATATTCATGGTGAGGATCAGAAGGAGTATTGCTTGTTAAGCAATTATGATGTGAATGGAAAGAATGCAAATGGTATTAATAAATTGCTTTCGATTTTCCAGTTTAATCTTTCGGGAAAAACGGACTATGTATACATAAATCATTACATTACAGCACATCAAAATGTTCCACTGTGGATTATGGTGCAGGTCCTTACATTAGGGCAGTTTGCCCATATGTTTGACTATTTGAAGGCTGCAGCACCTATACGTGTTTGTATGGATTATCATAATATATCAAGAAATCAGATGCATTCATTCTTATCTGTTATGACAAAGCATAGAAATGTATGTGCTCATGGAGATCGATTCTATAGCTATAGGACAAAGGATAGTATTTCAGATACTATTATTCACAGCAAATTAAAGATATTTCAGAATAATGGCAGATATATACAGGGAAAAGACGATGTTTTTGCTGAGGTTATTATTCTGAAATATCTGCTAGATAGAGAAGACTTCAGGGATTTTCAGAGAGAATTGTCACAGTGTTTTAAGAAATATAATCCAAGCGAAGAAATAATCGAGAAAATGGGATTTCCTCAGAATTGGAAAAATGTGATAAGGTATTCCATTTGACATTATGAGAATATTGAGTTGCCACCAGCCGCATACAGCAGCCCTGAGCTTTCTACCGTACGCAGCAGGTAAACAGCAACTCGCCCTAGGAATGCCCAAAACAAGGCACTTAAGACAGTGAAAAAGTTCTCAAAGAGATAATCGATCTGCTATTGCAGATTTCAAAAGACTCGGTACTATGTACCGGGTCTTTTTTGTGTGATTTTTTTTACAACGCACCTGTGATAGAATAACTATCTACGAGAAAGGAAAGGGCAGTTAATGGGTATTTATAAGCTAAAGCCCGCCTGTAAGGATTACCTTTGGGGTGACCACAAGCTGGTGGATGATTTTGGAATAGAATACGATGGCGATGTATTAGCTGAGCTTCCCTATTCTGATAAAGCTCATAGATGCAAGGAAGCCTCTTTCAATCCAGGTACATCCCGATGAAGTATATGCCAAGGCCAACGAAGGCCAGCACGGTAAGACAGAGATGTGGTATGTGCAGATGTTATATGTCAGGGAGAATGCATCAGAGCTAAAAAAGGAGAGTCGCTGTTTGTGACTGCGGGAAGCGGAGAATTTACAATAGACGGAAATGCCGAGGTCCTTATCACCTGGGTCCCGTGAATAAAGCAAAGATTGTACAGGTAGCTGGTAAGGCTGCCTGTTTTTTTGTGTTTTTATGCATTTTTTATTTAATTTTATTAAAAAAAATAAACGTAGAATAGTGCAATGTTTATCTGTATAATGTATATAGGTGGATATTTATTATATTGAAAGGAGTGTCGCTATGTCAAGGACAACTGAAAACAAGAAGAATAAGGTCAGTTTTTTCAAATCCATTCCGGTTCAGATTTTGTTCTTTAATATTCTGATGTTGCTGGTATTTAACATAGTAAGCTACATTGTTAACGATGGAATATCATCCATGTCTGACAGTGCTCAGGGTATAATTGCCGGAGTAACCGAGCTGGTTCATAAAGAGGGAACAGTTAAGGAAGATCTGGCCAGGATTGAAGGAACGATCCAGAGCGCAATGGGACTATGGTCATATTACACTGATGCTGATAAAGAGAGAATCGTAAGCGAGCTTAAATCCTACGAGAGCGAAGTGACCACTCTTGTAAAAGAAATCGGCGATGAGTTTACTATATATGGCAATCCAAACGCAACGACACAGCTTGATGCTTCGACAAAGGCTCTTATTGCGAACGTTGATGAAGTGTTCAATATCATGATGACAACCGGCGATGTACGTGTTGCCTCGGAGATACTTACCGGAGATTATGTGACTAACATGGAAGGTGTCAAAGCAGGCATGACAACCCTTGATGCATCGGTGGATGCACTTCAGGGTAATGTTTTAAATTATATGGCACAGTCAAAAAGTAAGATAACTGTCATGAATGTAACAGGAATGGTTGTGTTTATCGTGTGCCTTCTTTTGAACCTCTATGTTTCATTTGTTCTTATCACCAAAGTTATTGTTAAGATTTCCGACTCTGTTCAGGAAATTATAAATGATATCAACGCCGGAAAGGGTGACCTTACAGCAAGAGTAAATGTTAAGACCGGAAATGAGCTTGTATTTATAAGAGACGGCATAAATGATTTTATTGAAACCCTGCAGGGCGTAATGAAAGATGTTAAGAGCGGAACACTCATTCTTACAGATTCCGCAGACAAGATGACCTCACAGATCGCTTTGGCTAACGACAACATCACCAACACATCAGCGGCGCTTGAGGAGCTTTCAGCCAGCATGGACAATGTGTCAACTACAGCTTCTCACATTAAGGAGCAGCTCAATGATGTAAGAGATGCGGTGGAGAGCATCAATGATGAGGTTGCTTCAGGAAAAGAGCGTGCAGGCGAGATCCAGAAGGAAGCTGATACCATTAAGAATGAGGCTATGCAGAAGAAGGAGAATACAGGTGCCAGAGTTGAGGCGCTCAGCAAGACCCTTGATGAGTCAGTAAAGGAAAGTGAGCAGGTTAATCAGATCGGAGAACTTACCAAGGTTATCCTCGATATAGCTTCCCAGACAAACCTTCTTGCACTTAACGCCAGCATTGAGGCTGCAAGAGCAGGTGAAGCCGGCAAGGGCTTTGCGGTAGTTGCGCAGGAGATCAGTGCACTTGCCGATAACAGCAGACAGACAGCCGGAAATATTCAGACTATAAGTGAGAATGTGACAAAGGCTGTTCAGGAGCTTTCGAATAATGCCATCGAGGTTGTAGATTTTATCAACAATACTGTTATTGCCGATTATGAAGCCTTTGTTGAGACAGGAGAGAAATACGAGAGTACAGCAGAGATAATGAATGAAATTCTTGAAGGCTTTACTGAGAAGGCAGACTCTCTTGATAACACAATGCACAGCATGTCAGACTCAATTCTTACAATCACCGATTCCGTTGAAGAGTCCACACAGGCCATCAGCCTTTCAGCTTCCAACTCTACGGAGATTGTGGGAGAAATTCAAGAAATCGGAGAGGCCATGGATAATAACAATCAGGTTACGAACAAACTTAGCGACAGTACAAAGAAGTTTATAAACGTATAATACTATTTGATATTTTTTTAATAAAAATGGGGCTGTCGCACTAATTGCTTAGTGCGACAGCCCATTTTTCGTTGGATCCCTTGGCTTTTGTGAAAACTCGTCACATTTGCTGTGGATTTTTATGTGATACCTTAGATGAAGCATCGCCATCATCAGTATCTTTTTTCCCTCATAAGACCTGCAGGTCCATCTCTATGCTACGGTAAAGCATCGCTACCTTCACTGAAATGGTATCTGTCAAACACGGCTGGCCTTTTGTAAAGCGTAAGCTACTTGGACTGCTGTGTTTTTTATGTTCTGATTATTTATACGAATGATGGAAAAGAAATGGCCAAAAAATTTAAAAAATTTTTTGAGGTTAATCATGCGCTCTTTTACTATATAAATATCGCTTGTGGAAGAAAAATAATGATTATTTCGCATTATAAGCTGATTATTTCCAGATAAAAAAGGGTTAATATGGTATCAGAGTTTGTTGGTCGGAGGGTACTATGCAATTAAAAAATAAAGAACATAACAGTAAATTAACTATTTTTTATTCTGGGGTATTATTTCAGGCTCTTTTTCAGAAGAATTTGGATGGAGAGGATTTTTGACGGACCGCTTGTTTAATAAAGATAAGCTTGTGCAGATGTCACTTTTTATAGGATTTATCTGGGGTGTGTGGCATTTGCCGCTGTATTTTTATCCTGCTCAGTTGCAGCATCAAAGGTTTGTGATGAACCCAATTTTTGTTGAAATAGTAATTGATGTGCTTTTCTTTGTGATAATCACACGGACAAAGTTCTTTAAAAAGAGATTGGATAGTATTAGATAAAATAAAAAGAAAAATGTTGGAGCCACGATAATGGAACGTGAAGAATTAAAAGCGGCAATTGTTAGGGATTTAAGCTCCGTGTTGTAGGTGTTTTGTTTATTTTGGTGGGATGCTTTGTATTTGGGGGATGTATAGAAACCGGAGTTTTATTATTTCAGTTATTTCCTCTTATCTATGTTGTTGTCGGGATATGGGTGCTTCTAATTGGCCTGGGGAAGGTGAAATTTTATGATCTAAGGCGGGATATTGCTATAAAGGTGATATTGGGAATTATTATAGGTGGATGGCTGGTGGTGTTTGCTTTGATGTTTTTGGAGAGTAAAGGGGTTCTTAGTTTGCCCATGTCGGGATAAAATATATGAAGCCGTAGCACTTTTTATATGAAAAAATGCTGCGCATTGTGTTAGGGAGGACCCTCCGGTGTGGGGCCAAACTTTACAGTCAAGCCTACAGCTTTTCAAGTTTTGGGCAGAGTGAGTTTCTTGAGGCCAAGACAGTATTCGAATGCGACTAAGAGCATGAAGGCAGTTGCTATAGCCAACAAAACTTATTTTTTCTCCGATTGATAATTGTATATTCTTCCGATTTGGGATAATATCATCATAATAATGTAAAAATAAGGTTGATAAACAAAACATGAAAAAACTTAAAATCACCTTTAATTCCCCAGTGGTACTGGGATTCATATTCATAAGTCTGGCGGTGTTGTGGGGTACAGGCTGAACAAGAAGTGATGATGTGAGATTCGATTACGGATCGAGGAAGAAATATGCTTAGGATTGCAATCGTAGAGGATGAAAAAGAATACCAGGCAAGTCTTGTTGAGTACCTTAGCAGATATGAAAAAGACCATAACGATAATTTTATTGTAAGAACCTTTTATGATGGTATAGATATACTGGATGACTATACATCGGATTATGATATTATCTTTCTTGATATACATATGAAACATCAGGATGGTATGACAACAGCGAAAAAGATAAGAGAATTAGATCCTGATGTGATCATAGTCTTCATAACTGCACTTGCTCAGTATGCGATAGAAGGCTATAAGGTTAATGCTTTGGATTTTATATTAAAGCCGGTTGTATATGAGCAGCTTGTCGTTACAATGGACCGGGTGCTGAAAACATCTGATAAGTTTCGGAAAGATAAGACACTTATTGTTCTTGATGATGGTGCGAAGCGGAAAGTGTCTGTCATTGATATTTATTACATCGAGGTAGTGGCGCATGATGTATTTGTTCATTGCAGTTTTGGTACTTTGGAGCACAAGCGAAGCACTCTTACCGCAATGGCAGAAGAATTATCGGACTATAATTTTGTAAAAGCGGGCCAGTCTCAGCTGGTTAATCTTAAATATGTTGATCAGATAAATGGAGACATAGTACGGGTTCATGGTGAGGATATTTACCTAAGCAGGAGTCAGAAAAAGAATTTTTTGGCTGCATTTGCGCAGTATGTAGGAGCGGAAATATAGATGGACGGATTCAATTTCAGATATCTGCTGGAGATGCTGATGCCAACTATTGGGCTCTGCATAGTAATTGGAAAAAGAAAAAATGGACTTATAAAGGCAATATGTTGCATTGCTGTAAGTCAGATTTTTAACTATGCTATGATTTTGGCGGCAAAAAATGTTGG
The DNA here is from genome assembly GCF_000420825.1 of Butyrivibrio sp. AE2015. Taxonomy (GTDB): domain Bacteria; phylum Bacillota; class Clostridia; order Lachnospirales; family Lachnospiraceae; genus Butyrivibrio. The sequence continues at coordinate 6,583 of NZ_ATVR01000056.1, read as the reverse complement.
CTATGCCGAAACAGAGATCATAACCGGGATGGCAGGATATGCTTTTATTATCGGATGGTTCATAGTTTCGTGGCTTTTTGTTGTGGCCTCAATATATTTGTGGACCGAGGTAACGTTATATGAGGCTGTATACATTTTTGCAGTTAGTTATTCCATAGAACATATCTTTTATTGCATAAGGACGTTAGTTGAGTATGTTTCAAATGGTAAAATCCTGGCAGATCAGCCTGTTATATACATGGCGTGCCTCATTGGTTCATTTCTTTTGGCTTACTATTGGTTTGCCAAGGGAACGGTGAAAAATGGCAGATTTTATGTTGAGACGGTTACTGCTACTTCGGCAACTATCGGAATTCTGCTTATTGTATGGCTTCTTAGTCTGGTATCGGGGATTTTTGGATTTACTTATCTTCATTGCATTTATGCGATCTTGAGCTGCATTTTTATACTTTCTAACCAGCGTGCGCAGCTTATCAGGGAGAATGAAAGGGCGGAGTTTAAGGTCAAGGAGCAGATTTGGAAGGATACTCAGGCAAGATATGAGATTTCAAAAGATGCCATGGCTATCGTAAACCAGCATTATCATGATATGAAACATCAGATAAGTGCGCTGGCTAGTATGGAAGATGATGAGAAGCGGCGTGGGATTCTATCTGAGATGGAAAATGATATAGCGGTGTATGATGCAGTTGTCAGAACAGGAAATGAGTATCTGGATACAGTTCTTACAGAGAAAAAACTGATCTGCCATAGTAAGCATATTCAGATGAGTTGTATCGCAGATGGATCACAGCTTTCTTTTATGGATGAGATAGATCTTTATACGCTGATGGGGAATGCCCTTGATAACGCGATTGAAGCAAACGAGAAGATAGCGGATACAGCTAGGCGCTGGATTTCTGTTCAGATACAGGACAAAAAAGGAATTGTTCTTGTTGAAATTATTAACCCATATGAAGGGGATATAAAGATGAATGGGGATGTTCCGGAGACATCAAAAGAGGATAAAATAAGTCACGGCTTTGGAAGCGGCAGCATTAAGGCAATCACTGAAAAATACAAAGGCCAGATGATAATAAAGACCGATAATAACAAATATCTTCTCAGGCTGATTTTTACAGAAAATGGCAACTGAATTACCGGATTTGACAAAGAAAAAGCAGGATATGACAAAACCTGCTTTTTTTATTTGCAAAATGATAATCTCATAGCACAGAAAACGCGCATTTTTTAAAGGAGAGGGTTATGAGTAAAGGAAGAAAAATAGTCGGAACAATCATACGCAGCATTCTGATAGTATTTTTGGCCATGATCATAGTTGCGTTAAATAGCATTTTACCAAACTATGCAAGAATGGCTGACAGTATGATAGGTGGTATTAATACGAAGAAGAACAATTCCAAGGTCGATACTACGGGACTTGATCTTGAGTATAACAAAGCGGATTATACAAAAGATTCAATCAAGGAGGCAGAAGCAGAGCTTCATCAGAGGATTGCTGATGAGGGCACGATTCTTTTGAGTAATGAAGAAAGTGCACTTCCTAAAGCAGCAGATTCAGTCTTTAGCTTTTTTAGTGTTAATTCAGCGACTGTTACTGCTAATGGTTCAATGACTGGCGGAAGAAGTCTTAAAGACATTTTCAGTAATGCAGGAGTGGCGTTAAATACAGAATTATTTGAATTTTATAAGGAACAGTCCAAGAACTATGGACTTGGCAGCGGCTCAATATCATATGGTGATGTAGAAGATTTCAGTATCAACGAGGTGCCGCTTTCAGTACTTCTTGAAAATGGATCAGTAATGGATTCGGTAAAAGGAACTGTGCCAGTATATTTTCTTAAGAGAGTAGCAGGCGAAGGAAGAGACATGCCAAGATCCATGTACAGCCATGCATCTTCTGAAGAGGATAAGGCAAGGACATATCTTGAGCCCGACAGCACTGAACTTGAGATTCTGTCATATCTGAATGAGAATTTTGATGAGATTATTCTTGTCAGCAATTCAAATGCAGCGCTTGATTTTGATTTCATTAAGGATTTTCCTAACATAAAAGCAGTTATCTCAGCTACAGCAATAGAGTCACTGCCATACATTTTGACAGGACAGGTGAACCCATCAGGAAGGACTGTTGATACATTTGCTTCAGATCCTCTTTCTTCACCTTCTGCTATGAACTTTGGTGACTATCAGTATTCAGACTCAAACGGGAATCTGACCAAGTACAATTATGTTACATATGAAGAAGGTATCTACGTAGGTTACAAGTATTACGAAACCAGATATGAGGATGTTGTTTTAAAACAGGGAAATGCAAGTGATTATGATTACACATCTGAGGTTGTTTATCCTTTTGGATATGGACTTTCATATACAACATTTGAGTGGTCAAACATGGATGTTTCCTGGAGTGATGATACATGTAATATCACAGTAAACGTTAAGAATACAGGATCTGTATCCGGTAAGGATGTTGTAGAGATCTACGCTCAAAGTCCATATACTCAGTATGACATTGATAATGGTGTGGAAAAATCGTCTGTTCAGCTCGTGGCTTATGAAAAGACTGGGGAACTTGCTCCGGGAGAATACGAGACAGTAAAGCTTTCATTTGATAAGGCACAGCTTAAAGCCTATGATTCAAGCAATGCAAAGACATATATTTTTGACGCAGGCGATTATTACATCACAGCTGCAAAGAACGCTCACGCAGCTATAAACAATATTCTTGCGGCAAAAGATGTATCATCAGCTCTTGTCAGCACATCAGGCTTGTCTTCAGAGAATGTGACTAAGGGTGGAGATATTTCTTTTGTAAGCCTGTATACTCCTGATAATGCAGATGTAGATACAGTTACTTATGCAAAAGACAGCTACTCAGGTGTAGATATTACTAACAGACTTGATGATGCAAGAGGTGAGAATACCTATCTTACAAGAAGTGACTGGACAGGTACTTTCCCAACACATGATGGAGTACCAAGTGCTCAGATAAGCACATGGGGAAATGAGATAAATGGAAGTGACGGAGTATCTTATACGTATACAAAGACTGCTTCAGACGAACTTATAGCACAGCTTGACAGTTTTGATTCGGGAACGACGGTAGATAAGGCATCACTTTCAGAGACTAAGATTGTATACGGTGCTGATAATGGACTTAAGCTCATCGACCTCAGAGGCCTCGATTATGATGATCCATTATGGGATGATCTTTTGGATGAACTTACAGCTGAGGAAATTTATAATGCCATCGGTGTAAGTGGATATGGAATCGAATATATTAAATCTATAGAGAAGCCATTTAACATAGATGCGGATACAGCGTCAGGTCTTATCTATGGCGGAACCGGGGCTATGTTCCCGAGTGCAATGACACTGGCACAATGTTGGAACCCTGCCTTGGCTCTTGAGTTTGGAACGATGATAGGTAATGAGGGACTTCTTGGCGGCGCAGACGGATGGTATGCTCCTTCAATGAATATACACAGAACTCCTTTCTCTGGAAGAAATGGTGAGTATTATTCAGAAGACGCCTTCCTTTCAGGCGTAGTTGGCTCAAATGCAGCATACGGAGCTGCTTCCAAGGGTATGTATACTTACATTAAACATTTTGCATTCAATGATCAGGAAAATCACCGTGGAGACAGGGATGGCCAGTACAGTATTGCAACGTGGTTAAATGAGCAGGCTGCCAGAGAGATTTACCTTGTTCCTTTTGAAATGACAATGAAAGCCGGAAACGTGACTCTTAATTACGTTGAGAAGCAGGAAGATGGAAGTTATAAGAATGCTTCTAAAGAGATAAGAGCTTCGCAGGCAGTCATGACCTCTTTTAACAGAGTTGGTGCTACATGGGCCGGAGGAGATTATGGTCTGCTTACCGGAATTCTGCGAAATGAATGGGATTTTGATGGCCTTGTTATGACAGATAATGCTAATACAGGTGTCTTCATGGACGGCTATCAGATGACTGAAGCGGGTGGAGATGTGAAACTTACATCGCTTCCTTCTGCAGCCAGATATAACTTTGATAAAAATGATCCTGCAACATATTATTACGCAAGAGAAGCAATGCATCATACTCTTTATACTGTAGTCAACAGTAAGGCCATGAATGGCGCCATGCCCGGAACAGTTATCAAGGACGGCACAAGAACTACTGATCATTTGGTGAGAATTGTAACTGTTGTATGCGTGCTGCTGATTGTTCTTCAGATTTATAAGATATTCAGGCTTTACAAGCCTACAGCTAAAAAGCTCGCAAAACTTAAGGAAAAAGCTGAGAAAAAGGCCGCAAAACAAGGCAATACCTAATTGATAGATAACATAGAAAAATACCACCAGTCCCGGTCAGGCTGGTGGTATTTTGATGCGCTTTGGCAGCAGTTAAAAATGCAGTTTATACAGTGGTTACAGGTTTTCCTCGCCCCATTTTTTTAGTTCCAGCAAAATTGGGATGAGGCTTTTTGTTTTTTCGGTAAGAGTGTATTCAACCCTTACAGGCATTTCATCGTACTGTTTTCTCTCAACTAGGCCGTCTGCCTCAAGCTCTTTTAAGGAATTGGCTAGCATAGTGTTGGTGATTCCGTGAATTGAGCGGCTTAATTCGCCGTATCTTACAACTTCATTTTTGTCGATGACGCATAGGATCATGATCTTCCACTTGCCGCCAACAGTATCGATAACTTTTTTTAAACCACAATCTTTTCCTGCGATATCTTCGCATAAAGGCTCTTTTGTCTCATTTTTTCTCAGGGTATCTTTTTCCTTACTAGATAAAAAACTGCGTACTTGATATAAAAAGTATACCACATATAATTAAAGCATCAGCTGAGAAAAACAAGTAGTTTTGATGAATTTATTAGAAAGGCGCTGTTTATGAGAAAGGCAGTTAATGATGTAAAAAGATGTGTTGCCTGTGGTGTCTGCGCGTTGCAGTGTCCAAGAGAGGCTATAGACATCTATAGGGGCTGCCATGCAGCAGTGGATATCGATAAATATGTTGGATGTGGTATTTGCGAAAAAGCTTGTCCTGCCGGTTCAATCAGAGTAGAGGAGGTGCAGGATGGCATCCAATAAGAAGAAACACTGGTATGACTATCTTTGGATATGGACAATAGTATATTTTGCCCTTGGATTTTTTAATATTTTGTTTGCGTGGCTTGGAATGATAGATTTCATACTTCCGCTGATTTTTGCGATAGCCGATGGGAATAAATGGTTCTGCAATCATATGTGCGGAAGAGGGCAGCTTTTCTGGGTGCTTGGAAGGAATCTGAAATGTTCCAGAAGAAAGCCTGCGCCAAAGTGGATTTCCTCAAAGTGATTTAGATACGGATTTCTTACATTTTTTATGACGATGTTTGGAACCATGATTTTTCAGACGTATCTGGTCTTCTCGGGAGCTGATTCTTTTTTGCTTGGATCTAAAAGTGTTTTCACAAATAGCAAAATAACATACATCTTTTTGCTGATATAATCATGTAATCTTTGCTCTGACAGAAATATAATGAATTCATCATCAAGCAACAGATGACAATGGTTTTTAATTTGAGAGAGGAAGGTGAGGAATCATGCCGTCGCTGCTTTTTATCATATTTTTCTTTTGGATTTTTGGAAAAATGATTGGCTTTGCATTCAGAGCAAGTTGGAGCATCATCAAAGTTATGTTCACATTGGTGTTCCTTCCACTTATTCTTGTGGGCCTTGTGCTTAAAGGACTTGTTGCTATAGCATTGCCGGTGCTGTTGGTAGTTGGGCTCTTTAGCCTTCTGGACAGGGCCTGAAAATGAAAGAGGACAAGGAAATGACAATGGACAAAAGATTTAAAAAGGTTTATTCACAGGGAGCAGTTAATGTTACTGAGATCTGGGTTGACCAGGATACAGGTGTTAACTATGTGTTCCATGCAAGCGGATATGCTGGAGGACTTACACCCATGCTGGACGGGGATGGTAAGCCGGTAATCAGTCCAGTTGAAAATAGATAGTACTCGGCAAAGGCGGTCTGTGGTGACCATTACCATGGACCGCCTTTAAAACACTCTTATCAATAAATATCGTTCGGGCAAAAATCAATTTAAAGGTAAAACCAGAGCGATCCGGCGGCACAAAGCTATAGGGACTCGAAAGAGTTAGCCAGCTGCAATCATTATAGGAGCTGGCAATCAGCTCCATTTTTTTCACTAAAAGTAGTAAAAGTGGTTCAAATCCAGTATATATGCGCGTTGTTACTATTTACAGATTAAATGAGGATACATAATGAAGCTTACATTGGTGGGCTTTATTTTATGTATGAAAAGGTTAGAATTTTCTTATTAAGCAAATCGGCGTTTGTCGGGCTGAAGTTGGCGTGTTATATCGGAATATAATCTGATAGTGATGAAAGAAATGGAAGCAATATTTGGAGAAAGTTCATATATCGATTCGTGGATGCAGCTTGTTCGAAAGGTTAGCTGGAATTTCCCCGGGCTCGAAACAGAAGAGAATTTAGAAGAACATAAGCAGACTGTATTGAAGTTTATGAACAAGCTGCAAGCTGTATGTGTCAAAGACAGTGAAACTATTGTGGGAGTTCTTCT
>NZ_ATVR01000055.1 GCF_000420825.1 Butyrivibrio sp. AE2015 | reverse complement strand
TGCCATTGACGGGTTCTGAGGAAAACGCTACAATGCTGAATCCGACGGTGCGTGATAATCTACTGTTCCCATCATTCTCACCGTCGGCTCGCAGGCCAAGGCGTTTTCCTCAGGTTCAGTCAATGGTGGCGTTCGGAGCCGCAATCTAAATTTTTATAGAGAATTAGAGAAGTCACTTACGCATATACAAAGTGAAAGTATTTTGTATAAACGCAAAAAATGGAGCTACCCATCTGGTAGCTCCATGATCTGCATATTATGTCGGTTCTTAAATTACTTTCAATTATATCTTCATTGCTATATCCCATGCACCCCAGATGGCGCTTCTGATATTGCCTACCTTCTGGCAGTCTCCGAGGAGATGAACGTTTTTGGCCTCTTTCATGATAGGTATCGGATGATAACCTACTGACATGATGACTGAATCTGCAGGAAGTTTCTTTACTCTTCCATCCTTAAGTCCAATCTCAACTTCATGCGGTGAAATGCTCTTAACAGATGCATTTAGATAAACCGGAACTTCATTGGTCTTAAAGCAGTCTCTTAAGTAGCTGGTGTTTGCAAGGCACATGTTCTTGACTGCGATCAGGTCATCCTTCATCTCAACAATCTGAGGGTGTTTTCCCTTGCGGAAAAGATCCAGAGCAATCTCGCAACCTGTAAGACCACCGCCGATGATGACTACATTATCTCCTACTTTCTTCTTATCAAGAAGATAATCTGTAGCGTCCATGGCATACTCTAAAGCTCCAGGAATTGGAATCCTGTTAGCCTCAGCGCCTGTTGCGATGATGTACTCATCAGCCTGAGGAAGGCTTCCGGCTTTAATTTCGGTATTAAAGTGAACTTCGACGCCGAGCTTGCCAATCTGTCTCTTCTGCCACGCAATGAATTCTTTATCCTTTTCCTTGAATTCAGGAGCAGCTGCGGCAATAAATACTCCGCCAAGTTCACTGCCCTTTTCATAGATCACAGGTTTATGTCCGCGAAGTGCCAGTATTCTTGCAGCTTCCATTCCACCTACACCGCCACCGATAACGGCAACCTTTTTAGGTTTCTTTGTCTGAATGACTCTGTACTTAACTGACTGCATAGAGCGGGGATTGACCGCACATTTACACATTCCTGCAGACTCTGAAAGATCCTGGTCATTGGCTGTGCCATTGTGTTTTGTAAGGTTAAAGCATGCTGAATGACAGCAGATACATGGTCTGATATCAGCTTCCTTTTCTCTCTCAATCTTGGTAACCCACTTAGGATCTGCAAGGAACTGTCTGCCTACAGCCATAGCATCGATTCCGCCTTCACGGATTGCTTTTGCTCCGGCAAGTGGTTCCATCTTACCTGCACATACAACCGGGATATCTACGAACTTTTTGATGTGTTCTACATCCTCAAGGTTACAGTTAACAGGCATATACTGTGGTGGATGTGCCCAGTACCAGGCATCATAGGTTCCGTTGTCGCAGTTAAGCATGTCATAGCCTGCATCCTGAAGGAACTTAACAGCCTTTTCGGACTCTTCCATGTCACGTCCGATTTCCTCAAAATCTTCACCCGGCATAGCGCCGTACTGGAAAGCCTTTGTCATTGATCTTACGGAATATCGCAGAGATACCGGATAGTCGTCTCCGCAGGTCTTTTTTATCTCTTTTACGATCTCAGCAGCAAATCTGTATCTGTTTTCAAAAGAGCCGCCGTATTCGTCAGTTCTGTGGTTGGTGTATTTTAAAGTGAACTGATCCAAAAGATATCCCTCATGAACCGCGTGCACTTCAACTCCATCGACTCCTGCTTCTTTGCAAAGTCTTGCTGTCTCGCCAAAAGCATATATTATCTGCTCAATCTCTTTCTTGGTGATGGCCCTTGTAGTAACGTCATCTGCCCATCTGTTTGGCAGAACTGAAGGCGCTGCAGTCAGATACTCTGCATCGATAATAGGTTTTGCAAGAGTATTGAGTGCTTTATTTTTTGCAAGCATGGCAAGGGGCGCAGTAAGTGCCATAGATCTTCCAAAGCCTGCTGTCATCTGTATGAACATCTTGGCACCGGTCTTATGGAATTCATCCATGAACTCAGCAAGCTCTTTGAATTTCTTCTTATTCTGGTACAGCCACTTTCCCCCAAGCATATCTTTAACAGGTGCTATACCAGGAATCACAAGGCCGCAATCATATTTGGCAATCTTAAGTAAGAGCCTTGCTGCCTCCTTATCAAAATGACTTCCTGTTGGCTCCATCCAGCCAAAGATGCAGGTTCCGCCCATAGGTGCCAAAACAATTCTGTTCTTTATTTCCAGGTTTCCAATTTTCCAAGGCGTAAAAAGCGCCTCATATTCCTGCTTCATTGTCATCCCCCTTTAGTGTCTATAGTGTTTCAGTTTTTCTTCTTAAGATGCAATTCCTTAAGACCATCAACCTCGTCGCACACCGCTTTCATGCTGCAATGTCCGCAATCTGTGGGCATTCCGTCAAGTATGTTCGTAAGCGTCCTTGTGATCTTGTCGACCTTATCTGCGTTTGGAACAAGGCTCTCAACCAGGTCCTTGTCAGTAATAAAAATGACTCTGACCTTTTTTACCTCCGGAAGCTCTTTATACTTGGATATGTACGAACTTCCAACCCTGCTAAAAGAGATACCTCTTTTAAGAGCATCCTTGCTGACCCTTACCTGCTCAAGGTTACTGCTTGCAGATACTCTGACCATATACCCTTCCGGATAGACGTGGTATCTTACAAAGTCAAGATTCCTTATGGTTCCAAAGGCTTTTTCGCTGTCTGTCTCTTCTCCAAGATCGCTTGTTTCCAGAATGATCACCCGGGCAAAAGAAATATTTCCATTTATCTCAGTAATATCTTTTCCCACAACCAATATCTCATCCTCAGAAATATCGGAATCAGTAGTCACGCAGGTGTAGTTTACTGAGGGCTCGCTCATTCCACCGAGTTCTAAAGCTGCATCTCTTTGCATGATGAACTCCGTATTATCAAGGAGTTTCCATGCATTATTCCTGTCATAGGAATATTTTTTATAAGTTTTTGCAGAAACCTTCTCCATGGTCTCTGCGATTATGCTGTCATAAAGTTTCATAAAAGGGCTCCGTTAGAATTTAATATCTGCTTTCTTTCTGTCAAAAATCTTATTGACCTGAACATAAGCCCACGCCATAAGCTTCTGATCCAGATTCCAGAAATAAATTATAAAAAGAACTCCCGTAACAATTGACAGTATCTTAAAGATTGTAAAGAAAGTCTTTAATACCTTACTCATCGAAAGTTTTCCTTTCAAATCTACAAAAGTCTTTTAGCTTGCAAGTCCCTTTTGTCTTGCGTACTCTGCTGCTCCAAGTGCTCCCATAAGCTGAGGATCAACTGAAAGCTCAACAACTTTAAGCTTAAGAACCTGCTCGATTGCAGCCTTAAGTCCATCGTTTTTAGCGCATCCGCCTGAAAGTGTGATAGAATCAGTTGCGCCGGCCTTCTTGGACATAACAAAGCATCTCTTTGCTACTGCCATCTCGATTCCGGCTGCAATCTCATCCATAGGCTTTCCTTCACCAACAAGTGTGATAACTTCAGACTCAGCGAAAACTGTACACTGAGCAGTGATTGGAATAACGTTCTTTGCCGAAAGAGAAAGCTTTGAGAAGTCTTCAAGAGACATTTCAAAGGAACGAGCCATGGCTTCAAAGAATCTTCCTGTTCCAGCAGCACATTTATCGTTCATGGCGAAGTTTTTAACTGTTCCGTCTGTATCAATGGCGATACCTTTAACGTCCTGTCCACCGATATCGATAATAGCCTTAACATTAGGATTTGTTACATGTACGCCCATAGCGTGGCATGAGATTTCTGAAATATTCTCATCCGCAAACGGAACCTTGTTTCGTCCGTATCCTGTACCGATAAGGTATGAAAGATCTCTTGTATCGTGAAGTTCAGGTACCTGAGATACAACCTCCTTCATTGCCATCTCAGCTGATTCCTGAGCCACAATCTTGCTCTTAAGTGTGGTGTTTGCTACCATCTTACCGTTCTCGTCAACAATAACGGCTTTTGTGTAGGTTGATCCTACGTCACATCCTCCAAAGTATTTCATTATAATCTCCCTCCAAAATTATGTTTTTATGTTTGGATGATAATACGCATGTCTCCACTTCGTTCCCGACATGCTACAGCCATTCGGAATTCGCATTATCATGCTACTTCCTCATGTCTGTTTGGTTTTCAAGGTCATGCTTTTTTCCTTGCAAGCAAGAAAATGCATGACTTTGAAAACCATTATCACCAAGTAGTGTCATCTTCAAAATCAACCAATGAAGGATCCACAGGTTCGGCCTTCATTACGGTTCTCATAAATTCATTGACTGTTGCTCGCATATCTTTTCTTGAAACTGTTCTTGGATCCATCAGGTCATGGCTGCACCAAAGGAGTTTGATGCCCCTTTCTCTTGCCTGTTCCTCAAAAAGTCCCTGAACAGTAGCCATGTTCTTGCAGGATACATGCTGATACATGAGAACAAAGTCTACATTCCAGATCTCGCACTGTCTCCAGAGTTCTGTAACAACGTGGTCGTAACCGCCATTGGTATGCCTTCTCATAACCATTCGCTCATATAGTCTTGCAAGATCCTTAAGGGCTTCGTCCTTATTCTCCGTTTCAAGAGGCTTTGTAAAGTTAAGTGATTCCATCTCAACAAGGATATCTACGCCCCAGCAATTGGCCATCCAGTTGGAGAAGTTAGCATAATAATGAGCAGGTATCGACCAAACGATCGCTCTGTATTTCATCTTGCCTCTCCAGGCTTCATCCCTGTGTTCGTAGGCCTTTAGCATGAGCTGGTCGACCTTTTTGAATGTCGAGATGATCCTTGGATCAAGACCGCCATCCATCTCGTAGTTCCACTTTCTAAAGAGCTCATAACATGGTCCTATCAGCTGTGGATGCGGTGTCTGGTTTATCTCCCACTTTTGAAGCTCATACTTTGTTTCTTCGTTAAAGCGCTTCATTGCTGCAAAATATGCATCCCAGCTCCACTTAGCTCCGGTGTTTTCTTCGATGAACTTTATGCATCCTCTTATGTCTTTTACCGCTGCATCCATGATGGACTCGTCCTCATACCTTACCGGGAAAGCCAGGTGATATGTAGGAAGATCCTTAAATCTCCTGCTCGTGTAAGATGATGCCATTACCGAACCGTCACAAGGCATTGAGCTTGAGATAAAGCATGCTCCCATGTGAGGAAGGGCATCAACTACAACTGCTCCGCATTCTGAAGACGGTACAGGACATGTGTCTGATGGAAGTCCATAGGACTCAATCGCGTCGATATACGGCATGCAGGCCAGCTGGTCAATCTCAGACAAAAGAAATACCGGCATAAGCTGGTAAGGAATTCCGATAAGATCAGGGAATCCTGCCATTATCTGAGACATTGTCATCTCATCAAAAAGAACTATCTTTTTAGAAAGTGCTGTGCTGTTTCCGACCTTTTCATCGGATTTCATAAGAAGCACCAGGTTCTCTGCGACATATCTGAATATTGCATAAATGAGTTCGTGGTGCATCTTCAGCGCTCTTCCGCGAAGTCCCATTGTGTTTTTATCCATAAAGGAGTGACAACAGAAATATGAGATCATCCATCTGTAGTGAACAGCCCCCATCATGGCCGGCACCAGGTCTTTGGAAAATGTGGCAAGAAGCATTGCCCACATTCTTCCCCATTCGTAGAAGTCTACCGCTGTGTCCTTAACGCCTCGCCACTCTCTTCTTACTGTGGCCATTTTTCCTGTGGCATAGAGCTTTCCGAGCTGCTTTTCTCCGTTTATCACAAGATCTTTTATCTCATCAGGAGACATGTTTTTCAAAAGATCTGCCTCATGAAGGAGCCTTTTCTTAAAGCCCTTTGCATCTTTCCCGATGGACTTCGCGACATCCTTCCAGTCGGTTTCTTTTGCAATTTCTCCGACAATCCCGGCTATTTCTTTTATGTTCTCAGCCTGAGCCTTCCAGTCGATCTCATCCTTTAATCTGAAATTTTTGGGGTCTATATATTTCATAGGACGGCCTCCTTTCTGGCACTGTTTCTTATCCTCTTGATCTCAAGAGCTTCAACAAAGGCCTGGAATCTGGTCCGTAGTTGCCCGGAGTTATGTACATTGTAGGATCTGTCAATTGAAAGCGTAGGCCAGCCGTACTCTTCAGTAAGGATGTGGCTTGCAAGTGGTCTTTCAAATGCCCAGAAATCGCAGTACTTCATCTGTTCATAGATGATTCCGTCTGCCTTAAATTCTTTTGCCAATCTGTCAGCTGTCTCACGCCTTTGAGCGATCTTCTCTTCAGCCATGTACCTTGGGCATTCGCTGGTCTTCATATAGTGCCTTGCGATCTGCTTTAGGATATCCTCGTCGTCATCAAGGACTATCTCTTCCCTTCCCGGGAATGATCCGTAGCAGTACCTGTCCGCAACAACCATAGCTCCAGACTCTTCTAGAAGCCTTGTAAAATCAAGGTCATCAACTTCTGATCCAACGACCACTACTCTTGCCCTGTAGAAAGGCTTAGGATCGGTCTTTCTTGCCTTGATCTCCTCTAAGGTTTCTTCCAAAAGAGGTAGTATTTTTTTTGTAGGACAGCAATAACTTACAAGGCATATTACATGGAACTCATAGCCTGTAACCGGCGGATTATCCAGTTTTCTAAGATTGCCAATCTCAGTGATCACCCGGCAAAGTCTGTTGTGCTCTTCAACAGCTTTTCTGATAGCGCTGTCAGAGACATCAGTTCCCAGCTTTTCATGCATCACATCCAAAAGACGAAGTCTCATCTGTGTTGCAACCTGATCAACATTGTAGCTCTCAACCTTATATGGCACGTCTGTATGTGTAACAAAAAAGTGCGGCTTTTTATTACAATCCAGTATCTCCAGGTGCTCATAGCATCTGTTCATGGCAGAACATGCATCGACACCTGCTATTCCATCAAGGAATCCGTAGCCCCCCTCAATTCCTCTTTCAAGGAGAGATCTGGCAAACTCGCAGGTATAATTGGACATATAGTATGTTGATATGTCGATTGAACCTGTCCTTGGCGCTCTCATACGGACCGAAAAGCAGTTGTCCACGTTAAGCAGCACTTCAGGCATGTGATAGCAGGTATACCCAATTGCATACTCTCCCTGACTTTGAGCTTCTTTTACCATTTCATTTGCCGCATCATCCAGCAAATTTTCAAAAGTAATCAGATGCTTTAAATCTTGCAATTTATCCCCCTTCCAACATCAAATGATGTTTAGATTTTTAAGAGCTGCCCTGGTTCCTTCCAAAATCGTGGAGCCTTCCGGAAGCTCAAATATGTTCTTGCCCTCAATATCATTTTCAGTCATGTCGTCATCCTGCGGAATGACTGAAATGACCCTTACGCCGCCAATCTCTTTTTCCGTAACCTTATCAGGGAGCGGCGCCCTGTTTACGATAAGTCCGATCTCGTCGTACATAACAAGCTCATCAGCTACGTTCTTGATGGTTCCGATGATATCAAGTCCTTTCCTGCTCTGGTCCGAAACACAAATAAGATGTGTAACCTTTTCAAGAACTCTTCTGTTTATCTGCTCAATACCAGCCTCACCATCAATAACAACATAGTCAAAATCGTTTGCCACCATCTCGATGACTTTTTTCAGATAAGCATTTATCGCACAGTAACAGCCTGCGGCCTCAGGTCTTCCAATTGCCAGAAAAGCAAAGCCGTTCTGCTCTTCAATGGCATCCATTATCTTGAACTTGGCCTCAGCCAGAATGTCCTGAGTATCCCGTAGTTTCCCTGTTACATCATCTGCTACACTTTTTCTGATCTGATCAAGGGTATAAGAAGATTTTGCCCCAAGTGAGATCAAAAGCCCCACTGCAGGGTCAGCATCAATTGCCAGAATTTTAGAATCTTTTTTCTCTTCAGTAAGAACGCGCACTATTGCAGCACAAAGCGAAGTCTTCCCCACTCCTCCTTTGCCTGTAAGCGCAATTACGACTGTATTAGCCATTTCTCCCCCTTATTAGACTTTTGCACAAAGAATATATTAATATCATAATACAATTTAGTTAAATTTAGTACATATTTATGAAAAAAAAGTAAACTTTATAAATAAACTATGCTATGATTAATTTTAGAAATCTTTGGTATTTCGTTTCATTCGGGGAAACTTTGGACATTCTACGTCCACAACATAAATAGAGTAGGGGGAAAACATCATATGAAAGATCTCGTTCACATTTTTGAGTTCGAAGACCTTTTACAGGAAGCTGCCAACCCATTAGTGAAAAAAGGTAGAGATGAGGGGCTTAAAGCTTTAGGCTATACCTGTTATTTTATGCCTGAAGTTTTATTGGATCTGCCGGGTTGTTTTTCTGTGCGTCTTCGCGCTCCGCGCTCCACTTCGCCTGAAATGGCAACATACTACATGACAAACAGAACATGCATGTACGGAAGATGCCTTTTAGAAAGGGCCTTAGAGGGGGGCTTTAATTTTCTTGACGCTCAAATGGCAACTGAAACATGTACGGTAACTTGCCGTTTCCAAGAGCATCTCCAGCTTATGGATGTAATTCATAATCCAGATTTCTTCTGTGAATTCACAGATGTACCATTTAAGAAAAATACTAATTCTATAGAGCATTATGAGCAGCAGCTCAAGGTCCATGTCCTTGACAAGCTTCACGAAAAATTTGGAATCGATACAAGTGATGAAGCTCTTTTAAAGGCAATTGAGCAGCACAATGAAGTCTGCAGACTCATTCAGGAAATCGGAAGCTACAGAAAGCTTAAAAATCCAACGATCACAGGTTGGGAATTTTCTATCATCATGCTCACAACTCTCACTTGTCCTAAGCACCTTATCATCGATAAACTCCGTGATATTGCAGAGCAGCTAAAGACCAGAGAACCTGATGTCAAAAAGAACTATCGTGTGAAAGTTCTTTTGACCGGATCTGAGGAAGATGACCCTGACTTCATTAAGCTGATCGAGGAGTGCGGCGCCCTTGTTGTTGCTGACAGGCACTGCTACGGCTCTCTTCCGGGCCGTGAAGAAATTGTGGTAAAAGAAGGCGAGACACCACTTCGCGCAATAGCAAGGCATTATCTTGAAACCAGTATGTGTCCTCGTTTCATGGAACAGCATGTAATGCGTGAAAGGAAGCAGTATCTGGCTGACCTTGCCAAGGAATATGACGTAGACGGAATCATTATTTCGCAGATGAAATTCTGTGAGTACTGGAGCTATGAGCGCACAATCGATACTCTCATAATTCCAAGAGACTTTGGTATTCCTGTATGCTCCATCGAGAAAGAGTACGTCAACAACGCTGTTGGCCAGTTAAGGACCAGGTTCCAGGCCTTTGTAGAAAGTATTGAGCTTAAAAACTTACGTAAAGAGGGGGCCTAAGACATGAAACTATCAGAGATAAAAGATACTTACAGGAAGCTTTTCGTAGTGGAGAAAAGCCCTGAGGAAAAGAATAAGCCAAAGGATCTGAAAAAAGAGCTTAAGGACTTTTGGTACGGAAAACCTCATGAAGAGAGAAATCTTGGAAAGCTCTATGTTGACGGCACAGGTCTTTACAAACACCGCGAATGGCGTGGCGTAAAAGACACCATGTACTATTTCAACATGATCTGGCTTTACAACTACGCTCATATGGTAACCGACATAATGAAGTATGGTGGTGAAGGTCCAAAGTCTTTGGTTGATTTTGCAAAAGGCACCTTCAGATACAGATGGATGGGCCAGACTTACCTTTCCGTTATGCACTGGTTCGACAGAGGTCTTGAAGGCATGCGCGGAGATGCTCTTGCTGCTTCTGCCTGGCACTACAGAGGCATGGTAAGTGAGACAATCCGTCAGTTCATGTGCATGTTTGCTTCAGACAAAAAGCTGCATGGCGGCAAAACTCCTGAAAGATGGAACAAGAACATTGCTCACAACGAAACAGTAAGTGGAAATATCTTTTACCCATTCAGAAAAGATCTTGAAGATGTTGCTCTTGAGATGATTCCTTACTTCGTTTCAGTTCATGTAAATAACCACACGGTTCTTAACTATATTGATGCAGCGCAGTCCATCGGTCTTCCTGCTGACCCATGTCCAATGTGTCAGGCGGAATATGGACTCTTTGTCCTTGATGATTACCCGGACTACGCTCCCACTATGGTAACTTCCAATGAAGCCTGCGATGGTTCTGTTGCTACTTCAGTTCTTCAGGACTGGTTCCTCAACAGACCTCTTTATGCAATGCCACAGCCTATGAGATACGACGATCCTCTGGTTCAGGAGCACTGTCAGAAAGAAATCGAAGGCTGTTGGAAATTCATCGAGGAACAGTATGGAGTTAAATTTGACTGGGATGAATACGTCAAATGGGCTAAGAGCTTTAACAAGCTTACTGAGTTTGAATGGGAAAAATGGGACGTTGCAGCCAACACCAAGTACTATCCTATCAATGGTGTTGCACAGGCTCTTTACAGAATCTACTATTCTCAGGACGGTGACAGACCAATTTGGCATGAGATGGATGAGCATGTAAAGCGCATCATGAATAAGACTGTAAAGAACAAGATTGAAACCTTCCCAAAGACAAGGCACCGCGCGATTGCCTGGAGCTGCGCTCCTTTGTACTATTCAAACTGGTGCACATGGGCTTACAACTGCTGGGGAATCAACTGCGTTATCAACATGGACTCTCTTATGTTTGACCAATACCTCAGAACAGACACTTACGAGCACGCTCTTGAAGATCTGTCCTGGTTCAATGAAAAGGCACCTATGAGAGCCATGGCTGTTGGCGGACACGAGCACATTTTGTCACTCTTTGATTACATGGAACGCTTCAACTGCGATATGGTCATCATGTACGATCAGCTCCAGTGCAAAGGTATGCAGGGTATCCACGGAGTATTCGAAGACGAATTCAGAAAACGCAACATCCACGCGATTTGGGTTCCTCACGCTCTTCCTGATAAACGTACAGTCTCCAGAAAAGAGATCCGTCGCATCATCAATGATTACATGACAACTGTAATGAGAGAGACTCCTCTGGATCCTTCACTTCTTGATTTCGACGATGACCAGAGCTGGTGATCAGCTATAACTAATTATGATAATGTTCAAAAATAAGCTTTGCTAATAATGACATTCACAATTATAGAGCTACAAAATAATAACAAATTCATAAGGAAAAACGATATGAATAAACTGACAAAATTCTTCTTTAAAATATTTGGAATCTTCGCCGTCATCTATGGAATTCTCTTTGCAGTGTTCTATTTTGACCTGGACGGCAAATTTCTTTTTTACATCTGGGAGCCTATGATGATAAAGCATTACGACAACATGAAACGCAAAGACAACACTCTCACTCCTTACACCAAAAAAGAGAATGTTTCTGAAGATTTCTAAATACACTGTTTCATAATCAATATAATATAGTTTTGAAAAAATAATAAAGTAAGCCTTGTTTTCCTTTCCAAAAAGAAAACAAGGCTTTTGTATAATTTGTAATGGGACCGGCCGCCACCATTGACTGAACCTGAGGAAAACGCCCTGGTCTGCGGGCCGACGGTGATGATGATGGGAACAGTAGTGACTGTTATACGGACGGAATGATAGGGATTGAATGAGTATAATAATTCTTATAAATCATTACAATGGTTATCTGTGGGGGCGATTTAACATTGGATAAATGTGGGAGTAGCTGGGATGTAGGATAAGATTGAAAAAACTGTAAGACTTATCCCATTCTATCCAAGCCGATTTTCAGAGGTGTGGGATAAAACATGAAATTCTATCGAAGTTATCCCATAATTTTGGCCTTCTGAACACTGCGATTTACCAGAAAGTAGGATAAACGTGAAAAAAACAATGTTCTTATCCTACAAACCAGCAGAATTGTTAACAAAAATGATAAGATTAGTGGGATAAAAAGCACATTATTTAAGCACTTATCCCACATTACTCTATGAACAGGCTTTATCTTGAGACCTGTGCCAGAAATGGTGTTAATGAATTCACTGCACTTTTGAGACTGACTTCCGGTGAACCATATACTGTAGCGGAACTATTAGGCGAAGCATAACTTCGTCTTGTTATAGCGCCCCTCCCCAGCAACTTCATAAAACACTATGGATGCTTTTTATGCGACTATGCGTAAGCGTCACATATGCATCAATCCATTTTTGTTCTTCTAATGTTACTGTTTTTTGATTTGAACAATACTCTAAAAAATATATGTATGCCTGCTTAGCTTCAGTATACTTCCTAGCGTGATAATAATTATCTGCCACTTCAAATAACGCTTTAAAGCGTAGCTCATGACCTGTGTTTTCCTCAAAGAATCTTCTATATAGTCTCATTGACAGCAAATAGTCTCCAGCTTTTTGAAATTCTTGAGCTCTTATCAATTCTTCAGGAACATCTCTCATTAGTCACAATCCTCATTTTTCAGCTATTCTCATTGCTAATCATTTCCATTACTTGTTGTGATATTTTAACTGTATTACTGCGAATCCACTGATTTCCAACTTCGCGAAAGCCAATTTCAGCATGAAACAGCATACTTTTCTTATTGTATGGTTCAGTTGTTATTGCTGCAGCCAATATATTAATCTCATTTTCTTTGGCATAATCAAATGCACGTTTATACAGCACACGTCCCAATCCTTGATTCTGATAGCTATCCGCAACAACTATCCTATCAATATAAAGAAATTTAGGATAACGCTCTTCAAACCATTTATAACTCTTGAAATCATAATCATTCAATCCTTCCCTAAAAGCGATTATGAATCCAGCTGGAAAATTATCCACATAAATAATCTCAAAAAGTGCTGCTGTCTCTACCAACCATTCTAATTATTCCCTATCCATGGGTATAAGAACATCCACATATCTTTGATTTAGCTCCAGTACAAAACTATATTCATTAGGTTTAATTCGTTTAATAATTCTATCTCTCTTATCAGTATCCATAGAAAATATTATAATATCCATACATAATAATAGGAAGCCTAGAAAAATAGGCTTCCTATATTATCTAAAAAACTGTGAATAGTAACCATAACTTTGGATTTATGGTTTACTACACATATATAGACTACTATTTTTGCAAAAACAGCAGCCGAGTTATACCTACACTTTCAGCTCGGCTGCGTCTGTTTACAATAAAGTATACTTTTTCAAACTCTATTTTTAATCCGTCTTCTTGCAACTTCTACCGCAGCAAGACTGGATATGGATGCAAGTATGATCAGCAGCAGGAGCTCAAAGTCGTTTCTCTTTTCATCATATGCCGCGCTCCTTGCTACTTCTTCTTCCGTAATTACCTGGATTTCATCTACAGAATCCTCTTCTTCATTTTTCTCTCTTTTAAAGTTCTGATCTCCAACAACATAGCTATATGTCGCCTGCAGAGTGCTTTCCTCTTTATTTTCTTCTACTTTTTCTTCAATATCGTCCTTATTACTATCTTCTGCTGTCTCTCCAATATCGTTCATATTGTTATCTGCAACACTTTCTTCTACTTTCTCTAATGTAACTGCATTTTCACTAGCAAAACAATCAATAGGATTAACAATCAGGCTGACAGCAATTGCAGTTCCAATCGCTTTTATAGCAATCTTATATAGTAAACAGTTCTTTCCCATTATCCCGCTCCTAATAATATGATAGATTTTTCCTCATAAATAAGGTTACCATTCTAAAATCACAAAATCTATCATATAACGTCAGCTATTTGACATTTTATCAATAGTTAACAACCTATTTATATTTTTTTAATATACTGCTCTATTGAATTTTACTCAAAAAAGGTATTCAAATTTTTTTAAGTGATTTCTTTAGCAATATAAAACTGTCATTACATCACTTTATACTTAACTCAAAATACTATCACTTTGTATATGCGTAAGTAAGCGGAAAGTGAGGGGATGGTTTTAATGACTTGATTTTTGTTACGAATGCGTACGCCACCATTGACTGGACCTGAGGAAAACGCCTTGGCCTGCGAGCCGACGGTGAGGATGATGGGAACAGTAGAGGTGGCCGGAAGTTTTTTAAGCGCTATATGCCCAAATCATCCTTTTCATCTAAACATTAATGATTGTTTTATAAAAAGAAAGCATGTGTACAGAAAAAAGATGCTCGCGTCATGTCGAAAAAGATGTACAAGACATGAATAATAGAATAAATGCCAGATCTCATGCCAAACGATTCTATTCAAGGCATGAAATTATGAGAAAAATCTGACACAGCATGTCGAATTACTAAGCAAAGACATGGTATCTGAGTCAAAATCACTAACAACATGTCTGAACCACTATACAAAGCATGTGATACTTG
>NZ_ATVR01000054.1 GCF_000420825.1 Butyrivibrio sp. AE2015 | reverse complement strand
ACTGCTTTTAGACAAAAGAATACCGGCTCTAACAGGACAGCAAAAAGTCTCCCCAGACTCAGTCATGTTAAAACCGGCTCTCATTAATAAATAAAAAATAGTAAGCAGACAGATGACCACTTATGTCTCAAATTTCATCAAAAATCATCCCGAGACGAGTGGAATTTAATTTTTCTCAAACTGCTCCAGTCGTCTGTTTGCCATACAACAAACAAAAACGATGAACCGATTTTATCACGTTTTTCAGAGGTCTCAAAGCACAATTTTATGAAATCATTCCTCAAAATCGCAAAAGAGACCATTTTTCATAGGTAAAGTGGAATTTACTTTTTCATTTGACCAATAAGTCTTCCCTTTAGGATCGCACTTTTTGCGATTATCTTTGGCTTTACCAAGCAATTCTGCCTCACTCATCAATGCACCTTCTTCAATGCTCTTTTTTACTGATTGCTTTAAGGTTACTTTTGCTGTGCCTGTAACTCTTCTGGCCAGTTTATTAATTTCTAATAAGCGAAAGAAATAATTTTTTCTGCAAAATTCAAATGCGCTTCTTCAGTAAGGTGTACCCCGTCATAGCATAATGGCAGATCCCACTCACATGCATTTAGAAATGTCAGTCCCTTTTCACTTGCTATAGCTTCATATACCGTCCCAAACTTATGTGACTCATTGACAATGACAGAATCAGTCCAATCGCCCAGGCTCATCTTTGGCGGTGCCACTAATACCATACGCTGAACATGCTCCGGAATGCAGTCACATAGTGTTGAAAGAAAATGTCGCAAACGAATTCCTACATTTTCACAGGATGCAGGGGACATGTTCAATAGGTCATTTGAGCCGATCATTATCAATATCATATCCGGGCTATACTCTTTGATGCTTCTGCCAATTGAAGCAATAGAACTATCCAAGTATGGAATCGAAAGGCCATTATACCCCTGATTATTCACCTCATACTCATGCATCAGATCAATCACACCGGTCCATCTGATATTCTTAGGATATCTCCCAACACCACCCATTCTTGGGTCAAAGCCATATGTATTTGAATCTCCAAAGGCATATATTTTCTTCATATCCAAGTCTCCTTAGACTATGGAATTTAGCTCACTTAATGATTTCTACAAAAGAAATTGTTGCAATAGTAAAGGTTACGAATCGTAACTTTTCAGTTTCGTTCCGTAACCTCATATATCTTCTCGCTAGTATATATCCCTAATATATATCCAATTATCCTTCTAGCATGGACAGTTCGTCATCTATAGCTCTTGACACAAACTGATTAATTGTTATCCCCTCATTTGCAGCGTGGAGAGCTACTTTCTTATGTTGTTCCGGTTTGATCCTGACATTGAAAGAACCTTTAAACTCTCTTTCTGGCTCTTTCCCAATCTGAACACAATAGTCAATATAGTTATTCACAGAATTGTGAAATTCCACTGTCAATTCCTGTACAGACTGGCCATGAAAGTTTATAGAATCATTTATCCCAAGAACATGACCAACAAATATCTGATCTTCCTGGTCGAACTCAATCTTAGCATGGTATCCTTCGTATTCCATTAAAGAGCTGATCATTATATCTCACCTACCTCTCCTAAAAATTTGATGATCATCTTTATCTGATAACGGTATAACTCATTACCAGGATGTGGACCATCAAACTGAACAATACGCTTGGTTTCTTCATGATAATAGCCAATGCCTGATCCTCTGCCTCCTTCAAATTTCTTGCAACCACACTTTTTCATTAGAGTATCAAGCTCACGTGTCGTGAAATTAGTCGGAGTTGGCTTACTAAGCAGCTTTCTAAGTAAATCTTCCTTCTTAGGCATAATAAAATTCCTTGCAACTATTTTCTAGTTACATCTTAGCATTATACAATTCTTGTGTCAATTTTTTATCACTTACTTTATCTCTAAAACAACATCACCTTTACCAAGAAGCCGTGTCAGCTCTTCCTCAGATAGATCAATGTGCCCAAGCTTAGTATATGCCCAGGAATTTGAGCCATAGAAAACCACAATCTGATTTCCTGAATAAAGCACGATATCCCCAAACTCTGTTGTGATCTGCTTATCATCCCGGCTTATGCTCTGACCTATTGATCCAACCTGCTCAAAGCCGCCATACATTGACATGTTTACTTTGAGAGGGCAGATTTCCTTCAGCTCATTTACCGAAGCATTATCTTCCCATGTAACCGGCATTTCTTTTCCATCAATAGAAAGTGTCATAGCTGTCTCTTTTGCCTCCTCTTTAATAACCTCTCCAGTCCAGTCAATAATTCCACCAAACTCAAAGACATTTGTATATCCCATATCAAAAAGCTTCTGCGCTGCCTCTTTGCTGCGCCTTCCACTCCTGCAATAAACAAGAATTATCTGTTCAAGATCAGGAAGTTCCGATGGCATAGAATCAGTAATGCTTTCATTAGGGATACATATAGCTCCTGGAATGTGCCCTTCATCAAACTCATCCTGACGCCTGACATCCACAATCACATGACCATCATCAAGATTCATCATCAGCTTAGCTGTTTCCTGATCAATCTGCGTGTAGCTGTCTTTATCGTTCTTTGATGCAAGAAAAACAGATGTCGGGCCATCAGCCCCACCGATAATTGTTACATCCGATTCAGTTTTAGATCCACAGCCCGTCAATACCATGGCTAGTGTAAGCATTGCCAGGGCTAAATATCTTCTTTTCACTTAATGGTCTCCTCAGTCATTACCCCAATAAAATCAATACCTTCTTCATATACTTTTAACTCCCCTAATTATATGCAAAAAAGTACTTCGACGCTATATGAGACAACGAAGTACCAGTTCTGGTTGTTCTCCCTGTACTACGTTTATGTGAGATTACATCATCAATATCTCATAAAGCTCCGGAGTCAGGTACTTCTTAAGAAGTCCATCTGCATCCACGTCACCGAAGCCACCATAGAATTCCTCAGCCACACCGCCTGCAATAGCTCCGAAAGTATCAGAGTCGCATTCCAGGGAAAAGACATTTCGTATGAAGCTCTCGTAATCAGTGCTTTCGTAGAAACATCTCATGGCTGCAGGTACAGAGCCCTGGCAGCTCTCATTCCATTTATAACGCGGTCTGATCTCATCAAGACTGTAAGCAATGCTATACTCATAATCCTCTTTTGGATACTGCTCAAGAACGTAATCGTAGATTTCCTGCTTGCTCTTACCATGTCTTGCCATCCAGATGCATGTTGCTGTCACAACTGCTCCCTTGATTCCTTCAGGATGGTTGTGCGACACCACAGCTGTTGCTTCAGCCATCTTCTGCATCTCGTCGTAGTCTTCATAGAACTCGCCCACGAAGGAAGCTCTCATAGCTGAACCATTACCCCAGCTGTTATAAGGCTCATGGTTATTACCATTGATCCAGTTAAAGAACCTCCCTCCATATCCGGCAAATGGGTACTCACGGCCAATATTTACCATTGTCTCAACAAGATTTGCTCCGATCTTTAGTGCCTTCTTAATTGCCAAAGTCATGACTGTATCATCTGTAAAACCAATTGCATCGCCCTCAGCCAGAGGTACATTCTTCCAATCAAGATTCTTTGGTCTGTCAAACTCAAACTGTGCTCCAAGTATATCTCCTAAAACTGCTCCTTTTACTGCCATCTACTCTTGCCTCTCTTCTGATAATCTCTGTTGATCTCATCGTCCCATCCGCTTTCGCTCAGGCACTCATCGGCTTCCATAGCACTACCTGCCATCATTACTGAACATACTGCCTTGCTAACTCCTGCGTATACGTTAGCCGTACCAATTGTATCACTCACATAGTTAACAGCCCTGTCCTTGCGAATTCCGTACTTCTGAGCCTCAGCATAAGCATCGATATTGGCTCCGATGAAGATGGACTCCCAGCCATATTTCTTTTGCTGCTTCTTAACCATCTTCTCAATCTTTTCAATGGGAACTCTGTCATGGATAACTTCGCACTCATCATCGAAAAGAACTGTAGAAACCACTGCCTTCTCGCCTGTCTTTTTCTGCTTCTCCATCATGGCGTTGAAACCTCCAATAGTATCTGCCTCAAGTCCGCCCATTGAACCTGATCTATCTAAAATATAAACAATCTCTGTATATCCTTTACTCATCTCTTTTGCCTCCATCAGTACATCTGTAGTCCCCTGCAATGGACTGTTTCCTTTGTTCTGATGTAATAATACCTTTTTGGCAAAAGAAAAAGGTCAACCCGGAGGAGACCTTTGTAAAAACACAAATTGTGCAAGTCAGCTTGCACGTTTTTATCAACTTGAAAGCGAATCCAGGCCATAATCAAAGAGTACAATATCAATCTTCATTACGTTGTAATCCTGGTGTCTTATGAAGTACTCTACGATTACATCAGTCTGGGATACCGGAGAAAAAGCATATCCAGCGAGACGCAGGAAATCAACAGCTTCATCCATGTTGAGCCGAAGTCCCACTGCCAAGGCAAGGACCTTTTCTTTTGAAGGCTTAACCTGGCCCTTTATCAGCTTGGAAAAATACTGCTTTGAAATATTCGCTGTAGCATAAACCTCGGAATTCTTTAGCCCTTTCTTGTTGATTAGCTGCTGAAGATGCTTTTCAAAAGAATCCGTGTACATGCTCTTTAAAGCATCATCAAGAGACTCTGCCTTCTTGGGTGCACTTCCAATATCATCCTCTGGTCCGAGTTCCTCATATTCCTCAAGAACTTCTTCAGCTTCAACCTCCATCTCATCAGAGATATCCTCAAAGCCGCTACTACCTATATAATCTGCAGCATGGAAAGAAGCTTCTTCTCGCCTTCTATCTCGAGGACGCTCCAATCCGTACTCTTTATCAAGAGTCTCCGTGACATAGTCATCATCTATGTAGCAGCGTACTTCTTCACCCAACTCACCGGAAATCCTTACAGACTTCTGTCCGAACACCACCAGGAAGATTTCCATCTCATGCTCGGTTAAAAACCTGGTAAAAGAATCTACAGCAATCTCTATTCCTAATTTCTGCGGAAATCCATAGGTTCCCGTAGCAAGTAGTGGGAAAGCAATGGACTTACACTTATGCTTATATGCCAGCTCCAGAGATTTGTCATAGCAAGCCTTCAAAAGCTCTGCTTCTCCATGATCTCCGCCGTCCCACCATGGTCCACTGGCATGGATGATGTATTTCGCACCAAGATTAAAAGCCGGAGTTATTCCCACTTCTCCAGGATCAAGTCGTCCAATCTTGCCCCTGGCAGCAAGAAGCTTCTCTTCCCCCGCAGCTTTATATATAGCAGAATCAACGCCAGCCCCGATCGCAACATCCGGGTTCGCTGTGTTTACTATGGCGTCTGCTTTTACTTTAGTTATATCGTTTCTTATAATTTGAAATGGCATAACCACTTACTCCATCTTTTTTCGACTCTCACAAAAAGATCCGATGCAGAATAAGTCTTCCCTTCAGGATCACACTTTTTGCGATTTTCTTTGGCTTTACCAAGCAATTCTGCTTCACTCATCAATGTACATTCTTCAATGCTCTTTTTTACTGATTGCTTTAAGGTTCCTTCTGCCTTTTATTTTCAGTGCAATAAATTTGAGTTACTTTAATTAAAATTTGAATAAACATAAATGTTCCTAGAATAATTGCAAACCCTAATCGAAAATCATCTAACTTGTAGATAACCCAAATAATTGTTAATGGAAAAATTGCTATTGTTGAGTAAAAATCAAGTTTCATCAATGATATGGTATCTTCAACTTTCTGTATTAATAATTTATGAGAAAACCATCCAATTATTGCTATCGTCTGAGCTATTAAATACCACCATAAGAGCTCTGTTTTAATTTGTACCAAAAACTGTTCTATATTCTCTAATATATTACGTTGATAAATCGTCCATATTATTCCATCATTAATTATTTGTATCCACGAATAGGTAATCACAGACCATATAGGTACATACATAGTCCAGCAAAAAAAACCTGCAAAAGAAATAGTGCTAATACTTTTACTAAAATTCCCTCTAAGAGCCAAAAGCGCCACGACACATATGGTAATTATTGCATATGATCCCAATACCAAAAGCAACCAACTATTTTCTTTGGAGTACCGATACGATGCAATAATAATACACACAGCTATCATAAGCCCCAGACAACAAACATATTTTCCTATTCTGCACCATATGCAGCCTGTTCGAAAATAATCTCTAATGTCCCTTTTGTATTTTTCAACCATTATCCATTCCCCCTCAACTATGCTTTCTTCCTTTATCCAATCATCCCACTTCCAGTTTATTAGTCTTCTTCAAATACTTAGCCGGGATTGGATTATCCATGCGCCATATGATGTTCATCGGCCTGCTGCCGGTGTGACTAAGGTAATTGGCTGTGCCAAGGAATGAATACGGCGCTGTTCCAACACTGTCCTTCTTGAACTCCCTTACAAAAAGAAGTACCTTACTTCCCTCTTTTACATGATTTATGTAGCGTTTTCCTGTTACCGAAGTGTCCGAAGTTGTACTCTGGCTCTGCCAATGGAAAAGCTCGCTGTTAATAGAGTAATCCTCGTACATTGTTGTAGGCGAATAATCCTTGTCAGACTTATTAAGCGTTACGAAAAGCACATCAATATTTTTTTCTTCTAGCCATTTTACCCCAACGCCCCATACTTTTTTAGGTGTCAAATAGTCCAAGGCCACTAGCAACTGGTCATGCGAATATGTACAATACAAATCCAAAGGACATTCAAATCCCACATCCACAGGCTTGTCTATGATATCAACCTCATCATACTTGATCTCAAGAATGTCTATTATCTCTTTTACAAGCAGCTTACAGGATGCCAGATCTGAAATATTTTTCTTCACGTTAGGATCATCCCAGTTTTCTGCTGTTTCCTGCCAAATAGTTACATAGAACATCTGCATCATTCTCTTTTCCAACGGAGACAATGCATCAATATCAATAGTCTCCAATTGAGGCAGAACTCTCAGCAAAAACTGTATCCATCTTCTGGAATCGATAGCAATAATCCTTGAAAAGGCTTTAGTGATAGTCTCTTCCAACGGCTCTTCAAAGCCCGGTATAACCCTCGCATCAGCGCATAATCTGGTAAAAGAATACTTGGCATAAATAGTTCCGAGTTTTAACCTGTAATATCTGATAAAGTTCGCAAGCGTAAGTTCCTGCCCACTGTCTTCTGTAAAGCTCTCTATTCGGGTTATCAATCCCATCCTGTCGCCAAAAGATTTCTTTATGTTAGCCAGTATTATATCTCGCGCTTTCTCCTCAAGCTGAATGTAACAACCTTTAGGAAGAGCAACAAAGCCCTTCTTCATCTCATACTGAACGCTATGCTCCGTATTAGACAAAAGAGCTGCAAATTTCTCTTCAAAGTTATATTTCTTATTGGCCTGCCCAATAAAATCCAGTACTGTAAGACACTCTTTTCCCTGAGCCAAACGAAGGCCTCTTCCAAGCTGCTGTAAAAAGATAGTCAGAGACTCTGTCGGACGAAGGAAAAGAACTGTATCAACCTCCGGGATATCCACCCCTTCGTTATACAGATCAACAACAAAAATAAACTTTAGCTCGCCGTTTACAAGCCTGTTCTTGGCTGTATTTCTCTCCTGATCTGAGGAATCAGCTGTCAAAGATATAGAAGGTATCCCTTTTTCATTGAACTGATCAGCCATGAAATTAGCATGCTCAACAGACACACAAAATCCCAATCCATGAACTGAATTCATGTCTGTAACATATTTATATATAGAGTTAACAATGTGATTGGATCTGCGAACAGCAACTTCTCTGTTAAGAGAGTAAAGATTGTTCAGCTCAGCCTTGTCATATCCACCTCTGACCCATCTGACATTTGATAGATCAATTTCATCAGATACTCCAAAGTACTGGAACGGGCAAAGGAGCTTCCTGTCTATAGCCTCCGGAAGCCTTATCTCTGCTGCAATATGGCCATCGAAATAATCAAGGATGCTCTTTCCATCCATACGTTCCGGAGTCGCTGTAAGCCCCAGCAATACACGTGGTTTGAAAGAATTGATCAGTCCCTGATATGTAGGCGCTGCCGCATGATGGAATTCATCAACAACTATATAGTCATAATAATCTTCTGGCAGAATCTCATAAAGTTTCTGGGAAGCCACTGTCTGAATTGAAACAAAGAGATAATCCAGGCTCTCAGGCTTATTGTTCCCCACATAGAGATCTCCAAAGTTGGGATCTTTAAGAACTGCTCTAAAAGTAGCCAGGCTCTGCCTTAAGATTTCTTCTCTATGTGCAACAAATAGAATCCTGTTCTTTCGATCAGGATTAGCCTTGCAAAATCTTCTATAATCAAGAGCTGCAATCACAGTTTTACCTGTTCCGGTTGCCGCTACTATAAGGTTCTTATACCTGCCGCGGATTTCCCTCTCAGCACTTATCTTATCAAGTATTTGCTGCTGATAAGGATAAGGATTTACATCCACAATGTACTGATATTTATCTCCATCAGAACTGTACTTTTCTGCCTTCAAAGCATGCTTAAGCTTATCGTGACTACCTTCTGTATATTTCTCAAAAGTGTTGCTGTTCCAATAACTCTCAAAAGTTGCCTCGATTTTCCTAATAGTTGGACCCATGTCCTTGGCTGTAGCCTTTATGTTCCATTCAAGGCCGCTTGACATAGCGACGTTTGACATATTGGAAGAGCCTATATATGCAGTGGTAAAAGATGTATCGCGATAGAAAACATATGCTTTAGCATGAAGCCTTGTTCTCTTAGTATCGTATGAAATGCGAACTTCGGTATTCTGGAGCTTACGAAGTTCATCAACCGCCTTGATATCTGTAGCCCCCATATAAGATGTTGTAATAATCCTAAGCTTTCCACCTCTATCGGTAAACTTGCGAAGCTCATCTATCAAAAGTCTTAGACCACTCCACTTAATAAAGGAAACCAACATATCAATCCTATCTGCGGTTTCCATCTCTTTTTTCAGCTCAAGGTACATCTGCGGCTCATGCACAGCACCAGTAAATAAGCTACTCTGTGCAACGGAAGTTTCAGGTCGTACAATATCCTTTGCCTTGCGTTTTCCAATTTTGTACATTGGATCAGATTCGGAAAGAAGTGCCAAAAGCTGCTCTGCTTTCTCATCCACAGTAAAGTTCTGAATATCCTCTTGCTGTGTTTCCTTTGAAAGCAGCTCTACCACTTTATTTACAAGCGCAACCTTGGATTCCAGTTCATCAGAATCAGATACACTATCAAGACTCTTTTGTATTACCTCTGAAAGATATCGCGTGAGTATGCCTGATGCCTCTGCTGAATCTATTTTTTCTGTATACTTAAGCTCATCCTGCTTAGAAGAAAGCTCCTGATTAAGCAGGCTATTTATTACTTGTTCATATAATCCAGGTTTTAACATGCCAAAATCCTCATTCCACACATGATCATCGAGCAATTCCGATAACATTAACCCATTTTTCAGACTCTCTCCCGGGTCTTGAGTCTGATCCAACAATATTACTCACAATTTCAAAACCTGCAGCCTCAAATAAAGGTATTACGCTTTTTTCAGTAAAGTCACTAAACTTTCTCTCACCTCTGAATGTTGTTCCTTCGCCATATTTGAAAGAAGCATAAAGCGCGCCATTTTCTTTCAAAGCATTATGTAACTTTTTCATCATCGCAGGAAGCTCATCCATCGGAACATGTAAGAGTGTTGCACAGGCCCATATTCCATCGAATTCCTCGTTAAAAGAGATATCCTCAAATCTGAGGTTCATGACCTCTTTGCCTATATACTTTGATGCCCTTTTACACATCTCCTCAGATGCATCAAAAGAAACCACATCATATCCGGCATCAAGGAATTCCTTGCTGTCTCTACCACTCCCGCATCCGGCATCAAGAATTTTCCCACCATCAGGAATATATTTAAGGAAACGCTGTCTTACCTCAGACATATCAGCTTTAACTGATCCTTCAAAAAAGCTGTCCGCGTTTTTATTATAATAATCAATATTTTTATCTATCATAATTTCACCAGTTCCAAACCTCATAGCCCTGTCTTTTGGCAGAATCATAGACCGGATGCATATTTTTCTCAAGGATTCCAAAGAACTCCTCCTTAGAATTTCCTTTACGATACAGTTCTTGCCCAGCCCATATAGAATGAAGGTTGTCACGTAAGCATGACTCAAACAACTTATGAACGCCTTCTTTTTCATGAATCATTGAGTATAACAGATACTGATTCTCAGCAAATTTAATAAAGAATGGATCCCACTTAGGAAGTTTATTGCTTTTAGAAGAGTTCAGTGAAGAGTCCATCGGCATCAAGTTCCACAATTCATCATTCATAACAAATGACCACGGAATAAAATGATCAACATCATATTTTCCAGGCTATATGACTTCGTCAGTAAAGACATCATGAATTTCATTCTGCTCCAATATTCCATCCCAAAGCTTATGCACAAAACCAAGCTTACGCATTTTTTCATCCATAGGTGCCAGCTTATATACAAGCCCCGGAACCTCTGGATTGTTGTTTTGAAGCCATCTCACCTTTTCATACTGTATCCAACCAAGGATAGCCACGGTATTATCCTGAATCATTTCCATCCAGGCAGGCTCAAAATGAATTTCCTTTTTTAGCTTACTTGATGAGCCAAGAGTATAAGGTAAAAGAACTACATCCCGATTTACTCTTTCGATATACGCAGTGATTCTCTTTATACTTCCCCAATCAGCATTCTCTTTAGATCTGGAAAAAAATCCTGCAAGAGCACGGTATGGAACCATATTGGTAAGTTGCTCTTTTGCTTCTTTCAAAATCTTGTCATGCTCTTTTATAGCATTCTTAATCTCGACCTTAGAAGCACTTGATGGAAGGCCACTAAGCTCAGCAAGCTTTATTACTGCTCTCTCAAGACCATCTCTCACCTGACCATCCAATTGCATTCCGCTTAAATGAATATGATATTCACGCACCGAATACCAGGCATTAGCTATCATTTCATTAATCACTTCATCAAAAGTAGTCTCTCTTATGCCTTCCGATACAAGCTTTACTATAGCTTCGAGCCAGTAAAACTTATAGCAATAAGAAGGATCCTTCATCATCAAAGAAAATCCTTCTATATCCAGTGAATTGTAGTACTTACGGTCTACCTTCAGACTGTATTCAATTCCATTTGAATATACTTCATCACTCATAAGTTATTATTTATAACTCCGTATACTTTTTACTGTTCCCATAGCTCTTTTCAACCGGGTACTTCTCGGCGTTTTTCCTGATTTTATTCATGATGGCATCCTCAATATCAATTCCCATTTTGTCTGCCATAAGGATGCAGTAATTCATAATATCTGCAAGTTCTTCTGTGGCAGCTTCTTTATCATAATCAGGGCTCCACTGGAAGCATTCCAGAAGTTCCGCTGCTTCTATGGAGATGCTCTTTGCCAGATTTTCTGGTGTATGAAATTGATCCCAGTTTCTGTCTTCAGTAAACTTTACAACCTCTCTTTTTACATCACTAAAGCTCATAATCCCTCAAAACCTTTCCACATATTTCATGAAATGCTCACGAAGTTTTTCATCACACACATACAGATATGTTCCCCTGATTCCCCTTGTCATGAGAACGTAATAGATATTTCTGATGTATAGATCAAGTTCTTCATCCGTCGCGGACTGCTTTCCACGTTTATCAAAATATCTTGATCTATCAACATATATCTTGTGACGAACATCATCATATTTAATGTCTTTTCCCAGAATAACAAATGCATAATTAAGGTCATATCCTGCACTGGTATGAATGCATCCCACTTCATCAAGAGCTCCATCACTGTTTATCCAGTTATTAAGGCAGTGATTCCATCTCTTGCTGACTCCGTCAATCTCGATATCATAAGCAGTTTTATCATTCTTGGTCTTCCATTCCCATGCGTACCCTGCCAGCATTCTACAGAGTTTCATGTCTTTTTCTTTTGCATATAATTCTCTATTAAAGCTTCCAAAATCAGTAAAGATTTTGAAATCATAGTCAGCAAAAGTCTTTCTGGGAACATCAACATCATGAAGAATATCATTTACATAGTTTATGTATTCTTCTCCGCCCTTTACGCGCATCTGCATCTTAAGGAAATGGGCCACATATGCACCGATACGATTTCTCCTGCCAAGCTCAAGTTTGACCTTATTCTCAAAAACTTCAATCGTTGTGCCTGACGGTCCGGATAACTGGTCAGGATCAAAGAAGAACACAGGCGTCTTCGCAATTTTAAGAACCCAATCAAGCTCTGTAGCATCACTTGGAAGTCCAAGTTTTTTATTATTGTTATCGTAAGCCTGATACCCCACGATGCTGCGCCTTACCTGGAGCTTCTGTGCCTCATCTACAAACAGTATATCCCAGGAACCCTCTTTCACAGCATCAGATGCACCTATAACATCCTTTGAAGCCAAACCTTCAATCTTTTTGAAAAGACCTCTCAAGGTTGCTCGCAGTGATGTCTGAGGGATGATAAGTCCCATCTTCATACTACGGAACGGATATTCATGAGTCTTTTCATCCTGATAGTCCCTTAAATACTTCATAAGATAAACTGCTACAATCGTCTTGCCGGTGCCGGGGCGTCCCTCCACAACAATTGGAAGCTTTTTACCTGAACGTATCTCATAAATAATGTCATCCGCTAACTGCTTCTGATCTTTATTTAGTTCTTTAAATGGTGAATACTTGTAGAACTCGCTATTTTTTATATACTCAAGAGTATGCTCAGCGAGATTGAATGACCTGAGTTCATTCCATAACTCTTCAAAGGTATCGTCATAATCAGGTTTTCTAAAATAATTCTTATTGGCAATACCATCATTTTTATTTGTGATTATGAACTTACCATCTGCAGATACAAACTGAATAAGTTTGGACTCATAGTCAAAAGTAACAGACTGATTAAATCTGTCAGAATATATAAAATGAACCTGATTAAACTCACGTTTTTCCTGATTGTTATAATGCTGCTTCATTCTTTCGGCAACATTCGTAGACTCGCCGATGTATACCTTTTTTTCATTCTCCAGAATATACAGCATTGGCCAGTTATTTAGATAATCATCATTCCCATAATTATCACTGGGGAATTTTCGATTTGTAATTATATAAAGATTATCCTTAGCAGTATCCATCATATAGTCGCTCCAAGCAGGTATTGTCTAAAACAGCTACAATCAGTATACTACATTTTTTAATATTTCTTAGCAGTTGTGCTTGTCTTTGCTTCATAATTCTTTTACAACATTTTTAATTTCAGTTAAAGTTCAAGTCATAATATAAAACCATCAAGAAGAACACAACTTCTTGACCCAAACAAAATAATACTTTTTCATAACACACCCCTTCGGTAAAAAACCGAAGGGTCCTCCCTAAAACAATGCCGCTATGTTTCCTAAAATATGAAGCATAGCGGCTTTATCATCTTTCTTTTATCTGTGCCCTGAGTTTTGAAGTCATAAGAGTTCTTTGTTCCTGTGCAATATCCATTTATACCCTAGAAACAAAATAGTTAATCAGTTCCATTTCTTTATCTTCCATTCCGGAAAAATGGTGATCTGCATCGCCAACTGAGTACAAACTGGCAACACTTGAGTCAATGTTTTTCAGCAATTCAAAATACTTATAAGAGGGATCTTTTTCTCCATATACAAACATTATCTCTTTTCCTTGAAACTTCTCTGCTCCTAGTTTTGTTTTATGCCAATTGATCATAAGCGGACCATTTATAAGTAACATTTTACTGATTTGTGGAATCTGCCACCCTTGCTGTGCTCCTACTAATGCTCCATAGGAAACGCCAATATATCTTACTTCTGTAAAGTTGATATTGGCATTTCTACATAATTTCATATTTTCAATTAGATCTAAAGGGCCTTCTTTCGGAGATGCCACCACACATATCGTGTAGCCATAATGCTTACTTAGTTCAGCTGACAGAGATACGTATTTATTCTCATATCCATAAATACTTCCGCCTCTACCTGTTACAATAAAAATACAGATATCATTACCTGGAATAATACCAATTCGTTTATCTATTTCTATTGGATAATTGAACATATGATTATTCTCGCTTTCTCTATTTGCTCTTATCTATTTGTTTCAATTTCTTTTCCTGATTGCCGATCTTGTTGAGTAGCTGTTGAATCAACTCTTGCAGTAGCACTGCAATTGTAAGAAACAGTGCTAATACTGTGCCCGCCACTTTCAACAATATCCCCAGCAATCTCTTTATCAACCAGCATTCTTGTCACCTTTATTTTCTCTTGAACAACTGCATTATCAAAAGCGCCGAACAGCTACCTACATACCCGATTCCTGTTAATGCCGATAGAAAAAATATCTTCAGAACAAGGAACACACCATATAACCCGAGCAGTACTGGTGTTAGTGCTATAACCATACAGCATATAAGAAACATGAAATCACCTTCCTTCATTAAAGAATCTTCTTTTCTATTTATGTGATTTTATGCTAATCGATTATGTGTCCTATAATCACACCTTAATAAAGGACTGCGTTACTATTCACACTTTCCCAGATATGGTATCTTTCACATAAAGAGTTTTCGGTCATATAAAAATGCCAAGAAGCCAGAAAAATTCTAGCTTTTTTGGCATTTTTTATTGCAATAAATATCTTTATGTGTTATGCTATACACATAAAGATAAAGGAGGCAAACTATGGGAATTGTATATCAGACCGACAAAAGATCCGGAATCACATATGCCTATGAAAATCAATCATTCTGGGATCCGGAGCTCAAGCGTTCTAAGTCAAAAAGAAAGTTGATAGGCCGTGTTGACCCTGAAACAAAAGAGATTATCC
>NZ_ATVR01000053.1 GCF_000420825.1 Butyrivibrio sp. AE2015 | reverse complement strand
AAAATCTGACACAGCATGTCGAATTACTAAGCAAAGACATGGTATCTGAGTCAAAATCACTAACAACATGTCTGAACCACTATACAAAGCATGTGATACTTGCAAAAAATCTCCAATTCATGTCAGAAGCCTATGCACAAGGCATGAAAATCGAGAAAAATCTCTCGTAGCATGCTATAGCCAGGTAAATCTTTATGTTTTCAATATCCCAAGTCTCCAGCTGATTCAATTTCAGCCATCCCTACTGTTCTCGGAGTCAGAGCCTGAGGCATAAAACCCAGCCACACCGAAGGTGCCTGCCATTGACGGGTTCTGAGGAAAACGCTAAAATGCTGAATTCGACGGTGCATGAATCTAACTACTGTTCCCATCATCCTCACCGTCGGCTCACAGACCAATGCGTTTTCCTCAGGCTCAGTCAATGGTGGCGTACTCAGCCGCAATCTAAACTTATCAAAGTAAGTAAGGTAACAGTTCAAATGCCTTATGTTTAATAAGTCATTAGAACCGTCCCAATGTCTTCCCTTAATTTATCACACTATTAAAAAACACAGCCACTGGGCCGATGTAGTTTTCTTTTCCGGAAAGTGAGGTGTATAGGATCCTGTTTTCGTTGTAGGACGGATCATACTCACTGCAATAGGAAATAAGCTTTTGGCGCAGTTTACTATCTGCAAATAGTGGCCCCGAAAGGATTATTCTGTTTGGGGCTATTATTGAGCAGGTATTTACTATACTTCTGGCAAAAAGATCTATGGAATAGTCTCGCTTTTCTTTGCTTTCGATTTTTGAAAAAGCTTCGGCGGATAGAAGAGTTTCAAGGCATCCTCTTTTCCCGCAGCTGCATTTTCTGCCATTTTTTTCTACGATCACATGGCCAAGCTCGGCTGTTTTTCCGTGACGGCCTTCATAAATCTTGTTGTCGATAACAATCGTGCTTCCAATTCCAGGGCCCCACTTGATCACCAGAAGAGAATCAAAGGTTTTACCGAAGCCGTAGATTATTTCTGCTGTTGCAAGGGCATCTACATTGTTTTTCACAAGAACCGGGAGATTAAAAGCTTTTCCAAAAATAGATTGAAGATTCACCTCCCGTCCCCAAATTCCATAAGCGTGAACAGAAACACCTGCCTTTTTATCTACGATTCCAGGAATACCGATACTTACGCATTTTATAAGGGCTTTCTTACCGGCAGTAAGCTTTTCCACAAGACTATTTGTTTTTCCTATGACAACATCAAGAAATGCTTCCGGCTCAGCTTCTTTATCTGTGTCAAAAGAGCTGATAAGAGCGCCATTATCCAGAATATTTCCCTTTACATCACAAATGGCAACTGTTGTGAGCTCAGACTCAATATTTATAGCCAGTACATAGCCATAGTTCTGGTTAAGATCCAAAAGAACCTTTTTCCTGCCGGCTGTTCCCTGGCTCTCGCTTATAGAGCCGAGTTCAATTAGAGCGCCCTCGGATATAAGGCCTGTTGTGATCTGAGTCACAGAAGCAGCAGTAAGGCCGGTTATCCTGGCAATATCTTTCCTTGATATGGGGCCATTGTTATTTATGCATTTAAGTATCAGGGAGCGGTTTTCGATTTTTACCCGCTCCATATTTATTCCGACTTTTCTCATTAGTACCTTTCAATGCTTATGTTCAGCATATGTGCCAGTATTTCAAGTTCTGTTGCAACATCTCCATATATTACTACGTAATGAGGCTCCCATCCACCTTCAACTGTAGAATATATTATTTTTTCTGCCAAAGAGTCCGTTTTAACTACAAGAGAAGTCCCTAGAAACTGTTTTGGCTTATCAAGAGCTTCGCCGGTTGCTAAAAAGAATCTGAAAGCCCCTTCAGGAGTTCTTCCAATCCTGAAGATTGTTACTTTCTCCGAGGGCTTGCAGCCAAATTCAAGGGTAGGACCGATGTGTCTGTTACAGTGCTCACCTACAACAGCGCCTGTATCTTCTCTTGCCAGACTGCAGGCTGCGGTGCCGCAGTGCCAAAAAGAGATTGTATTTTCTTTTTCATCTAAGGAGACAGGATCGCCAAAAAAAGTAGCGTTTTGCGTAAGCTGCATTCCAAGGTACATGGAAAGAGCGCCATAAGTGTCTGCTTCGCAGCTGCTTGCTATACCAAGATCATTTAACATAGCAAGTACAGCGCATACAGGAGTTCCAAAGCTTGTGAAGAAATCAGGCCAGCAACGGGATGCCAATGCACCAATATTATTTTCAGTCACATATTCTTTGTAAGCCTTGTAGAGCCTTGCAAAGTCTTTTGCGTTCTTTTCGGGGGTCTTATCAAGGCCAACCATGCGCTTTTTAGCATCTTCCAGAAATGAAAGACATTCCTCATCGGAATAGCTTTTTGCCTTGTCGATCAGTTCTCTTGCCTCTATAGATTCAAGATGAACACCAAAGGTCTCAAGAAGTTCAAGGTCTAAGGCTCTTCCAAAGCCAAATCCCTGAGGCGTGTGGCCGATTGCTGCAATCTTGAGATTTCTCATATCAAATAAAAGCTTGGCAGCTCTTACGGTTGCGCTTATCTTTTCTTCCACCTTTTTTTCAGATGGAGCACCAAAGATGTACTCAAATGGCTCTTTTTTGAAGGCTTTGATGGCTCCTGCAGCGGAGTAGGCCCCTGTCAGCGAGTTCAGGCGAAGCCTTCCTCCGTCAATCACGGGTTCTCTTAGTGTCCACAAAAGTAGAGGGACACTACTAAAATGATGCATGACCTCTGAGGCGTAGGCTGCATTAGCGAAGGTTACATTCTGAAGAACAATAAGGTCCGGATCTATTTCTTCAAGAAAAGCCTTCAATTTGTCTATAGAAAGAAGCATCTCGGAAGGAACTTTTACGTTTTCACAAAAACCTCGCAGGAGCTCTGCGGATTCTTCAAAAAGCTTCCCCGCGCTTTCAAGGTGAAAAGTAGGAACTCCTACCGGAATATATGCTACTTGAAATTCTTTCATAATGGTTATTTCTCCTTAGAAAATTACTTAAAAAACAGTGATATACCTGAGATGAGTAGTAAAACATAGGTCAGCTTTACGAAAAAGCTCTGGGACATTTTTTTATAAAGAACTGATCCTGCAAACATTCCTCCCAGCAAAAATGGAACAGATATAAAGCTGGACCTGACAACATCAGGGGGAAAAGAGCCACTATAAATATGACTCAAAAAAATGATTCCGTTCAGGAAAATCCAGGTGGTTGATATAGTTGCTCTAAAAGAGCTCTTTTCAGGGACCTTTTTTGTCATATATGCGATGAGAAGTGGTCCCCCGCAAACATACATGCCATGCACTATTCCGGCAGCTAATAGAAGCAGATTGAGAACAGGTTCGCTAAGGCTTTTTTCAGGAGATTTTCTGAAAATATTTACAAGCCCCGAAAGAGCAATAGTGACAACTATTAAGCCCAAAATCCAGTAAAGAAGGCGTGTATTTGATAACAATAGTTTTTTTATAAAAAGACCTGCTATCACCATTACACCCATCACAAACACAACCTTTTTCAGAACTTTTTTGTTGATGTATTCCCTGTTACCTATAAAGACATAGATACCGGAAAGAAGCCCCAAAAGGTTCAGGACCGGCACAGCAGTCCCCATGCCCACAAGGCGAAGGGATGCAGGCATTGCAAGAATAGTACCTGCAAAGCCTGTGATTCCCTGAATTATATTGGATAGTAGTATTACAAGGTAAAAAAGAAATTCATTCATTTTTATTCGCCGCGAACCACCTTAATTGTTGCAGAAAAGTCCTCTTTACCAAGTCC
The DNA here is from genome assembly GCF_000420825.1 of Butyrivibrio sp. AE2015. Classification (GTDB taxonomy): domain Bacteria; phylum Bacillota; class Clostridia; order Lachnospirales; family Lachnospiraceae; genus Butyrivibrio. The sequence goes on along the minus strand of NZ_ATVR01000053.1, from coordinate 11,296 downwards.
CATTTCTAGAGCCTTGTCGTAAACTCTTGCTGCATTTTCTTCGCCGGGCATATTAAATCCGCATTCTTTTGCAAGATTAAGGCAGATATGCACGTCTTTGTGTTCGTTTTCAATTGAGAAGGCAGTTGTAAAATCTTCTTTTTCAAGAACTTCTTTTTTGGAATCGAGATACCAGTTGCCGGCGCCGCCATAGGAGATTGCTTCCGCGTAGGCGGGGATGTCGATGCCGTTTTTCTTAGCCAGAGTCATGGTTTCATTTACACCATTTTGAATCTGGGATACAAGGGCATTGTGACAGATCTTCATTACAAGTCCTTTGCCGTTATCGCCCATTCTTATGACATTTTCGCCCATATATAGGAGGATAGGGCGGATGCTTTCGTAGACTTCCTGACTTCCGCCTACGTATATGCCAAGCTTTCCTGCGATGGCTGCGGGCTTACTTTTTACAACCGGAGCATCCGCAAACTCAGCGCCTGTCTCCTTTACCTTTTTTGATATCTCCACAGATACTGAAGGGTCGATGGTTGACATGTCTATGCATGTCTGGCCTTTTTTAAGAACAGGAAGTATCTCGTCATAAACGGCTTTTGAATGCTCTGATTTTGGAACCATAGTGATAAAAACGCTGACATTTTCAGCAACTTCTTTGGAACTGCTGCATGGAACTGCGCCAATGGCAGCAAGTTTATCAACTTTTTCTTTTACATAATCAAATACATATACCTTGTCATCATGCTTTTTAATAATGTTCTCGCACATGGATTCACCCATTATGCCAAGACCAACAAATCCAATTTTCATTTTGCATCTCCTTGAAAAAGAAATTTTACATTAGTTTCCTGCAGTTTTATCCCAGGCATCCTGGAAGGTTTCTATTCCCTGACGAGTGAATGCATGGTGCATGGAATCTTTATATACAGCAAGACCTGCTGTAACTATGTCAGCACCTGCTACAGCGCAGTCAACGAACTGCTTTGGAGTGCGGACAGCAGCACAGATGATCTGCGTCTTACCATAGAAGCCATAGTTTTTGAAAATATCAACGATATCTTTGATGTACTGCTTGCAGTCTTCACCGTTTTGCTCCTTCCAGCCTATGAAAGGAGATACGAATAAGGAGCCGTTCTTGGCCGGAAGAATTGCCTGGGCAGGAGAGAAGATCAGGGTTACATTAGTCCTTACACCTTCCTTTTCAAGCCTTCTTGCGGCAGTTACACCTTCTTCGGTTGCAGGAATCTTGATTACAAAGTTTTTGCAGATTGCAGCGATCTTTTTTGCCTCAGAAACCATTTCATCTGCATTATCAATGTGTGGGTTGATCTCAACGGAAACCGGGAATTTTTCATAGCCCTCAAGGCCTTCTTCCTTTATCCAGTTTGCGATATCTGTGATCGCTGTAAGGAAGGGCTTTCCGGAAGCTTGAATGTGTCTTGGATTGGTAGTTACGCCATCTATGCCAAAAGTGTTATAAGCCTCCCTGATTTCATCCATTTTTGCGCTGTCTAAAAAGTATTTCATTATAAACTTCCTCCTAATTTTTCATCAGTACGTGTACTGATTGCATTCTCAACATTCCAAAGCTTGTCAAACTTATATCCTGTAACTTTCTCGCAAACTGCTATTTCTTCAGCAGTAGCGGTACTATTATCTTCACCTTTTCTTCTTTCTATTTCCTTGCAGATGATCTCATATTCTTTTTTGGTAACAGGGAATATGATTGCCAGGAAAAGAGTGATAAGAAGCAGCAAAAGCTGAGCAAAAACATAGATATATGCTATGCCGCGCTGAGTTGAAGCAGCCTGACGCATTCCTGCGCTTGCAAGGTTCTCATCATAGCCGACCATAGCCAGTAAAACGCCGATGACTGCTGATGAAAGACCGGCAGCGATCTTTCTTGTAAAGGTGGCCATTCCCGAGCATATACCCGGCCTGTTTATAGATGTAATAAGCTCATCGACTTCAACAAGATCGTTTAAAAGAGCATAAATACTGATCGAAGTTCCGGCCATAGCGATACCTATAACAAAGGAAAGAGCAAGGATTACGGTGAAAGGGGCCCCTTCATAAGAGAAGAAGAGCATAGCAAAAGATGCCAGCATTCTCACAGGTGTACCAAACAGAATTGGAGCTTTCTTGGATGTCTTGGACATTACAGGTCCAAATAGGATCATGCCAAGAAACTGGGAAACGAGGATAACTCCCATGAGCTTTGTGAAATTGCCGCCACCGTAAGCGTTAAGAACATCATCGATGTAATAAACAGCAAGACCTGTAACAAAATCAGCTGCGGCCTGTCCAAAAATGAAAATAAGAACAAAGAGTTTGAATGATCTGCTTCTAAATACAGTAAAGGACTGAGAAAATGTGGCAGCAAAGCTGACTTTTCGGATTTTCTTTTGCCTCTCCCATGTGCCTGCAAAGGTTACCAGAATGGCAACAAGGAAGATCACAGCAAATATCAGTGCAACTGTGAGATACTCAGAAGCATCAGTGTTGTCCTTTATCATAAGAGTTGGTACAAGTCCGGCGATAATAGCACCGAGAGAAGAGAATATCATTCTTGTTCCGGAATACTTGGATCTTAGTGTGTAATCCGAGATCATATCCGGTAAAAGACCGTTATAAGGAACCATAACGATCGTAAATCCGGTAGAGAACAGCATGTACATAAGTACATAGAAAATATACTGGCCTGCAATGCTTCCGCCAGCTAAAAAAGGAACCCACATCACAACGAAAGTGATGGCAGAAATAATGCTTCCAACAAGGATCCAGAATCTTTTGGCCCCAAATTTGGACTGAGTTCTGTCGGCAATATTGCCCATCATAGGATCAGTAACAGCATCCCATATCTTGCCTATCAGAGGAATAGTGCCAACCAGCGCCGGTGGCATTCCCAGGGCTTTAGTAAGAAATACTGTGAAAAAGGTGCTGATAACAACAAAAGCACCTCCGCCATAAATATCAGCAAAACCGTAGCAGATTCTTGAAAGTAGTTTTTCGCTTTTATCTTTTCCCATATTTACCCCCAATTGTGTAATTACAAGTTGTCAGTTACTTCAATAAGCTTCTCAAATTGTTCTGCATTTTTTCTTACAAATACAGGCGGCATCCCGACCTTCCCTTCGATTTCATAATTTCCGCCCTTGTATTCTTTTTTTGAAAACAGATGGATCCAGGTATCATCCGGTAAATATACGTTCCTTGATTCAGAGTTTTCTTTTAGCACAGGAGCAACCAGAATATCCCGCCCCAACAGGTATTCTGTTTTCTCTGTGTAGGCATCTTTTTCATCATAGTGGTAAAAGAGAGGCCGCATGACAGGGAGTGCCCTGGCTGCATTTTCTTCCACGCACTCTTTGATGTAAAAAGCTAATCTTTCATGAAGCCGTGATGAACGTGAAAGCTGCTCCAAAAGTTCGTCATCCCCATCAAACTGAACATTTCTTGATGGCTGATTACCCTCATGACTTCTAAAAAGAGGTGAAAATACATTCATTTCTTCCCAACGAAGAAGCAGTTCTTTTGACCTGGTCATATGCATTATTGTTGTGTAACCGCCAACATCTGAATGAGTAAGACCATAGCCGCTCATAGCAAGAGACAGTGTTGCAGGAATAACAGATGCTATTCCATCGTCTACAGACCAGTCCACGTGCTGATCGCCGGTCCACATCATGGCCGAAGCGCTGATGGTTCCTGTGTGTCCTGCCCTGGTAAAAAAGAACACGTCATCTGATACGCCACATTCCTTAATTGCTTCTTTATTCATCTGAGCCCAGATAGAAGGCCATCTGTTGTGAAGCTTTTGCGGGTCTTCGCCGCTAAAAAGCACACAGTCAAGCGGCAGATATTCACCAAAATCAGCCATCCAACCGCCCATGCCAAGACCGATCATGTTTTCCTTTATCAGGGATTTGTACCAGTCATAGGCCTTGGGATTAGTGAAGTCAACCATAGCTGCGGGAAAAGTTGTGATAGTGACAAGGTAGTCGCTGCCATCTTTTGCCTTGACGCAGAAGCCTTCCTTTGACGCAGTTTTGTAAAGCTCTCCTTCCAGTGCGATAAAAGGATTTATGTAGCCAAGAAAGCGAATTCCCTTTTGTTTCCATTCTTTTATCTTGATATCAAGGTTGTGGTAGAGGTCCTTATCCCACTGCCAGTTCCACATTACCTGATAACCAAAGCCTGTCCGCCTGCAGCCGCACCAGTCCTGGGACCAGATACCGCAGACCTTTCCGCCTTTGTCTTCAACTTTTTTTATCTTTTCATCGATTTTCTCAGTGCCTTCCTGTATAGCCAGGATCGCTCCCTTGTAGACCCAGGATGGGAGAGTGCGCTGGTGGCCTAAAAGCTCTGACAGCTTACCTGAAAGTTCTTCGAAGCTTTGAGCTTTGTAGTAGTAGATAACAGGAGTTTCCTGCGTGTATAGCGTTATATGATCTTTTTTCCTGAAATCGAATTCTGAATATGCACTTACATCAACATGTATGAAGTATTTTTCACTGGACACGAAGGTTGGCTGTGCATAGTAGGATTCATATTTGTCAAAAGACAAGGTTTTTTCCGGATGTTTTCCGAAGATTTTTTCTTTGATGATCTTTTTACCGATGCGATTTGCATTTTGATGCTCTGCCACAAAGATTCGGACCTTTTCCCCTTTGAGGTCGAATTTGGAATATGTCTCCCCGCAACCATAAATGTGCTCGCTTTCATTACTTTTAAGCCTGATCCAGAACCTGTTAAACTTTCCGGTGTCACCAAGGAAAGAAAGCTTTGTGATGCCGTTATCCAAAGTGGTGATCTGAGCTTTAACAGTAATGTCTGAATGAGCCGCTTTGAATTTAATGGTAGTCACATTCTCAGAGGTATCTGATGAAACATGATCCAACTTGATCTTCTGATCGATATGCTGCCTGTATTTAAAGCTGCCGCGACTCATTTTGAAATCATTTGTGCCGCTCCCCACCTGCAGCTCAAGCTGTTCAAAACTTTTTTGATTAATGGATATCACTCCCTTCATGTCAATTAATTAAACGCTTTAATTAATTATAAATTATACAAGCTGCCAACTGTGATATCAAGAGGCCGCATCAATTTTTGTTTTCAAACAGCCATTCTAGAAAGGAATCATCTGCCATCACGGCGAGATCAGACTGGTGATACCCGGTAAGAGCACCACACTTAAGCATTTCTTCATTGGAAAAAGTTGTGAGATATACATTTTCTGAGCCCATTGCTTTTAGGGTAGAGTAAGCAGATTTGCTGACAGTCACAGGAATTACATTGTCATTTTCAGCATGGGCAAACCACAGAGGAATATCTTTTATCTTAGAAAGATCCGATGTTGAATCTTTTGAGTAGGTCAGAGCAGGGCACATACATATGGCGCCGGCGATATCTTCAGAGTAAGATTCCAGAAACTCAATTGTTGCAAGCCCTCCAAAAGAATTGCCTAAAACATAGATTCTGTCAGGATCGACTTTTCCGTCAGATATGAGCTTATCCGAGATTTCTTTTAACTTGGAATACATACTATCCCTGTTTGACTTGGCAAGGAATATATTGTCTTCAATAGCGGGCGCAATGAGATAACATGGCCTCAAAGCCTGGCTTTCCTCGCTTGTTATCGTAGATACGATCTTTGTGTTTTGTGAAATATCATTTTCTCCATACCCATGAAATACGATGACGAGGGGCATATCTGTGCCATCTTCAGGAGTGAAGAGGTGATAGTCAAAAGAAATATCGCCTTCAGCTTTTTTTGTCTCAAAGCCGGAACAGGCGACATCTTCTGTAGGAGTAGCTGCGCTTTGTGCGCACCCTCCCAGTAGCAGTGATATTAAAAGCGAAATGCATAGAATTTTAAGAATACCTTTTTTCATACTGATAATCTCACCAAAAAATAATTTTAGCATATGCATCTCCCATGTAGTACTATAGTCAGGTGAAAAAAAGTATATGAGGGAAGGTAAATTGATAATGAAAAAGTTAACTCAAAATTTATCTTTATTTTAGATATATATTATCAATAAAATACTTTTCTTTTATATGATTTATTTATAGAAAAAAAATGGGGCGAAGGAGAAATTCTTTTGTATAAACTCCCTGATGATATAAAAAAATCATATGAGAGTCTTAAAGTACCGATGATCATTATTGAACCTTTAGCAAGCGGTGATTTTGAGCTGCTTGCTATTTCTGATGGTTTTCTTGATTTTCATACTTTATCCAGAGAAGAGCTGTATGGGAAGTTTTCTGAAAGGGAAAAAGAAATTTTTTTCGAGAGGACTCATCCTGAGGAGAAGGATAAACTTCGCGCTATAAGCTTGGATTTTCTTGAAAAGAAAACAGACTATGACATTACCTTCAGGGTCAGAATGGATGATGGCTATCATCTCATAAATTCGATCGGCTATTGGCAAACCATGGAAGATGGGACAGATCTTGCTTTTTTAGTCTACCACGATGTTCAAAAACATGAAAATATGTTTGTCGAAATAGCAAATAAGTATAAGCTGTTTCAAAGGGACGAATTTTACGTTGATGCCTTAACTAACCTTCCAAATATAAACTATATAAATAAAAATGGTGACAATAAAATACAGGAAATCGTTGCCAGGGGCAAAAATCCGGTTGTTATTTACCTGGATATAGACTCCATGCAATCCTACAACAGGAGATATGAACTAAAAAGAGGCGATGAACTTTTGATCCTTGTTGCTAACATCCTTACGGCAGAGTTTCCACATGGAATAGTTGCACGTGTTTTCTCTGACCATTTTGCTGTTATTGATGCATATTTGAGTGATGAAGAGACAGTTAAAAAGATTGAAAGCGTCAATTCAAAGCTCAAATCAAGAGCCTTTGGAATAACAACGGGATTAAACGTAGGAATATATGTAGGCAACAAGAACGATTCACTAAAAGAATGCATTGACCACAGTGTAAGAGCCAACAAACTCGTTGGCGAGGATTTAAATAAGTACTACAGATTCTACACTGCAGAGGACGATTCTTTATACAATCATCAGAGATATATAATCGAAAACTTTTACACAGCAATGGACAACAACTGGATAAAGGTCTTTTACCAGTGTTTCCTGCGCATAGAAACCGGCAACGGAATGGGATTTGAAGCGCTTGCTCGATGGGTTGACCCTGAGAAAGGGACTATAAATCCTGATGATTTCATGCCCGCACTTGAAAAATATCATCTTATGCATGAGATGGATCTTTATATGTTTGAAACAGTGTGTAAAGAGATAAAGAGACGTTACGATGAGGGACTTCCTCTTTTACCGGTTTCCATCAATTTCTCCAGACAGGATTTTGATTATATTGATGTTATTGAAGAGATCAACAAGATCTATGATAAGTATGATATTAGTCAATACGGCATAGATAAGAGTTATTTTATCATCGAGATCACAGAGCAGGGGCTTGCTAAAGCTACAGATAAATTCTATGAACAGCTTAGAAAGATCCGGGAAAATGGCTACAAACTGTGGGTAGATGACTTTGGAAGCGGCTATTCATCCCTTAATGTATTCAGTAGTTTTGATATTGATCTTATCAAATTTGATATGAGCCTTCTGATAAATCTTGATGCACATAATGGGGCTAACAGAGTCATTTTAAAGGGAATGATAGATATTGCGCACGAGCTGGGAATCCATACTCTCTGTGAGGGAATGGAAACAGAGGAGCAAAAGGAGTTCCTGTTAAGCGCAGGATGCGAGCTCGGGCAGGGTTTCTTTTATCATAAGCCGGAGAGCCTTGATACCATTTTGGAGAGGCATCATAAAGCTATTCCTATTCCAAAGTGGGAATCAGAAAAAGAGAGACAAACACTGGATAATATTTGGTAGTTAATACGCGTATGTACATTGAATAAGCTATTATGAGGAAAAAAATTATGAGAAAAAAGAGCGTTGGAATCGTTGGTTCACAGATGGATCTTGGAGCTGTTAGAAAAGGTGTTGATATGGGGCCGCTTGCAATTCGGCACTCGGGGCTGATTCAAAAAATACGTGAAAATGGATATGAGGTTAAGGATTATGGCGATATTTTGCCCATGGTAGCAACGGATGAGGGCAATAGCAATATGCGGTATGAAAAAGAGATAAATGAAGCTAACAACAGGCTCTTTGAGCAAGTTATTAAGATACATGAGAGTGGAGCTTTTCCCATTATCCTTGGTGGGGATCACAGTATAGCTGCAGCCTCTGTCTCGGCCACTGCCCAGCATTATGGGGATATCGGAGTTATCTGGGTAGATGCTCATGGAGACTTTAACGATGACAAAATAACTCCCTCTGGAAATATACATGGTATGCCTCTTTCAGCAGTGTGCGGATGCGGACCTGATTCAATAGTCAGCTTTACAGGAGCGAGAGTTGATCCTCATAAGATTGCCATTGTAGGTGCAAGGGATTTAGATCCAGAGGAGGTCAAAAAATTAAAGAAAAATGGTGTAAATGTATTTTCTATAAGTGATATTCATCATTTTGGCATTAGAAAGATTATTGAGACAGCTATCGAGGTCACATCGGATGGCACGAAGGGAATTCATTTGAGTTTTGATATGGATGCACTTGACCCGGGGAATGCTCCCGGAGTGGGGACACCTGTAATGAATGGTCTTTCTAACAGAGAGGGATTTACTATTTGCGAGATTCTTTCAGATACTGACAGGCTCCTGGCAATAGATATGGTAGAAACCAATCCTCTTCTTGATAGCAGAAATGCAACAGGAGTATTAGCAGCAGAACTAATATTAACCTGTATAGGAAAAACTGACTATCAACTGTTTGGAATATGATCATAGGATAGGTGAGTTACATGGGCAAAATTCAATATAAGTATGAAAATCAATTCATAAGGCATAGCGCTGCGCGTTATATTTTTCCGCCTATGGTCGGAATGATATTTGCGCAGATTGCACCATTAGTTGATGGAGTATGTGTATCAAACTCTATGGGGGAGGAAGCTCTATCTGCTATCGGAACAGCCGGCCCAATTGGTTATGTTTTCAATATTATTGCAGCTTTGGGAGGAATCGGATGCGGAGTTTTAATTTCAAGATGTTCAGGAAGCGGTGAAAAGGCTAAAGCTGCCCGGATTTTTACACGCACGATACTCATGCTTGTTATTGCTTCGCTCATTTTGAGCATAGCCGGGATTATATTTATAGATCCGCTGCTAAAGCTCCTTTGTGCTACACCGGAAAATTATCCATACGCCAAAACTTATATTATGGTGACTTTGGTGGGTGCGGTATTTCTTGTCTTGAACTTTTCTGGAGACTATATTCTTGCAAATGACAATAACCAGAATTTAGCTATGGCTGGGGATATTACAGGTGCTATAGTAAATATCATTATTGATTTTGTGGGCGTATATGTATTTCACCGAGGAATAGAAATTGTCGCATTTGGAACTGTATTTGGTTCTGTATGCTGCGTTTTTGTTTATCTTTTACATTTCAGAAAAACTGACAGACTGTGCAGATTTGTTCCAATTAAGAAAATTGAAACGGATCCTAGTGATCTTGAAATTATCAAGCCAGGATGTGCCGAGGCAGTAATGTATCTTATGTTCTCAATACAGCTTGCAATCCAGAATTTTGCACTGCGTGAAAGTGCCGGAACAATAGGAATAAGTAACTCGGCTGTAATAGAAAATCTTCAGCTTGTGATCACTATAGTTATTGCAGGTGCAACTGATGCAATATATCCTATGGCAGCGGCTTATGACGGAGAGCAAAATGAAAGTGGAATGCTTATGGTCAAGCGCATGCTGACAAAATATGGATTTGCCATGCTGTTCCCGCTAGTTGCAATTTTGTGTCTGTTCCCACAACTTATGATCATCCCATATGGCATAGATGATCCGGTTATGTTGGCTTCTCTTCCTATTGCTATTCGTATTATCAGTGTGGGGGCGTTAATAACGCTTATAACCATGCTTTTAATTGATTATCTTTCAGCTATTGAGGAGGAAGGAAAAGCAACTTTGGCCTTAATTATGCAGTCAATCGTAACAATAGGATTTATTTTGCTTTTAAATCCATTCTTTGGAATGGATGCGCCCTGGTATGCTACGGTTATTGGAAGTATTGTGGCCCTCATTTATTTAAGCTTTTTCTGTAACAATTTAACCGAAGGAATATATAAATTTCATCAAAAGAACCTGCTTCTTTTGACAGGAGGCCGGTTTGATAAGGACCATTCTGATGGCTGGAACTGGAAGCAGGATGCGGATGGTATTCTAACCGAACAGGAAATTTCTATGGTAGAAGATAAACTCTTTACACCATTGATGAAGTCTGTTCCTGCCGGGATTTTTTTACAGACAAGTTTTACAATCTTGGAGCGTGATGATGGATTAAAGGCGGTAATCCTTCGCTATAAATCTAAAAAGGATTATATTGGTATAAATTCGGATATGCCGGAGCAAGATGAAGATGATGACGATTTTGCACCGAATATTTGTATAAGATCAGAATTTCTTGGGGCACGCAGACTGATGATCATTCTTAGCGGGGAGGAAGAAACAGATAATTCCTGAAGCATGGAGGGTAGATGCAGTCATGAAAGAATATAATATTGATGAATTATATACAGGATGTAGTGAAGAGACAATACCTGTAAAAGACAGCAATACAGTAGAATCTTATTTTGTAAAATATGATGTTCACTATTTAGCAGAGGACTATAATGTAGAAAGCTTTTGCAAGGAAAAAAATATACAAACGCAGGCTTTTCTTACTACCGCTTTTGCATTGACTCTAAAGTCATATACTGCATCGGAAGGAGCCTTTTTTACATGCATAAGTAATGGCAAAAAAGTTGCTGTTTGGCTTATATGTGATGCTAAGGAATCCATTCTTTCTGAAATCAAGCAATGTGAGAATTTTTTTAACAGTGATGAAGACAGCTATGAGAATATTGCCACAAAATTCAACCTGAAAGGTACTATATGCCTTGATCTTGATGGCAATTCAGCGCTTACATCGGGAACACAGCTTATGCTCAGAGTTGTAACTGAAGATAAAGGTATTACCTGGGAGTGTGAGTATGACTCGGCTGCTTTTTCAGAATATACAATAGATGGTTTACTTCGTATGTTTGGCAATATCATCCATGAGTTCATGAAAAAAGAGCACCTTGGAGATGTATGCCTTACCGCCAAATCTGATGAAGAGAAGATACTTAATATATATGATGCTTCAAGTCCATTTGAAGATAAGCCAGGATATCGCCATCTTCAGGATTCAGCTGAAAAGTAC
>NZ_ATVR01000052.1 GCF_000420825.1 Butyrivibrio sp. AE2015 | reverse complement strand
CTATTATTCATGTCTTGTACATCTTTTTCGACATGACGCGAGCATCTTTTTTCTGTACACATGCTTTCTTTTTATAAAACAATCATTGATGTTTAGATGAAAAGGATGATTTGGGCATATAGCGCTTAAAAAACTTCCGGCCACCTCTTGTTTCTTATAATTTGTCCTTATAGCACTTTTTAGTGATGCCAGCCACCCCGCATGGAGTTCAAATGGGTAAATAGGACACTTTCAAGTCTTGGGCCACCTAGGAAGACAGGGTAAGAAACGTAATAATCATTATCTTACCCAAAGAAAACCAGAAAGATAGGGTAAGAAATGTAATATATATTTTTTTACCCAAGTTACCTGTTAAAATGGTGGCTGCAAAAGCGATATCAAGCTATATGCCCAAACTAGCATTGTCGTACCCTTTACAATGGTAGCCGCGGGTATATAATCACACATATTCTTGAAAGTAGCCGCCCCTACTGTTCTCGGAATTGGATCCTGAGGCATCTTAACCCAGCCACACCGAAGGTGCTTGCCATTGACGGGTTCCGAGGAAAACGCTACAATGCTGGTTCCGACGGTGCATGAATCTAACTACTGTTCCCATCATCCTCACCGTCGGCAAGGCTGACAAAGCGTTTTCCTCAGGCTCAGTCAATGGTGGCGTACTCAGCCGTAATCTAAACTTTTCTTATGATGAAAGTATTGTTTCCAATACGTATGTTTATCATCATGTGATCTGGTCTAAAAGGATGATCTGATAACTAAAGAATGCTTGCTCCATCGGAGAAAGCATTCGTAACCTAGATCAATTTATTTGAACAGTCCCTATGTATCCTTACTCACTTACGCATATACAAAGAAAGAGTATTTTGCTTATAGGTTTACTTTTAATATTGGCGTGATCTGGAATAAAACAAATAAGAAAATACAAATAATCCATAAATAGTCAACTTCTTAAGGAATTCTTAAGATTTGCGATAGAAATTCTTAAGATTAAGGTAGTGCTATTTACATGCAATTTTAGTTGTGATAAAGTGGCAATCGTTGAACGACAAGTTATTAGTTACAAACATTATTTCTGCTCGAAAGAGCAATGGATGATGCGGACAGCGTGTCTAATTCGCTGCTTATGATAGCTTACGCGGCTATGATTCTTGCATTTTCCAAATCTCACAAACATTGAACATACAGGGATGTCTATGACTCCTTCATAAAAGATAGTGTGATAATCACTATAGTTCTTTTGCGCGCTTTTTTGCGCTGTCTAACTGACTCTTAATTTAAGTGTCAGTCTGTATTCCTGTGTGTTTAATGTATTGTCTTTTATTATTGAAAAAACAAAGAAAAAAGTTGTCGAAAGATTTTTCTTTCGACAACTTTTTTTAAAGATTATCAATTGCGTTATTCATTGCTTCGTTGACCTGTGCATTCATCTTTGATGTGATCTCAAGGTGGAGCATGTCAATAACTCTGTTATCTATAGAATATCCCAGTCTGTCAGCAGCCTGTTTAAAATCATCTTTATGTGTAGAAGCGTAGCTTTGACGCATTGTTGCATCAAGTGCTCTGGTAGCCTGCAATGAATCGTAGGCTTTGTCAAACTCTTCGCCAAATTTGCCTTTTGCATCTTCTCCTGCGGTAAGTGAACTTACAGAAGCACTAGATGGTGATAACTGGTTAAGGTATTTACTTGTTATTCCATTAGCTGCGGCCAAAAAGTTAAAATCCATTTCCACTTTTCTCCTATAACCTCAATAATGCTTTCATTCTTTTGCCTCATGAAGTTTATCGGATGAAGAACTGAAAATCTGAAGTGGGTAACCTAAAAATATTGCTTTTTTTATAATCAAAAAGTATTATTTAAAAATAAAATGTGATCACAAGGGGAAGATGAGATGAGTCCTAAAATTGCTAATCCGGAAAAATATGAAGAATCTAAAATGTCAAAGGGAGAACTTAGATATACAGAGCGCAGCAGATGGCTTCTGTTTGGCCTTCCCTGGACTTTTACAAAGTATGAGATAAGAGATAATGACTTTACTATAATCAATGGCTTTTTTACTGTCCGTGAGAATGACTGCTATATGTATAAGATCAGTGATGTAGAGATCACAAGAACTCTTTTGCAGCGCATGGCAGGCCTTTCAACAATTACTTTATTTACGTCCGATGTTACAGACAGAACTATCACTATGAAGAACATAAAGCATGGACGCGAGATAAAAGACTTCCTTCTTCAGGCTTCGGAAGCCGCAAGAATTAAGAGAAGAACTGTGAGCATGCAGAACATAGGCTTTGGAGCAGGCGATATCCATGACGTTGATGATGCTGATGATCTAAGTGGGCATATAGACGACTAAACTTTTAGATTTTTTTCGTCTTTGATATGTTATAATTATCTGCTTATCTGTTTACTGAGAGGAGATTTTTAATGGCAAACGAATTAGATGTGATAATTATTGGTGCAGGCCCAGGCGGCATTTTCTGCGCCTATGAACTTATGGAGAAGAGACCTGATCTCAAGGTTTTGATGATAGAAAAGGGCCGCTCTATTGAAAAGAGAAACTGCCCTAAGAGAGTTACCAAGACCTGCGCAGGCTGCAAGCCATGTTCAATTACTACAGGATTTGCGGGAGCAGGAGCTTTTTCTGATGGAAAGCTCTCACTTTCTCCGGATGTTGGAGGGACACTTCCTGAAATTCTTGGGTATGATGAGGCTACAAGGCTTATACATGAATCTGATGAGATATACCTTAAATTTGGTGCAGATACCAGCGTGTATGGCGTTGATAAAGAGGCTGAGCTTCGTGAAATCAGAAGAAAAGCCATAAACGCCAATCTTAAGCTTGTAGAGTGTCCCATAAGACATCTTGGCACCGAGGAGGGATATAAGATTTACTCCCGTCTTCAGGAACATATTTTAAGCAAGGGTGTCACAATAGAGTTTAATACAATGGTCAAGGATATCATTGTGGAGAACGGCGTTGCTACAGGAGTAGTGACAGATAAAGGGGAGACTTTCCTGGCAAAAGAAATTGTGTCTGCTGTCGGAAGAGAGGGCGCAGACTGGTTCAAGGATAAGTGCGAAGAGATTGGAATCGAGACAAAACCTGGAACAGTAGATGTAGGAGTTCGCGTTGAAGTAAGGGATGAGGTAATGCAGTTCCTCAATGAAAATCTTTATGAGGCAAAGCTTATTTATCATACCCCAACTTTTGATGATAAGGTGAGAACCTTCTGCACAAATCCTTCAGGTGAAGTTGCTACAGAGTACTACGAGGGCGGTCTTGCAGTAGTTAACGGACATGCCTATAAGGGAAAAGAGTTTAAGACAAACAACACCAACTTTGCACTTTTGGTTTCAAAGAACTTTACTAAGCCCTTTAAAACACCAATCGAATATGGTAAAAAAATAGCAGAACTTTCCAATATGCTCTGTGGTGGCAAGATACTTGTTCAGACCTATGGTGATTTCAAAAGAGGCCGTAGAACGACAGAAGAGAGACTTTGCAGGAATAATCTGATTCCGACACTTAAGGATGCTGTGCCAGGAGATCTTTCACTTGTATTCCCGCACAGGATAATGGTAGATCTCGATGAGATGATTCAGGCTCTTGATAAGGTTACTCCCGGAATTGCTTCAGACGAGACCCTGCTTTATGGTGTAGAGGTTAAGTTCTATTCCAATAAAGTTATTGTAAATAAAGACTTCGAGACCAGTATCAAAGGCCTTCGCGCAATCGGAGACGGAGCAGGTGTTACAAGAGGTCTTCAGCAGGCGAGTGCAAATGGACTTTCTGTTGCCCGCAGTATCATCAGCAGTATGAAATAACAGGCAGACATGATTTTTAGAACACTAAAAAAACTAAAAGGTAAACTGAATATTTTATCAGCTGCTTCTATTCTGGCTTTGTCCCTTGTTCTTACCGGATGCGGCACGAACGTTTCAGATGTAAGGCTTGTTTTTACAACAGGTTTTTCCAAGAATGAGGTGTTTACAATCGAGGACAAGAGCTGCAATCTGTCTGAGGCTCTTGTGTATCTGGTAAATACCCAGGAAGGCTATGAAGAGAGCTTTGGAAGTGATATTTGGGGCAAAGAGACTGATGCAGGAACTGTAGAAGACAGATTAAAAGAATCGGTTCTAGCCAAGATCGCTCAGATAAAGGCTATGAATCTTTTGGCTGAGGAAAACGGAATCTCTCTTGACCAGTCTGAGATAAATCTTTCACTTCAGGCGGCAAATGAGTATTACGGAGGCCTTACGGAAGCTGATATCAAAGCCATGGGCAATGTGACACTTGAAGAAGTGCTTGCTATTTATGAGGAGAGAGCCCTGGCCGATAAGCTCTATGACTACATCATAAGGGACATTAACCCGGAGATAAGTGATGATGAAGCAAGAACCATAACCGTGGAACAGATACTTCTAAAAACTTATACTCTTGATGCTGGTGGAGAAAAGACGCCTGTCAGCGACTCAGAAAAAAATACGATCTACAGAAACATGAAAAGCATTGTGAGTGAGCTTGAAGAAGGCAAAAGTTTTGAAGAACTCATGGCTCAGTACAATGAGGCTGATGAAGGAACTATTTCTTTTGGCAAAGGCGATATGGAGTCCATTTATGATACGACTGCATTTAATCTTGGAACTGATGAAGTCAGCGATATCATAGAGACCTCAGAGGGTTATGTGATCATCAAGTGCATAACTACCTTTAACAGAGAAGAGACTGAGGCCAACAAGGAAAAGATCGTAGCGGAGAGAAAAAGAGAGGTTTTTGGGCAGCAGTATGACGCCTTTGTGGCGACATTGAACAAGCGACTCAATGAGAAATTGTGGAATTCGGTTACTTTGGTAGCTGATGAAGAAGTTTCTACATCCAATTTGATGGAAATATATCAAAAATATTTTAGATAATAGTGCAAATCCCACAGACAAATTATTGTCATGTGGGATTTTTTTGTCTAATTAGTAAAAAATGTGCTTAATAAAGTCAAAATATTCCATTAAATTTCTGTGAACAATTGGATATATTTAAACCATGAAGGGAAGGAAAAAGGGTATGAAAAAATTAGAATATTACCTGGTAACTATGTTGGTTTTATGCGCATCTCAGGTGCTTTTTGGTTGTGGGAAGGCAGCTGAAAAAACTGAGAGCTGGGCGTACATCCATGAACCCGGTGAAGAAATCCTATCCTTTTACGATGACGGAGAAGCACTTTATAAGGGCGAAAAGTATTCATACTCAAAGGACGACTCATACATAATGCTGGATGATGATAATGGGGATCATCTTGGACTGCGTTATGTCATGGAAGGCGATACGATGCTTTTGTACGAAAAGTCCACATATGAGTACGATGGTCAAAAAGATACTGACGGAATTGTTGGTGTCTGGAAACAGGACAACGGATGGGAGTATCAGTTTACTGATGACGGAAAGTTCTCTGAGGAGAATATCTTTTTTGGCAGATATACAGTGGATGAAGAAAATTCCTGCATAAAGCTGATGTATGACGATCCGATTGAGGACGCATATCTTTACTATGAGCTTGATGGGGATGAGCTCACTATCGATTATCCATGGCCTATGGTAAAGACAGAGGTCAAAAGTTAAAGAATCTTAAGCTGCATGCGCTTTAGATAAAAGAACAGGCAGGCGACTGCCAAAACAATTTAATAAAGGGAGGTATGAAATGCAAAAAAAACGTATTGTTTCAATGTTTATGGCAGGTTTAATGACATTGTCTCTCTTCGGATGTGGAAGTGCTTCTCAGCCAGCTGCTGATACAGGATCAGCTCCGGAGCCGGCAAAGCAGGAAGCTACTACTGAAGCCAAGGCAGAAGAGAAGACTGAGACAGTAGCTGAAACTACTTCAGAAGAGCCTATTTCTCTTAATATGTGGTGTATTGCTACAGAGAGTGATTCAAACCGCCACTCTTATGAAGCTGCTATCGCAGATATGCAGGCAAATCACCCAGAGATCAACTTTACCTGGGAAGCTTTCGAGAATCAGTCCTACAAGACCAAGATCAAAGCAGCAGTTTCTGCTAATGAGATGCCTGATATCTTCTTTACATGGTCATGCGCATTCCTTGGTGATTTCGTAGAAGCAGGAAAGGTTTATTGCCTTGATGATGCTTATCAGAACTATAAGTCAGAACTTCCAGAGGTTATGCTTGGCAACTCAACTTATGACGGAAAGCACTATGGCGTGCCGCTTACAATGAACATCGTTGGCCTTTTTGCTAACATGGAACTTCTTAAGGAAGTTGGCTACGAAGAGATCCCTGGCACATATGATGAGTTTATTGCTTGCTGTGACGCACTTAAAGCAAAGGGAATCATTCCTTTTGGATGCGCTGGTAAGGAGACATGGTGCGTAACTGAGTACCTCGAGTCAGTTATCGAGAAGAGTGCCGGAGCAGACACACTTAATGATATATTCCTTGGAAAGTCAACATGGAACAATCAGGATGTAGCAGACGCCGTTGATACATTCCAGAGCCTTGTTACTAACGGATATTTCGATCCTTCAGGAATCGGTCTTACAAACGACGAAGTTAAGAACAACTTCATGGCAGGCAAGTATGCGTTCTATATGAACGGAACATGGAACTGCGCTGACTTTGCAGCTAATGCAGAATTCTTCCCTAAGGTAAAAGTAGGTGAGTTCCCTGTTATCAACGCAGACAAGTCAAAGCTTGGACAGCTCATTGGCGGACCTTCAGATACACTTGCAGTTGCAGCATCTTCACCTAATGCAGAAAGAGCTGCTGACTATGCATTTGAGCTTGGTAAGCTCATCTGCCACTATGGATACCTTGATGGATGCGGACTTCCAGCTTGGACACCTTACGGCGATACAAGTTCAGTTAACGAACTTACACAGACTGTAGCAGGAATCGTTGCAGGCGCTGATTCAATGGTTCTTTTCGGCGATACAGCTATGAGTGCAGATTCTGCTAATACATATCTTTCATATGTAGATCAGGTTTATGGCTGCCTTCTTGATGGAAGTCAGTTCATAGAGGGTCTTTCAAAAGATATTCAGTAATACTTTTTCATAACTGGTTTTATAAAGGTCCTTCCTGTTTCCTTACTAAGAGAGAGGGAGGGCCTTTTTTAAAAGGGATATAGGGGAAGGATTTTTTGTATGGAAAAAGAAAAAAACGTAGAGAGGGAGAGAAGAAAAAAAGAACTAAAAAAAGCTTTTGCCATCTTTATATTTTTACTCCCGGGTCTACTTCTTTTTATAAGTATTCTGATAGCTCCTATTGCTGTATCTGTATACAGGAGCTTATATGATTGGAATGGCTTTTCTGAAGGCACATTCATTGGATTTAATAATTACATTGAACTGTTTACAAACGGTTCTATCAAATTTATGACATCTTTAAAAAATTCATTGATCCTGGCATTTTTCTCTGTCTTTGTTCAGCTGCCCTTTGCGCTTTTACTGGCGCTTTTGCTTGGAAGAGGAGCGAGAAGAGAAAGAACTTTCCTGTCAATTTTCTTTATGCCGGTGCTGATCTCTACAGTTGTAATAGGTCAGTTATGGCTTAAGATCTACAATCCGGATTACGGCCTTTTAAACAGATTTCTGGATGCAATAAATATGGGGAATCTAAAGCATGTATGGGTTGGCGATGTAAAAACTGCTCTTGGAAGTATCATTGTTCCAACGGTGTGGCAGTACATCGGCTATCATATGCTACTTATGTACGCCGGAGTAAAAGGAGTATCCATAGATCTTAGAGAAGCAGCAATGCTTGATGGCGCAACCAAATGGCAGGTTGACAGATACGTTGTCATACCGATAATCAAGCCGATCATAAGAGTAAGCGTTATTTTTGCTGTCACAGGTTCACTCAAGACTTATGACCTTGTAAGGATCCTGACTGAAGGCGGCCCCTTCCAGTCAACAGAGGTTCCAAGCACACTTCTTGAGAACATGCTGTTCCTTAGAAACAGATATGGAATGGGCAGCACGATATCTGTAATGCTCATAATCCTGTGCTTTGCCTTTGCACTTCTCATAACAGCAGCATTTAAAGAAAAGGATGATTAAAGATGGAAAGTTACACACTTAAGGAAGAAAAACCTTATCTTAAGGTTATAACAAATATATTTCTGATCATTTGGGCCCTGATCAATATCTTTCCGATTTATTTCATGTTCACTTTTTCGCTTAAGTCAAATGATGAGATATTCGGAAGCAATATCATAGGCCTTCCAAAGAACTGGCTCTGGTCTAACTTTGCAACAGCCATGAACACAGGAAATATGGGGCTGTACTTTTTTAACAGCCTTCTTGTGACAACTCTTGCAATAGGGATTTCAATGATGGCAGCCATGATGGCCTGCTATGCGATAACCAGAATCAGATGGAAATTTAGCGGACTTGCAAATGCATTTTTTATGTTGGGACTGACAATTCCAATTCAGGCATCAATCGTGCCTGTTTACGTAGTCTTGTCAAAACTACACTGGCTTAATAAGTATTCGACACTGATCGTTCCTTATTCAGCGTTTACTCTGTCAATGGCGATCCTTATCTGCTCCGGTTTTATGGCTGAAATACCGACAGCCCTTGATGAGGCAGCAAGGATAGATGGATGCGGACTTTTTGGAACATTTTTTAAGATCATACTTCCACTTATGAAACCTGCGGTATCAACTGTCGGAGTTTATTCATACCTCCAGTGCTGGAACGAGTTCATGTTTGCAAATGTATTTATCTCAGATTCAGCTCACAGGACGCTTCCTGTAGGTATAAAGGCACTTTCCGGACAGCATACCACAGAGTGGGGGCCAATCGGTGCAGCCCTTGTAATAGCGACGTTTCCAACCCTTATATTCTATATATTCCTTAGCGGCAAGATACAGGCCAGCTTTATAGCTGGCGCCGTTAAGGGGTAAAAGAAATAAGGATCAGCCCTTATTTATTTTATTTAGTTCATTTGTTTCAATGACTATAAGGAGAGTGGTATCAGAAGTAAGTTTTCTCTGAGGATCAATAAAG
This sequence comes from Butyrivibrio sp. AE2015, assembly GCF_000420825.1. Lineage (GTDB taxonomy): Bacteria > Bacillota > Clostridia > Lachnospirales > Lachnospiraceae > Butyrivibrio. Next base: position 6,877 of record NZ_ATVR01000052.1, on the reverse strand, counting down.
CCCCATTTTGTCTGGCTGTTTTTTACAGCGACAACGTTGAGCTTGTATTTCTTTCTGAGATCAAGCTCCAAAAGGCTCTTTCCAATCCAGCTGTCTCTTGGTCTTATTTCAACCATTGAGAGATTTTCATCCAGCTGGAAATAGTCAATGAAAGTATCTGAAATAAGGATTCTTGCAGATTGCAAACCTCCGAAGTCCTCAGGAATGATGATCTTATCTGCTCCGACTTTTTTGAGTATGGAAGACATCCTTTCTGAGGAACTTTTTGCTACAACAAGCGGAACACCAAGTTCCTTGGCAACTGCAACTGACATGATGCTGGCCGACAGATTTCGTCCCATAGCGCAGACAACAATGTCCATGTTTTTTATATCAAGTGACTTTATTTCTTCTTCATTTTCGAGGTCAGCAACTACGCCGACAGTGCAGAAATCTGCCATTTCTTTTATTAGGTCTTCATCTTTGTCAGCAACAAGGACGTCAGCACCCATTTCATAAAGGCTCTTAGCAAGGCTGATTCCGTATCTTCCCAATCCTAAAACTGCAACTGATTTTTTCATTGTCATTCTCCTTTATCCTACGTAAAAATTGCCTTCGATGTATTGAACTGAATTATTCCTGGTTTTTCTTTTGGCAAAAAAGATTGCCATGGAAATGGGGCCAATCCTTCCAAGGTACATGGATATAATTACGATAATGCGGCCTGCTACATTTAAAGTCGTTGTAACATCTCTGGAAAGACCAACTGTTGCGGATGCACTGACTATCTCAAAAAGAGCATCTGTGACCCCAAGTGACTTATCTGTTGCCATCAGTAAAAGTGTGAACATAACAACTGTAAAGGTGCTGACAGCCACGATTACTGTAGCCTTGCGCATAAGCTCATAGGAAACTTTTCTGTTAAAAACAAGGTTTTTATCATCGTTATTTATATAGCTGAGAATATTAAGAGTTGCCAGGAAAAAAGTGACAGTCTTGATTCCGCCGGCTGTTCCGACAGGGGAGCCTCCGATAAACATCAGGATATAAGCTATGATGCAGGATATATCAGTCATTGATTTTTGTGAGAAACTTGAAAATCCGGCAGTTCTCAGAGTTACTGACTCAAAGAGACTGTTTAGGTATTTCTCGTAAAGTGGCATATTCCCTATGGTTCCCGGATTGTTATATTCAAACACAAAGAAAGATATTGTACCAATAGCAATGAGGATAACTGTAATGGAAATAACAAGTTTTGTGTGTTCAGACAGTCGTTTCCATATAAGTTTTGGAGAGTATCTGTTTTTGACTCCCTTCACTATGCCTGAAGAAAGGTCAAACCAGACTACGTAGCCAAGTCCTCCGAGAATAATGAGTGTCATTGTGGTAAAAAGAACCAGTGAATTGGAATTAAAAACTCCCATGCTGGTAGGACCAACAACGTCCATTCCCGCATTGCAGAAGGCAGATACTGAGTTAAAGACCGCAGCCCAGATGCCTTTTTTGCATCCTAAAAGAGGGATGAAGGTGATGGAATAAAAAAAAGCACCGAGAAGCTCAACTATCAGTGTGCCGCGAATGATGCGCACAAGGATCTTTAAAACGCCGGATCTTTCATTGAGGTTAAGGGCATCTGTGAGCATGATCCTTTGGCCCATTGAGAATTTTTTGCGGGTAACAAGCATAAACAATGATGCTACTGTTATGATGCCAAGGCCTCCAATCTGAGCAAGTACCAGTATGATGACCTGTCCAAAAACGCTCCAGTGGCTGTAGGTATCTACTACAACAAGTCCGGTAACACATACGGATGTGGTTGCTGTAAAAAGAGCTGTCAGGAAATCAGTAGTGTTTCCGGGCGCTGAAGATATTGGAAGGAGCAAAAGAAGGGTTCCTATGAGGATTGCTCCTAAAAAACTAAGGGGTATCAGATGTTCTGAAGAAAAACTCCACTTTTTCAAAAGGTATTCCTCCTGGAAAATAAGCATTGTCATCCAATTATACTTCTTTGCTATTTGCTTAACAAGCTTGGACATTTTCAGGAGAAAATCGGTTATAATTGGTATGGGTGTTAAATTAGAGGTATTTGGGGATATTGGGGAAATGAAACATATTCTTAACAGGAAAAAAATACAGCAAAATACGCTTTCTTTTAGCCTTAAAAGGCTGATCTTTGGGATAGTTCTTGTTGCTGCCATCGTATTTGTGTGTTCAACATACATAATCACTAGGCAGGAGCAAAAGGACTACGCCATCAGAGATTCTGAAAATGTTCTTAAGACCCTTTCAAGTAACATTAGTTCCGATATTCAGAAATATACATCTCTTTCGAGACTTATAATGATAGATGACAGGGTTCTGACTTTTTTAAGGGCAAAAATGCTCTCTGTAGATATCAGTATGATAAACGACGCCAGATATGGAGTTATGGACATTTTGAACGTAACAGAGGGCGTGGATAGTGTCATGATCTTCAGAGAAGACCTGATCATGCTGGCAACTAACCGGTTTACCTATCAGTATGACTATGGACTTATGAACAGTGAAGAATGGAAAGGTGATATATATGAAGGCCTTGGCAGAGTAGTGGTTTCCCTTAACAGTAACGGTATAGCGACCAAGCAGGACGGACGCCCTGTTGTCACCATTGGAAGAGCAATATATGACATTGACACTCAGAAAAGAACCGGAATCCTTATGATGAATATTTCCTCTTTGGTATTTGAGAGAATGCTGGCAAGCCTTAGTTATGACAACATCTGCATCATGGGAAGTGATGGGACTTTCCTTGCAGGAAATAAAAGCTATGTGAACTTTTTTGACAATAAGTTCGTAAGTACATCCATAAGGCATGAGGACGTTTTTATAGACGGAGAGAGAGAACTATTGTCGGGGCGTCTAGTAAGTGACCTTCCTATAGTTATTCTCAGGGTTTCACCCTACGGAACAGAGGGAATTCCCTTCAGAATGCTGTATATTCTGCTGTTTTTGATGATAGTATTCATTATACTTGCATTTTTCGTTGGAACATTTATCAGAAAGACTATAACGGATCCAATCTTTGAATTGTCCAATTCAATGGAAACAAACAGGCAGTCGGGAGAGCTTAAGAAAATAAATGTCGAAGTGCCTTACAGCGAGCTTGATATGCTTCAGGGCGATTACAACGGCATGATAGATCATGTTAATGACCTTATTGATAAGCTCATGGAAAAAGAAAAGACTCTTCAGAGAGCAGAGATGAGAGTTTTGCAGGAGCAGATAAAGCCGCATTTTCTTTATAATTCGATTGAGACCATAGGCTTTATGGCCATGGACGCAGGTGCGGGAAATGTTCATGACGCCCTTGAAACTTTGGGCAGTTTTTACAGAAATTTCTTAAGTAAGGGTGACAGGGCAATCCCGCTTTCAAGAGAGGTGTGGATCGTTAAGGATTATCTTTCTCTTCAAAAGCTAAGATATGGCGACATATTGGATGATGAGTATGACATAGCAGAGAATACTCAGGAAGTTATGGTTCCAAAGCTTATACTGCAGCCCCTTGTGGAAAACAGTATATATCATGGTATACGTTTAAAGGGGGAAAGAGGTAAAATAAAGATAAGCAGCAGACTTCAGGATGGAAATCTGCACATTATCGTACATGATACCGGAATAGGTATGAGACAGGAAAAAATAGATCAGATCCTTTCTCTTGATAGGAAGGATAAAAATGACCTTGATACCGAGAGCTTTGGCCTTTGGGGGACTATAGAGCGAATAAGGTATTATACCGGAAAAGAGGATGTTGTCAGTATAAAGAGTGAAATTGGGGAATATACTGAAATTGAATTTGTAATTCCGGCCACGAGCTGACCTTTTTTTCAGGGGATTGGATATTAGTTTTTTGGCAATATAGGGGTTCGATGTTTCAGGGAGAGGTTATTATGGGAAATGTGTACAGAGTTATGGTAATTGACGATGAAGAATCGGCAAGAAAACTTATGAAGGCAGCGATTGACTACGAGAGCCTTGGAATGGAAGTTGTTGGAGAGGCAGCAAGCGGCATTGAAGCCATAAATGTAATTGATGAGATAAGGCCGGATATAGCATTTGTTGATATCTCAATGCCCTTTATGGATGGCATAGAGTTTACGGAGATTGCGACTTCAAGATATCCTAACCTTATCATCATAATAATGACGGCATTTGACCAGTTTGAGTATGCCAGAAAATGTGTGAGCCTGCCGGTTTTTGATTATATGCTTAAACCTATGGTAAGAGCGGAAGTCACAAAGGTTCTCGAGAGGGCAAAAGAAAAGCTTGATGCATCAAGACATAATCAGGGACAGAGAAGCAATCCGGATAAAGATGGCGAAAATGACGATTATGATGAAGAGGTAAATTCCACTGAGCTTATAGAAAAGTATGTTATGGAGAACTTCACGGATCCCAAGCTTAATCTTACTTTCATCGCTCAGAACTTTGGCTTTAGTGCAAGCTACCTGTCTCGTAAGTTTAAGGCTGACACCGGGAAAAATTTTGCCAAATATCTCACAGATCTTCGAATGAAAAAGGCTCTTCGCTATGCAGAGCTTGGATATAAGATGTATAGAACGGCAGGAGAAGTGGGAATTCCTGATCCCAACTATTTTAGCAGGTGTTTTAAAAAATATACCGGCATGAGCTATTCAGACTATGTACTTGAAAAAAGTTCATAAGGGATTGCCCGGTTATTTCGACACGTAATTGCAGATTTAATAGTAGACGCGATTATGATAAAATATAAATAATAATCAGATAGCTGCAACTGTGTTTTATGTGAAGAAGGAGGCGCCTTATGAATGAGCAGATGAAAAAGATTGGCAGACAAATGGGAATCAGGATGGGTATTCTTATGAGCTTTTGTCTGGCACTTACCGGGACACTTTCTTCAGGGCACTTTACGCCTGTTGGATTTATTTTTAGTTTCATTGTAAGTGCAATCATTAGCATACTCATTGGTTTTGTGGTCCCTGTCGGTAAAATAACCGGTGACGTTTGCCGCAAGGCAGGATTTGCGCAGGGTACTATAAAAGAGCGCCTGTTAAGCAGTCTTATTTCAAATCTTATTTATACACCACTTATGACTTTTGTAATGGTACTACTTGCATATACAATGGTCATGAAACAAAGCGGCGGGATGGCACAGCTTTCATTCCTTCCAATGTTTCTTCATTCTCTTGTCATTTGCTTTATAGTTGGATACATTCTTATTTTTATATTTCAGCCACTGTTTATGAAGCAGCTCCTGAAAAAATATCGTCCTTGACCAGAATTGCCAAAATTCATTTTGATTCGTATAAATGGATAACAAATGATACATAGCTATGCGGGCTATTGTTATTATTGGTTTGAAATTTGTTGATTAATAGAACACTTCGTATGAGTATGGAGGGTACGAAAATGGATGAGAATAAAAATGTAAGAATGGAAATAACAGACGATTATCTTGAGGATGTAATTGGCGGCGCTAAGCGCAAGGGAAACTGCCCCAAAGGCGGAGACCATGAGTTTGAGAAGACCGATGTTAAGGTCTTGAAAAAAACTGTTCTAAAATGCAAAAAGTGTGGCAAACGAATGGCATCAAAATAAAATGATGAGCTGTGAAAAGTTGATTATTTATTTTGTAGCCAATAATGAGGTTCTACGTTGTAGATTAGGGAGAGGATTCTGATGTATGCAATTAGCATACATCAGAATCCTCTCTATTTGTATATGCGTAAGTGACTTCTCTAATTCTCTAAAAATTTTAGATTGCGGCTGCGTACGCCACCATTGACTGAACCTGAGGAAAACGCTTTGGCCTGCGAGCCGACGGTGAGGATGATGGGAACAGTAGATTTTCACGCACCGTCGGATGCAGCATTGTAGCGTTTTCCTCAGAACCCGTCAATGGCGAGCACCTTCGGTGTGGCTGGGTGTTATTGCCTCGGGCTCTGACTCCGAGAACAGTAGGGATGGCTACTTTCAAGGATGTATGTGACTATATGTCTGCGTCTGCGTCTTTCAATGTAAAGAGAGCGAAGATTCTGTTTTGGAAATATAGCCTGATTTTTGAGCTTACGACACCATGCGACAAGATTTTTGACTTGTAATTTTGGGCATATACGGCCTTATTTGAGGTTACCACACCATTATATAGAGGTCATATGTCTAAAGTTCACTCATCCAATGGATGTGGCAATCCATTTTTTCTCGTATATGCCCAGTTTCACTTCCTGAAAATACTGTCGATGGATGTGTTAACTAAAAAATATGACTATATACCCAATTCGCTTTGACAATCCGAATTTTCTATGTTCCATTCCATTCAGTCCATATGATCGTGAAGAATAATGGTTTGGGCATATAGCGCTTTGGAAAGCTTCCAGCCACCTCTGATTTTTACTATTTTGGGCATATAGCAACTTTTTACGAGGCCAGCCACCCCTCACGAAGTTAAATTGGGCATATAGGCCGATTTCAAGACTCGGGCCACCCGTTAAAATGGTGGCTGCGGACGGATAATCGCCGTATATGCCCAAATGCCTGCGATAAAAGCTATAAACTACTACCTATAGAGTGGACACATATCAATTCACTTTAGACCCACTTTCATGTGGTAATACCCATTTAAAATACAGCCCAAAATCTGTTTTATACATTTTTTTGAAGGCAATACCGTGTTTTCGGACAATTGTGTTATTGTTAATGACCACATCTGGATGTTATCCTTTCATTATTAGGAGCATAACTATTATGAGTTCAAGACATCACTATACTGAAGCTGAAAAAGCAGAATTACTTAGCAATCCATACACTTTTCGAGTTACTGATACTTCAATAAGGTTTACATTGGCTTTTAAAAAGTTTGTATTAGAGAACATTGATAAACCAG
>NZ_ATVR01000051.1 GCF_000420825.1 Butyrivibrio sp. AE2015 | reverse complement strand
GAGTCCGTTTCAAGGTCTGTTACTATTGTTTTATTTAATTCTTGGAGGATAAGACAGTTTACCCCTTGGAGGATAACCTGCTTTGCCCTTGGACATAGTAATAAACCTTGTAGTATATGGCATGGATTATACACGAAAAGTACCGTCTTTTCCATAGATTTCGGGACTATACTTCAATACTATTTCTTTACCCCTTTCTTCTATAAGTGCATTCACGTTCTTCTGCCTTCTCCTTTGTTCTTTCTATCATCTATATGCATCATGTGCACGGCTCTATAAAACCATATTATAAATTATATCGTCAAAAAATAGCTGACCCTTACACATTTTCTCAAAAGAGCATGTATATATATTATAAGAGCATGATAAGACACCAAACATTTTAAGGGAAAATTCCATCCAAAAGACATATAAGAATAGGCTAAGAACGGTGCCTCAGATTACACTTTTTTCTCTAAAGATCAAAAATCGGTATATAGACCAGGTACTCTCTCGGCGAAAATATATGGTGGGCATATCCTAATAAAGGACACACCCACCATTTTCATTACATGCCTCTCTTATTAGCTTAAAGATTTATATCTTTCTATGAGCTGAGATGCCTGATAACCACTTATCTTATGGTAGTCATCCACACCGTACTGCTGGGAGACATACTTATTCATGGATTCAGCAGATGTACCATGCTGATCCATGAGCTTCTCCAAGAAAGCGATCTGCTTCTGTGTTGCGGGTCTTTCAGTCTTAGGAGCAGAGGAAGTATTATTATTGGATCGTAATTCCTCAACGCTTCTTCCTACAGGCTGCTGTTCTGGTTCAAGGTTCATATCCTCTACGTCCTGTGTAAAGCGAGCTGACAGATTACCTACATTAAGGGCAGCATCTACCAAAGCTCTCTTCTTGGTCATTTTGAGGACAGTGTTCTGAACAGCGTAACCGTTCTGTTTTGCATAGCGTCCTTCACGAGAATTACAGATACCTACTCCTTCTCCCTTAACAACGCCATTGTAATCGATCAGGAAAACCTTGCACTCGTAGGAGAAGAATCCAGTATTATAATCCTCCACTCGATTGACCACCTCTGTCCTGGCGATAAGACCAAGATAATTCATGATCTTCTCTGCACCAGATTTTAATAACGTGGGTTTATTACAGTGGGGGATCACACCGTAATCTACACCAGAGATCAGAACAGTATCAATGAATCTGTTCATATCATCGTCAAACTGCTTAGCCTCCTCAACAGTCAGTCCTCTTGCAGTAGTAGCAGTAACAGCCTTCGTCTCTGGCTTAAACTCTGTTGATTCCTCTGAAAACATCAGATTACGAGGGATATTCCTCTCGACAGCGTCAATAGACTGCTGTACATCTTCAATAGGCTGGATATTCCCCATCTTGCTTTCTAACAACGCCTTAAGATCCATCTGCTTCGTCATAATGATCACCTATCCTTTCTCATTTTAAAGTAAAACGCCTACTGGTACTGGACTTTGCATATTTCGCATAAACGTCTGGTTCCTTCTCTTTAAGAGCTTTGGTATCCAGACGCTCTGAGGTAACAGGTTTCCAGCTGATGCTGTGTCCCATACAGGAAGCTTTGTCATAGTCACCCATGATTTCCTTCAAATGGTTAGACGCTTCTTGTTTCTTGGCTTTAGCAGAATCTTCATCTGCTGAAGCTTCAATATATGCATCCACCCATTCAACAGCTTCCTCTGGTAAGATGATTTCCTCTTCAACACCACCACGATAAATCTGGTCAAGAAGAGCTTTAGCAGCGTCTGACCCATCCATGTCTGGTCTGACCATATTCTGAACCTTATCCCAGAAGTTCTTCTCTACAGCGATAAGCATCTGCTGGATCTCTGGATCAGCATCCACCTCGTAAACACGAAATGTATTACCACCGATAAGAACAGCCACATAAGCCTTGGATACTCCTGTTACGCAGAGATAATGCTGTACTTGGGTCTGATAATAGGTAGGAACTCCTTCCAACCACTCATCACGCTTATACTCACTAGCGGTCTTAATCTCCAGAATAGCTGGATTACCGTTGTCGTCAGTGGTCACACCATCAACATCAGCAATCATGAACGGGTGATCAGGATGCTGTAACATAGCTTTCACTTCCATGACAGTCTTACCTGTGGTAGCAGCAAAGTGTTCTCTGATAATGGGTTCCAGTATCGTTCCCCACTCCATGGCCTCGTTTACTTCTACGGGGTCATTCTTCTGATTGGTCTTGTCCAGCCAAAGTTCAATAGCAGAAGTCCACTTATTGATACCAAGGATCGCTGATACATCAGATCCTCCGATACCTTTCTTACGCCAGCGTAACCATTCCTCATGAGATAAGCCTTCAGTTTCCACTAAGATATTTGCATTCATATTCTTAATCCTCACTTTCCTTTAAATTAGAAAAGGCGGAGTCCTCTGACTCCGCCAACATATTGATGATCTTGTATGATACCTTTTGAACGGTATCAGCTATGATTTTCAATTCCTCCTTATTCTTCAGCCATGACTGGATATAGGATAAAGAGTAGGAGCTGGTATCAAGCCCCAACCGCATACTGACCACCATTGCCACCGATTCAGCGATGAGTTCGCGACGGTTTCTTGGAATATCCTCTTCAGGATTCATTTTAAAATCATATGCATGAGCAGTTTCATGTAATAATGTTTTGATACGCTGGAGATACTCTAGATCTGAACGGACTGTAATAATACCAGTTTCAAGATTATAGCTGCCCTTACTTGCAGTACCAGTGATTTCTTGTACTATAAACTCTTTCGAAATAACCTTCATTAGCCGGATGAATATCTCACGCTCAGATTCTGAGTTACCAGATAGCCCCTTAACGAGTACTGGCAGCATTTCATCTGATCCATCAGTATCTGCTATATCATAAACATAGGCGATCCGAAAACCAGATAATACTTTTTTGGTTTCTTTCTCGCCCTCCTGATCGTGATACTCCGATTTATTCTCTGGTTCTTTAAAGACTTCAATCTTTTTAACACAAGGGGCCAGTATAGCCAGCCCCTTGCTTCCTTTTCTTACATACCTTCCCAGCTTATTCCATGCCTTATAGCCCATGACATAAGTAGCTTCTGGATTCTGTAAGAAAATCATGATTGTATTACCAAAGGAATACTGATAAAATAAAGATTGAAATCGCAAGAACGATATCCAGTCCTCGTCAGTATTGATGGTCGCCAAACCTTCTTTAATACGATTGAGGGCTGCTTTTATTTTATCAGCGTTGCTCATTGGCGTTTTCCTCCTTCGTAATACGGTTGTCAGTTACATACTGCATGAGCTGGATTGCTTTCTCAAAAAGCTCCACGATCCCAATAGGAGCAGTCGCAAGATATAATCTTCTTGCATCATACTCAGCTTTTACAGCCAAAGAATTATTGGTACGCATAGGTCTTCACCTCCTCTCCATAAGTACCGCAGTCCTCGTAATAAGGACATTCACAGCAATAATTGTTGTCACACTCTCCAAAAAGAAAACCATGATCCACTACGGGCATACAGGTATTTAGATAGAGTGAACAACGATTACAGATACCAGCTATCTCTGGACTAACACTCTTTCCCTGCATCAAGCACATCTACATCACCGCCTTTCTTCTCATGGTTGATAGAGAGCGTCCATCCACCAAGCTTTATGCTCTTGGCAAAGTTGCCGATACCTTCAAACTTCTTGCGATATACCGCAAACGAACCACCAGTAAGGTTATGGAAGAATATGGTCTCCATATCAGAAGCACCCTTGATCTCCACAAGAGAACCGTCCACCATGACCATAAATACAGGCTCACCGTTCATCATGTACTCACCAACCTTATTCATTTTGATCTTCTTCATTTCTTTCTTATCAAACATAGCTATGTCTCCTTTTCTTGATTTGGAATTATTTGGTTTCAACAGACTCCAGATGCTCTGGAGGTCTTTATCAAAAGTAAGATAAAGACCTGTCCAGAGAAGCATCCTTATTACAAAAAACAAAATATTATCTGCCAGTAGGCATCACTCCCTTCTGAAGGCAAAAAAATAAGACCTATTACGGTCTTAGGGCTTCGGTAGTGAGAAACCAGCACTTAATTACGCAAGGCTGATCTTATCGTCCTCTCTGCGGTAGATATACACGTTATCAGAAAGTACTTCTTCGGGAGCGACCTGGGTAGCATTAACCTCACGCACCATGCTTCTTAAGGCTTCAACCTCCATCTGATCAGATACAGGTACTAAAAGCGTCTCATGGATTGATGAAGGAAGGATATAGAAATCACTTCCAGTCTTTTCAGCGAACTGCTTCAAGAGATCCTTGTACAGGATCACTCCAGCACCATTGAGTTTCTGGTTATTCGAGCAGACATACATCGGCACCATGTCCTCTGATACGACCATATCAAAGAACTCGCTTGAATACTCATCGTCCATACGGTCAGAAAGAAGATCCATCATAACCGATGCCATAGACATTACTGATCCTCTGAACAAACGCTGGGTATTGAGAAGGGCGATCTTAAAGAGTTCGTCCTCGTCCACTCCCCAGAGATCAGTCATGTTGTTGCGGACAGTGATGGTCGCAGTACCCTCTCCATCATTGGATACCAAGATATAGAAAAGGACCGCCAGATCATCACACACGATGATATGAGGAGCATCTGCAAGCAGTTCTATGTTGCGATCAGCGTTCACCAGCTTGTAGCAGATTCTCTCCTTGCAGGCAGAGAAGTCTGTAACCAGTGAAGCGTCAAAAGACATCGTGGTCTTATGGCTCTCATATACGGACAGGATCTCCGATACGATAACAGGAACAGCTGCATCACCAGCCTTATATCTCTCGAAAGAGCCCTCCAAATAGATGGTCGGAGCGACATTGCTCTCCTCAGTTCTGATGGTCAGACCAGTGAGATGGGTATCATTGTTCTTCAATACCTCATGGATAGAAACCTCATATCCATCACCCAGGGATGCCTCTACTGCTTCCTTAACTACCTGTGCAAATACGTCCATAGTCTTAATTGTTGCGTTCATCATGATCATACCTCCGTTATTCTCAGAATTGTTGTTAGCTGCTGCGTTAATGGAATCAAAATTGTTGTTCTTCATAATAATTTCCTTTCTGTGCATCTGTGCACGTAGATCTACTTGATTGAAAAAATAAAAATAGTTACAGATAGTCGTGCACATTTGCACATCTTACACATGTGCGTGTTGTGCACGCTGTGCACGACATTTTAAAAGAATTATTCAGTTTTCCATGCATCATAATAAGCTACACATGCACATACCATGCACTTGATCATCTTATAGATGCGATATCTCTGGCGGTAAAGCACCGTCAGAAGAAGTACGGTAAAGATAAACTTCATGATCAGCTTCCTCCTTTCCTTTGGATTTGATTGCTCTCCCAGCTCCTTTCTAATTCTAGGCATAAGAAATAAGCCTTTTAACGTCTTGCTCAGGACAATAATTCTTAAAGATACTGACGGATCGTTTCCACATTGAATCGCAGACCGTTAGGGGCAATGATATACATGGTCTTCGCTTTTGAATAACCAAGATCAGACAGTCTAACCATGTATTCTGCTGCTACAGTCCAGTCAATCTTCATGAATACGGACATAACATGGAGCATAGCCTTATGAACAAGGAATCTGTTCATCTTCTTTATTGCATATGAATCTGCTTCCAGCTCCTGTGACAGATCACGCTTATGAGGATGGTCAGCGATAATATGACCTTCCTCGTGAAGAAGCAGATATGTTCTTACGTACAGGGGCATCTGCTGGAAAAGATCATCGACATAGATCTTCTCGTTGTCAGTAGCTGCAAGATAGATGTGATTGCTCTTTAACAGAGCAGGATCGTAGTTTACAGTTGCCTTGATTGTGGGTTTTCTGAATGTCTTCATAATGAGTTCTCCTTTCGATTTTGAAATGAATGATTGTTTTTCCACCGCCATTTGATGCAATAAAAAAGACCGTTGTGTCGGCTACATCTGTAACCTTTACAACGGTCTCACTGTGTCAGAGGGGGTGGGGGCTCGAACTAAAGAAGCACTTATAAATATAATGACTAGGTGCCTCAAAAAATATATATGATTTTTCCTATATACTGGCGGCTGTAGTTTTATGTTACATTAACAATCTACGCATCTGGTCTTCCTTGCGTTGTACCAACTGAATTATAATGCGATATAAGAGGAATATAATCCTCAGAGTATTTGCATTGCAGAAAATATACACTACCGTCTGAGAGTCTATGCCCTTCTATTGGTGCATAAAAGGATAGGCAATGTGGACATGTGAATAATCGCTTCATAATATGCAACTTTCCGTTTACAGATATATACTCTTCACCGCCCATTCTAAACACTGTTTTATACATGTTATTTCTACAACAAGGACATAAATAGCTACCAATATAGAAATTATCTGTCATATATGGTTTCACATCCATTGAAGGCGGATCTTCTGACATAGAGATTGTTTTTACTTCCCATGATGGACTGACTCCATGTTTAGTTGCCGATGTATTCCCATTATTTCCACCTTCATTTTCCTTAACTGCTGTATATACAGTTGCAGCAGCCAATCCAGCTAAAATCCATCCAATCAATGCCGTTTCCTCCTGATTATTCTATTGTAGTAAACTTAATACGCCTTGGTTTGACTGATTTGCCTGTGCTATCATAGATGTTCCCACTTGTTCCAGAATATTATGCTTGGAGAGTTCTACCATCTCCTTTGCCATATCCGTATCTCTTATACGAGATTCAGCAGCCTGTGTATTTTCGGAGATGTTAGTAACATTCTTAAATGTATGCTCAAGACGATTCTGCTGAGCACCTATATTGGATCTGAGTGCTGATACTATTTCTGTCGCCTCTGATGCTGCTTCTATTGCTTTGCCAGCATCATCATGTGAGGTAACACGAATATTATTGACACCTAATATTCCAGCGTTCATAGTTCCTATCGTAATAAACATTCCGTCACCAACTTCAGCCCCTGATTGGATCCAAAGTTCACGCTGTTCGATGTCCTCTTCATCATCGTCTATATAAACTTTTTTCTCAATTACTTCTTCCCTTGTCCTCTCTTCATCATGATATGTGATTTCTTCCCGTGTAATAGTCTCATCTGGAGCATCATTTAGACCATCTATAGAATATTTTTTCGTTGTAACAACCCCGCTGCTGGCTCCCAAATCTATACTCTGTGGAGTGTATTCACTAGCAAAATTTATAGAGACATTTCGATGATAAAGATCTTTTCTGGTTTCGCTTGCCGACATATCATAATTATATTTTATTGGTATTTCGACATATGCGTTGCTTGTAGTCTTATCCTGATTTTGATAATAAAATCTATAGAAAAAATACTCTCCAGCGTTTGTATTTCTATCCAGCCTGACATCTCCAGTATCATCCAAATAGAATCTCATTTTTTTGCTACTACCATATACATTGAGATCAAAATATATATCATGCACCCCATGTGAATAAATAGTACCTGTGGCTTTTTTATTCTCTACAACCGTACCTCCTGTAAATCCAATATCTGCAAGAGCCTCCTCCAAATTGTAGACCCCCATATTATAAGTCTGGCTTCCGTTCACGGTTATACTATAGTTACTAGCTGCACTATATTTGTAATCTCCATGACAGACAATAGATGGAAGTGCTCCACTTTGTAGTATACCTTTAAAATCCTCTTCATAATTATCCGTCTTATTTAAGGTAAACCTCACTGGAATAGGAAATTGCTTTAACTCTACATCAACAGTATCTGTTCCTTCTGTATACTTAACCCTTGACCATGGTACTGTACCTACAGTTTTCTTTCCGCTTTTAAAAAATATTGCATTATCTGTTGCAGAAATAGAAATGGTCGTATTGTCATTGCTATCAATAGTCCATGTTCTTGGATCCGAAACAATAAAAGGGTCTGCAGATATAGATATTATGGGCGATGTAACACTTCTCGAATTCTCTGTATAATCTATTTCCACACCATCCAAAGAGTTTATAAGGCTCTTAATATCCGTGCAGTCCGCTGTATTTATCGTAATGGTACTCCCATTATATGCAATGTTATAACTCTGATATTGTCCTAGGGAACTAAGTGCATCTCCTCCCGACGAATAGATTTCACTCCATTTATATAAATCCGTATTAATGTGCAAGCCTGTTTCATCTGCAGTCAGTAAAAATCTATTATTGGATGTATCTGTCAGCTGACCACTAGCACTTATAGAAGACACCCCATAATGAGCTGGAACAGTCTCTGTATAAGTATTAATGTCTTCAACCGTTTCCGTATATGTTGTCGTTATGGTCTCATACTCTATTCTATATTTTCTGCCTGTTTCATCTGTTCCCCTTGGTTCTCCCTTAAAAAGTTTCCTTGTGTTAAACTCCGTACCATTGCCTATTCGATCTATCTCCGATACAATCTGGTTTATCTCTTGCTGAATAGCAGCACGATCATCAGATGTATTTGTATCATTCGCTGCTTGAACCGCCAACTCGCTCATCCTATGAAGCATATCGTGAACTTCACTTAATGCTCCATCAGCCACCTGTAAAAGGGATATTCCATCTTGGGTGTTACGAGCACCCTGATCAAGCCCTCTGATCTGCCTACGCATCTTCTCGGATATGGCAAGACCAGCCGCATCATCGGCAGCTCTATTGATCTTGTAGCCAGATGCGAGCTTCTCAGTAGATTTCTTCTTTTGGGTTCCAGTTATATTAAATTGTCTCTGGGCATTCATAGCCAGTAAGTTATGACTAATTACCATAAGACACCTCAATTAGTAGCATGATTAGCGAGATGCAACATTTTGTATCTTTTATATCGTCATAATGATACTTAATCTTAACATGTTTGCTGTCAAAATGATACAGAACGTTGAATGAAAAAATATGCCGACATTTATACTAAAAAAGGTATAAAGGTGGTGATTTATGACAAATTCATTGTTACCTCAAAGGCTCAAAGAGCTACGAAAAGTTAACAATTATACTCAGGATTATGTAGCAGAAGCATTAGGGACGACAAGACAAACCTATTCGCATTATGAAACCGGTAGACGTAAGCCATCCCCAGAGACAATATATAAACTTGCTCTACTTTATAATGTCTCCGCCGATGACCTACTCCACCTGTCAATTGAATTTGACGAAAAAGTCTTCTATGAAGCTCCAGGTCCATCTAAAAGTAGCGATGATCTGGCAGCATACCTCGAATACTTCAACGATCCAAAGAACCAGAAGAAGTATCAATACCATACAAACCTTGAGAAAGAACTACTATACTATTTTCAGAAGATAACTGATAAAGATAAGCGAGAATTGATAGAAATCGCCAAAATCAAGAATAAAAGCAAGAGCCAATAAAACATCAGCATGGATGTTATTGGCTCTTATCGTCTTTTTCCTCATTGTTATGCCTTAATTCTCTCAACATAACGATAATAGGTGCTTTTGCTTATACCAAGTTGCTTCATAAGTTCAGTCGGACGCATCTGTCCGTCAGTAACCCTCTGGTAATGAATCTTGAAATCTTCTATATCAATAGCAGACGGTCTGCCGTAATCATCCCAATCTCCTCTGGCCTTCTTTGCCTCGATACCCTCACGCTGACGTTTCTCTTTCTTTTCAATTTCTGCTTGTGCCAAGGCAGCGTATAACTCGACCAACATGTTATTGACTGTTTCCATCAACATCTGAGCCATGGTGTTATCCAGCTTGGATGTGTCCATGAGCGTTGTTGGAAGCTCCAATATCTTCACTCTGATATTATGATCACGAAAATACTGTAACTCCTTAAGGGTATCCCGCTTATTCCTGCCAAGACGGTCTACTTCTGTGATGATCAGCTCGTCACCAGACCGCAAGACATCCTCTTTAAGGACTTTGTATCTGGGACGGTTGAAATTCTTACCAGTTTGCTGGTCGGTAAAGATCCTCTCCAGCTCCAACTGGTTCTGTTCGCAGTAAGCTGTGATCTCAGCGATACCTCGATCCAAATGCTGCTCCCTCGTGCTTGTTCTGTGATAACCATAACGTTTCATAAAAATGTTCTCCTTTCTGTGAGTTCCTAAATGTGTACATTTTGATACCAATAAAAAAAGACCGATAAACGGTCTCTAAATCTATGGACAAACCCTTTCGGGACGTCCCATTTGATGTGCATACTTTTCGGTACCACCTTGTGCACTTGTGCACGGATCTCTTAACGTTGTAAAAATATTTTCACAGTTATAAAATCGTGTGCACAAATGCACAGCCATCACTTCTTATTTTCTTTATTTATTTTTTTGCGGATACCGTTCCAAGTACTATCTGCTTTTTTCTCATAATCCGCTAAAGAAAGATTATTCTTTTCTGGATTCATTGCTTTTAGATATTCTTCTTGCCACATATACATTTCTTCAATATCTGCATTTATATAATCTTTCTTTTTATACATTCTTCTGACTATCTTATTATCTACCTCAATATAAGGGTCTCTATTCTCGTCCAATTCCTTCTGCCTGATCTTCTTACATAGTCCCGTAGAGTAATTATAATCACATAGTTTTTCTTGGTTTCCTCGATGATTATATGTAGCAAATAAATTCCCGCATATGATGCATCTCTTATATATCAAATCAGGATTCTTTTTATTGTAGACGTTTTTTACTTCCATGGTTATAAGTTGACCCAAGGTCGTCAATTCGATTTCCTCAACAATTTTCTTCTTATTATTTAGTATAGGTGTGTACACTAATTTACCTAAGCCGAGTAATTCAAATATATATTGAGATTCAACTTTTTCTCCCAAAAGAATCTTTTCAAAAATATCGGATATTTGAATATTAGAAATCACATCATACCCGTTACTGTATCCTCCTCTGGTGACTTCTTCCTTTATTACTCCTATTATTATTTCTCGTTGGGCACTAGCATCCTCTTCAAAAAAAATATCTAAGAATCGCTTATCCATTACTCCCGTAATATTTGCTTTTATAAAGAAATCCTCAGATAGCTCTGTATCAAATATGTAATCCGTTCCTTTCTTGACCGATAAGTATAACTGCTCAATCATGATATTCTTAAGTACCGCTCCCAATCTTATTAAAAGCGATCCATACTCTAACGGTCTCTTTTCTCCCGAAAGCATTGTATAAACATATTCTCTACCATTATCTATAAGCTTCATATTTTCTCCAAAAATCAATTATGTTATATTTGCATTTTTGATATTTCCCGTAGTATTGCTAGTATTTATATTGTATTATCAATTTATCCAAAAACCAATTATGTTGAATTGGCTTTTAGATAAACCTATCATATTTATAAGGAGGTTGCAAGATGAATGTAAATAAAGAGCCTACGACATCAGCTTTTCCAGATGGAAAGCGATTGATGTCTATAACAGAGGCTACTGTTTATCTGGGACTTGGCAGAAACTCAGCCATTAAATTCTTGGAACAAATAGGAGCCAAACGCAAAATCGGAAGGCGTGTTCTATATGACAAGGTTACTATTGATGAACACTTATCTACTAAAGAAAGGAAGTGATACTAATGCATCAGACTAATCAACTTCTTCAAACTAACCAAACGCCCAGCCAGACTCAGCTTGATAAATTACCCACTATCGCTGACAGACTGAGAATTATAAAGCCTGAGCTTTACGAACCAAACGAAAGGGGTATGTCCAGAGTATTTGCAATGGCTACGCATCCTATTCTCCGTTTTAATACAGACCATGAAAGATGGATATATTTTAACGATCAATTTTGGGAACTTGATCAAAGCGGTGTCCTTTCACAAAGAGTAATGAAAGATTTTTCCCTTGAGTTGGTAAAATATATCACGAATAATGCTACCTCAATAGAAGATGATTTTTTGAAATATGCTCTTTCGTTAGGTTCAATGTCAAAGCGGAAGACATTGCTACAAGATTCAAAAGATATAAACGTGGTGGATGACTCATTTTTTGATACGAACAATTATCTCTTCAACTGCAAAAACGGAACCTTAAATCTTGTTACAGGAGTGCTCCAGCCTTTCGATCCAGAGGATATGATCACCAAAATCGCTAATGTAAATTATGTTCCTAATGCAGCTAATCCAAATTGGGACAAGTTTATGAACGAGATATTCTCTGGAGATCAAGACTTAATCAATTATATGTACGAGGTATTTGGCTATTGCCTAACAGGGCTTAATAACCAAGAATGCTTCTGGGTATTTAAAGGAGAGACCACAAGAAATGGTAAGTCAACCTTACTCGGCACATTTGCATACATGCTTGGCTCAAATAATGGCTACTCCAAAAATATGGATATCTCATCACTGGCTAGGAAATCGAACTATAACAGTTCACGAGCATCCAGTGATATTGCCAGACTGCACGGTGCAAGATTTGTAACCTGTAATGAACCAAACGTAAATCTTGAGATTGATGAAAATAAAATAAAGGAAATCACTGGGAATGATACTATTACTGCTCGTACGCTCTATTCAGTCGAAGAAGAGTTTTCTCCTACTTTTAAGATTTTTATCGCTACTAATAGTAAACTCACAATCTCAGACGAAAGCATAATCATTAGTAAACGTATGAAGATTGTCCCATTCAAGCGTCACTTTGATGACAACCAGCAAAATAAGAACCTCAAATCGCTTTTGAAGGAAGACAGTATCTTGGAAGCCTTTTTATGGAAATGTGTTGAAGGTTATTCCCGTATGGCAACAAACGGTTTTAATGAACCAGCAGCGGTAACAGATGCAGTTGCAGATTTTGAATCAGCAGGGCAGATATTTGATCGATTCCTCGATGATAAGATGATCAAAAATCCTAACGGCGGTTGCAGCTACCTGTCTCAGTTTTATCCAATATATGATTCGTGGTGCAGTGATAATGGTTTTGTCCCTATGGGTAAAGATAAATTGAATAGTTATCTTAAGGCAAAGGGAATCTGGCAAAAAAGTGCGACTTTCCATGGAGCAACCAAACGAAATGTTTTGGTTGGATATAGCATCCCAGATGAGGCCATCGCTATTCCCTCTCCGCAACCAGGAATACATCAGGTCGAAAAACCAGCATCACATACGGAGAAGGATCCAAACAGTTCTGAAAAACGCACAGGATTTGATATTAATGGATTTCTCAAAACAATCCAAGTGTATGATGATCAAAAAAAAGAAGTCCCTCATATGCAATCCGCCCAGATTGCTAATGTAGAACTTCCTGTTACATCTCAACCACAGTAATAATGTGAGATGTGTCTATATAATTCCGATGCCATTATAATAGCACACATCTCCTTATTATAAAATATTATATTTTAAGGAGGACAAAGCAATGACCAAAAAACCATCAAATGGTTGCCTGCGACCAGAAGAAAAGCAGGCTCTTCAGCTTAAAAAGAATGAGCTAATCCGAAATGCAGTATTATGCGTTAAGAATTTCGATCTCGATAAAGAGGAGATAGACACCATTATCAGGATGCTCGTCACTCTTACCTATCATAGGGTAAGTGCATATCTGGAACGAATGAACGAACTTAACGACCATATGTATGTATTGCGTGGTATATATTCTAAACATGTTGCAAAAACACAGACATCTCCATCTGTACAACAACCAACACCACAAACTCAATCACAGCAACAAATGACTCAGGCCGAAAACTTTATTACCGAATATAACGATTGGAGATAAATTATCATACGTGCCGGGGAGGAACCTCCCCGGCATTACTTTATACAATCCTGTATTTTCAAATATATGTCCTTATCGAATCGCTCAAGAGCATCCAAACTATCAACAATATTATCATGTCGCAGATTAGTCAGATTTCTAATATGCCGTTCATTAAGGGGCTCTCCGTTCTTCTCGATCATCTTTACCGCCCAGACTATCTCTCTAGCCCAGTATTCTTCCTGTGATTCGTAGTGCTGATTTATCACTGCCATGCACCGTTCCATCTTCTTGAGTTTATGGATATCTACATGTAGAGGTTTACTGATAGCGTTTAAAGAGATCTTACGAGGGCGATCATCACCTTCCCCGTAAATATTCTTTACAGTGGCTTCCACAGATGGTAACAGGGCAAGATCTTCTTTGTCGATATTATCCTCATGGCGTTTTTCTTTTATGAACAGTACGCTGTCCTTCTTAAGTTCATCAATAATGGCTTCTCCAATGATATGTACTCGTTCTAAGGATTCTCCTGTTAATTCTGATACTCGTATAAAAATATCATCGTCTTGACCTTCATCGCCTTTATCCAAAAGATTTGATGGATCAACGCCGAAAAATAATCCCAACTGACAAATATTACCAAATGTACCGCTATGTCCTCTCAGAATCCTACTCATGCTGTTGATACTCATAAGACCTTCCGCTCCAAGACTATGATAATAAGCAGTATAGTCCTCATAAAGCTCATACGCCTTATGGTTTCCATTATCATGAATATACTTGGATGGGATATGTCTGTTAAGGTATTTTCCAATATGATCATGGCTATATTTTGAAGAGCCAAATACAGAAGCCATGTAAAACGCCAGATTCATAATAACCTTATCTTCACATTTCGTTATGACAGTCATCCGATTAATGACTATCTCAGCCGCCTTGAGTCTGGTAAGGTTCCTGTTGATCAAAACATCACTATCCTGCAAATAGACCTTATGCTTCGTGCAGATCTTAATTCCTATGATCTGATGCTTTCGATGCCAATATGCTTCACCATGGTTATCACGATCTTCCTTTGCACATAAGGGGCAGTACTTTAGATATCGCTCTCCTGTTGCTACTGGTATCATAAGACTGTTGATCCAGTTCCCTCTTGAAAAGTCAGCCTCTGATACAAGTCTCTCACGCTTCGTAGGATCTATGAAACGTCCATACTCTGGAAATAGGGTATGGTTATAGATCAGTTCCTCCATGGACATATACTTTGTCATGACTGATTTAGCGTCATCGATCAGATTATTCATGAGCTCCACAGATGGTCTGAGCTTCTTATTGAAAAATAAATCCTGATAAGCATCCGCAGCAGAAGTGTAACCAGAATGCACAAGATAACGAGCAATCCAGCTGTAAACAAGCTCATCTTCATATAATTCTGGGAAGTAACCGATCATTCGACAGATACCTCCTCGATATGAATATGACTCATGAGATAATCAAGCAGATCAACGCTCCTGTTCTTTGCTGTTTCGACCATATCAAGGATAGACTGGTACTCCTCCAGCTCCTTCTCCTCAAAAGGTTCGATCTTCTTATTCTCCCTTGGATGCGATACTGGCTCTGCGGTATCTATAAACTTATGCATGAATGACATTCTGTTTTTAAATGCCATATTTAATGAGATCAGATCCAGCTTTTCATAACCGTCAAGGATAGCGATCTCTTGTGCGTCATGCAGTAAAGATACCACATTTGCAATGATGCCTCCGCTATGTTCGTACAGCCAGTCCATAATCCCAGCATCAACAGGCGTGTACTCCTTAACATATTGGTAATGCCATATTCTCTTACAGAAATCTTCATAATAGTAATCATAGGGTAGAACACTATATTTTAATCCTTGAGAACGTCTGGCAAGCTGAGCAGCCCCTTCAAAGAAGGGTATGCATTCCTCCGTACCAACCATAGCGATACTGATTCCAGAGGAATTAATCAGCTGTATGATCATCGACATAAGAACTGTGCCGCTCTTCCTTCCCCATACATTTTGAATCTCGTCTATAACAAGCAGTCCAACATGATTAAGGCATACCTGGCTTACAGTCCCGATAAGAACATCTGTAGTATCAGAATCTTTTCGAGACCGTTCATGGTATTTCGTTCCAATGGCTTTATCAACATTACGCAGTATTTCAAGAAGCAGGCCCTTCGGGGATGCGTCATACGGGCATTGCACTTGCAGACAGGGTATGATCTTCACAAAAGGATTCTCTATCTCAATGATCTGTCCGCCAGAGATAAGATTTAAAGCTGTCTGGATCGCTGATGTCTTACCGATACCAGAAGTACCTACTATGGTTAAGCTATCAGCTCCACCAATAATGCCATGATACTGTCTGTCGCCAATCATAGATCTGTAAGTATCATTTTTCTGTTGTATAGCAAGTTTTGTGTTCTTTTTCTTTAGAGATAACGTTGTTGAAAGATACAGCTTGCTATATATCTCAACGGACATTGGGAACGGATAATATACTCTGTAAATGTCAGCAAGGCTATCCAGCCGCTCATACTGCTCAGCGTCTCTGATAATTTCATCATAGTCAGGATAATTGTTGATCCTGTCGATAAGAGTCTGTCCTGACATTAAAGGCGGTAACAGTTTTTCATATGCGATATCACTCATATAAGGCCAGCCTCCTTCGTGTGTATTCTATGCTCTTTGACTGTTTCTGTTCTTCGTGTATCCTTTATTCCCTTGATACCGCTATCAATAGTTATGGCAGTGGTATCCACGATGTCTTGAATATGGGTAGCAAGACTGACCTCTGCTTGCAGATTATTATGGTTTTCTTCTCTGATAATTCTCTTTGAAAGCTCTTGCACATCGTGCACATCATGCACAGACTTATCCTTGAATCGGCTCTCTATAAGCTCAAATCGAATATATTCTCCTTTTTCGATCACCCAAACATAGTTTGAATTATCTTGATCATAGGCAACGATTGTCTCTCCACCAGTCAGATACTTTTCCTTAAAGGCTTCATTTTTATAGTGCAGTTTATTGACGGATAATCCGAATCTCGTATATGTTCCAAGCGTTCTTGGCAACAGGCAGAGGGTCAATCGCTCTTTGTTCGTACTGATCAGATTGGTTCCAGACAGGGAGCAGCCATAATCCCACAAAGCATTAGAATATGGCTTTATGTTCTTCTCCAGCATATCCTCCGTAAAAGGATAATCTTCCAGAATGTTGGCGGTGTTATAGTAGATAATGCACCGTAATATGATCTTCTCAAAGTTCTGCATGGTTATACAGGCGTCCTTGCGATAATCATGAGCACCACGCTCTTGAAAGTCTGGTTCAATGACTCCTTTACCTTTAAGATTCTTCTTGTAGAGGTTCTGAATCACATCAAAGAACTTCTCAATCGGTCCTTTGAGATCAGGGCGGTAGGGTGGTAAATTTTCTAATGTTACACCCAGCTCAGCGATCTGTTCAAAGGTATAGCCGATATATTCACTCCCTTGATCTGATATGATTCGTCCAGGCAGCTTATTAACAGGCCATGCTGCTTCATCAATATGGATTCCATGCTTAAGACAGAGCTTCTCCTTATCTTCGATGATATTCAAAGTCATATCTCTGATCGAATAAACTCCACCTTCCCATCCAAGAGAATATCCCATACAGATACCAGAATAAGCATCCACACAGGCGGTTAAGATTGGTCTTCCTACTACTTGTCCGGATTCATTGACCAAATAAATATCACAGACAGTAGCATCAACCATTCCAAGTCCAGGTGCTGATGCATATACACGCACATTATCACCCACGCATGGACGGTCATTACGCTGATAATTGGTCAGACCGTTACGAGAGATATAATAATTCTCCAGTTTTCGTGTCTTACGATAGAAATAGCGATATTGATAAAAGCTGGGATAGGTATCCAAAAGCTGACCAGCTTCATCACAATATTTCTCTTTAAGCATCTTCACATAGGCGGTTTTTAGTGAGTTTTTCTCAAAGGTGTAGAAGAATCTGTTTAACGACCAACGCATATTCTTCTGATCTTTGGTGAGAGCAGTACCATACTCCCGCTCTTTTGGAAGCAGCACTTGGATATTCTGGATCACCAGATATTTCTTCAAGAAGCTTCTGATACTCTGCTTCGAAATATTATTCTCAGCAGCAATTATATTTATGACATGGCTTCTGGTATTCTCATCCCCAATGAACGATAAGACAGGTGCGATCATGGTATAACGTTCATGCATGACCTTCTTTCGTTCTGGAGGCACCATATCGTCCTCTACAGGCTTAAAATCCAAGAGGGTATATAAATCCTCATCTGTCATGATAGAGGCGTCCCAAAAAGTCGTTACAGGCTTCCAGATGGGCATTGTATTATTCTTACAGTCAATGACAAGGCAATTATCTTCTTTTACGATCAGAATCCTATAAATCTGATCATCATGGGTATAGATCTCATTTCTTTTCATTGATCACACACCCCCAGTCTACGATCCCACGATGTAGCCAATAGCTCCTTGAAAGCTCCAGTAGTTTATAATGCATGGGTTTCGTGATACGACTTCGATAGACACATTCACGAACCATGAAGGTTCCGTCTTTCATTTTGACAAGAAAGTCAGTAGTATAATCACCCTCCGTAAGACCTTCCAGATAGACATTACATCTGAATTCTTCTACTTCCTCCATCTTAGATACAAGATCTGCATAAGCAGTCATGATAGGATCGTAGGTTCTGCAGATGTCATTACATTTTGGTAAGTACCTCTTAGTGACTCGTCCCTTGTAGTTCTTCTTTCGCATAGATTCGCTCCTCCTTTGCTTAGTTGACAGGTGAAGCGTCAATAAGATCTAATTCCCCAAAAAGCTCCCAGATTTGTCCCAAATCCTTCCCAAAAACTAAATAAAAGCAAAAATCCAATATAATTCAAAATAATTCGTTTTAAAAGAATTCAGTAAAATAAGGGTTCATGAGTACTTTTACAGAATCCCCAAAAACAAGAAGAAAAAAAGTACTATATCATCGGGCAACATACTTTATCCTCCAAAGGGCAAAGCAGCTTATCCTCCACCCATAGATAAAGAGTACCCATAATACTTCTTTATGGTTATC
>NZ_ATVR01000050.1 GCF_000420825.1 Butyrivibrio sp. AE2015 | reverse complement strand
TCGTATCCAGTGCGGAAGATGGGACTTGAACCCACACGACATAAACAGTCACAAGATCCTTAGTCTTGCTCGTCTGCCAATTCCGACACTTCCGCGAACCGTCGCCGCATCTCTCTCGCGACGACTTGTTTATAATAGCAAGAATAAAGCAAAACGTCAACAAAAATTTTAAAACTTTTTTACGTTTATTTTATACTTGTGCCAATTGCTCTTTCATAAAGTCTTTTACTGCATCTATAACCTCATCAAGGCTGTTGTCATAGCAATGAGTATCTCCTTTAATAAGAACAAGCTTACATTTTTTATATTTTGGTGCTGCATCAATTGAGTCTTCTACAGGCACAGCTTCATCTGCATCACCGTGAACAATAAGAACCGGATTCTCATATTTAGCAAGTGCATCCTCAATATGAAGAGTCTGTGCAACCCTTACATAGTTGCCGCTAAGTGTCCTGTTATCCCAGTTCACCAGTTCTTCCGGAACATTCTCAGGATCAAATGGCTGCCCCAAAAGACATCCCTTCCTTGCTCCCTCCAGGATACAAAGAGCCGGAGAAAGTGGAATAAGCGCTTTTATCCTGTCTTTTTCCATTCCTGCAAGCAGCATTGCAGTAAGTCCGCCCTGAGAATGTCCACAGAGATAAACATCTGTGACAAAATCAAGTTTTCTCGCATAATCAACTGCTGCCATAGCATTTGAGAGCCACTTATAAAGTGTATGGTCTTTAAACTCCCCATCGCTTCCGCCGTGACCATACATTTCAACTCTAAGTGCCGCAACTCCCAGTTCATTCATTGCTTCCTGCACAGCTATAATGTGCCTTTCCTCCATGTGTCCTGTAAATCCGTGGATTATAACACATATTGGACATTTTTCCGCCCCGTTTTTTGGCATATCAAGCTTGGCGTTGAGCTTGATCCCATCATCAAGTATGTACATAGTAGCCTCCCCAAAAAACATTATACATTTTCATACCATTTATCAGTATAGCATGAACACCCCTTAGTTTTCACTTGAAATAATAAGTTTCAAGTTACCTTTAAATACTGCTTTTCCGTAACCCACAGGCAGTATAAAATGATCACCCTTCTTTATATCGTAATCCCCAAGATTTCCTTTTCCTTCAATAACAGAACACAGAACATATTTCTCAGAAACATCAAGAGAAAGCTCTGTTTTTACATTCACTCTTGATACTGTATAGTACTTGCAGCTATTAAGGAGCTTTACTCCCTGAGCCTCATCCGTATCATGTACTATCGCATCTGACAAGTCTTTTGCCGGAACAGTGATAACATCCTTGCACTTATCGACATGAAGCTCACGTTTGCTGCCGTTCCACATTCTGTCATAATCATAGAGCCTGTATGTGATATCGCTGTTCTGCTGAGTTTCAAGAACAACCACGCCGCCTTTTATGGCATGGACCGTTCCCGGATCAATCTGGATAAAATCACCCTTTGCGATTTTTACTTCCCTTATAAGATCACTCCATCTTCCCTCATCCATCATCTTGCAGAGCTCATCTCTTGAAGAGGCATTGTGGCCTACAACAAGTGACGCTCCCTCGTCGCAGTCAAGAACATACCAGCATTCTGTTTTTCCAAGAGATCCATTCTCATGAACTTTGGCATACTCATCATCAGGATGCACCTGGATACTCAGATCGGATTTCGCATCTATTATTTTGGTCAAAAGAGGAAACTTATCATTTTCGCCACGAGCATTCACTCCAAAAAGATCTCCGTGCTCTTTATAAAGTTCATCCAGCCCCATCCCCTTATACAGGCCGCTCTTTACAAGGCTCTTTCCGTTTGGATGAGCTGCAATTCCCCAGCACTCTCCGATATCTTCCCCTTCAACATCATATCCAAACACAGTTCTTAATTTACTTCCGCCCCAGACATTATGGGTAAAATGCGGTTCTAAAAAAACAGGTTCATTTGCATTACTATTCATTGATAAATCATCTCCATTTATTTCTATTTCTTTTTACCAAAAATCCAATGAAGATATCCTATCACAGAAACCTCTTCACAAAAAGTCCTCTAAATATTTCAAGTACAGTATTTTCCTTCAGCCGGTGATTATTATCGATACCAGGTTAAAAGCCACCGCTTCTCCACCCTTATCATCCACAAGCTCTATTTCCAGCTTATGCGAGCCTTTCTTTTCATGTAAAAAGAGCTGCTTTATATCAAGAAGATCTCCCCAGGTTTCCTCAAAAGCTGCATCGATCAAGACTTTCTCATCATCTTTTCCATCCAGGGTAACTGCTACAACAGGCGCAGGGCGTTTTATTGTCTTTTCATACTGAATAGCAATTCCGCTGAAGTCATATTCGCCATTTAATTCAAAAATGATCCTGTCATGCATCTTTTTCCCAAGCCATCCATTCTTAAAGCAGTCACTCACTCCCTTCTGAGGAGCCTTATCTACAGTAAAGCCCTTGAGATCAGCCACGAAATTCCTGTTATCAAGTCTTCTTGCGGACTCAAAAGCATTTAATGTCATAGGAGCCTTTATATCGGATGCCTTCACACTCTCAGCAAATGCCTTTCCAGCTTCACTCTCACGCAGGATTTTATATTCCTTATACAATCTGTCAAAAAGATTTATGACCACATTTGCCACAAGCTCATGCCCCTTGTCATTGGGATGAAGTCCATCAGGCGAGAGCGTGCCTATATCTTTCAGCTTCCCCGAAAGAATATCCTCATAGATCGCTCCGTGCATGGACGCCGCCGGAATCCCATAATGCCTTGCCACCTTTGAATGAATCCGCTCTGCTGTCTTTCCATTTTCATAATAGAAGTTGAAAAGAGCTGCCACAGCAGGTTTTCTGCGATCATATAGCAGTTTTCTCACAAGTCCTTCATAGCTCTCCAAAAAGTAGTCATTGCACTCGTCGTTAACAGAAAACTCCAAAAGGACAATATCCGGATCAGCCATGAGGACGTCTCTGTCCACTCTTGCCGCTCCAAACACCGAAGTCGTTCCGCCGACTCCCGCATTGACATATTTAATATTGGATTTTCTAAACTTTTCTTTAAAATAACTGTATACTCTGTATGCATAGCAGGTTTCAGGCGCAGAAGAAAGGCTTCCCTGGGTAATGGAACCCCCAAGGAAGCAGATTGTTACATCCTGTCCATCTTCAAGCCTGTCAAACGCTCCAAAAAACCTTGTCATCTCTCCAAGATTTGCTATGGCTTTTTTGTCATCAAACGAAATCATACTTTCCCTTATCTGATACCAAGCTCTGTATCACTCTCTCGAACAACAGAATGCTCTTTTATGTAGTCAATAATGTCATCAAGTCTCGTAAATGCAAGGGCCACATAGCTGTCTGCAGCTCCGTAATAAATCGCAATTCTGCCAGTCTCGCTATCATGAAGAGTAGCACATGGGAAGCATACATTTGGAACAAAACCTCTCTCCTCATACCACTCTTCCGGAGTTAGGA
The DNA here is from genome assembly GCF_000420825.1 of Butyrivibrio sp. AE2015. Lineage (GTDB taxonomy): Bacteria > Bacillota > Clostridia > Lachnospirales > Lachnospiraceae > Butyrivibrio. The sequence goes on along the minus strand of NZ_ATVR01000050.1, from coordinate 16,514 downwards.
TAAAGTTCTCACAGCGATACTTGACCCTTGAAGGTTCATCAATATCAAGAATGGCAGCTCCTATGGAATATACAAAACCATTACATGTACTGCTTACTCCGTGGTAAAAAAGAAGCCATCCCTCACTGGTTTCTATTGGTGCAGCACCTCCGCCAATTTTAACGGATTCCCACCATTCAGGAGAGCGCTCCATTACATGCCTGTGATGTCCCCAATACTCCATATCCGGGCTTTCTGAAAGGAAGATATCTCCAAAAGGAGTGTGTCCGGAATCAGAAGGCCTTGAAAGCAACAGAAATCTGTCATTGACTTTTCTTGGAAAAAGAACTGCATTCCTGTTAAATGGTATGAAGGGGTTTTCAAGACGTTCAAATGTTTTAAAGTCTTTTGTTTTAGCCATTCCGATCGAAGCGCCGTAAAAATCCTGGCACCAGATGATGTAATAGGTATCCTCAACCTTTACAAGGCGCGGGTCATAAGCATATCGGGGCATAAACGCTTTCCCGTTTTTATCTACAAAAGGAATCTTATTGCTGTCAAAATCCCAATGAATGGCATCTTCACTTCTTCCCATGTAGATGTATGGGATACCATTTGTCTGCTCGCCTCTGAACACTCCGATGAAGGCTCCTTCATAAGGCATTACCGCACTGTTAAAAATCCTGGCAACACCCGGTATGGGATTTCTCTTTATTATGGGGTTTTCTGTATACCTCCAAACAGGAGCCCCGTCAAATTTTTCAGGTCCCTCCTGCCATGGAATATTTGAAAGTGGTTCACTGATCATTTTATACTTGGCCATTTTCTTTTATCTCCTCATCATCTCTATAAATTCACTTTAAAAGTTCAAGATTTCTGTCTATGAGTTCACATCTTTGTTTCACGCAGTCAGGGCTCCTGCCCGGATCCGAAGGTGTATTAAACACATAGTCAATAAGCTTATCAATGGTAGTTGTTGCCACATGGAGCCTGGTATCAGATGAAGCGTAGTAAATAAAGACCTCGCTTTTTTCATTTACTATGGCGCCATTTGTAAAGACTACATTACTTACATCTCCGACTCTTTCTCCATTTCTAGGCCCTATCAAAAGACCCGAAGGCTCCGCGATCACCTTTGACGGATCCTTTAGATCTGTCGCAAAGGCATATATTACATAGCGAAGTCCCGCTGCCGTATTTCTTACACCGTGAGCTATGTGTATCCAACCTCTTTCAGTTTTAATAGGAACTGCACCTGCCCCGTTTTTGGCTTCGGTTATCTGATGGTACCTGCGAATGCTTGTCATTTTTTCCTCATCAATAACCGCATGCTCTATATCATCGCAAAATCCAAATCCTATACCACTTCCGCTCCCGGTCTCAATAAAATCATCCATAGGTCTTGTGTAAAAAGCGTATTTCCCATCCACAAATTCAGGATGAAGAACAACATTTCTCTGCTGTGGTGATCGAAGCGTCCTAAGGTTAGGAAGCCTCTCCCAGCTTTTCAGATCCTTTGTCCTTACTATTCCCGCTTCTGCCACAGCCGCAGAAAGGTCAGCACTTTTTTTATCCTTTGACTCGGAGCAGAAAACACCGTAAATATAGCCATCTTCGTGCTGCGTAAGTCTCATATCATACACATTGGTCTCTTCTGCTACCGTATCAGGAAGAACAACAGGATAATCCCAGAACCTGAACCCTTCAGTTCCTTTATCACTTTCAGCTACCGCAAAAAAAGACTTTCTATCCGCACCTTCAACCCTTGCCACCAGATAATATTTTCCATCAAGGTAGATAGCGCCTGAGTTCATGACTGCATTTATCCCAAGCCGTTCCATAAAATAGGGGTTTGTTTCCCGGTTAAGATCATATCTCCAAAAAAGAGGCGCATGTTCTCTTGTAAGAACGGGATTTTCATATCTGTCATAAATTCCGTTATAAAACCCACTCTTTTTATTTGGTTTATTAATGTATTCTTCCTGCTCTTTTAATAGTTCATAATACTTAGGGTGTATCATCTTTATCCCATCCTTTTTATAATTTCCATACACATTCTTCCGTTGTGATACGGGCACTTCCAGGGTTCGACTATAGGCAGCTCTTTTACAGGGCTTCCATCCTTATTAACTGCCCAAAACCACTCAGATCCCGGCCTTTTATCCACCAGATACTCAAAAATATAGTCAAGACATTTCTCAGCGGCTTCCAAGTATCTTTTATCAGTATTTGCAGACTTGTTATAGGCATTTAAAAAACCAACGACTGTCTCTGCCTGAACCCACCAGACTCTTTTCTCATCCACCTTTCCATTCTCGCATTCATTTGGAAGTGAGTTTCCATCAAACGCATTCTCAAGGATATTTTCGGCAAGGGTTCTTGTTATAGGCATAATTTTTTTACGCCATTTATGAGAATAATCGTCTATTTCTTCCACTGCTCTGTCCACAAGCCACGATGATTCTATATCATGGCCATAGCTGTGCAGATCTATCAAAGGCCTGTAATCATTATCAAAGAACACTTCCTGTCTGCGGAGCTCCTTGTTATATATTTTTCCGGAAAAGAGATTCAAAATATCTTCCAGTGCCTTTTTTACCTCTTTATCACCACAAGCTTTGTAAAGCTCTGTGTAGGCTTCAATTACATGAAGAAGAGTATTCATTGTTCGCTCTGCCAACACTCCGTTTTCAGACAGTTTGTCATTACCTACCCTGTGAAAGCTTTGATCCAAAGCTTCAATATATCCCTTTTCATCCTTGCACTTCGTTTCTATTACATTATATAGCTCTTTTGCCTTTAAAAGCGCGTCGTTGTTGCCGCTGGCTTCATAATAAGAAGACAGGGCGTAAATGGCAAAAGCCTGATTATAGGTATGCTTGGTGGAATCCTTTATCCGACCATCATATGTCATAGACCAGAATATCCCGCCATTTTTCTTATCAAGGCACTTCTCCATTAAAAATTCGTAGGCGTGATCTGCTTCTTCCAAAAGAGGCTCATCTCCAAACAAAAGGTAAGCATTTGAAAAGAACCACAGTATTCTGCTATTTAATATGCAGCCCTTCTCAGCTTTTTTATCCAAACGAAGGTTATAGTCCAAATATCCGTAATATCCGCCATAAGTATCATCCCTAAGACTTTTCCAAAATGGAATTATGCAGTCTTTAAGATGTTTTTTTACCTCTGTCACCATTTTTAAAACACCTCTTTATCCCTTAACCGCGCCTGCAGTAAGTCCCGAATATATCTGCTTCTGGCAGAGTATGAACACAATAAGTGCCGGGAAAAGCGAAATAATTACTCCTGCGCAGATAAGATTGTATTTGCTCCCCAAAGGACCTACAAACGTGTACAGTGATGTTGCCACCGTGGCATATCTTGTTTTGTCCTGAAGATAGAGGTTTGCGCAGTAATACTCGTTATAAGTTCCCACACCTTTTAGTATGCAGCTCGTTACTATTGCAGGCTTTAAAAGAGGGAAAAGAACTTTATAAAAAATCGTAAAATAGTTCGCCCCATCAATTATTGCTGATTCATCCAGCGAATAATCAATATTCTCAAAGAACTGAATATAAATATAGATTGAGATAATGTCAGTTCCGCACATCATTATGATGTAGCCCATAAGAGAGTTGATAAATCCAAGATTGTACATGATCTCATAAACTGCGATCTGCATCGCAACTCCCGGAAGCTGAGAAGCGAATAAAAACAATGCCCTGATGATCGTATTTCCAAAAAATTTAAACCTGTTAAGAACATATGCCAGCTGAGTCCCGATCATCACAGAAAAAAACAGAACGCAAAGCAGAATGATAATGGAATTAATAAATGCTCTTCCCATACCTGCTTTATGAAAAGCCTGGATGAAATTATCAAAATTGGTCCAGCTTTCCGGCATGGTCATTACATTGGTGGACTGATACTCCTTATCGGTTTTAAAAGCTGTAATAAAGCAGGATACAACAGGAAGTACAGCCCAGAATGAAAAAAATACAAGGGAAAGATATTTAATAAAGGTAAGAAAAACTCTGCCTATTTTATTCAGTGCATCCATATTATTTTCCTCCCTTTGCTGCAAGCCTCTGCTGTCTTTTAATACTTCTTTCTACTGCCCTCTGTCTTCTGATCCCAGCCCTGGGATCCTCATCCTCTGCATTTCTGAATACATATTTAAAGAATAACTTTTGCAAAATAGTAGCAATGAAGATAATGACCAGCAGCACAATAGCCATAGCCGATGCCAGACCTACCTTCTGCTGTGTATGTGCGATCTCATGCATTACCACAAAATATGTGCCCGTTCCGTTTGCACCATCTGTAATAACATAAGGCGGTTCGAAAGCACTAAGTGATCCGGTAATGGAGAGAATTACATTCAACGTGATAATTGTTTTTATACTGGGCATGATAATGTATTTAAACTGTTGGAACCTGTTGGCTCCATCAAGCATTGCCGCCTCATACAATTCAGAATCGACGGACATGATAGCCCCAATAAACAGAACCATGTTTTGTCCAAAATACCTCCAGACTGATGTTCCCACCAGCGAATAGTTATTTATTCTCTGGTCTTTTAACCAATAGGGCAGACTATCAAGCTTAAAGCCGCACCACTGGAGAACTGTGTCAAAAACAAAGCCCCTTGTATAAAAGAATTTGAAAATAAAACCAATGGCTATACCATTTATAAGGAATGGGAAAAACATAAATCCTTTGAATAGATTTCCGCCTTTAACCTTGAAGCTTAGAATTGTTGCCAGATAAAGAGCAAGACCAAGCTGGACCACCGACCCAAGCATATAGTAAAGACTGAGTTTTAATGCTCCAAAACAGTCCTCTCTCTGAAAAACTTTTATATAGTTTTTTAGCCCGACGAATTTACGGGCACCTACATATTTCATGTTATAAAAACTAAAGCCAAACATTTTACCAAAGGGTAAATATGTGAATACAAACAAAAGAAGAAGCGGAATAACCATGAAGGCTATCACAACAAGAACCTGCTGCCCATCTCTGCTTTCTATCCACTCTTTAAATGTTCTCTTTTTCTTCATATCCCTAACTCCATCCCTGTCGCGTAACAAACTTTGAGCATTTTCAAAAGTATAGCCGGAGAGATATTTGGCCTCCCCGGCTATGAAGAAAGCTAATTAGTACTTAACCTCTATTCCAAGCTCTTCCTGAGCTGCCTGCCACTTCTTGGTCCAGTCAGCCATGATGTCATCAAAGCTTTCTGATCCTGTAGCACCTGCTTCTACTATTCTCTGAACCTTGTCGTTACCGCCTGCATTGAAAGAAAGCTCTGACTCTGAGTTCATATCATTGAGGAATGTCTCCTCACCTGCAAGTGCAGGCTGATCTGAAAGAACCTCGCAGCCATCAAATGCAGCATACATATCAGGATTCTTGCCGCCCTTAACTACAGTGTAACCGCCTTCGTTGTAGCACCAGTTTGACTTCTCAACCATCCACTTTACAAAAACAAGTGCTGCTGTCTTATTCTCATCTGATGAATTGACATTGATAGCATAGTTATAATCGCCGCCTGCGTTTACATACTGCTTGCCACCAACTGTCATAGGGAATGGCATGTATCCAACGTTCTCAGGCGTATCGCCAGCTTCCTGCATCTGAGCATAAGCCCATGATCCAAGGACCATAGTTGCTATCTCACCTCTGTTAAGCATACCCTTGCAGCCTTCCCAGTCAGTTGTTGTATAGTCGTCCTCAATAAGGCCTTCTGCACATGCGTCATAAAGAATCTTGTAAAGGTTGTAAGCCCCTGTTCCATCTCCGGGATTTGCAAATGGATCTGCAGTGTGGACAAACTTCTGGTTGATATATGTGTTATCACCATTTGTAACTGTTCCGATATATGCATCCCATGCGCCCATTGTCCAACCGGCTGCATAGTTTGTATAAAGAGGAATAGCGTCTGTCTTTTCTTTTACAAGCTTAAGATCAGCTATAAAATCATCAGGAGTCTTTGGAAGTTCTGTGATGCCTGCATCAGAGAATACCTTTTTGTTATAAAGAACACCCTGTGCATTTGCCATGTAAGGAATACCATAGCAGACATTGTCAAACTGCCAGTTGTCTACAAAGTTAAGCTGTGCTGAGAGATTATCAAGTGTATCCAGAGGCATGAAGTAAGTAGCAAGATCAGACTTATCAACTGCAGGAATGAACATGATATCGCCCCAATCACCTGTAGAAAGACGAAGAAGTGAATCCTCTGCGTAATCTGTTACAGCTTCAGTTGTTACTGTGATATTAGGAAATTCTTTGTTGAACTCTGCTATCATCGCATCCATTGTTCCATCGGCCTGACGGTCTGTCTTGTGGTGAAGGAATTTAATAGACGCTGTTAAATCCTTATAATCATCGATATTAAGTGTTGTGTATGTAAGTTCCCCCGCAGGTGCAGCCTCTGCAGCAGGCGTCTCAGTCTCTGCCTTTGTTGCTTCTGCTGTTGTTTCTGTCTCTGCCTTGTTCTCCTGCGTCTGAGTCGTTCCGGCAGTGTCAGATGCTGCCCCGCAGCCCATAGCTGTAGCAACCATAGCTGTAGCCGTCAACAATGACAATACTTTTTTCCTATTCATTTCACCCTCCTTAATTAACATAATAGTTTTTAGCTAATTAATATTTTATTAGTTAATTTTTATTAGTCAATATTTTAGCTTATTATTTACTTAACTTCTACCTAATAAACAAAAAGAGCATCTTGCTTTTGGTTAATTTAACCATCGCAAAATGCTCTATAATTCGAATTATATCTATTATTATTTAGTTAATCGTTTTACACTTTCTCTTTCTACCAGGCAGCCCTCTACTATGCTCAGCCCGCCTCTATACTTCTCTCCTCTAAGAGTATGCATTATTCTTTTTAGAGTTCTTCTGACCATTTCATCCATGTCAACTTTATAGGTTGTTAAGCCTATATCGTCTCCACTGTTTGAATAAACAAAATCATCATATCCAACTATAGAAATATCCTGAGGAACTTTATAACCCTTTTCTTTTAGGTAATTTATAAAACGGGTAGCTGAAAGGTCGCAGTTGCATACAAATGCTGTAGGCATTTTCTTTGGAAGCTTGATATTCTTGTCCATATCCACAACATGATTGCCTAAGTCTCTGTCATCCAGCACCCAATCGGAATTGACACTAAATCCATGCTCCATCAATGCTCTGGTGTACCCAAGATATCTGTCTGTTATGGATGGTGTTGCAAGTACAGTTCCAACATATCCTATATCTTTATGCCCTTTATCAAAAAGATAATTAGTCAGTATATATGCCCCATAGTAGCTGTCTGAAATAATGGAATCCTTTTGATGCTTTCTGTCTGTAAAATCCATATAAAAAGTCGGAGTAGATAGTTTTTCATCAAGCATCAACAGATACGGTTTGTCAAGAACCCCCATAATTACAACTGCATCCACATTTCCGTCTCCGATAAGTTTGGGATACACAAGGTTTCTTTCGTCCTCATCGTTCAAAACTTCAAGCATGGTAAAGCATCCAAGCTTTGCAGCTTTTGCTGAAAAAATCTGATACATATGACCATAGAATGAATCTATATTTCCAAGATATCTGGCATCTATAAGCACCCCTATCTTGTAGCTCTCATTTTCCTTGGACTGAGAGGATTTTTGATATCCCCTCTCCTCAGCAATAGACATGATCTTTTGGCGCATTTCTTCACTTACGCCCTTTTGACCGGATAAAGCTTTTGAAACAGTTACGGTACTGATTCCAAGCTCTGCAGCTATATCTGCCATAGTAATTTTCTTTGGCATAATTTCCACCTCTGTTTTTATTATTCTTTCGCGACTAAATAAATAAGTACCGAATGATAGTCACCCTGTCGCACAGGAACCGAAATTCCTGCATTTTCAAGCGTTTTACCCTTTGCAGCCCCAATATATCTGTCATCCATCCATATCTCATATAGCAGTTTATCGATTAACCCTGCGGGCCTTATTATTTTATTCTTACCATTTGGAGTTGCAATTACCTGTACATATGTGACAAGAGCTCTTTTACCATCCTTGTCAACAGCTTCCCAGGCATCATACTCGTGGTTGTGTCTGTAAGAAGCGAGTCTGTAATAATCTCCATTTCTGACAAGTTCATTGTACTTATGGTAATTATCTATCTGCCCCGGAATAGCCTTCCTGTCATCTTCCGAAATTCTCGTCACATCAAGCTCATATCCAAATGTCCCGGAAAGTGCCACGTCCCCGCGAGTCTTAAAAGGAGTAGTCCTTCCAACAGTGTGATTTGGACAATCAGAAACATGCGCCCCCATTGTGCTTAGAGGATATATCAGGCTTGTCCCTTCCTGAATCTTCAGCCTTTCTATTGCATCTGCATCATCTGAGCACCAAATCTGAGGGCTGTAGTATAGCATTCCGGCATCAAACCTTGCCCCTCCTCCGGAGCAGTTTTCCAAAAGAAGATTAGGAAAATCCTTTACAAGTCTCTCCTGAAGGGCATATACCGCAAGTACATATCTATGGCTCAGCTCTCCCTGTCTGTCTTTTCCAAGACCTGTTGATCCAAGATCCGAAAGCTGTCTGTTCATGTCCCATTTCAGGTACTCTATGTTAGCCGAGCTAATAATGTCCTTTATTCTGCCATAGACATATTCAAAAACTTCCTCTCTTGTAATATCCAGAACAAGTTGGTTTCTACTTCTGCAGGGTTCTCGTCCAGGCACTTGTATAGCCCAGTCAGGATGCTTTTCATAGAGCTCTGATGCAGGAGATATCATCTCAGGCTCCATCCAGATTCCAAACTTAAGTCCTATGGCATTTATCTCTTCTACAAGCTTTTTAAGACCACCCTTAATTTTGTCTTCATTGACATACCAGTCTCCAAGGCTTGTGTTATCGTCATTTCTTTTGCCAAACCAGCCATCATCCATAACAAGCATTTCTATACCGCATTTTTTCGCCTCTTTGGCAATGGATATCAGCTTATCACTGTCAAAATCAAAATAGGTTGCTTCCCAGTTATTGATAAGTACCGGTCTTTCCTTGTCTTTATACAGGCTTCTTATCAGGTGATTTCTGAAAAGATCATGGAAGGTTCTTGTCATTTTACCAAGGCCGCAGGAAGAATAGTTCATTATCACTTCAGGAGCCATGAAGTCCTTTCCGGGATCAAGCTTCCAGCAAAAGTTCTTTTCACATATGCCCATATATAATCTCAGACTGTCGAACTGGCTTCTGCAAACACCTGCCTGGAAATTTCCGGAATAGACAAAAGAAAAACCATATACCTTTCCACTGTCCTGAGAATCGCCGTTTTGAACAAGTGCCATAAAAGGCTGAAACTGATGCGATGACTCTCCTCTAAAAGACTCGACAAGCGTGTCACCATAACCTATGCTCCTGAAATCCATCATTCTCTCTCGCGCCCAGGAGCCATGCAGTGTCAAAAGCTGGTAGTCTTCATTTTCCATATCAAATGACATAGTCATCACTTTTTTTAGATATATTGCATCATCAGACAGATTCTCAAATTTCACTGACCTGACAATAGCATCAATTCCCTCAAATATGCTGTAGGAAATAACCGCCCTTATCCCAACTATTTTATCAATCAGGGAAATTTCCAGAGTTATTGAATCCTGTTCGTTTCCAAATGTTGCCGGGAGACCCTCAATACCATTTTTTCCTCTGAATATTCTATGGGATTCGTAGCAAAGCATGACACTTCCGTTGCCATTTGAGTCTTCTATTTCCAGACCTGTATTCCTGTAATCTCCAACGTTAGTTCCGGGATATTCAAAGGGAAATCTGTCAAGAAATGAGCTTCTGTCGCGCTTATTTTCAGAAGGCGTGTATTTTGGTTCGATAAGCGACAAAATATAAGAAGAATCTTCAGGATCTATTTTATCCCCATAATAAAAATGTCCCAGAAATCCTTCTTCATCCACAATACCCATAATGTAGGCGGTATTATCGGTTTCAATTAAAAAAATCCTGTCTTTTTCCAGATATCTGATGTCCATAAATGTTTGCCACCTTTAGCTGAACTATTTAAGTTTATTTTTACCTAAATTTAGCTAAAAATCAATACGGCATTTTTAAATATTTTTGAAGTTTATTGTTAAGATAATCTGCTATCATATTTGCGGCCTTTTCATGGCTTTTTTTGCCCGGATGCATACGGGACCCATATTCACCGGGGAGAGTATTTGGAAGCGTAAGATATGCAACATTACTATCTCCCGTTTCAGCCATATAATCTGCAATAGCCCTGCTGATATTTGCATTGATATCGTAACCAAGCATTCCATAAACCCACAAAAGATGTGCCTTAGGATAATATGCTCGAAGTTTTTTCAAAAAATTGATGATAGCTTTTTCGCACTCCATTATACCAAGAGGCTCATCTGCCATGGCGCTGACCTCACCGCCGCTGCCATTATATGCCGCGATGCCGGTTCCATCATTGGTTCCAAGATTTATAACAACTGCATCCGCCTGCCAGTCAGATGAATCGTAGGCTTTTGCAGCGCCAAGGCTTTCATTAAACTCACCATGGGCAAGGCCGCATATCTTGTCATAAATTCTCGGAATATTGTTCTTTCTTACCGCATCCCAGCTGCAATAAACACCCCATCCACCCTGTGAGATTATGCGGACATCGGCGTTCATCTTTTTTGCAATCATATTGATATAGTTATGACTTGATGACATATACATCGGGATCCAGTCCATATCATCACCGGCGCCATAAGTTCCCTCACCGGATGAAATGCTGTCGCCTATAAATTCGATCCTGTGATCATATTGTGGAACTTCTTTAAACTCTCCATCGCAATATAAACCCTTGACGATCATATGGCAGTCATCATCCTGCCCCATCGCCTGAAGATCGCGGTAAAAGAAAGCTCTTTTAACTGTTCCTTCTGACATACCTCTGAAAAGACAAATATCATTCTCACCAGACTGTAGCATACTGCGACTCACTAATGCTCCATTTACTTCAACCGCATACCAGGGCTCATAAATGCTGTAGTCCGCCTCAACCTTTATCCACAATTCAGTTCCATCGGTGCACACTTCTACACCGCTATTATTCCAAAAAAGAGGCAGCTCTTTCCTGTCATTTGGCCAGTTAGTCCTGCCATGAATAAAGAGCTGCTGCACTTCGTCAATACTGTAATACTGAAGGTTTTTATTTTTATCCTGTGGTTTCATTGCCATACCCCCTGTTTTTCATACAAGGATATTTTATACCACATTCATAACAATTTACAGATATTAGCGTGACAGGGGGCACCCCCTCTGTCTACTATCTCATTTTTATCTTTCCGCTGCTTTTCCTCTCACGTTTATCATCATACATAAGCTCATCTGCCCTTTTCATAACACTGGCAACAGAGGTGTCATGCTCCGGATCAAAGCTGGCAAATCCCTTTGATATCCATACCTGATCCCATGGATTATCACTGGATGCATTGATCATATCTACCCGCGCATCAAATTGCGCCAAAAGAGCTTTCAAATTATGATAATCCTCATTTTTTAAAATTACAGAGAACTCATCTCCGCCTATTCTGAACACAGGACTTCGCTTAAACACAGAGCTTATCATACCGCAGGAAGCATTGAGATATGCATCTCCCTTATCATGTCCGTATTGATCATTGATAACCTTAAGATTGTCACAATCAAATGCCCCAATGGCAAATTTCAGATCAGGATTGCCCCTGTCTATCTGCTCCTGCAGCTCCTCAGCCATCTTTTCATAGGCTCCCTTGTTTTTCACATGGGTCAGTGCATCAACATATACCTGCTCATTCAGGTCATTTATGTGTATCTTCGTATTGTCAGAGAGCTTTTTAAAAGACCTGGTGAGCCTTCCAAGTTCATCATCCTCATCGTAAGGCAGGTCTATATCATAGTTGCCTTTTTCCACCTGTTCTGCAGCCTCGGTAAGCTGCTCAAGAGGCCTTGTTATGCGCCTCGTATAAATCATCAGAAAAAGACTTGCCACCACAAGTACCACTACTGTTCCCAATGAAATATTAAGAACAAGTCCCATCCATTCTCCCTTAGTTTCAGATACCGGAACCGAGACAACAAGTCGCATGCCATTACTTAGAGGCAGCCACACAGCCTCTCTTGCCTCACCATTATACTCATAGCGGACAAAAGAGCTCTCTCCTGTCATACTAAATGGAATTTCATGGGACACAGAAGTATCCGTCACATCAACGCGCGGATGATAAAACAGCCTCCCATTCTCATCGCTTAAATAGGCATAACCATTGTTATAGAACTGTATGCTGTCAACTTCCTCAGCCATAGTTGAATAATCAACCTCTATCCCAACAACGCCGATAAACTGCCCCTTATAATACACTGGCGCATCATAAGAGATCACGCGAACATCCAGGTTATCAGTGATGTATGGAGTAAGCCAGATAGATTTACCCTCGTGCTTAGGAACCGTAAACCACACAAGTTTGGAGGTGTCATTTACATCATAAAGTGTAATGTCAGTCACCTTGTGTTCTTCAAATCCCTGCCCCGATAGATTGGTATACCAAAAGCCTTTCACATTCGTAGAAAAAGATGGATCGATCCGGTAATAATATGTCAAAACTCCTTTCGTCTTTGAAGCCATCATCCAAAAATAATCCCTGGCGTTTTCCATATGTTCAATTAGCTCATCGTCGCTTACACCTTTTAAATCTTCTTCAACAAAAGAGACAACTCTTTCCACTGAATTCTGAACACTGTCAAAATAATAATCAAGACTCTGCTGCCCGTTCTTGCATAGCATAAGAAGGAGTTGATCGGTTTTTCGACTTTCAGTTCTTCGTATAAAAACAGCACTTAACAGTGTCGTTACCGCCAGCGCCAGATATATGACGCATATGATCGTCACGGTAATTCTGGTTCTAAGTGAGCGCATTCTCTATCTCCCTGGGCAGCTGCTGCCCCAACGCCAAATCTGCACAATAACCTAATATAATTGTACATTAAATGCACTGTTTTTCGTTAACTTTATAAAAATATAATAAGTCAGTCGCACACAACTGGTATTAATAATTTGTCTGAATCTGACCATTTTAATGATACCAGAAAATAGAGTATATTCTTTACCATAACAAAGCGTTAAAGGAGCAACTTATGAAAGTAGCAGCGATTAATGACCTTTCCGGGTTCGGCAAGTGTTCACTGACTGCAGATATGACAGTCTTGGCAGCAATGGGAATTCAGTGCTGTCCACTGCCAACAGCAGTTCTTAGCGCACAGACCGGATATCCTTCATATTATTTCAAAGACCTGACCGGAATAATACCTGAATATCTACGGGAATGGAAAAAGCAGGAAGAAACTTTTGACGGAATAATAACCGGATTTATGATGAGTGGCCTGCAGGCAAAAAACAGTTTGGAATTTATAAAAGCCTTCAAATCAGCAAGCACTAAGGTTTTGGTTGATCCTGTCATGGGCGATGACGGAAAAACTTATACCAACTTTTCAAAAGAGCTTTTAACGACCATAAAAGCTATGGTCAATGAAGCCGACATAATAACTCCAAACTTAACAGAGCTGTGTCTTCTGACAGGTGAAAACCCCGAAAAAATAATGGAGCTCAAGGGCGATGACCTGATAAGCGAGATTCGAAGACTTTCAGTTCTACTTGGCGGTGCTCACAACAGGATCATCGCAGTTACCGGGATTCCTCTCTTAAAAAAAGATGTGATCGGCAATTTTATTATGGAAAACGGAAACAGCAAAGTTATCACAACGCAAAGTAACGGAATTCATTATTCCGGAACAGGAGACCTCTTTGCAGCTATCTTTTTAGGCAAAATATTAAGAGGTGACAGCGCTTTTGATGCAGCAGATGCGGCAAGCTATTTCATATACACAGCCATAAAAAATACAGAAAAAGACACTGACCCAAGAGCTGGTATCTCATATGAAAAAAGTTTAAGACTACTAACAAATTGAAAACACATAGAAAACTACACAGAAAGTGGGGAACAGACATGACAAGAAAAAGCAGAACTTACACCTTAACACTTACCGGAATCTTTGCAGCTCTTATTACAATTTTCACAGCCTACATAGGCCATGTACCTGTTGGAATAAATGGCGGATACATCCATTTCGGCGACGGACTTATATATCTTGCCGCCACCATACTGCCATTGCCCTACGCCATGCTGGCAGGTGCGATTGGCGGAGGACTTGCAGATCTTTTGACTGCCCCTGCATGGACAGTTGCCACTGTGATAATAAAGAGCCTTATCGTAATTCCTTTTACCAACAAAGCTGCAACCATACTAAATAAAAGAAATATTGCCGCTCCGGTCGTTTCATACTTCATCTCAGCCACAGGATACTATCTGGCAGAAGCTCTTTTATTCGGAACCAAAGCAGCACTTATCACAAGCTTTTCAGGAAGCTTTGTACAGTCCTTTGGCAGTATGATCTTTTTCCTGATGCTTGGTACAACACTTGATAAATTTGGCTTTAAAGCCAGATCGGAGGCATGATATGGCAGATATACTCTACACTTATAAAGGTTCAGTCTATGCAAATATCACCAATAAATGTAACTGCAGATGCACCTTCTGTATCCGTTTTGTAAAAGATGGCGTTGGCGATGCTGATACTCTTTGGCATAAGACCAATCCTACGAAAGCCGAAGTCCTTGATGCCATACGTGATTTTGATTTTTCAGGTTACGATGAGCTTGTGTTCTGCGGCTACGGCGAACCAACCTGTCAGCTGGACATACTGCTTGAGGCCGCTGCTTTTGCAAAAGAGAAAAAGGGTCTCAAGATAAGGTTAAACACCAACGGTCAGGGCTCAGTAGAAAACGGCCGTGATATAGTTCCGGAGCTTGCAAAAGTCATTGACAGCGTCTCCGTGAGCCTTAACGCTCCCACAAAAGAAGACTATGAAAAAGTAACAAAGCCACTTCATTCAGATGGTTTTGAAAACATGCTTGAATTTACGAAAAGATGTAGGAAAGAAATAAAGGACGTAAGATGGTCGATCGTCGACGTCCTTCCCCAGGAAGACATCGACAAATGCCTGGCTCTATCCCGCGAACATGATATTCCACTGCGAATCAGAAAAAAAACATAACTTAACAAAGTAAAAAACGGGATAGCCTATGTAGGGGCTACCCCGTTTCTAATCTGCAATCAGTTTAATTTAATTATATCTAGTATAAGTGTCGTCCGGATCAATGTTATGTCCATCATATCCTGTTAAATCCTGATACTGCTGAGCATCAGCATATCCCTGCATCTGGGCATTCAGATCATCCTGTTTTGAAAAGCTGTAATCCTGGCTATTATTTCGAGTTGTATTATTTATACCGGAATTGCTGATTGTACTTCCTGAATATGTACTGGTATCTTCTGCAACGCCAAAAGCTGATTTTACGCCAACAACAACCAGAAATACTATAGCCAATAAAAGCCCCAATAGTGCAGTAATAAGTGAAATGCCTATTGTAAGAGGTATATTTTCCATCTCCCTGTTTCTAAACAACAAGACTATAAAACATACAACACCTAAAATTAAAGCCAGCATTCCAACGCTTTCATCTCCATCCATGAACTGAAGCATACCGTAAGCTACCGCTATTCCACTTATCACTCCCACAAATAGATTCAGAAACCCAAATGGATAATGCCCTTTTACATTGAACTCTGAAATACTATAAAATAAATCACCCATTTTATATCTCCAACGAACAATGTAAAGCAATTAAGACATCTTATTAGCCATTCTCATACCAGCAGAAAATGCTTTGAGAATACCTACAACAACCAGAAGAATTCCAAGAACTGATGTAACGATTGAAAAACCAATCATCTTTGGAACATCATTTAATTTTCTGTTACGAAGTAATACAAGTGCAAAGAAAACAAGGCCAACAATAATACCGATAATTCCCATTTCGGTATCACCACCGATGGATAAAGCACCGTAGCCTAACCCGAGACCACTTACAACTCCCAATGCCAGATTAAGAAAACCAAAAGGCTTATAACCATTAATCTCAATTCCCCTAAGTCCACCAACATTCTTTTTTTAATTCTGTTCTGCATTTGACATATATACTTTTCCTCCTAAATTTTGCGCTTTTTTAGCGCGTTGCTATGTGTAGTATAACCTCCCCTAGTATATTTATGCAAGCCGTTTTTGCCCTATTTTTCGGCATTTTTAATTCGTTTCAGCCACTCAAAAATGCATATTTATTTCATTGCGCAAAATCTTTGAACCCGCGTAGCTTAAGCCATGCGGAAGATAGGGACTTGCGACGGAACAAGCTGTGCTTGTTCCTAGTCCCTTTAGGGAAACCCACTGGGTGAGAGGGACTCTCCCCAGTGGGTATACGAAAAAAGCCTCAGGCTTAATGCCTGAGGCTTTCTTCGTATCCAGTGCGGAAGATGGGACTTGAACCCACACGACATAAACAGTCACAAGATCCTTAGTCTTGCTCGTCTGCCAATTCCGACACTTCCG
>NZ_ATVR01000049.1 GCF_000420825.1 Butyrivibrio sp. AE2015 | reverse complement strand
CCATTTTGTTTTTGCAAAAAGCAAAATGGCCCACTAACCCCGTCCCCCAGGGCCACCCACCACCACCCCCAAGGGCCACCCACCACACACCCAAGGGCCACACACCACGCACACCCAAGGGCCACTCTTTTGCTCTACACTGCTTCCTTCATTTTCCGTACGTACTCTCCAACAACCTTGGGCGCATCTTTTCCATGCTCTTTAATGAGCTTTATAATTGCGGAACCTACAATTGCGCCGTCTGAAACAGATGCCATTTTGGCAGCCTGCTCAGGAGTCGATATTCCAAAGCCTATGGCGCATGGAACGTCAGTGTTGTCCCTGATGACTTTAACTATTGACGCAAGGTCAGTTGTTATCTCTGTTCTTGTTCCTGTTACTCCAAGGCTTGATACAAGGTAAATATAGCCCTTTGCCTCTTTGGCGATCATTGATATCCTATCTGCAGATGTAGGAGCAATAAGGGAAACAAGGTCAACATCATATTTATCACACAAGTCTATAAACTCGCCCTTCTCTTCAAAAGGAATATCCGGAAGGACAAGACCGTCAATCCCTACTTCCCTGCATTTTGATATGAATCTTTCAGCCCCATAGGAGTAGACTACATTGGCATAGGTCATGAAAGTCATAGGCACGCTGACCTTTTCTCTTACCTCTTTTACCATGTCGAATATCTTGTCTGTAGTAGTTCCTGCTAAAAGAGCTCTCACATTAGCCTCCTGGATTACAGGCCCCTCTGCTGTTGGATCTGAAAAAGGAATTCCAAGCTCAATAAGGTCAGCGCCTGCATTTACCATTTCATATATGCATGCCTTGGTAGTCTCAAGATCAGGATCTCCACAAGTTATAAACGGAATAAATGCCTTTCCGTTTTCAAAAGCTTTTTTTATGTTACTCATTGATATCCTCCCCTCTGTAGCGGGCGATTGCTGCGCAGTCCTTATCGCCTCTTCCTGAAATTGTTATCACTATTATCTTGTCCTGTGAAAGCTCTTTTGCCAGCTTCATTCCGTGAGCTACAGCGTGTGAAGATTCTATGGCCGGAATGATGCCTTCAGTTTTTGACATGTATTCAAAGGCATTAACTGCTTCATCGTCTGTAACTGGCACATACTCTGCTCTTCCAATATCGTGAAGGTAAGCATGCTCAGGGCCAACTCCCGGATAATCAAGTCCTGCAGAGATAGAATAAACAGGAGCTATCTGTCCATACTCGTCCTGGCAGAAATATGACTTCATTCCGTGGAAAATGCCTTCTCTTCCTGTAGCTATGGTAGCTGCAGTTTCAAAAGTATCAATTCCTCTTCCGGCAGCCTCGCAGCCAATAAGCCTTACCTCTTTATCCTCTATGAAATTGTAAAAAGATCCGATGGCATTTGAGCCGCCTCCGACACAGGCTACAACAGCATCAGGAAGTCTTCCCTCCTTTTCAAGCATCTGCTCTTTTATTTCTTTGGAAATAACCGCCTGAAAATCTCTTACAATAGTTGGGAAAGGATGTGGTCCCATAACTGAACCAAGGCAGTAATGTGTATCATCAATTCGTCTTGTCCACTCTCTCATTGCCTCAGAAACCGCATCCTTCAAGGTTGCAGTTCCTGTTGTAACAGGCACGACTTCTGCGCCTAAGAGTTTCATTTTGTAGACGTTGAGTGCCTGCCTCTTTGTGTCCTCTTCTCCCATGAATACTACACATTCCATCCCCATAAGGGCTGCGGCTGTGGCAGTTGCAACGCCATGCTGACCTGCGCCTGTCTCTGCTATAAGTCTTGTCTTACCCATCTTTTTGGCAAGAAGCGCCTGACCTAAAACATTGTTGATCTTATGGGCGCCGGTGTGATTTAAATCTTCTCTCTTTAGATAGATTTTTGCTCCGCCCAGGTCCTTTGTCATTTTCTCAGCATAGTAAAGCCTTGAAGGGCGGCCTGCATACTCATTTAAGAGTTCTGTCAATTCCCTGTTAAACTCAGGATCGTACTTAAATCTGTTGTATGCATTTTCAAGTTCAATTACCGCATTCATCAAAGTCTCAGGAATATACTGACCTCCGTGAACTCCAAATCTTCCCTTTGTATTTTCCATTGTCTACTCCTCATTTTCTTTTCACATCTGCGCTGCAAGTCTTACATTTGCTACAAAGCTCCCCATTTTGGAAGCATCCTTATGTCCGTCCGTCTCTATTCCAGAGCTCACATCAACTCCGAAAGGATTTATCCTATGTACCACTTCTTTGACGTTTTCAGGAAAAAGACCTCCCGCCAAGAAGAATGGTCTGTTAACATTTTTAAGTAGCTCCCAGTCAAAGTTCTTCCCTTCTCCGAGCCCTGCATCTAAGAGCACGTAGTCCGCTATGCTTTCATTTGCAAGTTGGATATCCTCTTCGTTTCTTACAATAAACGCCTTGATTATAGGCTTATCTGTATGGAGCCTCAAATGTCTTATATAGCTCTCATTTTCATGACCATGAAGCTGTATCACATCTATGATCTTTTCATTAACAAGCCTTATTACTTCATCAGGATTCTCATCTACAAAAACGCCAACTGCCTTTATATCTTTGTTTAGATCATCCTTAAGGTTCCTCGCTGTCTCAGGATCAACATAGCGCTTACTCTTTTCCCAGAACACAAACCCGATATAATCAGGTTTAAATATATTTGCGGAAGTAATGTCTTCCTTCTTTTTTAGTCCGCAAAGTTTAATCTTAGTCATTTTTCTTCTCTCTTCAGGCTCCTTTAAGTGTCGCCAAAGCCTTACTTTTATCTTCTGCCCTCATAAGTGTTTCACCTACAAGGACTGCATCTGCCCCTATTTCCTTAAGCGCTTTTATGTCTTCATTTGACTTAATGCCGCTTTCTGAAACAAAGACCAGATCTTTGGGAACCATGTCCCTTAATCTTTTTCCAAGACTTATATCAACGCTGAAGTCCTTCAGATTTCTGTTATTCACACCAATGATCCGGGCGCCTGCCTTAAGGGCTGTCTCAATTTCTTTTTCGTCGTGGCACTCAACGATTGCTGAAATACCAAGTTCATCACAGATATTCAAGTACTCTTTTATCTGGCTTTCAGAAAGTATTGATACTATCAAAAGAACTGCTGATGCCCCTAAAATCCTGGCTTCATAGATCATGTACTCATCAACTGTAAAGTCCTTTCGAATGATTGGAATACTGACCTTCTCTGATATCTCTTTCAGATACTCATTCTTCCCAAGAAACCACTTGGGCTCAGTCAGGACAGATATCGCGTCTGCCCCGGCCTTCTCATAGTCCATGGCTATCTGAACGTAAGGAAACTCCTCTGCTATTATTCCCTTTGAGGGAGATGCCTTTTTACATTCGCAGATAAAAGAAATTCCATCTTTTTTCAGTGCCTTCTCAAAAGAAAAATCTCCCTTTGGAAGTGACAGCGCCATCTTTTTTACTTCATCAAATGGCCTTACCCTTTTTTCTTCTTCAATTCTTGTCTTTGTGTACTCTGCAATTTCTTCTAAGATATTCATTTTGGGCTCCCGGTTCATTGCTGTTTTTCTTTATCTGTTGCTGACTTCTATGATCTTATTAAGTGTTTCTTTTGCCTTACCTGAATCAATTATGTCGGCTGCAAGCTTTACTCCATCTGCCATGGACTGTGCCTTTCCTCCGATATAAAGAGCCGCACCTGCATTTAAGAGGACTGCATTTCTCTTGTGCCCCTTAACTCCGCTTAAGATATCAAGAGTGATCTTGGCATTTTCCTGTGGTGTTCCGCCCTTGAGATCATTTTTATCGCAAGTCTCAAAGCCGAAGTCTTCAGGCTTTATGGTAAATGTCTTATACCATCCATCATTTATCTCACAAATCTTGGTTGGAGCTGAAAGTGAGATCTCATCGAGCTTGTCCATTCCATATACAACCATTCCGCGCTTGATGCCAAGGTTTACAAGTACCTGCGCCAGAGGCTCAACAAGATAGTCGTCATATACTCCAAGAAGCTGCATCTTAGGTGATGCCGGATTAGTCAAAGGTCCAAGGATATTGAACACTGTTCTGAAGCCAAGTTCCTTTCTGATAGCACCAACATACTTCATTGATGTGTGGTACTTTTGAGCAAAGAAGAAGCACATTCCTGCCTCTTTTAAAAGCTCAATACACTTGTCAGGACTCTGATCGATATTAACTCCAAGTGCTTCAAGGCAGTCTGCAGTTCCGCACAGTGATGACGCTGCTCTGTTTCCGTGCTTTGCAACCTTGATTCCGGCTGCTGCTGCAATGATGGCTGTTGTAGTAGAGATGTTAAAGCTTCCTGCATTGTCTCCACCTGTCCCTACGATCTCGAGCACGTCCATACCTGTATCAACTCTTGTAGCATGATCTCTCATGGCTGCAGCACAACCTGCAATCTCATCAGTTGTCTCTGCCCTTGCGCTCTTAGTAGAAAGAGCTGCAAGAAAAGCCGCATTCTGAGTAGGTGTAGTCTCACCACTCATGATCTCATTAATTACTGAGTAGGCTTCGTCATAAGATAAGTCCTCTTTGTTTACGATTTTTACGATTGCTTCTTTGATCATTTTGCATTCTCCTCTCGTTGCCTCTGCCAAGGGCTCTGCTTTACACAAAAAAAGTCCTTGACAGAAAAATCTATTGTTTTCTGTCAAGGACGAATATTTATACACTATCCGCGGTGCCACCTTGATTCACGAAAATGACTTCGTGCTCTTGCAGGATACCTACATATCCCCGACTACTAACGTAAGCCTCACGTCACGGATACTAGAGAAACTAGTTTCTTTTTCCCCATGCCCTCAGCGGCCCATATAAGGACAAGTGCTCATCCACGCGCCCCGCGACCATCCGGCTTCCACCATCCCGGACTCTCTGGAAAGATAATTCTTTCGGTGCAAAATGCGCTTTTTCTTCCGCTTCACTGGTTTAAATTATTAAATTGATAAAATATTACTACGATTGTTCCTACGCGTCAATGCATTTTTATAAAAAAGTCTGAAAACTTTTTACTCATTACCAAAAAGATCTCTTGTGTATACCTTATCCACTACATCTGCAAGGTCTGGTGTGATCCTGTTCGCGATTATGTAATCGCATTCTTTCTTAAAGGTCGCAAGGTCTCTTTCAACCTTAGAGTTAAAGAACAGATCATCCTTAAGCGTTGGCTCATAAACCACGCACTCAATGCCCCTGGATTTGATTCTCTTCATGATTCCCTGAATAGCTGACTGTCTGAAGTTATCTGAGCCTGCTTTCATGGTAAGTCTGTAAACGCCAACCTTTTTTGGCTGAAGAGCCCATATTCTGTCAGCTATGAAATCTTTTCTGGTTCTGTTGGCCTCAACTATCGCGCTGATAAGGTTATTAGGAACATCTTCATAGTTGGCAAGCAGCTGCTTGGTATCCTTTGGAAGACAGTATCCACCGTAACCAAAAGAAGGGTTGTTATAGAAATTGCCAATTCTGGGATCAAGGCAGACACCATCGATGATATTTCTGGTGTTGAGTCCTCTCACCTCTGCATATGTGTCAAGCTCATTAAAGTATGAAACACGAAGAGCAAGGAATGTATTGGCAAAAAGCTTAACACATTCTGCCTCAGTAGTATTCATGAACAGGGTCTGAACGTCTTCTTTAAGAGCGCCCTGTTTAAGCATTCCTGCAAAAAGATGAGCCTTCTGCTCCGCTTCCTCACTGTCTGTGTTATAACCCACAATGATCCTTGATGGATAGAGGTTGTCATACAAAGCATGTCCCTCTCTTAAAAACTCAGGTGAGAACATGATATGGTCTGTGTTAAACTCCTCCATGAGCTCCTCTGTATATCCTACAGGGATAGTTGATTTGATGACTATATAAGCATCCGGATTTTCTTTTCTTACCTGCTCAACAACTGACAAAACTGATGATGTATCAAAGTAATTCATCTTTTCATCGTAATTTGTAGGCGTAGATACAATTACAAAATCAGCTCCGTCATAAGCAGATGACGCATCAGTTGTAGCAAAAAGATTAAGAGTTTTAGTAGCAAGGTACTCCTCTATCTCCTTGTCTACTATAGGTGATTTTCTGTTGTTGACCATATCGACTTTTTCCTGAATTACGTCAACAGCAACAACTTCATTGTATTGTGATAATAAAATGGAATTAGAAAGGCCTACATAGCCTGTTCCAACTACTGCAATTTTCATTTTGATCTCCTTAAAAATGTTATGCTCACAAATATAAAAGCAGCTCCTATTATACACCAGCGGCCCATTCATTACAATTTCACTTATCACGATAAATAGTGTATAATGAATCATATAAAAAGATGCGTTATTTCATTCTCATACCAATATACGGGGGTAATTATGGAAGAAAAAAGACGTAGTAGAAGACTTGACCTTACCGGCGAAATTATCATTAAAGAAGTAGGCGGACCAGATAATGGAGAGACAGTGGATATCAGGATCACTGACGCATCAAGTGTCGGCGTAGGTTTTGTTACAGACAAACAGCTTGCCATCGGCGACAACTATGAAGCTAATCTGGCCATTTGGACAAAAGAAGTCCTGCATGTATTTATAAAAATCGTCAGAGCCAATGTTGATGAAGATGGCTACCATTATGGCGGATTGTTCATCGGAATGCCTGAGGATCTTAAGCAGCGTATCGATGTCTATGAGATCGTAGAGGACGAAAAAGCAAAGCTGGGCAAATAAATAAAACAAAACCCTTGTTTACCTGAAACCTGGTTATGGTCACGGTAAATAAGGGTTTTTTATTTTACTTATATGCTTCAAGCTTTTTGACAAAAGCTTTTCCCATCTCGCTAAGCTCACTGCCTTTTCTGGTTATATATCCAAAAGTGAGTTTCTCTTCCTCTTTTAACTTAACTGCAGTAAGTTCAGAATCATTTAAGCTGTCTCCAAGCATTGCCGCACCTACAGCATAGCCGTTAAGTCCAAGCATAAGCTCGATCGAAGTAGCTCTTTCATTGGTGCTGATAACCTTTTTGTAATCGTAGGTAGCAAGTGCCTCTTCCCTGTAGTAAAAAGAAGTATTGTCTCCCTGATCAAATACCATACATGGATAATCCTGCAACTGTTCGAGGGATATCTCATTTTCAGAAGCAAGCGGATGGTCCTTACGAAGATATACATATGTATCTCTTGTAAAAAGATCATGGAACTCAATTGAGGCATCTGCAAAAACTTTTTTGAAAGTATTCTTGTTAAAATCTGAGAGAGCTATAACGCCAACTTCGCTCTTTAATGTCTTAACATCTTCAATTACTTCGCTGGTCTGTGTCTCTTTTATTGAATACTGGTACTCCTCAAGATCAAACTCCTTTACTGTGTCAATAAAAGCGTTTACAGCTATTGTGTAATGCTGCATTGATACTGCAAAGGTCTGCCTGTGGCTGCCTGCATTCAGATATTTATTTTCAACCTTCTCAAACTGCTCAACAGCATTCCTTGCATAAGCAATAAAAGATGAACCTGCTGCCGTTGTAACCACTCCGTTATGTACTCTCTCAAAGATCTGAATACCAATTTCGCTCTCTAAGTCCCTTACAGCACTTGAAAGTCCCGGCTGCGATACATAGAGCCTGTCTGCTGCTTTTCTCATGGAGCACTCTTCGTCAATAGCGATCACATATTTTAGCTGTAGTATGGTCATATACATTACTCCTTTAAAGTATAAAAGTACTGCTATATCATACCACAATCATTCTATGTCACAACATATTTTTTTAAAATTTGAACTTATTTACTTCGCCGTCAAGCTGCTGAGCGATATTGGCATTTTCATTTACAACTTCTCTGTTCTGGTTCATGTTATCTGACATCTCAGATACAGCACCTGCAACATCGCTGATTCCTCTTGCACTCTCATCTACTGCTGTAGATACGTCATCCATAGCGTCAGATACAATGTTCATTGAGCTCTCGATATTCTGTGAAGCCATCTCCATTGTCTTTAACATTTCAGATATCTTTTTAGCATCTTCCTGATACTGGATTCCAGTGTCCATAAGCTGAAGATATCCGTCAACTGTCTTCTCACGGACAAATTCGACCATCTTTGTTGCTTCTTCAGTAAGTTCTTTTACTGTGCTGATAACTTCATCAGATATTTTTTGGATCTTTTTAGCTGTATCTGCAGAATTAGTAGCAAGTGAGCTTATCTCTCCTGCAACTACAGCAAAGCCTTTTCCGTGCTCTCCTGCTCTTGCAGCTTCAATGCTGGCATTGAGGGACAAAAGATTTGTCTGTGAAGCGATCTCAAGAATTGTCTGAGTAAGACCGCTTATACCCTCAACAGCCTTTGACTTCTCAATCTTGGCATTCAGATTGTCTGCCATGTTATCAGCTGCTTCCTTGGCAAGGTTAGTCTCTTCCTCTGCGTGCTGTCTCATTTCCATAGCGCGCTGCTCCATATGACCTGCGTAATCAGTTCCTTCACGGACACTTGAATACATTCCCTGAACGTCTTCTTTGATCTTGCTGGTTGATCCCTGAACCTGCTGGAGAGACGCTGATGTTTCTTCCATTGCAGCACTCATCTCTTCCATGGTTGCAGATACAGTGTCAAGCTGATCATTTGTCTTTATTGTTGTATCAAGGGCTGTATCAACAGAGCCTGAAAGCTTGCTTGAGCTTGTATAGATTGAACTTACAACGTCCCTTATGTACTCAAGAAGGCTGTTTATGCCATCTGCAATATCAGTAACTTCGTCGTTTCCTTTGATCTCAATCTTCTGTGTAAGATCGCCGTCATTGCTTACAAGGTCATTTATCTTTCTCTCTACCTTGTTAAGACCACTTACAATTCCGCCTGCCATGAGAATAGAAACGAGGGCAGAAACTGCAGAAAGAATAATTCCAATAATAATTATGGTCCTTACTATAGCGTTAAGTGAATCAACCAGTTCATCAACGATATAGTCAACTCCAAGAATACCAACTGTTTCTCCTGCTTTATTAAAAATAGGAGCATAAGCTGTAATGTAGTGAGCTCCTGATGAAGCTTTCTTTATATCTGTTGATACATATCCGTCAGAAGTCAGAGCCTTATTCATTCCATCCTGGAATGCGCTTTCAACTCCTGCTCCAATAGCAATGCCGTCTGAAACAGGTCTTGAAAGATAAACAAGACTACCATCTCTTGTTCCCGCTGTATAGATGGAACTTATATTTGCTGAACTAACCACCTGGGCCATATCCTCAAGCATTACCGTGTTGGCATAGCTGTCGTCAGCGCCTGTATCCAAAAGGCTAAGCAGATTACCGTTGAGCTGTTTTGCAGCTATCTGTGTTACAGCAAGAGTATCTTCAGATGCGCTCTTTACATAGCTGTTATGTACGAAACGATAAATTGTAATGCCCATTACTGTGCATGTAATGATGTTTATCATGATACTCATGATTATTATCTTTAATCTGATACTAAATCTCATTCCTCTATTGTTTTCCATTTTTATCTCCTCATTCTGCATTGAGCGAATCAACAATGGCCTGAGACATATATGCGCCATTTGCCGCCACAAACTCTGAATATGCAGACTCTATTTCAGCTCCGTCAACTACAACTTTTTTTATCAGTTCTTTCTTAAGTGCCATAAGATCTTCATTGTAAAGAGAATAGGCATCAGTACTATATGGAAGATCTGCCATTTTGCTATTGTTATTAAATACGCTAAGAGCATTAGCCTGATCCGGTGTTATGCTATCTTTACCCGGATCCTCTGTAAGCGGTACAGTTGCAAGAAGATGGTCTATATGGTTCTTGGTAAAGCTGTCTGATATTGGACTGTAGGTCCAAAGCTCTTCCATTTCGCCACCATCATTCATAGTTTCCAAAAAGTACTTGAAAACTCCGGATGGATTATCACATGCTGATGTAATGCACCACACAGGCGCTACTCGCTCAAGATACTGCTTTGTTTCAGCAAGTGGCTCCATAGCTACAAGCTCTCCATTTACTCCGGCTTCAACGAGCTTTCCTGATAAGGTCTTTGCCCAGGTTCCTGCCCAATAAGTAAATACACCATACTCATTTGCATAGTATTTGTCTCTGCAGTTACCTGTTCCGTTATCAGCTATATCCTTGTCTATATATCCCTTTGAATATGCATCCTGAAGGCGCAAAAGAGCTGCTTTCATAGGCTCTTCCATAAAACCATCGCTCCAGGTTCCATCCTCTTTTTGGTAGAAAGAAGGATAGGCATCCTGATAAAACTCAGGAAGATAGTTAACATACGGCGCCTCATTATTGATGATTCCTGCGGCAGAAACACCATAAGTATTTCCGTTTATTCCATCTCCGTCAGGATCACCTTCGGAAAAGGCCTTTAACATATCCATGTATTCGCTAAAATTAGTTGGTACCGAAAGTCCTGTATTATCAAGCCATGCCTTCTTGATATAGGTAACGCACCCATTTCCCCTTGTTGGAGAAAAGCCGTAGAGCTTGCCATTTATTCTGATACCATCAACAAGGCTTTCATTTCCTGCTTCTTTTACCCTCTGTTCAAGCTCCGATCCTGAATAAAAAGGTGTGATATCCGCAAGCATTTCCTCTGCTGCGTATTTGGTATAGTAATTTGAACTTAAAAGGACAACATCCGGAAGATCTCCACTTTCAAATGCCTTTGCAACTTCTTCGTAGTACACGTCATGCTCCGGCTGGATTATTTCAAGATCGATCCCTGTGAGGTCCTCCCACTTTTTTTCAAATTCATCACGCCCGTTTTCCGGGGTTATTAAAGTTCCATCAACCATAACTTTGATTGATGAAGGCTTTGTAGCGTCATTTGTAACTTCGCTTATTACGTCACTTTCACTTAAGCCGGTCTTTGCTGTTACAGCTGCGCCATTTGCCTGTCCACAGGCACTGAGCAAAAGAGCTGACATACTAATAGCTCCAAGGCCCATAGATAGCTTTCTGTTCATAATTCCTCCAATAAAATAATTAAACAAACATAAACTTTTTATGATTTTTTGGTTAAAACAGAAGTCATTATATCATTTATTATATTTTATGCAATATAGTTTTTAACAATACTTTATTTCAAAAAATTAAGCAGTTTCCGAAATAAAAATACCGGGAGGAATCAAATGTCCTCCCGGTATAGTGTCTACTATATTCAGATTGCAAAAACTCTTGTCAGCTCTGCTTTCAGGTCCCGTATGCCTTCAATACCTACTGAAAGTCTGAGCACTCTGTCGTTTATTCCATTTTTTTCCAAAAGCTCTTTTGGCACATCTGCATGGGTCTGGGTAATAGGATAAGTTATCAGAGTTTCCGTTCCCCCAAGACTCTCAGCAAAGTAAATTAGCTGAACATTATTAAGTATCTTTTTGGCAAATTCTGCTGAGTCCACCTCAAAGGTAAGCATTGCTCCAAAGCCCCTTGCCTGCTTTTTCATGATCTCATATCCCGGATGTTCTGGAAGTCCCGGATAAATAACCCTTGTGACATGATCCTGTTCCTTTAGAAACTGCGCAAGTTCAAGGGCATTCTGCTGCGCTCTGTCAAGTCTTACCGCCAAAGTCCTGATACCGCGAAGGATCAGCCAGCTGTCAAAGGGTGAAAGGCCGGCACCTGTTGTCTTATAGATAAAGCGAAGTCTCTCATCAAGTTCCTCGTCCTTAACAACAACAAAACCTCCAATAGTATCGTGATGCCCTCCAAGGAACTTGGTTCCTGAATGAACAACAATGTCCGCCCCGAGATTAAGAGGATTTTGGAAATAAGGAGACAAAAATGTATTGTCTACTATAAGAAGAAGGCCATGTTCCTTAGTAATCTTTGAAAGCTTCCTGATATCAGTAACATTCATCATAGGATTGGTTGGCGTCTCAAGATATACTGCCTTTGTATTCTCAGTTATATAAGGTGTGATATCCTCGGTACTTAAACTTATTGCAGTATAAGTGAGCCCGTTCTTTTTGCTGATCTCGTTAAAAAGTCTGATGCTTCCTCCATAGAGATCCTCATCAATAATAAAGTGATCTCCCGGCTTAAAAAGCTCCATAACAGTAGCAATTGCTGCCATTCCGCTAGAAAAAGCCAGTGCATCTTTTCCATTTTCAAGATATGCAACAATCGACTCAAGCTGCTGCCTTGTAGGATTCTGCATTCTGGTATAATCATAGCCTGTGCTCTGCCCAAATCCGTCATGGGCAAAAGTTGCCGTCTGATAGATTGGATAGCTTATAGCTCCCCATTTGTCCATAAGATTTCTGTCAAGCTGCTGGCACTTAGTCTCTATGCTGCATCTAACTTCTGTACATTTGTTACAACCACTACAATCCATTTTTTCATATCCTCTCATTAAAATATCCGGCAATAGCATTATGCTTTTTTGTGCTTATCTACTGCCTTATATAACTGCCAAAGAGCCTGTTCAAGCACTGACCTTGGGCATGCTATATTTATTCTTTCAAAAAGAGCTGTCTCTTTTCCAAAGATCGCTCCGGAGTCAAGCCATAACTTTGCTTCATCAACTATAAGCTTTTCAAGTTCTTTTGGGTCATCTGTAATACCTGAAAAATCGAGCCATACAAGGTAAGTTCCTTCCGGTTCAATGAGCTTAACCTCCGGAAGATTCTCTTTTAAAAAGCTTCTTAGATAATTGACATTTCCTTCAAGGTAACAGACAAGCTCATCAAGCCACTCCTCGCCCTTTGTATATGCAGAAACTGTTGCTGTCATTGCAAGGACATTTCCCTGACTATAGCCTGCTGCCTCGTTTTCTCTTTTGAAAACAGCTCTGGTCTCTTCATCCGGAATAATTATATTAGCAAGCTGAAGTCCTGCTATATTGAAAGTTTTACTTGGGGCAGTTCCCAAAATGAGACGCTTTGTATACTCCTTGCCAAGTGTGATGTAGGAAACATGCTTATGACCACTATACACAAAGTCTGAATGTATTTCATCAGAAAAAACATATATATTTCTTTTAAGGCAAATATCTGCAATTCTTTGCAGTTCTTCTTTTGTCCAGACTCTTCCAACAGGATTGTGAGGACTGCAAAGAATAAACATCTTTACATTCTCTGAAACTATCTTTTTTTCAAAGTCATCAAAATCAATCTCATAGTGCCCGTCTTTATATAAAAGCTGGTTGTTGACCACTTTTCGGCCATTTAAAGCTATTGATTCCATAAAAGGATAATAAACAGGCTGCTGAATAAGGACAGCATCCCCAGGCTTAGTGAAAGCCCTTATGGCAAGTGAAATGGAATGAACCATGCCAGGTTCTATGGTATTCCAGTCATCCTCTATTACAAAGCCATGTCTTTTTTCAAACCAGTGTCTTAGTGAAGCTTTATAATCATCCTTAGGATCTGTGTATCCGAATATCCCATGCGCTACTCTTTTCTGAATATCCGAAAGTATCTCTTCAGGAAGCTTAAAATCCATATCTGCAACCCACAGTGGAAGCAGATCATCCCTTCCTTTTCTCTCCGGTCCAAAATCAAACTTAAGGCTGCTTGTGCCTCTTCTTGCTATTATTTCATCAAAGTTATATTTTCCCATGCGCTCTTTTTACCATTTCTGATTATGATTATTGCTCCGAAGCAAATGAGCCTCGGAGCAATATTTGAAAGAAGATTATTATGAAGCAAAACCATTAGTCGGCAAATAATGGTGTTGACAAGTATCTGTCACCGGAATCAGGTAAAAGAACTACGATATTCTTTCCCTTGTTTTCTTCCCTGTTTGCTAATATTGTAGCAGCCTTAAGTGCTGCGCCTGATGAAATACCAACAAGGATTCCTTCTGAAACTGCAAAGCTCTTGCCTTCTGCAAAAGCATCATCGTTATCGATTGCAATTACTTCATCGTAAACTTTTGTGTTAAGTGTATCAGGAACAAATCCTGCGCCAATTCCCTGAATCTTGTGTGCACCGGCCTCACCCTTTGAAAGTACAGGGCTTGTAGCTGGCTCTACAGCAACAATTTTCACATCAGGATTCTGCTCTTTTAAGTATTCGCCTACACCTGTAATTGTTCCGCCTGTGCCTACACCTGCTACGAAGATGTCTACTTTTCCGTCTGTCTGCTTCCAGATCTCAGGACCTGTTGTAGCCTTATGGACTGCTGGGTTTGCAGGGTTTACAAACTGTCCAAGAATGATTGAACCTTCGATCTGACCGTTTAATTCATCAGCCTTTGCAATGGCTCCCTTCATACCCTTTGCGCCTTCTGTAAGAACGATTTCTGCGCCATAAGCCTTAAGAAGATTTCTTCTCTCTACGCTCATTGTATCAGGAAGTGTAAGGATTGCTCTGTATCCCTTTGCTGCTGCAACTGCTGCAAGACCGATTCCGGTATTTCCTGAAGTAGGCTCAATGATTGTAGCTCCTGGTTTAAGCTTTCCGCTCTTTTCAGCATCTTCGATCATGCTAAGAGCAACTCTGTCTTTTACTGATCCGGCTGGATTTAAGTATTCAAGCTTGGCAAGAAGTGTTGCGTTTGTAGCTCCTGCCTTTTTGCTGTAATTGTTAAGTTTAAGAAGTGGTGTTCCCCCAATGAGTTCTAATGCGCTTTCTTTGATGTCTGCCATGATGATTTCCTCCATATATTCTTAATGTATTTGTGTTCTTTGTTTGCTTTGATAAATTGATATTAGCACAGAAAAAAATAAAGTGAAATTAAACAAAGGTTATAGGCAGGGTTAAAGGTTACTTATCATCCCGGATCAGCTTCCTTATCAACTGCCTGTTGATCTGTAATGTCTCATGGCTAAATGGAAAAGTGCCGTCATCACCGCAAAAACTACAGCTCCGGCAAGGGGCGTAACAAAAGCCGTCCAGACAGGCCAGCCATATAACGGTTTATCCAATATCCATGACGCCGGAACATGCATTGTCAGCGCAAATGGCGCAATAACAGTAAAAAGAGCTCTAAGGGGCAAAGGATAAACATCAATTGGATACTGACAGGCGCTTCGACCGCCGTAGGTTATAGCATTTACCAGTTCCACGGATTTTACACTGAAAATAGAAAAGATTGCCTCGATCATAAAAAGTCCCAATATAAGAAGGCAACTCATTGCTATGGATTCAACCAAAGCAAGCACCTTAAGGGGGCTCCAGGCAATTCCTGAAAGATTACTCCCCATAATAAGCGCCGCCACGCCCACTGCTATGCAGGTAATTCTTCTTGGGTCTGTTCCACCGCACAAAACCTGGGTAAGTACTCCTCTTGGCCTTATGAGAAATGTATCAAGTCTCCCAGTCCTTACCATAGAGGGGAAGTCTCCTGTAATTCCTCTTCCAAACAGCTCCGTAAGGTAAAAGGATACAGACATTATCCCGAAAAAGAAATACAGATTTCCTCCGCTCCACCCCTTCAGACTCTCAAATCTGTCAACTATAAGGATGACAACCATCATCTCGCCGCCCTCCATAACAAGCTGCGCGAGGGTCTGCATGATAAAAGAGGACGGATACTGCAGTTGGCTCTTAATCAGCATTACTATTGATTTAAAATATAGTCGTAGTGTATTCATTTTTTCTCCAAACTAAAAACTACTAAGGCTGATATTAGCCTTATCTCAACCTCCCTGAACTATCATGCGTTTCTTGTTTGCATTCCACATAAATACACCAAGCGCAATAAGTATTATCACCCAAAAGGCCTGAATGGCATAGATCCTTAAAGCCTCGTTTGGCATGAAGCTTCCCGTATACAGCCTGATGGGCGCATCAAGGAGCTGTGCATATGGTAAAAAAGTAATAACTTTTTGCCAGCTTTCCGGAAAAAGAGTCAGGGGAAGAAGGTTTCCTGAAAAGGTCATCATCAAAAGATTAAGCAGTCCCTGCATTCCTCTTGGATCAAGGGTCTTCATGGTAAAAGCAACAGTGATATTTTCAAGAGCACAGACGCACAAAAGTCCTAAAAAGAGAGCCGGTATAGCAGCTAAAAATCCAGTTAAAGATGCAGGAAGACTTATTCCCCATCCCTTTGGTAGCAAAGAAGCCATCACCAGCATAGGAACGGCACGCATGATACTTCCCATTAGTTTCTGAGCCATGATCCTGGCATAGTAAAATCCGTACATGTCTACAGGCCTGCACATATCATAGGCTATATCCCCTGATTTTATCTTGTCCACCAGCTCTGAATCAGAAGCCAGCATCATTCTAAAGAAAGCCTGCTGCAACCATACATAAGTTGCAACACTTTCAATAGGCAAAGACTGGGGCTTTCCTGCATAAAGCGCCCTGTAGAGCGCAACCAGAATAAGACCGAAGAACATCTGACAAGCGATTCCTCCGATCATTGCCCCTCTATATTGAAGCTCCATACGAAGCCTCATTTTAAAAACTGTAAAATATGACATGGTCACCCTCTGTTAATTAATTTTTCTTTTTTACAGATCAAGTTCCTTGTACATTGCAGCAATCAGATGATCCGTATTTTCCGGCTGCAAAGTAAGTTCCCGGATATTCCCTGCATCCTGCAGCATTCCCAAAAGGTGTGATGTCGGAAAATCAGATGGATTGTAGCTTAGTTCAATTCCATCTTCAGTCTGTTTCCATTTAACTCCCTCAGGAAGCCTTAAATCCGTAATAGCTCCGTCATATTTAATATTCACATTGCGAACTGTATCGTAACGCTCAAGAAGATCCTGAAGCTTTCCGTCAAATAGTTTTTTACCATGCCCAAGAACCATAACCCTCGAGCACAGTGCCTGAATATCTTCCATGTCATGGGTTGTGAGCATGATGGTTGTACCATACTCTCTGTTTTCCCATTTAAGAAAATCCCTCAGAGAGAGCTTACTTACCGCATCAAGGCCGATTGTCGGCTCATCAAGAAATAAGAGCTCCGGCCTGTGAAGAAGTGACCCGCACAGCTCAGCTCTCATCCTTTGTCCAAGGCTAAGGAGCCTTAAGGGAGTCCTTAAAAGCGGTTCTAGATCAAGGGCTCTAGTCAGCTCTTTTAACCTTGATTCATAATCCCCCTTGGGAATCCTGTATATATCCCTAAGAAGCATATAACTGTCGATTATGGGAACATCCCACCAAAGCTGGCTTCGCTGTCCAAAAACAACTCCTATATTCTTAACGTGACTTTTTCTCTCCTTCCAGGGAACTATACCTCCGACCTTTACATCTCCACCATCCGGCGTAAGGATTCCCGAAAGAATCTTTACCGTGGTTGACTTTCCTGCTCCGTTAGGCCCTATATATCCTACAAGTTCCCCTTTTTCGACAGAAAAAGAAACATCTTTTAGTGCATTCACAATTTCTTTTTCCCTAAAAAGTTTTCCTTTTTCACGTTTCTTTTTTACTGTAAAATCTTTCCTTAAGTTACTAACCTCTATGTAGCTCATAATTGCTCCTTGATGGTGAATGGCTGGTAAGTATCTATTATATACATAGTAAAAGCAGCGTACAATCCAAAATTCGAATCATACGCTGCCAAATATATTCCTGTCAGGGAAATCCTTACTCACAGCAAGACCATATATTATCATGCTATCATCTCTTCAAGCTTTCTGTATACAACGTCAGCAAATATTTTGTGCCCCTCTTGGTCCATATGCTCGTCATCAACAGGGCTTGGTTGAACATAGTCAGATGCTGCAAGAAATCCAGTTCCTCTTTTGCGTGCGATGGTCTCATAGACCTTTTTAAGCTCCTTACTTGTAGTTACAGAATCTGTGTCAAACTCAGGGTCTTTTTCAGGGCGCCATACATCTTCTCCAAGATGGATTGGCGATACCAAAAGAATTTTCTCAGGCTCAACATATTTTTCCAATATATCAAGGCATCTCTCGATTCCCTTTCCGATCACATATGCTGATGCATTGTAAAAGCTCTTACAGTCATTAGTCCCAAGCATGAGAATAACTCCATCCACCGGGTACTGGCTCTCCAAAAGCGGATCAAGTATGCTTACTGCCTTACGTCCCGGGCGAAGCTCATCTTCAAATATGGTAGTTCTTCCGCAAAGCCCCTCTTCTGCAACTCTCACATCACTTATCTTATTTTGAAGAATGCTTGTCCATCGTACTCCCCAGGGATATCTTTCTTTTGTTCTCGAACCGGGAACAAGTCCCCATGTATTGGAATCACCAAATGCCATTATCTGTTTCATATCACTATTCCCCTAAAATCACCATTAACGTTTTCTATAATAATTATCTACTATGTGATTTCTTTTGTATAAGACATGAAACTTATCGGCAGATATAAGCTTTTCTACTCAACAAAAAAGAGGAGCAGCTAAACTGTTCCTCTTTAAGTTTAATATCAGTATTATTCCTATTTACTTATCAGAATTCATATGACATTACATATTCAACCTGATCAGGAGTCTTTATACCCGGATCTTCAATCTTGCATACAGGCTTCCTCATTTCAGATATCATCTGAGTTTCAAAATGATACATTGCAATTCCCATATCAATTTTCTGAAGATCGTAATTGGCTGAAACAAAGCCTTTATCATGGTGCTCATAAAAATGAGCTTTTTTACCATCTATAACAATTCTCCATGGCTGCTTATTTACTGCTGATGGAGCATATTTTACAACTTCAAGATCATCAAAAAGACCATGTGTCTTAGCGTACTGCTCATCAATAGGGGTGTTAAAATCTCCGTCAAAGAAGAGCTCTTTGAAATCAAGTCTTGTATCTGCCTTGACTCCTTTTCTCATAAGTACTTCTTTTACGCCCATTTTCTTGGCTGTAACACCAAGCGGACTTACACATGGCATAACCTCATCCTCTCCAAGATTTGATGCCTCTTCAAATTTTTCTCTTGGCATTGTTCCGCCTATCATGACTGTTCCAAGCCCAAGCTCATGAGCCTTCATCAAAAGCTTTTCAAAACTATAGCCATAAGCTTCCTCTGCATGCTCCTGCTTTTTAACAACAGCACTTATATAGAGCTTTTCACCTGAAAGAACCGGGCTTGAGAGCTTATGCTCAGCAGCATCAAGGAAAATAAATCTTACATCTACTCCGTACGGATTGGAAATAGTCTGCGCAAAAGCCTTAAGTTCTTCAATAACTTTTGCATCAGGCATATTGCCATCGAATGTTCTGACGCTTCTTCTACTCTTTACAAGTTCCACAAAACTTTTCATTTTGAACACACCTCTCTACTAATCTTTTTTCTATCAACATAAAGAATACTGCATTTACTCTTTTTATTGTTTCAAAACACATTTTATACAGCGTTCCCAAGGAGCGCCTCTACTTCTTTTCTCTTTTCGTAAAGAACGCATCCTCCATCATGATCATCCAAAAGAACTCCTTCGCTCTGAAGAGCCTTGAAGAGTTTTGAATTAATCGCCTCTCTAAGAGAAGTATCCTTAACATTTATATCAGAATATGGCGAAAATGGGCATGGCTCTGCACCGCCATGTGAATTGATATGGAAAAATCCTCTTCCTGCAGCGATACAACCGCCTGAGCTCTTCTCATCTCCCGGGAATGAAACAAATACCATCTCCGGATGCTCCACCCTTAGCCCTGCGATTTCTTTTTTCAGATACTCTCTGTCTTCATCTCCTGGTGCCAGATGCTTTGAGTCTTCTGTAACAGGAACAAATTCAACAAAAATAACTGCTTTACATCCCTTATCAGAGAGCATACTTATAAACCTCTCAGAAGAAACATCTTTAAGGTTCTCAGTAGTAACCGTTACAGATGATCCATAGATAAGGCCTCTTTTATTGAGCTCGTCCATATTTGAGACAAGCTTATCATAAACGCCTTCACCTCTTCTGTTGTCAGTGGCATCTTTTTCGCCCTCGATACTCATGATTGGAACAAGATTTCTATTCTTATCAAACATGTCAAAATACTTATCAGCCATGTAAGTTCCATTTGTAAATATAGGGAAAAGAATATTCTGCTTTTTGCCTGCAGCCTCAATCACGCCTTTTCTAAGAAGAGGCTCACCGCCTGCAAGAAGAATAAAGCTGACTCCAAGATCATCCGCTTCATCAAAAACCTTGAGCCAGTCTTCATCAGAAAGCTGCTGAACCGGCTCTGTATCCTCAGTTGCATTATTACATCTGGAATAACAGCCGGCGCAGTGGAGATTACAGCTGCTTGTTATACTGGCAATAAGAAATGGCGGAATATGCTCTCCCTCCTTCTCAAGCCCAGCTCTTTTTTTGGAAGCAGCCTTGGATGCAAGTGCGAACTTTGCCATGTACGCACTTTCTTTAGGATTTTTAAGAGTTGCCTTTATTGCGTCTGAAACAACCCTTTCTACACCTTTTGTCATATATTCCTGGATATTAAAATCATTAGCCATAATACAATCTCCTATCAGAGGACAGCATATCATGTTACTGTCCTCTAACAAATTTAGTAAATAATCAGGTGATTTCAATTATAACACGTTTTACATTTTTTGCAATTTTATTGTTGTCAATGTTTTGGCTCGCTATTATACGCGTGCTTCAATGAAAAAAGGCGATTATACATAAAAAATATAGTTTATGCATTAAACCAGTAAGATTCTCTATACATAAAAAATTTGACACTTACAAATACTCTCCCTTTGTATATGCGTAAGTGAGTTGGATACATAGGGACGATTCAAATAAATTGATCATTGTTACGAATACGTACGCCACCATTGACTGAGCCTGAGTAAAACGCCTTGTCAGCCTTGCCGACGGTGAGGATGATGGGAACAGTAGATTTAATCTCACAGTCGGATTCAGCATTGTAGCGTTTTCCTCAGAACCCGTCAATGGCAGGCACCTTCGGTGTGGCTGGGGATTATTGCCTCAGGCTCTGACTCCGAGAACAATAGGGATGGCTGAAATTGAATCAGCTGGAGACTTGGGATAATGAAAACATAAAGATTTACCTGGCTATAGCATGCTGCGAGAGTTTTTTTTCGATTTTCATGCCTTGTGCAGAGGCTTCTGACATGATTTGGAGATTTTTTGCAAGTATCACATGCTTTGTATAGTGGTTCAGACATGTTGTTAGTGATTTTGACTCAGATACCATGTCTTTGCTTAGTAATTCGACATGCTGTGTCAGATTTTTCTCATAATTTCATGCCTTGAATAGAATCGTTTGGCATGAGATCTGGCATTTATTCTATTATTCATGTCTTGTACATCT
>NZ_ATVR01000048.1 GCF_000420825.1 Butyrivibrio sp. AE2015 | reverse complement strand
GGTATCTGAGTCAAAATCACTAACAACATGTCTGAACCACTATACAAAGCATGTGATACTTGCAAAAAATCTCCAAATCATGTCAGAAGCCTATGCACAAGGCATGAAAATCGAGAAAAATCTCTCGCAGCATGCTATAGCCAGGTAAATCTTTATGTTTTAATATCCCAAGTCTCCAGCTGATTCAATTTCAGCCATCCCTACTGTTCTCGGAGTCAGAGCCCGAGGCAATAATCCCCAGCCACACCGAAGGTGCTTGCCATTGACGGGTTCTGAGGAAAACGCTACAATGCTTGTTCCGACGGTGCGTGAAAATCTACTGTTCCCATCATCCTCACCGTCGGCAGAGCCTGCAGGGCGTTTTCCTCAGGTTCAGTCAATGGTGGCGTACGGAGCCAAACATTTACCAATTTCTTAAGCTTATACATAGAATAACAGGGGGCAATGTCTGCCCCCTGTCTACTCCCTAGCTTCTACCTTACTTACGCATATACAAAGCGAAAGCATTGTTATATGCAACACTTAAAGACTTTGAACACCAAAAAAGATGGCCTTTCGCACCTTTATAA
Source organism: Butyrivibrio sp. AE2015 (assembly GCF_000420825.1). GTDB lineage: Bacteria > Bacillota > Clostridia > Lachnospirales > Lachnospiraceae > Butyrivibrio. The sequence continues at coordinate 21,137 of NZ_ATVR01000048.1, read as the reverse complement.
GGAGCGAAAAGCCATCTATAAAATAATCTGTTATTCTGGTATTTCTGGTATTACTTCATACCTGTAACATAATATTCAAATGAATCATAAGCCTGTTTTGTATAGAATCTGGCAGTCATTGTTTCGCCAGGCTTAAGCGCACCTCCTGTATTATAAAGACCAGATTCGCCAAAATCGACTATCTGTCCTTTATAATAATAAACAACTACAGCCTCACCGGATACAGCTTCGCTGCCGGTATTTGTAACATATATTTCTACATTTCCATTTCCTGCATTATAGCCTTTGGTATCAAGGTCATTTCCTGCAGCTTGTACTCCATATGATCCAAGTTTAGTATTTACAAAAAGATCATAGTCATAGTTTGTTGCTGATCCAGAATTTGGAAATACTCCAACAAGCATATATATTTCGCCCGGAGCCAGTATAAATACATCATCCTCAGCATTCGTCTCCATTACATTTCCACCAGCATCAATAGAAATAGCATCCATTGAAACTGCCGTATCTACACCATTTGTATTTGTAACTTCAACAAGAAGATACATATTTCCGTCGTCTAAGGTCGCAGAGTACTCTTTTCCTACAGTAATACCATTAACAGAGCCGGATGCAAAGGCTGTGGTATAAACGCCAATAAGCATAGTTGCAACAAGCATGATTGCCAAACTTACTCTTATCTTCTTCATAATGATTCTCCTTTTAATATAGGGGTTTGCGTGTATACAAAGTATACATTATCGATTTGCCGTTTTGAATTAAACACCAGTTAAATCATTATAAAAAAACAGTAAAGCCATAAAGCTTTACTGTTCCTTGCATTTCGTAAGAGCAACCGTCCCTGTTCGTGCTATTTCAACTATACTAACACTTTTAAGCATCTCTATAAATAACTCAATTCTCTCTGACGTGTCGCATATCTGTATGACCATCATATTTTTAGACATATCAACTATAGAAGCTCCCATGATCTGGCAGTTCTCCATGATATCTCTTCTGTTATCCCTGTTGTACTTAACCTTGATAAGCATAAGCTCTCTGTTGATGCTCATGCTCTCCTTGAAAGTCTTTACCTTGATAACATCAATCTTTTTATTAAGCTGCTTTTCTATCTGTTCAATAGTTCGTTCATCACCTGTTGATACGATAGTCATGCAGGAAACGCTTCTGTCTGCAGTTTCACCAACAACCAGAGAATCAATATTGAAATTTCTTCTTGAGAAAAGACCTGCCACTTTAGAAAGTACACCTGCCCTGTTTTCTACAAGAACTGAATATATTCTTTTCATGTTAAGCTACCTTTCCCCATTTCTTATCTGGTAAGCGCCATAGGATCAACAATTACTTCCATAAGACCGGACTTATCATCCTTCAAAAACTCTTTCAGTTTTGCATCAATGTCACATTTCCCGTCAACCTTCTCATAGTCCATTCCGTAAGCTCCTGCAATAAGTGAAAGATCAGGGTCTCCTGAAAGCTCTACCATTGAATAATGGTCATCATAAGTATAATGCTGATGCTCTCTTACCATGCCAAGATATCCGTTTTTCATAACGATTATCTTAACCGGAATATCATACTGGCGCATTGTAGCAAGTTCCATCATGGACATCTGGAATGCTCCGTCACCAATAACAGCTAAAACCTGCTTTTTAGAGTCAGCAAGCTTGGCTCCCATGGCTGCCGGAATTGAATATCCCATGGTCCCCATTCCACCTGAGGTCAAAAATCTTCCGTCACGCACCTTAAAATATGAGCAGGACCACATCTGATTCTGGCCTACATCGGCTACATATACACAGTCTCTGTCTACTTCTTCTGAAAGCTTATTTATAAAAACTTCCGGATCAACAAAGCCCTCACCTGCAGGTTTTCTGTCAATATGCATATCCTCTTTATACTTTTTAAGAAGACTGACCCACTCATCATGGTCATCAGCATGGTCATCCTGCTCAAGAAAATCCGCAAAAATATGCTTAATATCACCTACAAGAGGAATTGTAGGTCCAACGTTTTTGCCTATTTCAGCGGGGTCAACATCTATATGCACCATAACCTTATTTTCAGTTATAAGATCCGGCCTGTTTACTGCGCGGTCCGCAACTCTTGCCCCAACCATCAAAAGAAGATCCGACTCATTCATGGCTCTATTAGCATAAGGGGCCCCGTTATTTCCGACCATTCCAAAATAAAGAGGATGCTCTGTTGGCATAACTCCAATACCCATCATGGTAGATACAACCGGGACCTTATTAAGTTCAGCAAACTTAACGATCTCGCTGGTAGCTCCACTTAAATGAACACCGCCACCGACGCAGATGATAGGTCTCTTTGCCTTCTCAACCTCTTTTATAACTTTTCTTATCTGGACAATATTACCCTTTACAGTTGGCTTATATGAACGCATGGATATTGTTTCAGGATAGGAAAACTTCCCTGTAAATTCCGCAGTCTGAACATCAAAAGGAATATCAATAAGTACAGGTCCTCTTCTTCCGCTGTTTGCAATATAGAAGGCTTCCTTGAATATCCTTGGGATATCATTTACATCCCTTACAAGATAGCTGTACTTAACAAAAGATTCCACAGCACCTGTGATATCTGCTTCCTGGAAAACATCACTTCCTATCATGTCGCTGTTTACCTGCCCGGTAATAGCAACAAGCGGGATAGAGTCAGCATATGCTGTAGCAATACCAGTAATAAGGTTTGTGGCACCGGGCCCAGAAGTCACGGCACACACTCCGACTTTGCCGCTTATTCGCGCATATCCGCTTGCACAGTGAGCAGCATTCTGCTCTGTTCTTATCAAAACCCTCTTTATATCAGTCTTTAGCATTTCGTTCCAAAAGGGGTCAATTGCAACTCCTGAATAACCAAAGATGACTTCTGTTTTTTCCTGTAACAGGCACTTAACTATTGCTTCAGCTCCAATCATACAACGCTCCTCAAATACTTTTTATCACTGATTGTCTTCGATATTAAGAATCTGTTTAACCACCCTGACAGCATCGGCTGCATCTGATGAATAGCCGTCTGCTCCTATCTCCTGGGCATAATCCTCTGTCACCACTGCTCCACCGATAATGATCTTGGAATCAAGTCCCTCCTCATGAGCCAGGTCCACCACATTTTTCATTTCTTTCATGGTGGTAGTCATAAGTGCAGAAAGAGCTATAATGCTGGCATCATTATCCCTGGCCGCATTTATTATCGTCTCCTTTGGAACATCTTTTCCAAGGTCAATAACGTTAAAACCATAATTTTTAAGCATCAGTGCCACAAGGTTTTTGCCGATATCGTGGATGTCGCCATGAACAGTTGCTATAACAACTGAAGGGAGCTTTTTCCCTGTGGCTTCATCGCCCTTTAAAAGCGGCTCTAATACTCCTATTGAAAGTTTCATAGCCTCAGCCCCTGATATCAGCTGCGGAAGGAAGAACTTTCCCTTATCAAAAAGATCTCCCACTTCGTTTATGGCCGGCATCAAAACTTCATCAAGGATAACCCTTGGCTCTATTCCTCTATCAAGCGCTATCTGCGTATCTTTTACGATAGTTCTCTTCGATCCTTTTAAGACATCTGCCTTTATTATAGCAAGAATATCATCATTATTAGTAGACGCTGATTTATCCATTTTTGCAGCGCCCGTTTCTGTAGCGTTTTTATCCTCTTTTGCTTCTGCTATGCGCTGCATTCTCTCAATATATCTGATGTCAGCACCTTCTTTATTGCGCAAAAGATCTGATGCAAAAGCCGCATTTACAAGCATTTCCTGGGACGGATTGGCAATAGCCATAGTAAGTCCACGAGAGATCGCCATAGTCAAAAAGGCTGTATTTACATTCATTCTCTCAGGAAGTCCAAAGGAAATATTGGAGAGACCGCATACTGTGGCATATCCGTTCTCATGACAAAAACTAATGGTATCCAAAGTCTTTATGGCAGCTTCCCTGTCAGCACCAACAGTAGCCACCAGCCCGTCAACCACGATATCTTCAAGATTCATTCCCATATCGTAAGCCATTTTGGACAACTCTTTTATATTACCTATCTTTTCCTCAGTTGTCTTTGGAAGTCCTTCCGGACTAAGAGGTAAAAGAATAAACATAGCGCCATACTTCTTGGCAAGTGGCAGGAACTGTTCTGCTTTGCCTTTTTCCAAAGAGATGGAGTTCATAAGGGCTCTTCCTGGGTAAATCCTAAGGGCTGCCTCCATGACTTCAGCGCTGCTGGTATCTATGCAAAGTGGAAGGTCAGTCTGAGACATAACTTCCTCAAGCACATCAAGCATCATCTCTTTTTCATCAATTCCGCTCATACCCACATTGATGTCAAGGATCGATGCACCTTCCTTCTCCTGACTTCTTGCAAATTCAGAAACCATGGAAAGATCCCCTTCACGAAGAAGTGCCTGAAGTTTCTTTTTACCAGTGGGATTTATCCTTTCTCCCACTATCATAAAGTTTTCGTCAAGTCCAAAGGACAGGCTCTGCCTCTCAGATGAAAGATATCTTCTTCCAACCATTTTCCTTGGTATATCATTTTCAGGTGAATAGCCCAAATAGCTTTCTTTTAAAGCCTTTATAAAAGCAGGTGTTGTGCCGCAGCATCCTCCGATCACGCTGGCACCTGCATCAAGAAGCCTTCTCATCTCCTTAACAAAAGTAGGCTCATCCATGTCATACTCAGTATTCCCATTTTCATCAACAGAAGGGAGCCCCGCGTTGGGCTTGGCAACTATAGGAACGCTTGTCACAGAGGCCATATTTCTTATGATCTCTTCCATCTTATCCGGGCCTGTAGAGCAGTTTGCACCAATAGCGCATGCTCCAAGTGCCTCTAAAGTAATGGCACTAGCAGAAGCATCTGACCCGTAAAGAGTCCTTCCGTCAGCCTCAAAGGTAAGAGTTACCATTACAGCAATATCAGAAATTTCCTTGGCAGCAATAAGGGCTGCTCTGCATTCCTGAAGACTCATCATGGTCTCAACAACTATCAGATCACATCCAGCTTTTTCAAGGATACTGATCTGTTCCTTATATGTATCCACAAGTTCTTCAAAACTTAAATCTCCGATAGGCTTTAGCTGCCTTCCGGTCATGGTGATATCACCTGCCACCAGGGCTCTGCCATCTGCAGCTTTTTTTGCAAGTTCTACAAGCTCTGTATTTATCTCTTTTATGCTGCCCTCAAGGCCGTAGTCAGATAGCTTTATCCTGTTGCCTGTAAAAGTAGGGGCATAGATTATATCCGCCCCTGCATCAACATAGCTCTTCTGAAGCTGTAACATCACATCTTTATGCTCAAGGATCCACTTTTCCGGGCATACGCCAGCAGGCATTCCAGCCTTCATCAGGTTCGTACCCGTCGCCCCATCCAAAAAAACTACTTTTCCCTTAAACTTTTCTAAAAACTCTTCTCTTTTCATACCGCTCTACCTTTTATATTTTTGTCTTCCTGTAGCTGTATTTTTTGATCGTCCTTGGTATAAACCATATAAACAAAAGGCACAGAGCCATTATCACAAAAGGTTTCTGCCCCATTGAAACATCCGGCAAAACTCCGTAGTAAGAAAGCTGATCAAAAATACTGATCACCAGAACATGATAAAAATAAATATTTGATGATCCTTCCTTTCCTATCTTCCATAGGTGCCTGCCACCACCAATACCTGTCTCTGATAAAAAGAGAATACCAAGCACCATAAGAAGCGCTCCAAAAGGACATTCTTTTTTGCCAAGAAGAAGGAACTCTGCACTTGATATCACCATTCCTGCAAGTATGCCTGCAAATCCGGGAACAATCCATTTTCTGCTGCGAATTGTAAATTCATCTTCAGAAAGTTCCTCTTTTAGCTTGCCTATGTGATCAGAAAAACATATTCCCAAAAGGACAAAAGGCATGCCCTCAAACAGCCAGTTTCTGAGCACATACCAGGTGGTTATGCTGATATCAAAAGGCCTTATAGGATAAAAAGTCTGAAGCAGTTCTCCAAAGTACATCCCTGCTAAAAGGATCACCACAAGAAATTTGTACCATTTTCTAAGAACAGGTGCAAATATGTATATCAGCACAAATACATAAAAAAGTGCAAACAAATACCACAGATGGTCAAATGTATATGATCCGTCATAAATAAATTTGCCGGAATTAAACAAAAAGAACCATCTTGCTTCAGACAGGTTGAATTTGGATGTGAACCACTCTCCAAAACCAATACCGTTTTTTAAATGAAATAAAAGTGAATAGACCAGATAGATAAGATAGACTACCCCCGTGGTCTTTACGAGCTTTTTAATGGCCTTGCCAACTCTTTTTCTGATATTTTCAGTACTTCTCATGCTATAGGGAATGAGAAATCTTCCAGAAATGGCAAAAAAGAAAGGACAGATATATCTGCTGATTGCGTCCCAAACAAAACCAAAGGTCCCGGGAAATCTGGTGTGACCTATGATCACTCCCATTGATGCGATAAATTTTACTAAATATATAAATGTATTCATTATTCTTCTGTGCTCGTTCCTATCGTAGAGAATTGTATAGAATCCTGTGTCGTTACTGTAACGCCCTCTCCCGTTGGAACTTCGCCATGAAGAACCTGTAACATAACCAGTACTCTGCTATTGGCTCTCTGGTAATACTGACTAGCAAGCGACTCGCTGTCACCATCGAACTCATTATCATAGGCCTCATGATAAAACTGATCGGCCATTTCCATATAGTCAGCAGCTTCAACTGCAATATCTGATATTCCTGAAAACTCCTCAGGAATCGTAAGCTCTGACATTTTCTTATACTCTTCATTCATCTCATCCAAATATCCTAAAAGCTGTGATACAGCCTCATCAGAATTAGGATCGATGCCATTGATTGATTCATCAAAATAAGAAAGCTTATTATAAAAAGAGTCCATACTCTCCTTATAGCTTTCAAGTTCGTCATTTGTTTCCTTCTGACACCCGGTTAAAACAAAAGCTGCAACCAGGGCACTCAAAAGAAGTGTCCTTACTTTTTTCACACTTACTACTCCCCATTAAAATTAGTCTTTATATTTAGAAACAGCTGACAGTCTTGTAAGGGCTCTTGCAAGTCCTGCCTGAGACTTCTTAAATTCCTTGATTGACTGTTTCTGCAGCAGGTGCTCCTTAGCATATTCATAAGCTTCCTGCGCTCTTCTCTTATCAATATCCTCAGGTCTTTCAACAGTATTTACAATGACAATACATCTGTTATTGGCAACCTGAACAGAACCAAGGCTTACTACTCCAACGGTCCATTCGCCACCCGGCTTTTTTATCTTAATAATACCGTCAGAAAGAGCAAGGATCATCTCCTCGTGGCCTGCCAAAACCGCAAGCTCCCCATCATCACAAGGAAGAATGATCTCTTCTGCCTTATCATCATAAAATATTCCGTTTACGGAAATGACCTGAAGGCCAAAGGTAGCTACCCTTTCCTCACTCATACTCACGCCTCGATCTGTTTTGCTTTTTCAACAACTTCATCAATAGAGCCAACATTAAAGAATGCTGCTTCCGGATACTTATCCATATCGCCTTCTATAATAGCTCTAAATCCCTTTATTGTCTCTGCCAAAGGCACAAACTTACCCTTTATTCCTGTAAACTGTTCTGCCACATGGAATGGCTGTGAAAGGAATCTTTGGATCTTACGTGCTCTGTAAACAGTAACCTTATCCTCATCACTAAGCTCTTCCATTCCGAGGATAGCGATAATATCCTGAAGTTCTTTGTACTTCTGGAGTATTTCCTGGACCCTTAAAGCAGTTTCATAATGCTCTCTTCCTACAATATCCTCTTCAAGGATACGGCTTGAAGATTCAAGAGGATCAACAGCAGGATAAATACCCTGCTCAACGATCTTACGGGAAAGAACTGTTGTGGCATCCAAATGTGCGAATGTTGTGGCAGGAGCAGGGTCTGTAAGGTCATCCGCAGGAACATATACAGCCTGAACGGATGTAACAGAACCAAATCTTGTTGATGTGATCCTCTCCTGAAGAGAGCCCAGATCAGTAGCAAGAGTTGGCTGATAACCTACCGCTGAAGGCATTCTTCCAAGAAGTGAAGAAACCTCAGATCCCGCCTGAACAAATCTAAAAATATTATCAATGAATAAAAGCACGTCCTGATGGCCTACATCTCTGAAATACTCAGCCATTGTAAGTCCTGTCTCGGCAACTCTCATACGAGCTCCCGGTGGCTCATTCATCTGTCCAAACACAAGGGCAGTCTTTTCAATAACGCCAGACTCACTCATTTCTGACCAAAGATCATTACCCTCTCTTGAACGCTCTCCAACACCGGTAAAGATAGAATATCCACCGTGTTCTGTAGCGATATTCTGGATAAGCTCCTGAATAAGAACTGTCTTTCCTACACCGGCTCCACCAAACAGACCTATCTTTCCGCCCTTGGCATATGGCGCAAGAAGGTCAATAACTTTTATTCCTGTCTCAAGGATCTCTACTACAGGACTCTGATCAACAAGCTTTGGTGGGTCTCTGTGAATCTGCCATTTTTCAGGAGTTTCAAGTTCACCCTTGTGATCTATCGTCTCTCCAAGGACATTGAAAAGTCGTCCAAGGACCTTGTCTCCAACAGGAACACTTATAGGACCGCCTGTACAATATACAGGCATATCCTTACACAGTCCCTCACTTGGAGAAAGCATGATACAGCGGACTGTATCCTCTCCTATATGCTGTGAAACCTCCATGACACGTTTTTTGTCTTCTACATAAACCTCGAGAGCATCACTGATATATGGAAGATCACTGTCTTCAAATTTTACATCCACTACAGGTCCCATGACCTGCAAAATCTTACCGTTTTTCAAGATTTGCTCCTTTTTTCTTTGCTTCTTTGCTCCGTTTAAGAGCCTTTGCTCCACTGACAACCTCTGTTATCTCCTGAGTTATCAGTGCCTGCCTTTGTCTGTTATAGGTGCGTTTGAGATTACTTATCATCTTTTCAGCATTTTTATTAGCTGAATCCATAGCCATCATTCTGGCGCTTTGAACCGAACAAAAGGCTTCAACAAGCGCTCCATATATAAATCCGGTAATGTAATTTGGAACAATATTGTCCAAGATCGCCGACGGACTCGGATCCATTAAGAATTCTTCCCGCATAACTCCTGGTGGAAGCGGCTGTTTTCTGATATCCGTGATGATATCAAGAGGAAGCAGTTTTTCAAATCTGGTCTCACATACATTGCCCTGAACGGTAGTGTAGACTACATAGATCTCATCAAGCTTTCTCTCATAATAGTAATCAAGGATCTCAGCCGCGATCTTCCTGGCTCTGTGAAGAGTAGGATTCTGGGAAGTGAACATAAAAGATTCCTCTATGTTCATATTCTTGGATGCAAAATGGAACCTTCCAACTTCACCAATAACAAAAAGCTTCCATTTGTCACCATCCGACAGAATATGCTCTTCGGCAAGCTTCAGAACATTGTGGTTATAGGCACCGGCAAGGCCCTTATCATCTGTAAAAATGATATATCCCCTTCTTCTGTCTTTCTCAGGGATATCCTGCCAGGTTTCCAGAAAGATATTTTCAACCCCCTCAGGGAGATGTCTTACTACTCTGGAGATCATTGCCCTCGTAGCAAAGAAGAATGGCTCTGTATCTTCAAGCATCTTTTTCGCTTTTCGAAGCTTGGTCGACGAGATCAGGTACATAGCATTTGTAATTTTTCGGGTATCATTTACCGAATCGATTCGGTCCCTTATTTCCTTAATTGTTGCCATGAGCTATCTCTATTTCTTCCTTAAGCTGTTTGTTTTCAACATCATTAAACGCATCAACACTATCAAGAATTCTCTTTTTAAGCTGGTCAGAAAGTTCTCCGCTCTTTTCAAGTTCCTCGCAGATCTCCCCCTGCTCAGTATTGAAATAGTTAAGGAGTTTTTCTTTATACTCCCTTACCTGCTTAACAGGTACAAGATCAAGTCGGCCGGCATTAGCTGCTACAAGGATGATAACCTGCTCATGCATCTTAAGAGGGTGCTCAAGAGGCTGTTTTAAGAGTTCCATAAGAACGCTTCCATGACGCAGCTGATTCTTGGTAGTTTCATCAAGGTCTGAGCTGAACTGTGTAAACACAGCCATTTCTCTATACTGTGCAAGGTCAACTCTTATACTTCCGGCAGATTTCTTCATTGCCTTGGTCTGAGCTGCACTACCTACACGGGAAACGGAAAGTCCTACATTTACAGCAGGTCTCATACCTTCAAAGAAAAGATCACTTTCAAGGAATATCTGTCCATCAGTAATTGAGATAACATTGGTAGGAATATAAGCAGATACGTCGCCTCCAAGTGTCTCAATGATCGGAAGTGCTGTAATTGAACCACCTCCAAGTTCTGATGAAAGCTTACATGATCTCTCCAAAAGTCTTGAATGCAGGTAGAATACATCTCCTGGATAAGCTTCTCTTCCCGGTGATCTCTCAAGAAGAAGTGAAAGTGCTCTGTATGCTACTGCATGCTTGGAAAGATCATCATATACGATCAGTACATCTTTTCCATCATGTAAAAAGAACTCTGCCATAGCCGTTCCTGAATAAGGAGCGATATACTGAAGTGGCGCCATGTCAGAAGCTGTTGAGCTGACTACTATTGTATAATCCATTGCCCCTGTCTTTTTAAGGGTCTGAACAATCTTGGCAACAGTAGATGCCTTCTGACCTATAGCCACGTATATACAAATTACATCTTTGCCCTTCTGGTTTATGATAGCATCAAGAGCTATAGAAGTTTTACCGGTCTGTCTGTCGCCGATTATAAGCTCTCTCTGTCCTCTTCCAATTGGGAACATGGTATCTATAGACAAAATACCTGTCTCCATAGGTTCATTAACTGACTGTCTCTCAATAATACCAGGTGCGGGCTGCTCTACAGGCCTGTACTCGGTTTCTTTTATTTCGCCAAGTCCATCAACAGGAGCTCCAAGCGCATCAACAACTCTTCCAACAAAAGCCTCACCAACAGGTATTCCGGCTTCCTTATAAGTTCTAACAGCTCTTGTACCCTGTCTTATTCCTGCATCATTACCAAAGAGGATACAACCGATGTGGTCACTTCTGATATCCTGTGCCATTCCTCTTGTACCATCTTCAAATTCGATGATCTCGCCGTAAAATGCATGTTCAATGCCATCTACATTGGCAATACCATCACCAACCCAGGTAACTGTTCCTACTTCCCTGTCCTCAACCTGAAGCTTAAAATCCACGACCTTATTTCCAAGCATTGATATGATCCTGCCTGTATCGTGTTCTTCAGTTTTCTTGCTAAGGTTATTAAGTTCTGCGCGGAGCTGCTTTGCTCTGCCGGCATCAGACCAGTCATATTCAAAGTTCTTGCAGGATACAACGAAGCCTCCTCCTATTGAAGGATCCTCTATTGTCTCGACTTCAATAACTGCGTCATCGAACTTTTTTTCAAGAATTTTCTTGATCTTTTCAATCTGCTCTGAACTTGGAGGAGTACTTGCATAGCGCAGTTTTGCTTTTAAAGTTTCACTCATTATTTGCTCCAGCTTCACTTATAAATTTCTCATACAGTTCCATATCATCTTCTTTGCTGTGTTTTGTCGCAGCAATCTTAGAAGCGGCATCCACAACCATATCAGTGAGCTGAGCTGCATAAGCTTCCTTTGCTCGCTCATTCTCAACTTCTGCGTTGTGTCTCGCTTCAACTATGATCTGCTCACCTTTTTTCTTGGCTTCACTTATGATTTTTTCATACTCGTCATAGCCCTGCTTCTTGATGTCAGCAAGAATCTGCTCCTTCTCTTCATCCGCCATCTCGATTTTCTTTTCATACTCTCTCTTGGTGGCAATAGCAGACTTTGTGGCTTCATCAGCTGTTTTGGTGGCAGTATCCACTTCTTCTCTTCTCTGCATCAGAACCTTGTCCACTCTCCCAAAAAGAAACTTCCTGAACAAGACATACAGAATGAGAAGATTAAATATAGTACATGCTATGTTTACAATACTGGTTGTTAACACTTTGTATCCCCTTTACACGTCTAGAATTATCTTCTCTTATGAGAAAAGAATGATCATGATAGCTACTACGAAACCATAAATAGCTGTTGCCTCTGCAAGAGCGCAACCGAGAAGTAAAAGTTTCATGATCTTGCCATCTGCTTCAGGCTGACGGGCAACAGCATCCGTTGCCTTTGATGTAGCAAGGCCGATACCAAGACCTGCTCCAATTCCTGTAAATGCGGCAATGCCTGCTCCAATCGCTGTTAAACTCATTATAATTCCTCCTTTTTGTGTAAATGTTATTCCACTGCTTCTTTAATGTAGAGTGATGTCAAAAATGCAAAAACATAAGCCTGTATACATCCGTCAAATATATCGAAATACAAGCTAAGTAGTGCCGGGAATATAACCGGTACTACGAACTTGATAAGTTCCATGATTACTGTAGCACCTAAAATGTTACCAAAGAGTCGCATGCACAAGGAAAGCGGTCTGATAAGAAGTTCTAACACATTCATCGGTGTTATTACAGGCATCGGCTCTGCAAATCCCTTAAGCCACTTCTTAGGGCCTTTCTTGCGAAGACCTGCTGCCTCTACGAGTACAATACTCATAACCGACAAAGCGATCGTCACTGTAAGATCCATAGTAGGAGGTGTAAGACCAAAAAGCCCGACCATATTGGAGCAGGCAATAAAGATAAGCACTGTCGCAATATAATCTACGTACCTCTCTCCTTCTTCACCAAGCATTCCCTTAACAGCACCTCGTATCCAGAGAACAAAGGCCTCAACAGCCGCCTGCCTCTTGGAAATATTATGTACTTTGAGATTGCTTGTCATGATCAGAATAAAAATAAAGACAAAACCTATAATCACCCACGAAAGGACAACAGATTTATATATATCAAAAAATCCATTGCCAAAAGGGAAGTGAATTAAAGTTTTGTCTTCCATAAGGATTTCATTAAGTAATTCCTTCATAATTTTATACCCCAGTAATTCTTTTTTAGTTAGCCCCGATTAATCCTCCATTGCAACAAACCCCCAAGCTATCTATAATTATAGAAACTGCTTGGGGATTGTGCAACCCTTTTATTGATTGTTTATATTTTAATCATTTTTGTTTATTTTTTCGTCTTCTTTATTTATTTTTTCGTTGCTGTCGTCATAGAATATCTGTTCTTTATTCTCTATCCTCTCAGAAATCTTTACTCCGATCTTATTAAGGATTCCCGGAAGCTTTCCGCCATGTCTTACAATAAATACTATTATCAGAACAATTATCAGAAGAATTCCCACTAAAATTCCGACAATTCCAAGTACGACCAGATAAACCGTTTTTTCAGCTCCATTAAACCTTATATCGAGCGTAAAGTTGTTACCTTCGATCTCATAGATATTATAATTACCAAGTTTACCCTTTTTCTCAATAAGCGTTTGCTCATCTCCATTTACCAGATATACATCATAATCTTTGAAACTCTTTGCAAGATCTACAAGAGGTTTGATTCTTACATCATGGACGCTTTCTCCATCATCAGGAACCTCAACCACAACAGTCTCATACTTAACCAGGTCTTTTATGTTGGCAACTTTTTCAAAATTATTGTCATCATAGTACAAGGTATGATTTATTGTCAGTGTATCATTTTCCTTAAACTGTCCATCCACCAGGACTTCTGCCTGATAAAAACCATCTTCATCACTTGATGTATCCTCGGAGATAGTTGTCCTATACTTCACATAGGAAGCAGTAACAATTTCATCAGTCTTTATACTATCTATACTATCCTGGTCCCAGGAAACATAATATCCTTCTTTGGGGGCTATTTCAGGATAGTCATCAAGACTCATTTTCTCCCCAAAGCGCTTGCTGACTTTTTTCACCAGCTTCTTTCCGCCATCAAGATCTTCATCCTCAAGAATAAAAGAAACAGTCATATTCTTAAAATCATATGGAAGATCAGCCGCATTATAGCTGACAGGTTCAGCCTTGAGTGCCTGGCTTGTTCTGTCTATTCCGGCGAGGTCATCACTGATAAAGGTATTGCCTCTCACAACCCCATCATCGCTTATGTGACCGGAAACCGCACCATAAAAGCTCTCAGCATCCTCTATTTTTACCAGGGAAAGACACTCACTTATATTCTGACCATCACCTGTTATTCCACCAACGTAGGACTCTCCTGAAAGGATTCCCATGGAATTTGAGTTAACCACATAGGACAAAGATCTGCCGCATGTTCCGCCTATATACTGACCGGAATTGGACTTTAGATTTCCAAGGTTAGTACATTTTAGAACTGTCCCCATTTCCTGCAGGCCGCAGATTCCACCCACATAGTTTTTTTCACCTGTAACATCGCTGTAGTTTTTGTTATTTCTAAGAACACACTTTGTCAGATATGAACTGTTAAGTCTTGAATCCTTGATGCCTGTCGTATCACTTTCTTTGTCGAAGTCATATTCAATCGCCATAGTTCCGGCAATACCTGCAGTATCAATGTCTCCTTCTACAGAGCCGTAATTTATACACCAGTCTATGGTCGCATCAGTACAATTCTCAGCTTCTTCAAAAGAAACATCTTCATAATTAGCTGTATAATCAGCCTCCAGCACACCGTCAACAGCATCAGAGAACAACAGCATTATAGTATTGAACTGGTCATTCATTTTCTGCAGGTCATCTACTATAACTCCTGTAGCATTATTCATCTCCGAATTAAGAAGGCCAAAGTTATCATTCATGCCCTGCATATTGTCAACAAAGCTCGTTGTGCGGGCTCTGTATTCATTACTAAACTGAGGAAGGACTATGTCAGATCTTCCTGCTATATTTTTTACTATGGCCTTAGTATCAGAACCGGCTTCCTTAAGATGCTCTGTAGCCTGTTCAAAAGAATTCATTGCCTTTACCGCATCTTCTCTTGCGGCATCAGTCATCTTAGAAGTTGCCTCAGCTGCTATGACTGTAACCGTAGCACTTGCAGTTGTAAGGTCATCAATATAGGCATCCTCACCTTTTTCTCCGGTAACAGGGCTCTGATAGTTGTTTCTTGCATAGCGGTCCGCCTCAGAGGTAGCATCTTCAGTTGCATCACGATTGAGGGTCTGATCAGCTTCATATCTTGGATCTTCACTGTCACTTACAGGGAAGACTGCTCCATCTGTGCTATGCTTCCATGTGCCATCTCTTACGTCTTTTTCAAGTTCAGTACCATCACTTGAAACATATACAAGGTCCCTTGTTTCTTCTTCCCTTAACCTGTGAGCTTTTACGTATTCGTTGTATTCTTCAAAAAACTTTGAATCAAAAAGAGCTTCATATTGACTTGAAAGGCCCTCGAGCACATCCAAAGAATTGTTATACTGCTCTTTCTGATCATCATCCATGTACTTTTCAAGATCCAGATCTTTTACCGTATCCTTAAGACTTCCGGCAGAGCTGTGAAGATCTTCTGCTGCGTAAGTAGCCTGATCAAGAGCTCCGTCCTTCTTGGAAGACTCATCAAGAACATAATCAACTCTTGAAAATGCTTCAGTAGCAGCTCCAGACACACCATTTGCAAAATCTATGGTTCCCTGGGCAATATACTTAACGTCTTTTATCGCACCATCTGTAAACTGCTGGATTGCAGAGAGTCTGCTGGATATAGTATTTGACTGATTCCTGGTATCATTTAAAGTCACAGTGACAATATCATGGAGCTTTCCAATGGCTTCGGAGAGCTGATATGCGATATCAGTGCTCAGGTCGACAGTGACATATGGCTCTGCCTGGCCGACAATTCCTCCAACATCCTTTCTTCCGAGGATGTTGCCATTATTGGTGCAGTAATACAGATACCCTGACTGTCTTCCTGTAATTCCTCCCACATTGTAGCCAACATGCTCATATCCCACATCACCTATATTGATGCTTCTTCCTATTATACCTATGGAAAGACCTGCAATTCCTCCGATATCAGATGCAGTAACATCTGCGTTGGCATCCTCTGCAGTACTGTTAATATTCTTTACAAGCGATATCACTTTATTAAGTGTGCTCATTGAATCTATTGTGATCTGAGTATCTTCATTGGTTGTATTTACCAGTGCTTCATTGGTACAGCCATATATATTACCCATGTTCTCGCCGGCAATACCTCCCACATAGTGGACTCCATGTATAAACCCTTTTGAAGTGCACCCTTTGATATCGCCTGACAGCTGGTTGATTCCTGCAATTGCTCCTATGTAGTCATTGGCAGTTATAACGCCTTCAAAGTCACAATTTTGGATAAGTCCACTGTTATCTGATACAATGCCTCCAATTATGATATTTTCACCGCTTGGCAATATCGAAGCTTTGACCTTAAGATCACGTATACTTCCTGTCTTTTGAAGGGTTACAAATAGTCCCACATGAGAAATGTCTTTTCCAATCGTAAAATCACTTATGGTATGGCCATTTCCAACAAATTCTCCGGCAAAAGTCGGAACACCTTCAAAGTTCATTCCAAGAAGCGAAATATCTGCATTTAAGGTAACTCTTTTGTTTACAGACCAGGTATCAAGCTTACAGTTCTCGGAAAACTGCAGGAAATCTTTGACAGAGTTTATCGTTATCTCTTCTATATCCTCTGGTATTTCAGCCTCTATATCTTCCTTAATGTCCTCATCTACGTCTACTTCATTCTCAATAGCTCTTTCCTGAGTTCCGGTCTTTATAGCTTCACCTTCTGTGGCAAGTACTGAAAGTGGCATCGCAAAAGCTATAGTTATTCCAAGAAGGAGTGCACATAATCTCTTTTTCATATCAGTTTTCCTCCCCTTCTGAATAGTAGAAATCACTTTCCTTGGCGCTTGTATCATATGGCTCTTCGTCCATCATTGTCACATCTCCATTTTCTATAAAGGCACTGACATTGCCTTTAACAACCGCGTGGACTACGCCTGTGATATTACCGTCTATATGACCTCTTATTGCGCCGTCAATTCGCATAGTTCCTGACCTTTGCTTGGTGGAAAGAGGAACATTCATAACAAAGGCTGTAAGCTCAATTACCTTATCTCCCACAAGAAGTATCTGCGGAAGCACAAACATTGTTATAAGAATGGAAATAATTGTTCCTCGCCCAAGACACTTACCAATTCCATAAATCGCGCAGTCTGATGTCATCTTACCAATAAGCGTTCCTGCAACAGCAAGCATGGTGCCTGATGTAATGATCGTAGGGAATGACAGGTTCATTGTATCGATGATGGCATCTCTTTTACCCATGGTCTGTCTGAGTTCTGTGTATCTGCCCGCGATAACGATCGCATAGTCAATGTTGGCACCCATCTGGATAGAACTAACAATCAGATATCCAAGGAAGAACAAATTGTCATGCTCTATGGCAGGTACTGAGAAGTTGATCCAGATACACCCCTGAATAACAGCAATAAGAAGAACAGGCATACCTGCTGATTTGAAGGTGAAAAGAAGCACCACCAAAACCGCAAGAATTGATATGACACTGGTTACCATGTTGTCTCTTGAAAAGCACTTTTTCAGGTCATACTGGCTGACAGACTCACCGACAACATAAATCTTATCCTCATCGTAATATTTCTCAGCGTAGGTATGCATTTTTTCAAGGAAAGCAAAGGTCTCATCAGACTCCTGTGGAAGGTTTAAATAAACAAGTATTCTTGAATAGTCCTCTCCCTGAAGCTGCTTTTTGGCAAACTCCATCATTCTGTTGGCTTTTTCAAGTTTGTCCATAAGTTCATCACTTAATGTCACATAGCCTTCTTCAACTTCCCTGTAAACAAACATGAACATGTCAATAAGTGGCACCTTGTAATTAGCAAGGCCATTGACAACCTTTGCGTAGTCTTCATCATTAACGGCATAGGCTGTGTATATGAGCTCTGCTATCTCATAATCGATATTTAAAAGTTCTGAAAACTGTCTTGGCGTGAGCTTTTCAGTAAGCGTATATCCATTTAATGCCTCAGTATTGGCAAGGCCTGTTATAGACGAAACATTCTCATCAGCCAAAAGATCTTCGATGAGCTGCTTTTCTGTATCATAATCTCCTGACGGGAATACAAGCGCCACCATATTATCCGACCTGAAGTTATCATTCTGCATGTTCTGAGCCGCCTGCACCTCGTTGATAAGCGGCGGTGTGATCTTGGTATAGCCATATACGTAAGGTGTTCCGGAAGAAATCCTGTTGGCGATTATGATCACAACTACAAAAGCCGGTGCTATCACGTACCTTGTTGCATAGGCAAACTTACCAACAAATGGAATCTGTGGAATGAAATTTTTGTGTTTGGTCTTTTCCATAAGGCCTGCAAATACCATGATAATTCCCGGCATAAGCAGGAATACAGACAAAAGGCTTAAGATAATAGCCTTAATAAGAACGATACCCATATCTCTTCCTATTCCAAACTGCATGAACAGCATGGCAATAAGACCACCGATCGTAGTCAGTGAACTTCCGGATATTTCAGGAATAGACTTGGAAAGAGCGATGATACATGCTTCTCTTGGAGGAAGCTCAGCATGCTCCTCCTTATATCTGTTAAGGAAAATAACGGCATAGTCTACAGACAAAGCCAACTGCAGAACTATAGTCACAGAATTGGATACAAAAGAAATTGTCCCCAAAAGGAAGTTTGTTCCCATCTGCACCAAGGCAGCACTTCCAAAAGTAAGGAGAAGTATCGGGACCTCTGCATATGCCTGAGATGTCAAAAGCAAAACACCGACTACAACAAAAACAACGATTACCGAGATAACATTCATCTCTTTTGCAATAAGCTCAGACTGAGTATCTCCAAGAGTAGTTGACAGATAGTAATCATATTTATCAAAGTAATCTTTTACATCATCCAGAAGTTCAAGACACTTTTCATCTTTTTCATCATAATCAAAGGTTATATTAAAAAGAGCTGATCCGTTGTTATAGTGTTTGTCAGTATCATCTAGCTCCGCTGAAAATACGCCGTCAATGTCCTCAAGGTCTTTTTGTATCATAAGTGCCTGATCATAAGAAACATTGGCAACCATGACTTTAGCAGATCCATATGTAGTAAACTGCTCTGCCATCAGATCAAGTCCAAGCCTGGTCTCCGACGTTCCTGGCAAATATTCTGACAGCTGATTTTCTACACCAACCCATCCTCTTGATACAACTGCGAAAATACACAGAATCGCGTAAATAAGAAAGAAAAGATTGCGCTTATCTACTATAAAAGCGCAGATTTTGAGCATAAAACTATTACTGGATTTCTCCCCGCCGTTTTCCATTTAATCCCCCTGAAAATAGATATATGAACAATGAATTCACATATTAGATTTAAATATAGAACGCATCTACGCTATATATTGTACACCTTATTTATTGTATTAACAATTTCATGGTTGTTTTTGCATACAAAAGCGTCATATCTGAATTGCTAGTCATAAGCAGATTCTCATAAAATTAACAGTATAAAAAAATAATATTTTGGGGGTATTTCAATGAAAAAAAGTTTTGTAGCAAGAATTCTTGCCTATTCAATGGCAGGATTCTTAAGCGTGGCATCATCTGTAAGCTCTGCATCTTTCATTTCTTATGCAGAAGAAGATACAGAAGTTGTTACCAAATCTTTCACCTTAACAGATCTTGTATGTAACACAACCTTAACATCGCAGGCAGCCAGTCTTGGAAGTTCAAGCAACGTTTCTTTTGACATCCAAAGCGATGAAGTGACATATGTCACTGATCTTGCTCCTGTTTTTCCAGGATACCATCTTGAAAGGGCAGATTACAAAAAGGGTTATTCAAACTATACAGGCATCGACTATTTCTTCCTGAAACCTTATATAGTAAAGGCAACAGGCGAAACTGCATATTCTGTTTATATCCACTACACAGGGGCTGCCGGAACAAGTGATCTTTCAACAAGTGCTGCTCACACAAATGGAACTCATCTCTTCTGCCATTACGCTCTTAATAACTACAAGGCAAACTATCTTGCAGACGAAGATGTGACAAATGTTCCGGTTGATGAGAACATTTATACAATAGAAAACAGTTCCAGCATAACTGTTTCAACCGAGGCTCCTGTAAAAGAAGGCTATAACTTTGATGGATGGGTTTTGGAAGGAACAGAAAACCTTTATCAGCCCGGTGATACTATTTCTCTTTCAGACCTACCAGGCGAAGAAGTAAACTTTTTGGCAAGCTTTTCTGAGATTGAAGCTCCTAAGGCAAACATTGAAGTAAGTTCTGAGGTTGTAACAAGCTGGAATGATCAGGTTCAGCTAAACGTAACAGTTACAAACCTCTCTGATG
Organism: Butyrivibrio sp. AE2015; assembly: GCF_000420825.1. GTDB lineage: Bacteria > Bacillota > Clostridia > Lachnospirales > Lachnospiraceae > Butyrivibrio. Next base: position 787 of record NZ_ATVR01000048.1, on the reverse strand, counting down.
TAACTGCAAAGAACTGGAAAATAGCTTTTGATCTTGACGGAAATATCGATCAGATTTGGAACGCAGAAGTTGTTTCTTCTGAAAATGGCAGCTACGTGATTTCTCATCCATCATGGAAAACTGATCTTGCTGCAGGCGAGAGCTACACCTTTGGACTTATTGCAACAAAGAATTCAGAAGAAGACCTTTCTATAAATGAATCAACACTTGTATCAAAAGAAGCTGTTGACCTTGAAAATGTCAACGTATCTTTATCCAAACAGGCATGGAGCTATGGATACAATGGAGAAATAAAGCTTGAGAATAACTCTGATTCATCTCTTGATGGATGGACTTTAGAATTTGACTTTGCAGATGAGATCACAAACATCTGGAATGCAAATATAATAAGCCACGAAGATAACCACTATGTTATCGAAAACGCTGGTCATAACGGAAGCATTGCTTCCTCATCAAGCGTTTCCTTCGGATTTTCTGCTACTCCTGCAGATGGAGCTGAATTCTCAGAAGCAGATCTTGAAAATGTATCTGTAACTGTGATCAGATAAATATATAATTTCTCAAACTAAAGAATAACAACTTTTTTACAAGGGAGAGTATTATTGCGTAAGGTTTTCTTCTAGCAAAATACTCTCCCTTTGTATATGCGTAAGTAATTGGCTCTGTACGCCACCATTGACTGAGCCCTGTCTGTTGATAAGTCACTTGAAGCGTCCCACTGACTCTATTAGAAAAAGTATAGTTTACGGCTGAGTACGCCACCATTGACTGAACCTGAGGAAAACGC
>NZ_ATVR01000047.1 GCF_000420825.1 Butyrivibrio sp. AE2015 | reverse complement strand
TCTTTTGCAGTTGTCTTTGCTTCTAACTCCTTATCTGCATTCTCTTTTGCAGTTGTCTTTGCTGTCAATTTCTTATCTGCATTATCTTTTGCAGTTGTTTTTGCTGTCAACTCTTTTGCTGCTGTTTCCATGGCCGTAAGCTTTTCGCTTGCAGTCTTCTTTGCTGCTTCCCATGCTGTTTCAGCTTCCTTTTTCTCTTTCTCTGTTCTTGCAGGATCATTTTTTACAGCGTCGTATGCTTTTTCAGCTGCTTCAACATTTTTCTGCGCTGTTCCCAACTCTTTTTCTGCTGCTTCTGCAGCACTCTTCGCTGTCTCGAATTCTTTTTCTGCTGTTTCTGCAGCACTCTTCGCTGTCTCGAATTCTTTTTCTGCCGTTTCTGCAGCACTCTTCGCTGCCTCGAATTCTTTTTCTGCTGTTTTTACATTACCCTGCGCTGTTCCAAACTCTTTTTCTGCTGTTTCTGCAGCACTCTTTGCTGTCTCGAATTCTTTTTCTGCTGTTTTTACATTACCCTGCGCTGTCTCTAATTCTTTTTCTGCTGCTTCTACAGCATTACCAGCTAATTTAAACTCTTCAGCTGCACTATCAGCCTCATCTTTTGCATTCTCCAGGGCAGCTTTTTCAACTTCAGCTTTTCTATCTGAAACGATTTTATAAGCATCCTGAGCCTCTGCTTTAAGCTTCTCAGCAATACTAATTACCTCTTTAAGATTTTCTTCAGCTTTTTTAGCGTCTTCACTTGTCTTATCTACAAGCTCATCATATGCCTTCTGGGCTTTTTCAACTTCTTCAACAGCAGAGTTGTACTCATCTTCCTTATCGGCAAATGCCTTTGAAGCTGCAGCAAGGTTCTCTTCTGCCTGGGCAACTTTTTTCTCAGCTTCTGCAACTATCTTGTTTGCCTCCTCAGCCTCTTCAAGATTTTTTACGCCATCAACGTTATCATTGATTTTCTTTACTTCTTTATTTATCTCATTTGTCTTTTCTGCTGCTTCATTAGCAATAGCGTTCAATTCACCTGCAGCATTATTAACAGCTTCTTCATTCTCATTAATATCTTTTTTACCAGACTCTATTTTTTTAGCATCATTATTAAGTGCAGGTTCATCTACACTGTCTATTTCATCTATCTTTTCTTTAAGGTCTTTGTGAGCCTCAGATATAGCCTGATTGTCCTCATCACCAATAAGCTGCTCTTTTATTTCCTCATCCCCTGTATATCCAATAACTGCAGAATCATTTTCTTCAGCATTCTCGAGCGCATCTTTTACATCATCAACTGCTTTCTTGGCAGCATCGATTTCGTCAGATAAGTCTTTTTCAATTTCCTGCGCATTCTTTGACTCATTTTCTTCATTAGCGCTGCTTCCTGTTACAGGATCTACAACTCCATCATCTGCAGCGAAAGCTGTAACAGGCTGCATAGCCATGCTTGCGCTGATTCCGATTGCAAGTGCCTTGATAAGCTGTTTGTCCAATGTGTTCTTTTTCATTTCAATACCTCACAAAAATATAATTCATATACACAAGTGGACATTCTACAAGATGACCTATCATATCACCTATCATAATTCGATTAATTTTTGTATTTTTACCTCATTTTTATTATTTGTTTCAAAAAAAATAATCCCTTCTGCAACTTTTTTGCAGAGGGGATCAGCAATTTCCGGTATAGACAAAATCCAGTTTTTTCCTTGCAATATCTGCAAGATGATAGATTCTGTCAACATCTGTAGGTGGCCTGTCTGTCATTTTAAATCTTGGAAAAAATCTTGAAATGTGAAGCGGTATATTTTTGCCGATAACATTCCCACTCTTATCCTTAAGGGAAGCAATCCATTTGGAAATTTCTAATATTTCCTCATCAGAATCATTCTCCCCCGGGATAATAAGAGTTGTGATCTCAACATGGCAGTGTTTTACTGCTTCTGCAATAAAATCCATGACCATCCGCCGATCTCCTAAAAGAACATCGCTGTAAAAAGAATCAGAAAAACCCTTTAAATCTATATTCATGGCATCAATATAGGGGATGATCTCTTCTAAAACATCCAAAGAGGCCATTCCGTTAGATACAAGAACATTTTTCATTCCCTTATCATGAACTAACCTGGCTGTATCTCTTACAAACTCGTAACCTATCAGCGGTTCATTATAGGTGAATGCAACTCCAATATTGCCATTTGCCTTATATTTGACAGCAAGAGCGGCAAGTCTCTCAGGAGATACATATTCAGCCTCTTTTTCAAACTCATAGACTCCATCAACCCAGGATATCTCATAGTTCTGGCAAAAGGGGCATCTTAAATTGCAGCCATAGCTGCCAACAGACAATACCATAGTCCCCGGCATAAATCTGTTTAAAGGCTTTTTCTCAATTGGGTCAAGAGCTATGCTTGTGATCCTGCCATAGTTTAATGGCACGATCTCACCATTCCTGCAGCTGCGAACGCCGCAGAAACCGTTCTTTCCTTCGCTGATCATGCACTTTCTATAACATACATTACAAGCAGGCATCTTTTTCCTCTTAATTCAAATCATTTTGATTCAAGTGAACTTAGGGTTTTCTTTAGTAGTGCCTTACAACTTCAAACCTCTGCAGATGTATCTCATCATCCTCAGTTATCCCGCCCTTTTGCATGGCAATAGCAACCTGTTGCTCTACAGAATCCACCCCATCAAGGTCAGGTAAAAGAAGTCCTCTCTTTCTTCCACTTGAGACTATGACGCCATATCTTTTTACATCCAGCTCATCCATAGAATAAATGTTCTCAGGTTTCCCCAAAACATCAACATTTATCTCCAAAAACTCAAGTTCATTTGCAGTTATAGCGTTAAACCTTGGGTCTTTAGTGGACGCACTTATGGCATTTTGTATGATCTCCTCAGCAACATTTTCGCATGTAGGCCCAATTGTTCCTATGCATCCTCTAAGCCTTCCGTGCTCATGAATGGAAACAAAAGCTCCCGCTCTTATCCCAAGCATTTCTTCAGGAATATCACCTGGAACAGACAGTACCTTTTTCTCAAGAATATAGCTGTATACTGACTTATAGGCCAGCTGTACATAGGCATCTGAATTTTGTCTTTTTTCTTTTATCTCTCTTTCTTTTTCCCGGTAAAAGATATCCAGAAATTTTCTGCTCTCATCCTCATCTCCGGGCATAAAGGTACATATCCCATAACCAACGCCGGTAATATCCTGATGAGAGAGCCTGTTTGCCCTGACCTTTATGCCATCAAGCGCCCCAGCCATTATGACAAAAGATCTGTGACCACACTCAGCTGCCTTGTCACAAAAATCCTCATCAAACTCCAATAGTTCTCCAAAAGCCCCTCTCTGACACACATCCATGACTTTTTGATCATAAACAGGGCCTTCTGCTGCATATCCATAAGGTCCGTAATCCTGAAGCTTATGAGACAGATCCCCACTGGCGACATAGACAACTCTTTTCCCGGTAGCATCCACAGCATCCTTGATTATCTGTCCCATTTTGTAATGATCCGTTAAAGGAAGGCCTGAAAGCCCCACTCTTACTATCTTTCCGCCTTTATATTTTTTCCTGATAAAGAAAAGAGGAACCATTGTTCCATGATCAAGGTCTCTATCCACTTCCCCAAGAGTTCCCGCAGGAAAAGAGATTTTTTTAGCTCGTTTTTCTATTTCAGAAACAAGCGCAGCATCATACTCCTCGATAAATTTCACTTTATCTGCTCCAAATCTTGAAAAAGAGCCGGTAACAGCATTTCCCGGGGAAATGTGAAAATAATCCGCGTACATAGTTGCATGAGGACTTGAAATTATAATGGTATCAGGCTCAAGCTCAGCTATTTCCTCAGCAACTCTCTCATATGCTATTTTTGTCTCCTCGATCTGCTTTTCACCACCTCTTCCAACATCAGGAATGATAAGTGGCGGATGCGGAACCATATATGCAGCTATTATGGGCATGGCAGCCTCCTTTATGAACGCTTTTTAGTAATAATATTATAGCATGTCAGTAAAAAAGAGATTAGTGTAATCCGCTTACACTAACCTCTTTTTTTAGCTTATCTTTTATATTTTACTCTCTCGTTTTACTTGATGTTCTCTGTTTCCTTTTCTTTGTGTCTTCTGTACATTTCTTCCCCAGCTGTTCCAAGTATTGCTATGAGAATGAGCCACCACCAAGATGCCTTTTCTTCTTTTGTCTCTGTGAATGTATCTGCTAATGCTGTGTCCTCATCTTCGATAGATACAAATGCCTGCTCATTATTCTTTACAACATCATTTGCCACCATCTCTGCTGCTGTAGGAGCTTCTTCATCCTCAATCTGAGTGTATGTATCATCATTTGTATCTTCCATAGCTGCTTCAACTGCTGTGTTATCAGTAGCTTCATTTGTAACTGCCATTTCAGCTGCAAGAGGTGTTATCTGATCTTCAATGTTGATCATAGAATTATCAACTGTGAATGCTTCAGGAGCTACATATGCAGGAGCCTGATAATCATCTGTGCTATCTGTGTTCTGATCGTTTGTATCAGCTACATAGATAAACTGGATTGTTGATCCTGCAGGAAGTGTATACTCAGCTACTTCTTCGTTCTGATTTTCTGCAGCAGCTGTATTCTCAGCAGTTTCTTCATTTTCTTCTGCAGCTGCAGGAACAGGTGCAAGCGGTACTTCTTCATTCTCAAGATCTTTTATGATTTCTCCTTCAGTACCATTTTCTTCTGTCTTATTATCAACTAAGTTTTCTTCTGCTTCGTTAACCTCAGTTTCTTCAGCCTTTTCTTCCGACTTTACTTCAGGCTCTTTTTCCTCTTCTTGAGCGGCTGTGTACTTAGCTACAACTGCTTCATATTCAGCTTTTCCTGCTTCCTTCTGATCTAAGATAATATTAAGATCAGCCTGTGCTTCTGCCACTTTATCTTTTGCCTCTGAAAGCTTTCTGTCAAGATATCTGATAGCCTGATTCAGAGTCATGTTATTAAGAAGATTTGCTTCCTCAGGAGTAGCCTCAATGTTAAGATATGCTGCGATATCATCAACTCCCAGAACCTCTGTTGCCTTTACGATCCTGTTTGTGCGGTTGTCCTTAAGGGTATCGATCGCATCCTCAAGCTGCTCAGCTTTTTCTACTGCTTCATCTACTGCATTTCCAGCATTCTCTACAGCTACCTCGTAATTTGAATATGTATCAACTCTTTCCTGAGCCTTTGTGTAGAAATCGATGAATGCCTGATCGCTTGTATCAACTACATTTGTTCCGCCATGAACCTTGCTGTTCTGGTTCTGAACAACTTCGTGAACCTCAGCATCTCCCATGTAAAGCTTGCCTTCCTGATCGATGGTGATACTGCCATTTTCAAGTGCATCTTCAAGTTCTTTTCTTACCATGAACTGTGTTTTACCATCTTCAACATAAGCAAATACATCAAGCTTTCCACTGTTTGCCATATTACGGATATTTTCGTTAGTAGGGTGGGCAGCGAAGTACTTTTTAAGATAGTCGTTAGCATCGATCTCTTCCTGAGTTTTTTCGAAGATCACGATATCTGTTGATTTTCCAAGAGCATTGTTGTCATAACGGTTATTTTCTTTAATGTACTTATCTGCTCTGTCGTAGTTGAAGTAAAGGGTCTGTTTCTGGCCGTTACTATCCTTGTAAGTTATGATGTTGTAGTTGTAATCCTGTGTGTCATAACCTTTTACGTACTTCTCAACCTTTATGTCAGTTGCACCACTGTCTACAAGCTGAGGAATATAATATTCACGGATTATTGTGTACATGAAGTTACGCTGTGGGCCCCAGTCTACTACTACTTTATCTGCGCTATCCTTGATTTCTTTTGCAGGCTCAACCTGAGCCTCCATTTTTTCTTTTGTCTCTTCTACTATAGTTCCAAGAGTATCAACCTCTGCCTGTGCCTTTTCAAGTTCTTCCCTTGCATCTGTTGCATCGTCAGAAGCATCATTTAAAGCTGCCTCGTAGTCTGCCTCTGCCTGTATAAGTCTTTCTTTTGCATCTTCATATTTGTCATTCAGCTCATTGAAGTATTCCTTCTTGGCATTTATGTCAAAAGATGTATCCTCTATAACCTTCACAAGTTCATCATAGCTCTTCTGGGCATCTTCAACAGACTCAGCTGTTGTTATGTCTTCTACAAGATCTTCAACCTGCTCTTTGGCTTCCTGTGCAGATTCCTGTGCACTTTCAGCTACTTTGACAGCTTCATCAACATTTTCAACCATCTCGACAGCTGCTTCATCCGCTGCTACGTCGGCCTGATCTGCTTCTACAAGAGCTGCTTCAACTTCATCAATCTTCTCAGCTGCAGTGTCAAGACTTTCGATGCTGGCCTCTTCAACATTTTCAATAGTTTCTAATGTCTCTGATGCTTCCTCGATAGCTTCTGTTGTTTCAGCCGCAAGTTCCTGTGCCTCTGCAGTTACGCTTTCCTCTGATGAACTTTCAGTATTTTCATTTTCAGAAGTTTCTGCTGTTTCAGGAGTGATATCCGGAATATTATTCTCATCATCCTGCGCATATGCAGTTATTGGAGATGAAATACTCATCATCGCCGATATTCCAACAAGCATTGCTGAAATAAGTTTTTGATTTGTAAGATTATTCTTCTTCATAATAGCTGCACCTTCCTCTTTCAAAAATAATTTACTCTTCAATACCTTCGGCAATATGCTCGAACAGGTATTGAAGAACATCCGGGGTGAATTTTCTTGCCTTAAGAGCAATTGCCTTTTTTCCGTTTGCTTCTTTGTCTTCTCGTACTACGTCGGCGTACATTATAAGTGTTTCTGCTACGACTATCACATCATTTCCAAGTATTGAAGGAGTTTTCTCGTCAACTGTAATAGCCATTCCAAGAGGACTTACGTTCTTAACTTCGCCGAAATATTTCTCAAGTGATTCTTTATCAACAATTACACTGTTTGCTTTGAACTCAACTCTGTTTATTTTTCTACGTTCTTCCATTGTTATCTCCTTCTTGTACTTTTATTATCGTCATTATACATCATAAAAATTATCATATTTGACGTTATTTTTGTTATTTATGATAGTTTAAGACTCCGTTTATTTTTGCTTAATATTTGGTCAAAAAAAAGAACCGATTTGTTTATCGGCTCTTTTCTTTTTTACATAACCAGGATATTCTCTTTTTTTGCATCTGACCTAAAGATCATTTTGTCATAGGTTTTCCTATCGCTATCGAGTCTTAAAACCAGACCATCTATGACAAATACTGTTCCGGCGTATGCCACCTCAGTTATTACCGCCTGCGCATTTCCGCCCTTTTTTATCTCCTCTTCATAATAGAACTGCTTCTTTCTGAGTTCTTTAAGCTTACTCTCTTTCATGCCGACAGCTGCATTTATCTTAACCTTCCATTGCATTACCTGCCTGTCTACAGCACCGATTTCCTGAAGTCTGTCTCTCTCTTTTGCAAGAGTTCTGTAATCTTCTTCCTCTCTGCTTATAGTCTTTTTTATCGCACTGTATTCTGTCAAAAGAGCTGAATCAACGCCGAGGTTTACTATGGTTTTTGCTCCAGTCTTATTTCCTATGGATGCAACTTCGATTCCATAAATGCTGTGGCAGGTTCCTCCATACAAGGTTCCTGCTCTTCCGTATGTTCTGATAAAACCTTTTGCAGTGAGCTTACAGTTGATAAAAAAGTTTGCAGAAATATCTTTTCCAACGACTGTTACTCCTTCAAAGAATTTTGCAGAAACATTACCCTTGGCATTTATTCCTCCACGGATCGGACATGTAGCTCCACCTTTTATTACAACATCTCCGCCACTTGTTATCTCGGAGCTCTCCATATGCCCACCTATGATAACATCACTTGAAGCTATGATCTCACTTCCCGAATGGACATCGCCTTTGATATAAACAACCCCATCATAATTTATCTTTTTATCAGTTATCTTTACCTCAGGCATAACAAGGATTTTCTCTATTTTGATATTGCCATCGTGCATAGTAAGGGCACCGGTCCATTTAGCAACATATGTGACCCTGTCATTTAAGATCATAAAGCCTTCACCTTTAAGAATTGGAATCTCTTTTCCATTCTTTGCCTGCTTTACTTCTCCCAATACGTTAAATCCATTCACGCCTTTGGTTGCTTTATGATAAAGAGCTATCTTATCCCCTACATGCACCTGCACAAGGGAATCAAAGTTTGTAAGATCAGCTGTGCCATCAGCTAATATTTCCGGTTCCTTCCCTTTATTTGTATCAAAGAAATACTCATAATAGCCATCATGACCATCTACAGCTTCTTTACCAGCAGCCACAAGATATCTTTCTGAGTGGTTCAAGTTGGAAATCATATTGGCGATTCCCGGCTTATCTACTCCTTTCCTAACATTACATTTAAAAAGAAAGGCAAGAACCACATCCTCTGTGTACTCAAGGCCATCACTTCTAAGAGGGAGTTTTAAATAACACAAAAGATTGTCTGAAGCAAAAGAAAGATAAAGGTCCCTGTTGGCCATCATAGAATCAAGTAGTACTTTGCTGTCCTTAGACCCGGCAGTCCTGTCAAAGACAGTTTTTTCTGTACCGTCTTCATCTTCAACTGCCTTATATACGCCGGAAAGCATCTGCTCCCTGATCCTACGCATATCTTTGGCAGTGTACATCATGGTCGAGAACTTACTGATATCAAGTCCTTCTTCAATTCCCAGTCTTATCTCACGCATCTGATCCGCGTGGTACAAAGGTTTGGAATAAGGAGCTATATCAATCTGATGTTCAAGTCCAATGCGCATTTCAAACATTTGCATCCAGCCGTAGGATACATCTGCATATCTTGCCACATCTACGCCATTTTCAAGTCCGATCCTGATCTCTTTTATGGCATCTCCACGCATGTCCCGGGTAATATAATCATCTATAGGAAGGCCTTTTTTCAGACTGATCCTTATTTCCTCAAGCTGTTCCGCGTCAAAACGGTCCTTTATATACCTTGATATATCTATTCCCTCAAGAAATGCCTTATGCATCTGGTCTAACACAGATGCATTGTATCTGTCGATCTGCTTGGAGTCAAAAAAGAGCCCATCCTCTGCGCTTTCTCTTACAGCACGCATTTTCATATAAGGAATATCAACAGATGCATAACCGGAAATATCAATTCCTGCTTCAAGGCCTTTTCTTATTTCACGCATCTGCATGCAGTCAAATGCCGGATCCTGGAAAAAGATAATAGGAACCGGAGGCTTTGCTAAAAGCCCATGTCTTAGCTCTCTCATCTGAACTGCAAGATATTCTTTTTTTGCATATTGGGAAACATCAATTCCTGCGGCAAGACCTTGCCTGATCTGAGACATCTGCAAAAAGTCGAATCCCTCATTCCGATATTTACTCATATCAATACCTTGACTCATTTCAAGACGGAGTTCCTCCATCTCTGTCCAGGAATATTTGGGATCCATATACTTTTTATAATCTATTTTATCGGTAATACCTTTTCTTATTTCAGCTAATTGGAGCGCATTAAATTTAAGAGCTTTCAGTTTTTCAACATCAGCTCCCAATTCACCACACAGCTTAAGCTCTTTTTCCAAAGCATTTTGGTTAAAAGAGTCCAACCCAGAATATTCACTTAATTCATCAAGTAGATCAACATCTGGTGAAGCCATATACACCCCACGTCTTCGAAAAAATCATTTTATGACTTTTTCTAATGTAAGTATATTGCAGCCATCTTCATACTTATAAAGGACTTTATCCATACTTTTTTTCACAATAAAAATACCAAGCCCGCCAATCTGACGTTCTTCAGCAGAAAGCCCCGTATCGGGATCTTCTTTTGCAAGCGGATCAAAGGGTGCCCCCTGATCAATGAAGGTAATAACAGCAGTGGAATCCTCTGCTCTAAAGTCAAAACTTATTTCTGCCTGACCATCTTTTCCCTCATATGCATAGCTTGCAATGTTGACAAATATTTCCTCAACAGCAACATCAATCTGCATTTGAACCTTCATGGACGCTCCGGCCTGTTCTAACTGTTCATCAACAAAGCCAAGCACTTCATCCAGTTTTTGAACCTGTGCATCAATTTTGAGTACGCTCATATGCATTCCTCATATTTGTACTTCATGATTGTTATACGTCTATAAAACCATTATATACAATATATCGTAAAAAGTGTTGCAGTTTTTATAAAAAAACGGGCAGAGTACTTTTTATGTATTCTGCCCAGTTTGTTAATCCTGACAATTAAAAGATTTAAAGTTCGAATTTTGCCACGAAATTCTGAAGTTCCTGAGCATTTTCAGCAAGTTTATCAGAAGCTTCTGCGACCTCATGAGTTGTTGCTGTCTGCTGCTGTGAAGCTGCTGATACATTCTGTGTTTCATCGGCAACGCTTGTACTCATATCCTCGATCTTCTGGATATTTTCAGCAATAGTCTCAGTTCCATCTGAAAGCTGAGAAACAATCTCGCTCATGCGGGCTGACTGTTCAGAAATTGTATAAACCATGTCAACGATATTGTTAAATGTATTACCTGCCTCATTGACTGTTTCTGTACCCTCTGCAACACTTTCTGCACCGGATCTCATGGCTTCTACAGCCTCATTGGAATTGTGCATGATCTCTGATATAAGCTCTGTGATATTGGATGCAGCTTCATTGGACTGATCAGCAAGTTTACTGATCTCACTTGCAACAACTGCGAATCCTTTACCCATTTCTCCTGCTCTTGCAGCCTCAATGCTGGCATTAAGAGACAAAAGATTTGTCTGGCTGGCGATCTCAGCAATCGTATCAACGAATGTATCGATATTCTTGAGCTGTTCTCCAAGGGCATCAACAACAGTAGCTGTATTTTCAACAGATGACTTGATAGTAGCCATCATATTAGTAGCGTTTGTCATATCTGCAGCCCCCTTCTTGGCTGCATCATTTGTAGAATCGATCATCTTAGTTGTCTGATCAATAGCGTCCTTGAATTCCTGCATATTGTCAACAAATGCCTTTGTTTCCTGACTTGCTCCGGTAACAGCTGTAATCTGACCTGCACAGGAATTAGCAACGTTTGTACAGGAATTAGCAACCATCTCACTTGCATCAGCAGACTGTGATGCACTGGCTGAAAGTTCTTCTGAAGCAGATGCAACATAGCTTGTCGTATCAAAGATCTTCAGCATAAGCTCTCTGATATTGTTGTGCATAAGATCAAGAGCTTCTGAAATCTGTCCAATCTCATTATTTTCTCTCTTAAGAGCACGAACCTGATCCATCTCTTCACTGTCACTAAAGTCGCTGTTAGACATTTTAACCATCTGGTCAGTGACAAGGATAATAGGTTTTGTGATTCTCTTGCCCATGTAAATAGCTATAGCTGTTCCGATCACTATAAGGACGAGGAGCATAATAACAGATCTTGTAATATTGCTCATAAGGGCGGCATGTGAATGAGAAGTGTACTCTGCAAGAATTGTATCGATGTGATCAACCCATACACCGGTACCCATTACCCAGTCAAAGGGTTCGAAGTAAGCTGTATAATTGATTTTTGGAAGAGGCTCAGTCTCATTTGGCTTTGCGAACATAAGCTCTGTATATCCGCCACCATCCTGCATACCGTTTTTGATCATCTCCTGAATAAAATAAGTTCCATTAGGATCAACAGAATCCCATCTTGACTGACCTTCTGTATCTCTTCCAAGAAGAACTACGTTAACACCCTGAGAAGTGTCAACCCAGAAATATCCCGAACCATCATTATATTTTAGTTCTCTGATGATATCAGCAGACTCCTTTTTTGCTTCTTCAAGAGTCATTTCGCCTGCCTGGTATCTGTTATACATTATCTGGCAGACACTCATTGCTTCCTGAGTCTCATTCTTAAGCTCAGTCTTAATATCTTCCAAAAGTCTGCTTCTGTAGACCTCTGTAGTAGTCTTATCAGTGGTGATAGTGCTCGTTACTGAGAAAATCTCAATAGCAACAGCTGAAACGATAACAGCACAAAGTATTGCAAATACTATGACAAACATCAAAGAACCACGTTTCTTATCCATAACGACCCTTCCCCGAGAAATTATCGGTATATCGGCAGCTACATTTCCAATATAACATCAAGTAAAATCAATAACAATATCACCATATATTAAAAAAGTATAAATCCCGGAAAGCACAAAGAGCCTGGCTTTTCGCCAGGCTCTTTATAAATTATTTACTTATTATTTTTATATGGTTTTGGGAATACTCAGATGATAATATAAACCTGTCCGATATCCCCTCTGTCACATATACATTTCCATCTGATGTAACAAATACTGCCTCAAAATCATCTCTTTCTTTCCAAAAAGAAATAGCACTATCAAGGCCTTTTATATAAAGGGCTGTTGAATATCCATCGCATTTAAGCCCATCTTTGCCAACTATAGTCACAGATACAAGTCCTGAATCCGCAGGAGCACCTGTAGAAGGATCTATTATGTGATGGTACAACTTCCCGTTCTCTTCAAAATATCTCTCATAGCCACCTGATGTTATAATGGCTTCATCACTTGCTCTCAAAACTCCAAGTATCCCTGACTTGCTGTCTTGGAATGGACTTTTTATGGCAACATTCCACATTTCACCATTTGGCTTAGTTCCAATGCACTGCACATTGCCACCAAGGTTTATAAGTCCGCTCTTTACTCCGTTCTGGGTAAAAAAATCATAGAGCATCGTACTTGTATAGCCTTTTACTACACTTCCAAGATCAATTTCCATGTTGGGAGGGATCTGGACAGATCTTTTTCCTTGTTCTGAATCTTCCCCTGAGTTTTCGAGTTTTATCTTTTTGTAATCAACTTCATCCAAAAGTTCAGAAATTCTATCCTCAGAAGGAACCTTGTACTCTCCTGTAGTAAATCCCCACTCCTTCAAAACCGGATAAACAGATACATCTAGCGCACCATCCGTTTCATCACAAATAGAAAGAGCGCCTGACAGAATGTTCCAAGTGTCGTTTGAAAGAAGAGCCTGTTTATTCTTGTTAAGCAGACTTATCTCGCTTTCATCAGCAGTCACTGACAACCTGCTCTCTAAATCTCTTATCTTTTCCTCAGCCTCCGTTAGAAGCTTCTCATCCCCTGCAACTTCCAATTCCATTACTGTATCCATTGCAAAAAGAGTGGAAGTTTTCATGGTCTCATTATTAAATTGGCACCCTGAAAAAATAAGGGCGCAGAATAATACTGCGCCCACATTTTTGATTTTACTAAAAATCATTGTTATCCTTAGAAGATTAGTTCTTCTTGTTCTCGTTATAAGCTCTCTTAGCTTCTTCGATACCAGCCTTAAGTCCAGCAAGTCCAGCCTTTGCAACTTCTGCAGATGCATCAGCAAGGTCTTTTGCAAGAACCTGAGCCTTCTCAGCAGCTTCCTTAAGCTTTTCCTTTGTCTCATCATCTACAACTGACTTCTTGCAATCGCAGTTAGCCTTTGCAGCCTTTTCAGCGATAGCAGCCTGTGCAGCAGCAAGTCTAGCTACAGGAACACGGAATGGTGAGCATGATACATAGTCAAGGCCAATCTTGTGGCAGAACTCAACTGATGAAGGATCTCCACCGTGCTCTCCACAGATACCAACATGAAGTGAAGGATTAACTGGCTTACCAAGCTTAAGTGACATTTCCATAAGCTTACCAACACCTGTCTGGTCAAGCTTAGCAAATGGATCGTTCTCGAAGATCTTTGTGTCATAGTAAGCATTTAAGAACTTACCAGCATCATCACGAGAGAATCCGAATGTCATCTGTGTAAGGTCGTTAGTACCGAAGCAGAAGAAATCAGCTTCCTTAGCGATCTCATCAGCTGTAAGAGCAGCTCTTGGGATCTCGATCATTGTACCAACTTCATACTCAAGCTTAGCACCTGCAGCAGCGATCTCAGCGTCAGCTGTCTCAACTACTACCTGCTTAACATACTTAAGCTCTTTAACTTCACATACAAGAGGAATCATGATTTCAGGCTTTACATTCCAATCAGCATGTGCCTTCTGAACTTCAAGGGCAGCTCTGATAACAGCCTTTGTCTGCATCTTAGCAATTTCAGGATATGTAACTGCAAGACGGCATCCTCTGTGACCCATCATAGGGTTGAACTCGTGAAGAGAATTGATGATAGCTTTGATTTCTTCTACGCTCTTATGCTTTGCATCAGCAAGCTTCTTGATCTCATCTTCTGTTGTAGGAACGAACTCGTGAAGAGGTGGATCAAGGAATCTGATTGTAACTGGGCATCCCTCAAGAGCTTCATAGAGCTGCTTGAAGTCGTTCTGCTGATAAGGAAGGATCTTTTCAAGAGCAGCTTCTCTCTCTTCTACTGTATCTGAGCAGATCATCTCACGGAATGCAGCAATTCTGTCTTCCTCGAAGAACATGTGCTCTGTACGGCAAAGACCGATACCTTCTGCACCAAGCTCTCTAGCCTTCTTAGCATCAGCAGGTGTATCAGCGTTTGTACGAACTTTGAGTCTTCTGAACTCATCAGCCCAAGCCATGATACGTCCGAACTCACCAGCGATCTTAGCATCAACTGTTGCGATCTGACCATCATAGATGTTACCTGTTGTACCATCAATTGAAATGAAGTCTCCCTCGTGGAACTCTTTTCCAGCAAGTGTGAACTTCTTGTTTTCTTCGTCCATGTTGATGTCGCCACAACCTGATACGCAGCACTCACCCATACCACGAGCAACTACGGCAGCGTGTGATGTCATACCACCACGAACTGTAAGGATACCCTGAGCAGCCTTCATACCTGTGATATCTTCTGGAGATGTCTCAAGACGAACAAGAACAACCTTCTCGCCTCTTGCAGCCCATTCTACAGCGTCATCAGCTGTGAATACAACCTTACCACAAGCAGCTCCAGGTGATGCACCAAGACCTTTTCCAAGTGGTGTTGCAGCCTTAAGAGCAGCAGCATCGAACTGAGGATGAAGAAGTGTATCAAGGTTTCTAGGATCGATCATAGCTACAGCTTCTTCTGGAGTCTTGTGTCCCTCATCAACGAGGTCGCAAGCAATCTTAAGAGCAGCAGGAGCTGTTCTCTTACCGTTACGGCACTGAAGCATGTAAAGCTTCTTGTTCTCAACTGTGAACTCCATATCCTGCATATCATGGTAGTGATTCTCAAGAGTCTCACAAACCTTGATGAACTCAGCATATGCTTCTGGGAATTCTTTTTCCATCTGAGCGATTGGCATAGGTGTACGAACACCGGCAACTACGTCCTCACCCTGAGCATTGATAAGGAACTCACCCATAAGTTTATTCTCACCTGTTGCAGGGTCACGTGTGAATGCAACACCTGTACCAGATTCATTGTTAAGGTTACCGAATACCATAGGCATTACGTTAACAGCTGTTCCCCATGAATATGGGATATCGTTATCACGACGATATACGTTAGCACGAGGGTTATCC
This sequence comes from Butyrivibrio sp. AE2015, assembly GCF_000420825.1. Lineage (GTDB taxonomy): Bacteria > Bacillota > Clostridia > Lachnospirales > Lachnospiraceae > Butyrivibrio. Next base: position 7,485 of record NZ_ATVR01000047.1, on the reverse strand, counting down.
CATGAACGGAATACAGCCTCGATAGCAAGCTTAAGCTGCTCTACAGGATCTGAAGGGAAGTCTTTGCCGAGCTGCTTCTTGTACTCAGCCTTGAACTGCTCTGCGAGTTCCTTAAGATCTGCTGCTGTAAGATCTACGTCAAACTTAACGCCTTTTTTCTCTTTCATCTCATCGATGAGCTGTTCGAAGTATTTTTTACCAACTTCCATAACAACGTCAGAGAACATCTGAATGAAACGACGATATGAATCGTATACGAAACGCTCGAATGCAGGATCTGGATTTCCTTTGATCATTGCTGCAACTACGTCGTCGTTAAGACCAAGGTTGAGGATTGTATCCATCATACCTGGCATTGATGCACGAGCACCTGAACGTACAGAAACAAGAAGAGGATTCTGAAGATCGCCGAATTTCTTTCCGTTGATCTCTTCCATCTTCTTAACGCCTTCCATAGCCTGAGCCATGATCTCGTCGTTAATCTTACGTCCATCTTCATAATACTGTGTGCAGGCCTCTGTTGTGATTGTGAAGCCCTGTGGTACTGGGAGTCCGATACTTGTCATTTCGGCAAGGTTAGCACCCTTACCACCGAGAAGGTTACGCATTGTCATGTTACCTTCGCTGAACATATAAACCCACTTGTTCGCCATGTTTTTACCTTTACCCTTTCAAAACTATAAAAATTTATAATTTAGCTCCGCTTTTCGGAACGAAACTATCAAAAATAAAAATATCAAAGCCCTTTTTTGCCTTTTCAAGCTGTTCCTCTGACTTAATAGTCCAGGCTGCTGCAACAGTTCCATATAAGTACCTGCAGAGCCTTCTGGAAATATTATCTGCATATTTGTGATTAAATGCAATAAAATCAGGCCTTGTCAAAAAATTGAAGAATAAGTATGTAAGCAGGAAATATATCAATCCGCTAAACTCTTCCGGTTTATCTTTATGAAAATCATCTGAAAGCTGGCCTCTCATGATCTCAGGTCTGTTCTTTTTATACCAGTGAACACCAAATGGATTGAAGGACTCGATGCAATAAGCGCCTTTATATTTTGAAAGAAGCTCATCAGCCTTGCTGCAGACAGAAAGGTCAAATCTCTCTATCTTAAGTTCAACTATAAGAGGAACCTTTCCATCAACCATTTTAAGGAAGTCTTCAAATCTTGGAATCTTTTCCTGTGAGTTCATAAGGTTGAACTTCAAGAGCTCATCGTATGTATAATCGATAACCTTGCCCTTCTGACCGGTAACCCTCTCAAGAGTAAAATCATGAAAAATAACCGGTACTCCATCCTTACTGAGCTGAACATCACACTCTATTCCATATCCTCCATCAACAGCCTTTTTAAAAGCAGCCATGGAATTTTCAGGAGCATCCGACTCATTATCGAACAGCCCTCTGTGCGCATACAGAACACCTGTGAAAGGCTCCCTTGAAGGTTTATTTATTATCCTAGGCATTATCATAAGCAGGTACAATGCAAGTAAAATAAGTAATACCAGGCCTATGACCTTCAAAAATACCATATGATCACTTCCTAAATGAAAATCATTGGATTTGTTAATTAATAAACATTACGCGTCCGCTAAATATTTTACAGCCTTATTTCATATAAAGCAACACTAATTTTATTAGGAAACTGCTATTACTTAAACGTTTAAAATGCCCCAAACCATCACAGGTTCAGGGCACTGCCTTTTTTACTCTTAAATTTTAAACAGAAACGTTTCCGGTTTGTCGGTTCTGTAAAACACCGGAATGACATCAATTGGTGCCTCAGTTTCTATATCACATCCACCTTGATACTTAATTCCGGTAAATGCATGTACCCAGTCACAGCCGGATGGAAGATAAACTTTTCTCTTCTTCTCACCTTCGTGACAGATGGGCGCAACTAAAAGATTACCGCCAAACATGTATTCATCAGTTACATCCCAGCTCTTTTTATCCTCACTAAACTCAAGGAAAAGAGGTCTGATCACAGGAGTTCCTGATTCTGAAGCCTGTTTCATGGCATTCCTCGTATAGTCACGAAGCTGCTCTCTTATGCCAATATAGCCTTTCATGATCCTGTAAGCTTCATCTCCATAGCTCCAGATTTCGTTAGGTGCTCCTGTTACTTCTCTCTCCTCACCGGCTTTATTTATTATCTTACTGTGGGGCTGCCTGCTACCGTGCATTCTCATCACAGGGCAAAAGCACCCAAACTCAAACCATCTGAGCAAAAGCTCAGTGAAATTCTCACTTGTAGTATCACCGCCATGGAAGCCTCCAATATCAGTAGTCCACCATGGAATACCTGCTATTCCCATCTGAAGTCCGGCAACTATCTGCTTTCTGAAATCTTCCCAGGAGGACATGATATCTCCCGACCAGACCAGTGCTCCGTACTTCTGGCTTCCTACCCAGGCGCATCTAATAAGATTAACTATGTCGTTCTGTCCGTTTTCCTTCTGTCCTTCATAGAAAAGCCTTGCGTATTCCCTTGGATAAATATTTCCTGTTTCAAGTACTGACCCGCTGTAATACTGATAGTTTTCATAGTCATAGCCCGTAAATTCGGGTTCAGCCTCATCAAGCCAGAATGTCTTTATTCCCAGATCAGCATAGTTCTTTTTTATCTTTTCCCATACATATTTTCTGGTTCTTGGATTAGTGGCATCCATAAAGAGATTATCCCCATGGAAAACCATCTGCACATCCACACCGCTCCTGCTCTTTACAAGTAGTCCATTATGCTTCATTTCTTCATAATTTTCACTTCTGATGTCGACCTGAGGCCAGATAGAAACCATGCACTTTATTCCCATTTTGGTAAGTTCATCCACCATTTCTTTTGGATTTGGGAAATACTCAGGGTCAAACTTCCAATCGCCACATCTTAGCCAGTGATAATAATCAATAACAAGTACATCTACAGGAACTTTTCTCCTGTAATACTCTCTGGCAATTTCCAGTACCTGCTCCTGATTGAAGTAGCGAAGCTTGCACTGCCAGTAACCAAGGCCATACTCAGGCATCATTGGCGCTCTTCCGACAACTGAAGTGTAATTCTCAATGATAACTTGTGGTGTATCACCTGCTGTGATCCAGTAATCAAGCTGCTTTGTCTCCTCAGCCACCCATTCTGTCACATCAACTCCAAAGTGAACCTCTCCAATTGCAGGATTGTGCCACAAAAATCCATACCCCTTATCAGAAAGAACAAAGGGCACACTCGCCTGTGAATTCCTGTGGGCAAGCTCAAGATTGCATCCCTTTAGATTCATCCTTTCCTGCTGATACTGGCCCATTCCATAGAGCTTTTCATCAGGATCAGACTCGAATTTTGCCCTCAGCTTAAACACATCACCGCTGATTCTCTTAAAGCTTCTAGCCTTTGTACAAAGCGCTCCGTTATTTGATATTTCTTTTAACAAAACCTTGCCTGAGGGTACCTCTGAGTAAACGATCTGCAGAGTATCTCCCCATGGCTGAACATAGCATGATGCTGCGATTTTTCCATTTGTAATGCTGGCACTTCTGTATGAATCCTTTGGATCTTCTGAATCTTTATTATCATGCGTGATCACAGTAACTTCATGCGCTTTTTCATCAGGAGGCAAAAGAGCTGCTGACTGATCTGTAACATCACCCAAAAAGACGCTCCTTACCCTGAGACTGTTCCTGCCCCAGGGCTCAATTACAAGCATCTCGCCATTTCCTCTAAATATAAGTTTTCCGTTTTCCTCTGAAAAGAACTGCATAACTCCTCCAAATATTTCAGACCTTTAATTTCCAGTAGATACCATAGCTCTCTGTGTACTGATCAAAGTGAGTTGTGAATACAAGCGGCTTTGATGTTCCGATAAGGTCAAATTCTGCTTCTCCATCTCTTTTTATAAGATATTTATCTATATTTCCAACAAAATCTTCAACAGATTTTTCAGAAACAATATTGATTTCATCGCTGTCTACGCTTCTTCCTGCAGAAGCAACAACTGCTATCCCATGAGGCTTTGTCATAATCTTTTTTACCCCAAGTCTTGCTGAAAGCACATATGGGCCGTACAGGAAAGCATAGGTATTCTTTCCGTCAGGAAGGTTCTCACAGGTAATGCCAAATGGTATGCAAACTTCCAGATCTGCTCCACTTGCAATATCCTCTTTTGGAAGGATCAAAAAGCCTTCATTCTGCTTAAGCTCTTTTGCCTTACCATTAAGCCTTACGCTTGGACCAGCCTTACTCCAGGTCGGAATTCTGAGCCAGAGATCATCTGCTACCGCCTTGCCATCCGCAGGTTTGATCCTGATATTAACTTTGTCAGACTTTGTAAAGTCACAGTCCAAAGTGACAACATAATCATCCGAAACATATTCTGAAGCTACATAAAGTGAAATCAATAGCTTCTCATGGTCCTTATAGAATATGCCGCTCTGAAGCTTGGTAAAGTTCTCATAGCCCGTTCCTGTGCAGCACCAGAAGTTTCCGTCAAGAGTGTTAAATACCTTGTGGTAGCCTGTAGCCATGGGCTGGAAATAAGTTGTAAATCCCGTCTCATGGTTCTGCGAAGCCATGATGGCATTAATAAGCGTTCTTGCAGAGTAGTCCAGATATTTCTTTTTACCTGTTACTGCAAAAAGCCGTCTTGAAAGCTTGAGCATGTTGTAAGTATTGCAGGTCTCGTTGTTAACATTGGTCCTCTCTGAGTCAAGTACATTGTCCTGACCAAAGTGCTCATTCTCACTGTTTCCGCCTGTAACATAGGTATGTTTATTAACAACAAGTTCCCAGAAGCTTTCAGCATAATCCAGATATTTTTTCTCTGAATTAAATGCCTCATATCTTGCCAAAGCACCAATAAATTTAGGAATTGTAGTATTGGCGTGGACATTGTTAAGTAAATCTGCCTTGCCGGATAAGATTCTTTCAAAAAGCTCTGTCTCATCAAAAGCGTGGGCAGCATCTGCAAAACGTTCATATTCCTTGCTATATAGAGAACTTCCCTGATCTTTTAAGCTTTTATTTATCTCATAAAGCTCATACAGGCAGTCGTTCATTCCGCCATATTCTATACTGAGCACTTTTTTATGCTTCTCTTCCGTCCAGCCTTCAGTTCTTTTGGCAATCCAGATGCCAAGAGCATTAGCAATTTCAAGGGCTGTTTCACTTCCGTAGTGCTTAAAAGAAGCATTTAATCCGGTCAGGATCTTATGCATTGTGTACCACGGCACCCATGCCTCCAAAAATGGATGACTCAGACCTTTTTCTACATTTTCAAACTGAAGCAGTGGATTGTCTCTGAACTCCTTTGTTGGGAAGCCTGCACCAAAGATAAATCCTTCATTTTCTGTTCCCTTTATCTTTTCCTGACATTCTTTTAATGAAACAAGCATATAATCAAGACGCTCTTTTACATCTTCAAGCTCTTTTCCGGTAACTGCAGGGGATGCAGCTGCCTGCGCAAGAGCTGTCAGATAATGCCCCATTGTATGTCCGCCTATAAGCTTATCTTCCCACTCACCGCCATAGCGCTGCTTTCTTTTCATGAAAGCACTTGTAGTTTCTTCATCATCCCCCGCAAGAATGCAGGCAGTCTCACGGAATCCTGCAAGAAGTCTGTCCGGATCGAGCAAAAGCATATTCTTTACGTCAATATGAAGTGCCTCATCAAAGTACTTGTCTGTAACCTTTACATCTTTTAGTTTTGTCAATTTCCACATGCGTTTATTATTTTCTTCTCCTCTTCATCCTTTCAATACACCTGCATCGCGATTTTACAATCATGGGCATATTTCAATAGATTCATGCTAGCATTTTCACTCGTTCAATAAAATAGAACAATGATAGATTATGTGTCACTTTGTATTGTAATGATTTGTGCTTTTTAAATATATTTATTTAGGCAATAAATGCGATAACCATCGCAATATTTAAAATTGCAATCAAACAAGTGAGAGGTATAATATGATAATAAATGTGTATTTTTTGTCCCGTTTTGTGTCATTTTTCCACATTAAGTGTCATTTTTGGAGATTATTATGCCTAAAAAAAGTAAAAAACATGACAATCGTCTAATGATTTTCCCAAAAGAACAGCTCTTTCATTACCTTAGAAGCGGCAAATTCAAAGCTCTTTCTAATGATTGGAAACACGAAAGCATGGGGCTCTTATTTGATTACGAACTGATAGTTGTTACAGAAGGAACTCTGTTCCTTAGATATATGGACGAAGATTTTACCGTCTCTACGGGAGAATATCTTATCCTCCCGCCAAGTGCATCCAACCGTATTGGTTTCAAAAAGGCTTACTGTTCATTTTACTGGCTCCATTTTACCGCAGATCTGGGAGCCTTTCCTTCCAGACTAAGTCCTGATTCAATTGGATCAATTAAACGTGCAAATTGTTTCATTATGCCACAGAACGGCCATGTCCCAAGTCTCGAAAAAATAATTGTCCACATGAAGCAGCTTCAGGATCTTGAGCGAAACAATTATCCTGACATAACCTTAAACGCAGTCGTTACAGCTATACTGACAGAGCTTTACGGACAGCTTGAAGTAGAAAAACAAAACGATAATGATCCTATAGGGAATAATCAGATATATTCAGACATTGCAGATTATATAAGACGTAACATTTCTGAAAACCTGAAGATAACTGACATTGCAAATGCTTTTGGATATAGTCCCAAATATCTTTCCCATCTCTTTAGTGAAGTACGCGGAATATCACTCAAGCAGTTTATAATGTCACAGAAAATTGACACCGCCTGCTATTATCTGACAGACTCTGATAAAACTGTAACCCAGGTTGCCTCTGAACTTGGTTTCTCAGATATGCACAATTTCTCAAGAGCGTTTAAAAAAAGCACCGGGCTTACACCCAGTGCTTATAGAAATACTTATGCCAAAAGACTTTTATATCATGTATGAACATCTCCATAAAGAAAGGGTGATTTTTCACAGCCCGTATTAGTTTTTCGTTGTAGATTAGAGAGAGGATTCTGATGTTTGCAATTAGCATGCATCAGAATCCTCTCTCTTTGTATATGCGTAAGTACTTTGGTTACGTCCGCCACCATTGACTGAACCTGAGGAAAACGCCCTGGCCTGCGAGCCGACGGTGAGGATGATGGGAACAGTAGAGGTGGCCGGAAGTTTTTCAAGCGCTATATGCCCAAATCATCCTTTTCATCTAAACATCAATGATTGTTTTATAAAAAGAAAGCATGTGTACAGAAAAAAGATGCTCGCGTCATGTCGAAAAAGATGTACAAGACATGAATAATAGAATAAATGCCAGATTTCATGCCAAACGATTCTATTCAAGGCATGAAATTATGAGAAAAAACTGACACAGCATGTCGAATTACTAAGCAAAGACATGGTATCTGATTCAAAATCACCGTAGAGTGAAATTTTAAATTCAGCTATTTCAGGTCAAAAACATGGCGATGTAGAAGTTAGTCTTGCACATGCCATTTTTATCTCTTATCCTA
>NZ_ATVR01000046.1 GCF_000420825.1 Butyrivibrio sp. AE2015 | reverse complement strand
TTTTTTCTGTACACATGCTTTCTTTTTATAAAACAATCATTGATGTTTAGATGAAAAGGATGATTTGGGCATAGGCATAAAGATTACGATAAAATACTATCACTAGTGTGTTAATGACTGTCTATGTTGTTACAAGGGATCCTCAATAACTTTGAATACACGACATTTTTTGGAAAAAGAAGTAACTAAAAGTTACTTTTTTTTATCAAAAAATTTGCTATGATATTATGCAGATAATGTAACAATATTTCATATATGTTTTTCTTTTTTTGGAGGGTATGTGTAAATGAAAAGACGAACTTTGTGGAAACTGTTGGCAAGTATTATGGCATTTACTATGGCGGCTGCCCCTGCAATCACAGTATGCGCGGAAGATGTGACAGAGCCTGTGATTAACGAAGACCCAGACCATCCGGTCGTAATTGATGGGAATGTAAATGTAATTTATGATGAATCCAGTTCGGTTAATTTCGCGGTAATGGCAGATGAGGATGCTGAAATAATTGTTAAGGATGATGTGAATTTTACATCTAAACAGGATGGAGGTGGTCAGGCAATATATAATGCTGGAGGAAACATCAATGTTTTCGGAAGTGTAAAAATGACAGCTGATGACCCATGTAGCGGTGCTGCTGTAAGCAATACTGGCGGGACAACAACTATAGGTGGTGATGTTGTTTTGGACGACCAAAATACTGACATGGCTTTTGCTATTTATGAAAGTGATTCTGCTGATACGGCTACTATTATAGTTGGGGGTGATGTTAAATCAGGGTGCGAAGGAATATCAGTTGAGAATGCAAATGTCTATGTTGATGGAGATGTAGAAGCAGCAGGAGGAGGGGTATCACTTTCTGTTTTTGAAGATAGAAGTGACTGTAGCATTATTATTATGGGTACAGTATCTGCAGAATATGGAATAGGCGCTGAAGGACATTTATTAGTTGATGGAACTACCGAACAGAGCTTTGTGGAGCAACTTCACAATGTAGTAGTATATGCTATAGATACACCTGAAGAAGAAAACTTAGTTGGTGCAGGTGCCATGAATTTAGATAAAGATGTTACAACGGATTTGTTTAAGAAGGCTATCAACTATATTATTCACACTGAAGGAGACATGGACCTTTCCGGAGATGACCTAAAGTCAGTAAGTGATTTTGCTACATTCACGGATCTTAAAGAAGATCACAGAACAACGAAGATAGGTGAGATTTTCACAGCAACCGTTGCCAAAAACTATGGGATTGAAGGAAGCAGTAGTGTTGAAGTTACTAAGGTAAGTGATGGAGTTTACAGTGTTAAGCTGATTGATTCAAAAGGAGGAATTCTTTTGAAGGCAACTGCGCTTTCACCAAATCAAAATCAAAATCCAGGTGATGGAACTGCAGAAGATTCAAGAAACGATTCCAGCCAGACAGCACCTGTATTATTTGTGATCCAGGATGATTCACAGAATCAGCAAGCAACATCTACGATTTCAACAGCTGTTGGAAATGTTCCTGCAGGAGCATTAAGAGTTGCAGTTCCTTACGGAACAAAAACTATAGCACCGGCATTTGAAGGTGCCCCATCTCCTACAAATGCAGTTTCAATAAAGGTTTCAGAGCTTACTGATGCTCAGTATAAGGAAGCTATTATCCGGAATATTTCATCAACACCAATGGGTGGAATGCTCAGGATTGAAACTGACAAGGCTGCATGCTTTGACAGAGCAATGCTTGAAACCTTTGCTAAGAGAGCAAGTGTTAATCTGGAAGTTATCTTCCCGGTTAAGGGACAAATGGTACGTGTTGTAGTCCCTGCAGGCTGTAATATCAATAATCTCCTAGATGAATTTGGCTACTGCGGATTTGAAAGACTTGCATCCATTTTAGGCAGTGAGGTAGTTAAATAATCAAACATAAATGATTTATTCATGATGCGGAACGGATAGTATAATCTGTTCCGCATCTTTTTATAAAATATGGTAATATATACAAAGCGCACCGCATAAAATACAAGGTGGTGCGCATTTATTATTATGTAACAAAGAGGATAGATATGGCAAAATGGATGATAGCAAATAAGAAGGCTGATTTTGATGGAATCGCTGCTAAATATGGCATTTCCAATATCACAGCCAGACTTATTGCTAATAGACTTATAAATTCCAGAGAGACAGAAAAAGAAGACTGTTCCTTGGAAAAAGTGGATGAGTATCTGAACGGCGGCGTTTCAATGCTCCATGATCCATTTAAAATGGCAGACATGGAAAAGGGCGCCAGGGTGATGCTCTCCAGAATAGCCAAGGGAGCAAAAATCCGTGTTATAGGCGACTATGACGTAGATGGTATATGTTCTTCATACATACTTGTTGATGGACTAAGGCTCTTTGGAGCAGATGTGGACTGTGTTCTTCCTGACAGGATCAAGGATGGCTATGGCCTTAGTATCAAGCTTGTTGATGCTGCTATTGAAGACGGTATTGATACTATCATTACCTGCGACAATGGAATTGCAGCTTTTGAGCAGATCAAACATGCAAAAGAAAAGGGCATGACTGTAGTTGTTACAGATCACCACGAAGTTCCTTTTGAGACGGCTCAGAATGAAGCAGGTGATGATTCGTCCGGACCTGAGACTTGTGTGAAAAAAGAGATATTACCGCCTGCAGATGCGGTTATAGACCCCAAGAGAGCTGAGGGTGAGTATCCTTTTAAAGAGATCTGCGGAGCAGTTGTTGCTTATAAGTTCCTGCAGGTTATGGCGCAGATAAAGGCTTCTGAAAAAGAAGACCCAGAGTTTGATGAGCTGATTGGAAGATTTTTTGCTGAAAAGATCATCTTTGCGGGCATTGCAACAGTTTGCGATGTCATGGAACTTAAGGATGAGAACAGGATAATCGTAAAAGAGTCTTTAAAGCGCATCAGATTTACAGAAAATAAGGGTCTTAAAGCTCTTATTGATGTAAATAGTATTGATGCAAGCGCTATGACTGGATATCACTATGGTTTCATCATAGGTCCCTGTCTTAATGCCACAGGAAGGCTTGATCTGGCCACAAGAGCATTATCATTGTTTTTTGCTGAAGATGAGGCTGAGGCCGCTATGATTGCCGGAGATTTAAAGGCCCTTAATGACAGCAGAAAAGACATGACCAAAGAGGGTGTTGATGCGGCTATAGAAATTGTGGATGAAGAGGCTGGTAAAGGCGAACTTCCCAAGGTTATTGTGCTGTATCTTCCAAATGTTCATGAATCTATAGCAGGAATAATAGCAGGTAAGATAAAGGAAAAGTACTACAGGCCTACGATCGTTCTTACAAAGGCAGCTGACGGAGGCGCTAAGGGCTCCGGAAGGTCTATTGAGAGCTATGATATGTTCCAGCATCTTTCAGCATGTAAAGAGCTCTTTACAAAGTTTGGCGGACATAAGATGGCTGCGGGACTATCACTTCCTGAAGAGAATATTGAAACTCTTCGCTCAAGGCTGAATAACGAGTGCGAGCTTACAGACAGCGACTATGAGAGGATTGTTCATCTTGATATGGTAATGCCCCTTAAGTATGCGAGCATGGAGCTTGTTAAGGAATTTAGCAAGTTGGAACCTTTTGGAACAGGTAATACCAAGCCTATGTTCGCCCAAAAGGATGTAAAGCTTTTATCGGGAAGAATACTTGGTAAAAACAAAAATTGTGGAAAATACAGAGTATCTGATGATTCAAATAATTATTTTGATATGATGTATTTTGGAGATATGGATAAGTGGCATGAATTCCTCAGAGAAAAATATGGCCAAAGCGCTGTAGATGAGCTTTATGATGGAAGAGCTTACAATATGAAGGTGAGCATTGCGTATTATCCGGATATTAATAGCTATCAGGGAAGAGAATCAGTTCAGATAGTTATGAGCGACTTCACATGATATAAAAAAACTCCCCCTAAAACCACAAAAACACACGCGAAGCGTGTGTCTGCGGTTTCTTATGAGGGGGAGATAGTGAGCCTTAGCTCATATCTTTAAATATATATTACTCCTAAATTGTGAATAAAATGTGACGAAAAAATAAAAAATGGGAGGGCTTACATGAAGCTTAGTAAATTACTGGAAAATCTCGAATACAAAATTACAAAAGGAAACTCTTTTGAAGAAATCAGTGCCGACTCAGTAGAGATAGGGGACGTTGTAAACGATAACCGTAAAATTTCAGAAGGATCTCTTTTCATCTGCATCAAAGGAGCAAATTTTGACGGACATTCCTGCGCAAAAGAAGCGGCAGAAAAAAAGGCTGCAGCAATTGTTGTAAGTCAGGATGTTGAGCTTCCTGAAAATTCAGAAATAGCAGTTGTCAGAGTTGAGGACACAAGATATGCAATGGCCTTTATTTCAGCAGCATATTTTGACCATCCTGCAAGAAAACTTAAGACAATCGGTATCACAGGAACAAAGGGTAAGACTACAACAACATATCTTATCAGAAACATGCTTGAGAATGCCGGACATAAGGTTGGTCTTATCGGAACGATCGAAGTTATCATCGGTGATGAGCACATCCATGCAGAAAACACAACACCTGAGTCCTATAATCTTCAGGAGTACATGGCTAAAATGGTAGAAGCAGGCTGTGACAGTGTTGTTATGGAGGTTTCTTCTCAGGGACTTATGCTCCACAGAACACAGGGCTTCATATTCGATATCGGCATCTTTACAAACATTGAGCCAGATCATATCGGACCTAATGAGCACAAGGATTTCGACGATTATATGCACTGTAAAGGTCTTTTGTTCAAACAGTGCAAGGTAGGTATCTGCAATGGTGATGATATTCACACAGACGATATTCTGGAAGGCCACACCTGCGAAGTTGAGACCTATGGATTTGGTGAGGGCAATGATATCAGAGCTATAAATCTTGCTTATATTCATAAACCCGGTCAGCTTGGTGTGTTCTTTGATACAGACGGACTAATCAAGGTTCATGCTGAGGTTGAAACTCCCGGTAAGTTCAGCGTTTTAAATGCTCTTTGCGCTATTGCTGTTGCAAGACACTTTGGCTGCAGTGAAGCTGAGATTGCGCCAGCCCTTAAGGGAGCCAAGGTAAAGGGAAGGATCGAGATGGTAAAGGTTTCTGATGACTTTACACTTATGATCGATTATGCCCACAACGCTATGGCACTTAAGAGTCTTCTTACTACACTTAGGGATTATCATCCAAACAGACTTATCTGCCTCTTTGGATGCGGTGGAAACAGAAGTAAGCTTCGCAGATTTGAAATGGGCGAAGTGAGCGGTAAGTATGCTGACTTTACAATCATTACATCAGATAACCCAAGATTTGAAGAGCCTGAAGATATCATGAACGATATTGAGACAGGTATGAAAAAGACAGATGGTAAATACATCAAGATCACTGACAGAAAAGAGGCTATTGCTTATGCCATTGACCACGGCGAGCAGGGCGATATCATAGTTCTTGCAGGTAAGGGCCATGAGGACTATCAGGAGATCAAAGGTGTGAAATACCATATGGATGAACGTGAACTCATTCAAGAAATCCTTGAAGAACGTAAGTAATGAGAAGCATATAAAATAACTTGAAAAATGTGTATCTGTTTTTTACAAAAGTGGATACACATTTTTTTATTAATGATTGTCATGTGAGCTTTTACGTTATGATAAAATAATCTTTATAAGTTGGACTAGAGGAGAAGCTAAGGTTAGATTTATGTACGCTAACGTTATTATAGATATTTCACATGAAAAAGTTGATAGGACGTTTCAGTATAGGATACCGGACAGGCTCCTTGAGGTGTGCGATATTGGAATGCCTGTAAAGGTACCCTTTGGAAGGGGAGATAATGTACGAACCGGGTATATTGTTGAACTTACAGAGGAACCCAATTGGGACCCTGATAAGATTAAAGAGATAATTGATGTGGAAAGGGATCTTATTTCCGCAGAGGATATTTCAATAAGGCTTGCTGCCTGGATGAAAAGACAGTACGGCTCTACCATGATAGCTGCGCTTAAGACTGTGCTTCCTGCTTCTAAAAAGCAGGCAAGACAGATACACAAATTTATTTCTTTAAGACTTCCTGAAAGGGAGGCAAGAGACCTCTACAACGAGTGCGTAAGGAAAAAGCAAAAGGCTAGAGAGCGTCTTTTGAAGGAGCTTATAGATAATCCCGATGACAGGATTCCCTATGAATTTATCACAGGCAAGCTAAATGTGTCTTCACAGGCCATAAAGAGCCTTAGTGACAAAGGAATCATTGCCATAGAAAGTGAAGAGTATTACAGAAAACCCATAGCTGCTGATGGTGAAAGGTATGGCAAAAAGACTTTGAGCGATGAGCAGCAGCATATCGTAGATACTGTTAAAAGAGATTATGACGAGGGCAAAAGAGATACTTACCTTATCCACGGAATAACAGGAAGTGGTAAGACAGAAGTGTACATTGCCCTTATAGATGATGTGATAAAAAGAGGAAAGCAGGCGATTGTTCTGATTCCTGAAATTGCCCTTACTTATCAGACTCTGATGCGCTTTTACAGGCACTTTGGCGACAGAGTATCAGTAATGAATTCGACGCTTTCTCCGGGAGAGAAATTTGACCAGATGGAGAGAGCCAGAAATGGGGATATTGATATTATCATTGGCCCAAGGTCAGCTCTTTTTACGCCGTTTCCAAACACAGGAATTATTATAATCGATGAGGAACATGAGGCCACTTACAAGAGCGAGACTATGCCTAAATACCACGCAAGGGAAGTGGCAATAGAACTGTCACACCTTCTTCCTGACGGGGCAGCAGTTGTGCTTGGCTCAGCCACACCTTCACTTGAGGCCTACTACAAGGCAAAGACCGGGCAGATAAAGCTCTTTGAGCTTAATAAGAGACTTACAGGCGGAACGCTTCCTACCGTTGAGATTGCGGATTTAAGGGAAGAGCTTCGGGCCGGAAACAGGTCCATTTTTTCCAGAAGGCTCTTTGAACTTATGGAGGACAGATTCCAAAAAGATGAGCAGGTAATGCTGTTTATCAACAGAAGAGGACTTGCGGGATTTATCTCCTGCAGGGGCTGCGGCCATGTATTTAAGTGCCCGCACTGCGATGTTTCTTTGTCAGAGCATCGGGGCGGAAGACTTGTATGCCACTACTGCGGATATGAGCAGGCACGGCCCAAGATATGCCCTGAATGCGGCTCAAAATACGTCTCATCTTTCAGAGCAGGAACGCAGCAGATTGAAGATGAGGTGAAAAAATATTTTCCGGATGCTAAGGTCCTTAGGATGGATGCTGATACCACGAGGACAAAGGGAAGCTATGAAAAGATACTTGGAGCTTTTGCCAACAAGGAAGCCAATGTACTTGTAGGAACTCAGATGATAGTAAAGGGCCATGATTTTCCTGATGTTACCCTGGTGGGAATCCTTGCGGCGGATATGTCACTTTATGCCAGCGACTACAGGGCAAGTGAGAGAACTTTCCAGCTGCTTACCCAGGCTGCGGGAAGAGCCGGCAGAGGAGAGAAAAGAGGAAACGTGGTGATCCAGAGCTATCAGCCTGACCACTACAGCATTCTTGCGGCAGCAGATCAGGATTATAAGGGCTTTTACGAGGAGGAGATTGCTTACAGAGACCTTCTAAGGTACCCGCCGGTTTCACATATGATGTCTGTTCAGATCCAGTGTAAAAATGAGGCAGAAGGGATTGCCTTTGCAACGAAGCTGAGGGCAGTCATGGAACAAAAAAAGATTCCTAATGTTGTCTATATAGGCCCTGCATCAGCAGCTATAGGAAAGATAAACGACATATACCGAATGGCTATCTATGTCAAGGCAGATGATATGGACATTTTGGTGAAGTTAAAAGATATGGTCGAAAAGTATATAAGAATGCTCGAAGACAGGGGATATCTTAAGAATATCACTACCCAGTTTGATTTTGATCCAGTCAATGGATTCTAATGAGATATTGACATTTCTGCTTAAATTGATATCATATAATGAATTGTATAAAATCTAATGTTTTTTGAACAATAAATAAAGGAGGCCAAAATGGCACTTAGAACTATTAGAGAATATGGCGATGAAGTACTTGAGCGTCGCTGCAAAGAAGTTAAGGAAGTAACACCAAGGATCAGAGAGCTTGTAGAGGATATGCTCGAGACTATGTATGATGCAAACGGAGTTGGTCTTGCAGCTCCTCAGGTTGGAATTTTAAAGAGAATAGTAGTTATTGATGTTTCACCTGAAGCTGATGATCCTATAGTTATGATAAATCCTGAGATCCTTGAGACTTCAGGCGAGCAGACAGGATATGAAGGATGTCTTTCTATTCCTGGTAAGTCCGGCGTTGTTAC
This sequence comes from Butyrivibrio sp. AE2015, assembly GCF_000420825.1. Lineage (GTDB taxonomy): Bacteria > Bacillota > Clostridia > Lachnospirales > Lachnospiraceae > Butyrivibrio. The sequence goes on along the minus strand of NZ_ATVR01000046.1, from coordinate 14,940 downwards.
AAGACCTAACTATGTTAAGGCAAAAGCATTTGACCTTGATATGAACGAATTTGTTATTGAAGGAGAGGAACTCCTTGCAAGAGCTATCTGCCATGAGCTCGATCACCTTGACGGACACATGTATGTGGAGAAGGTTGAGGGTGAACTTGTAGACAACGAGGAACTCATGCAGGAGCAGGAGTCAGAGGACGAAGAATAATAATACATGTTTAATGCGCAGACATTGGAGCTTTTGATCAGCTCTTTTCCCAAGATATTAGTATATGGACTTAAGGTTTCGGTACCTCTTGCACTAATAGCTTTCGTGCTTTCAACTGTCATTGCTGTATTTGTGGCAATGGTTCAATATGCAGGGGTTCCGGTAGTGAGACAGATCTGCAGATTTTATATCTGGATCATCAGAGGAACACCGCTTTTGGTACAGCTTATGGTGGCATTTTACGGACTTCCCTTATTCGGTATAAATGCCAATCCTTTTTTGGTAGCGGTAATAGTTTTTTCGATATGCGAAGGTGCTTACAGTGCTGAGACTATGAGAGCAGCCATGGAGGCAGTTCCCGCCGGACAGCTTGAGGCAGGTTACTGCGTTGGAATGAGCTATATGCAGATCATGTGGCACATCATATTGCCGCAGGCCTTCAGAACAGCTTTTCCATCTCTTTTCAATGCGCTTATCAGCATGGTAAAAGATACATCACTGGCATCAAGCATAACTGTGGTCGAGATGTTTACAAGGACCAAGCAGATTGCAGGACAGTCCTACAATTATTTTCCTTTGTACATAGAAGTTGCAGCTATATATCTGCTCTTTTGTACAGTTCTTACCTTTGTTCAGAAAAAAGGTGAGAGAAGACTTGGAAATTACGGAGTTCGCAAATAAGTATGGCATTACTAGAGGTAAAAAATCTAAAAAAGTCTTTTGACAAAACTGAGGTTTTGAAAGGCATAGATTTAAAAGTAAATAAAGGCGATGTGGTTTCAATACTGGGACCATCGGGCTCGGGTAAGACGACCCTTCTTCGCTGCATAAATTTCCTTGAAAAGCCTGACGGAGGAAAGCTTTCTTTTGATGGGAAAGACTATGATCTTTCCGGGATTTCCAAAAGTGATATAGCTGCCATCAGGAAAAAGACGGGATTTGTTTTTCAGGGCTACAACCTTTTTGCCAATAAGAACGTATTGGAAAATGTGACTTTGGGCCTTACATCTGCGAGAAAGATTCCTAAAAATGAGGCTGATGAGAAGGCACTTGAAGTATTAAAAAAGGTCGGAATGGACGGCTATACTGACTATTATCCCAGTCAGCTTTCAGGCGGACAGCAGCAGAGAGTTGCAATAGCAAGGGCACTTGCCACTGACCCAAGCATTATTTATTTCGATGAGCCTACATCAGCTCTTGATCCACAGCTTACATCAGAAGTTCTTGAGGTTATGAGAGAACTTGCAGATGAGGGTATGACTATGATAGTTGTCACCCATGAAATGGGCTTTGCAAAAGAAGTATCATCCCATGTGGTATTCATGGCAGATGGAAATGTGGTTGAAGAGGGCAGCTCAGCAGACTTTTTTGACAATCCAAAAGAAGTAAGAACAAGAGAATTTTTAAGACTAACTGAGCACTAATCTATAAGAAATATGATTATCTGCTGTGATAATTTTAGGTAGGTTTTTATATACACTGTTTGTACTTACAAAGGAGGACATTTATGAAAAGGATTCTATCACTGGCACTGACAACAATTCTTGCAACATCTCTTTTGGCCGGATGCGGCGCTAAAAAAAGTGATGACCACCTGGCTCGTATCAAAGAGACCGGCAAGATCACAATAGCTACTGAAGGTGTGTGGGCGCCATTTACATACCATGACCCTGACACAGATGAGCTCGTTGGATTTGACGTAGAAGTGGCAGCAGCTATCGCTGAGAAGCTTGGTGTTACACCTGAGTTTAAGGAAGTTGCTTTCGACGGCGGCCTTACAGGTGTTTCAACAGGTACATTTGATATGATGGCTAACGGTGTTGATGTTACTGATGAGCGTTCCGAGACCTATGATTTTACTGAGGCCTACGCCTATGACCACGCTGTGGTTGTTACTCTTGCATCCAATACAGATATCGCATCTTTTGAGGATCTTAAGGGATACACAACAGCCAATTCTGCAGGCTCAACCTACGAGGCTATGGGAATCGAGTATGGAGCAGCAGTATCCAATGTTGATACTTTGGGCGAGACAATGACTCTTGTACTTAATGGTACAGTTGATGCTACTATAAATGCCAACACTTCAGCTCAGGACTACTTCAACACAACAGGAACTACAGAGCTTAAGGTTGCAGCTGTTGACCCTGAGGTTACAAAGTACGCAGTTCCTCTTGCAAAGGGAAGTGATAATGATTCTCTCAGAGAAGCTATCAATCAGGCAATTGCTGATCTTCGCGCAGAGGGAAAGCTTGCTGAGATTTCAAAGAAATACTTTGGCGCAGATATCACTGCAGAATAATTAGGATAAAAAATATAGGGCACTGTCAGGATATATGTCTTGGCAGTGTCTTTTTTTGCGAGTTTTTAGTAAGAATCTTACTTGACAAAGGCAGGTAATTGGTTTATTTTAATTTGATACAATTAAATTGCGATATGCATCATGCAGGGAGACAGATCACTATGCATAAAAAAATAGTTTTTTCTAAACCAAAGTTTGAAGAAGCAGCGAGGCTTGCCGGAATCTATGCTTTAAGGAACAATAAGACCTGCGACAGCACGGTTCTTGATACATATATCTGGAAAGAATTGTATGATACAAGGGTTTATATTGAGGATGAGGCGGCACTTATTCTTATGAAGGATGAAAAGGGTTATTTTGCTGCTATGCCATATTGCAGGGAAGAGAAGCTTTCAGAGTATTTCGAGCTTTTAAAAGAGTATTTTAATGAGGAACTTAAGAGCCCTCTCAGAATAGAGCTTGCTGATGAAGATGCGGTAGGCGCGCTGAAGCTACTTGATAATGCGGAATTTGAAGTATCTGAGGAAGTGGATCTTAAGGATTATCTGTACGACGCTGAGCAGCTGAGGACTCTTCCAGGCAAGAAATTCCAGAAAAAAAGAAATCTCATAAATAAGTTTATGAAGGAATATGAGGGAAGATGGGAATACAAGACTTTATGCTGTGTAGATGAGTATTCTCTTGAAGTTTTTTTAAAGAAATGGTTTGATCAAAGAGTTGCAGAGGGCGTTGAAAGCAGGGATACACTTCTTTTTGAGAAAAATGGTGTGATTGATGTTCTGCGAAACTGTGATAAAGTTACATTTAGGATAGGTGCTATTTTTATCGATGAGATAATGGAAGCATTTGCCATAGGTTCATATAATACCAATGAGAAGATGGTGGTTGTAAGCATCGAGAAAGGAAACTCTGAGATTCCTGGAATCTACCAAATGATAAATCAGCAGTTTCTTTTAAACTCCTATGAGGAAGCGGAACTTGTCAACAGAGAAGATGACATGGGAATAGATGGACTTCGTCAGGCAAAGGAAAGCTACAATCCTGTGGACTTTGCAAGAAAATACAGAGTTTGTCAGAAAATGCATTGATCCGCAGATTTAGTGGAGGTAAAGCTATAGGTGAAATATGGTGATTGAGTATACAGAAAAAGAGAATACAAGAAAACTTTATGAAGAGGCATTCGATGATCCCAAGAGATTTGTGGACTACTATTATGAGGACAAATGCCGTGATAACAGGATGTTTGTCAGCATAGAAGACGGGGAAGTTATATCCATGCTTCATCTGAATCCTTATAAAGTTAGCCTGAATGGAACAGTTGTCCAGAGCTATTATGTTGTTGCTGTTGCAACAAAAAAAGAAAGGCGCCATGAGGGACAGATGAGCAAGATCTTTGAAAAGTGCTTTGAGACCCTAAAAAAAGAGCATGTTCCTTTCATATTTCTTTTGCCTGTGAATGAGGAAATCTACTCCTGGATGGGATTTGAGAAGATATGTGATTTTAATACGGATCGCATTTTGGACTATAAGAAAATCCGGGAATCCTTTGATGTTTTTTGCATCAGGGATGACGACTACCTTCGCAGGATGGAAAAAGAAAATGAACTGAGAGCTTTGGATGAAGGGGAAGTTCTTCCGGATAATCCTGTAATAATGGCAAAGATCACGGATCTTTCTGAGTTTAATAAGGTTACAGATAATTCTTTTGCCCATGAAAAAGAAGCCCTTGGCTGGCTTAGAAGTAAAAAAGTTTACATATGTGAGGAAGTTTGAGGGAGTTTGCTTAAGCACCTTGTCAATGTACAAAAGAAGCCTGAAATGGTAAACTAATATTTACCGTTTTAGGTTTTTTTATGCTATAAATGGCATTTTGCAAATGATCATAAAACTATTTGCTTTTAACAGGAGATTTGATATGAAGATAATATTTATGGGCACTCCGGACTTTGCAAGGACGGCGCTTGAGAAAATTATAGAGGCAGGGCACGAAGTTACCTTAGTTGTTACTCAGCCCGATAAACCAAAGGGAAGAAGCGGAGAACTGCAGGTATCTGACGTCAAGGCCTGTGCTCTTGAACACAATATTCCTGTATTTCAGCCTGTAAGGATAAAGCTTCCGGAGAACGTTGCGGAGCTGAAAAAATATGAGGCTGATATTTATGTGGTTGCAGCCTTTGGACAGATCCTTTCACAGGAAATATTGGATATTCCTAAATTTGGATGTGTCAATATCCATGCATCTCTTTTACCAAAATACAGAGGAGCTGCACCAATTCAGCAGGCTATCCTTGATGGTGAGGAGAAAACTGGTGTGACTATCATGCAGATGGCAGCAGGTATGGATACCGGTGATATTCTGATCCAGAGAGAGATTGTGATTGATCGTGATGAGACAGGTGGCGGCCTTTTTGACAAGCTTTCGGTTCTTGGAGGAGAGCTTATTGTAGATGCGCTTCCAATGATCGAAAGAGGTGAGCTTACACCTGTTCCACAGGATGAAGCCAAGGCTACAAAGTGCGGTAAGCTTTCAAAGGACATGGGAAGAATTGATTTTAATAAGGATGCGGAGACTATCTTCAACCTTGTTCGTGGCCTTAATCCATGGCCTTCAGCCTTCACTTTCCTTAATGGGAAGATGCTCAAGATCTGGAAGGCAGAAGTGGTAAAAGAGCTTGATGGCATAGATGGAGCTGATGCTGTGCCGGGAGAGGTTGTGGCAGTTTATAAGGACAGCTTTGCTGTTAAGACAGGTAGTGGTTATCTGAAAGTTGAGGAACTTCAGCTTGAAGGAAAGAAGCGCATGCTTGTAAAGGATTTCCTTCTTGGATATAAGCTTGAAGAGGGCACTAAATTAGGCTGATAACATTATATGTGGTAGAATTAATGTATTCATAGGAAAGAGGCGATTTGGATGTTTTACGGATATGGTTACGGATATGGATATGGCATGGACCCAATGTACATATTGGTCATTATCATGGCTATACTTTGCATGGTTGCCAGCTATAGAGTTAATTCAGTTTATAAAAAATACAACAGAGTCCGCAGTATGAGCGGTATGACAGGTGCACAGGTTGCAATGGAGATACTAAGGCGAAATGGCGTCAGTGATGTAACTGTTCAGCATGTTCCAGGGGATCTTACAGATCACTATGATCCAAGGACCAGAGTTGTGAATTTATCAGATGCAACCTATGGTTCCAATTCAGTAGCAGCTATAGGGGTAGCTGCCCATGAATGTGGCCATGTAATGCAGCATCAGAATGGATACCTTCCACTCCAGATAAGGTCAGCCCTTGTCCCTGCTGCAAATATTGGTTCCAAGGCAGGAGTTCCCCTTATCATTTTGGGAATGTTCCTTAGTATTTCACCGCTTATTTCTATAGGAATCTGGGTATTTTCTTTGGCAGTTCTTTTTCAGGTTGTAACACTTCCTGTTGAGTTCGATGCATCTCACAGAGCTCTTGTGATGCTTGAAGAGTATGGAATCCTTGGTCACGAGGAAGTAGCGGATTCAAGAAAAGTGTTATCTGCTGCAGCCATGACATATGTGGCAAGTGCAGCGGCAGCAGTTGTTCAGCTTTTAAGGCTTGTAATGCTGAACAACAGAAGAAGAGACTGATGAGTTTTTTACGGTATCAGATCTTTTTTGATCAAATGAGGGGAGTTCCCGCTTAGGGAGAGGTTATGAGCAATATCAGAGAAATAGTTTTAAGTATACTAATGGAATATGACAGGGATGGCAAAAAAAAGCCATCCCTTTTAAAGGATGCGCTGGAAAAGTACGACTACCTTGAGACAAGGGACAAGGCCTTTATCAAAAGAGTTGTAGACGGATGCCTTGAAAGACAGATACAGGTAGATTACGTTATTGATCAGTTTTCCAAGACAAAAGTTGCAAAGATGCAGCCGCTTATCAGAAATATCATCAGGATGGGAACCTATCAGATAATGTTTATGGATCAGGTCCCTGACAGTGCTGCCTGCAACGAGGCTGTAAAGCTTGCTTCAAAGCACAAGTTTGATGGATTAAAGGGCTTTGTCAACGGTGTTCTGCGAAACATAGCAAGGAATAAAGACAACATAAAGTATCCTGATAAGGATGGCTCTTCGAGCATAGAGTATTTGTCAGTGTTTTATTCAATGCCGCAGTGGCTCTGCAAAATGTGGGTTCAGGAATACGGTTTTGAGAAAACTGAAAAGATTCTTCAGTTCTTTTTAGAGACAAGACCAACTGTCCTTAGGATCAACATGTATGAGGCAAAAGACACAGAGTCTCAAAAGAAGATCAAGGATGAACTGGTAGAAGAGATCAGGAAGGCAGGCGCACAGGTTAAGGACAATAACCTCCTTTCCTATGCAATAGAACTTGAAAAGACTGATAATATCAAGTTTTTACCGGGCTTTGATGAGGGCAGATTTGCCGTACAGGATGTAAGCTCCATGCTTGTTGCAGAGATTGCTGGAGTAACTAAGGGACAGACAGTTGTGGATGTATGCGCAGCTCCCGGTGGAAAAACCACCCACGCTGCAGAAAAAGTGGGGAAAAGTGGTCGTGTTCTTTCAAGAGATGTGTCAGACAGAAAGTGTGAGCTGATACTTGAAAATGCCGAGAGACTTGGCCTTGATAATATCGAAGTAAAGGTTTCAGATGCCAGGATCCATGATGGAAACCTTGGTGATATGGCGGATGTTCTGTATCTGGATGTTCCCTGCTCAGGACTTGGTATCATCGGAAGAAAGAGCGATATAAAGCTTAATACTTCTCAGAAAGCACTGAGCGAGATTGAAGCTCTGCAGTGGGAAATCGTAAAGGCTTCCTGGGATTATGTGAAAAAAGGCGGTACAATGATCTACTCCACCTGTACTGTCAACAGGGCTGAAAATCAGAAAGTAGTTGAGAAAATTTGTCGCGAATTTCCTTTCGAAATGGTGGATATCTCAGATGTTGTTTCAGATATCTTTAAGCCTGAAAAAGACTCAGATATCCTGAAGTCCGCCAAAAAAGGATATATTCAGCTGCTCCCGGGGGAGTATGGCACTGACGGATTCTTTATTGCAAGACTTCGCAGGAAAAGTGATTGAAGAAATAAGGTAAGTATAGTGAATAAAGATTTAATAAAAGCACCAAATGGAAAAACAGATATCAAATCCCTTACGCTTCCTGAACTGACAGAATGCGTAAAGGAGATGGGTGAGCCTAAGTTTAGAGCTGGTCAGCTCTATGAGTGGATGCATAAAAAGCATGCTGCGGGCTATGATGATATGTCCAATATCTCAAAAGCCCTGAAAGAAAAATGCCAGGAAAACTTTGAGTACACTTCACTTAAGGTTGTGGAAGTTCTTGAGTCCAAAGTAGATGAGACCAAGAAGTTTTTGTTCGGGCTCTCTGACGGAAACATAATTGAGAGCGTGTACATGAAGTATAAGTTTGGCGTCAGTGTATGTATCTCATCTCAGGTTGGATGCAGGATGGGATGCAGGTTCTGTGCATCAACACTTGATGGCGTTGTAAGGAATCTTTTACCTTCTGAGATGCTGGATCAGATCTATTCGATCTCAAGATATACAGGTCAGAAGATTTCCCGTGTCGTTGTTATGGGAAGTGGCGAACCCTTGGATAACTATGACAATCTCTTAAGGTTTATAGATCTTTTGACCAATGAGGACGGACTTAATCTTGGCCAGAGAAATCTTACGGTTTCTACATGCGGAATCGTGCCAAACATCCTTAAGCTTGCAGATAAGAATCTGTCCATAAATCTTGCTCTTTCTCTCCATGCATCCAACAATGACAAGAGAAAAGAGCTGATGCCTATAGCTAATAAATATAGCCTGGATGAGGTTCTTTCTGCCTGCAGGACTTATTTTCAGAAAACAGGAAGGCAGCTTACATTTGAGTATTCCCTTGTAAGTGGTGTCAATGACACGGATGCAGACGCAAAAGAACTGTCGGAGCTTTTATCAGGATTTAATTGCGTGGTGAATCTTATTCCCGTAAACCCTATAAAGGAGAGAAGTTATCAGCCTACAGACAGGACAGGAGCGCTTGCTTTTAAAAATAAACTTGAAAAAAGCCGAATAAATGTTACTATTAGAAGAGAAATGGGCAGGGATATTAATGGAGCCTGTGGACAACTTCGTAGGCGCCATTTGGAGGAGACAAATTAAGTACCTGCTTATTTTGTTTGATGAAAAAAGTAATTGCTTGGGAGGCAGGATTTGCTAAAAACTTTTTCCGTTACGGATATTGGAAAGAAGCGAAAACTTAATCAGGATTATGTATTTTCTTCTGACAGGAAAATAGGAAATCTTTCTAATGTGTTTATTGTTGCTGATGGTATGGGCGGACATAATGCCGGTGATTACGCATCAAGGTTCACAGTGGACACAATGGTTGAAGAGATAGAGAAGTCTTTTGAACAGAGCCCTGTTAAGATTCTTGAAAATGCTATCAAGACTGCTAATCACAAATTGAGGGAAAAGGCAGCAGAAAATCCCAGCTTATTTGGTATGGGAACGACAGTTGTGGCGTGTACCGTCCTTGGCAGATATCTTCAGGTAGCGAATGTTGGAGATTCAAGGCTCTACGTCATCAATGACAAAATCACCCAGATTACCAGAGACCATTCGCTTGTGGAGGAAATGGTCAGGATGGGAGGCATTGACAGAGAAACAGCCAGAACCCATCTTGATAAAAATATAATAACCAGGGCAATCGGTGCCACTGAAACAGTAGACATCGACTTTTTTAACGTTGAATTAAACCGTGGTGATATTGTGCTCATGTGCTCTGACGGACTTACGAATATGCTTGAAGATGAAGAGATACGAATGATTGTAAGTGGTCAGAGAGATATTATAGAGAAGGCCCAGAAACTTGTTGTGGCAGCTAATAACAATGGAGGTAAGGATAATATAGCCGTTATCCTGATTGAACCCTTTGCTGAAGAACTGACACGCGACGGAGGACTTAATGATTAAGATAGGAATGATTATCGGCGACCGATATGAGGTACTTGAAAAAATAGGTACCGGCGGAATGTCCGATGTTTATAAAGCAAAAGATCATAAATTGAATCGTTTGGTTGCAGTTAAGATTCTCAAACAGGAATTTTCCGAGAATGAGAACTTTGTATCCAAGTTCCGTGTAGAGGCGCAGTCTACCGCTGGACTAATGCATCCGAATATCGTTAATGTGTATGATGTTGGAGACGAGGATGGTGTCAACTACATTGTTATGGAGCTTGTTGATGGCATTACTCTCAAAAAATATATCGAGAAAAAAGCACGTCTTTCCGTTAAGGAAGCAGTCAGCATAGCTATTCAGGTAGCTATGGGACTTGAGGCAGCTCATAACAACAATATTATCCACAGAGATATCAAACCTCAGAATATTATGATCTCCAAGGATGGTAAGGTTAAGGTTACAGATTTTGGTATTGCCAAGGCTGCAACCAGCAACACTATAACTTCCAACGTTATGGGATCTGTACATTATACTTCACCTGAGCAGGCAAGAGGCGGATATAGCGATGCCAAGAGTGATATTTATTCACTTGGTATCACGCTTTTTGAGATGCTTACAGGAAGGGTTCCGTTTAACGGAGACACCACAGTAGCTATCGCGATCAAGCATATCCAGGAGGATCTTCCAAGTCCTGCTGATTACAACGATGATATTCCTATCAGCGTTGAGAAGATTGTACTTAAGTGCTGTCAGAAGAGCCCTGACAGAAGATATCAGAGCGCAGCAGAGCTTATTACAGACCTTAAAAAGTCCCTTATCACTCCGGATAAGGATTTTGTTTCACTTGTTGATCCTGATGAAGAGGGCGCAACAAGAGTTGCTACATCAGAAGAGAGCAAAGCAGTTAAGGGCGAGGACAGATTATCTGATACAGAGCAGATGCGTCTTAACCGCGATGTTGTCAGAGAGTATGACAACAAGGATTATGATGATTACGACAGGGATAAAAAGAAATCCCGCAGAGACTATGATGATTTTGATGATGATTACTACTACGAAGAGAGAAGAAAACGTTCATCATCAAATAGTGGAAGCCAGGATAGCAGCAGAATAGAAAAGATGACAGTTGTCATGGCGATTATTTCAGCTATACTGATTGGCTTTATAGTTATAGTGCTTGTGGGAAGAAGCATCGGAGTATTTGGCTCGGAAAGTGCCAGCGAGAGCTCTACTGATGCTTCAAGTGCAGCTTCATCTGCCACATCAGAGGCAGAAACAGCTGATGGTATCTTGATACCTGATGTAAATGGAAAGACCTATGCTGAAGCTAAGTCAATTCTTGATGAAAAGGGCTTTAACGTAGAAAAGGCTGAGGATACAGCCAATACAGCTGCTAAGGATACTGTAGTATCAACAAGTCCGGCAGCAGGAGAACGTGCAAAAGCAGGTTCCAAGATCACTGTTTATGTTAGTAATGGAGCCAACTACAGCGCAAGCGCAGCAACTGAAGTTTCTGTTGCAAAGGCTGATGGACAGGTTACTGTTCCAAATATTATCGGAATGACTTCTGAAGAGGCTGTTATTACTCTTGTCGAGGCAGGACTTCAGGAAGGCACAATTGTAGAAACCAACAATGAAGATTCAAATCTTACAGGTCTTATCTGTGCACAGAGCATAGCTTTTGGTACCTCTGTTTCTGCGGGAACAGTTATCAATATGGAACTTTCAATAGGACCTGCGAGTGTTACATACAGTTATAACGCTGATATTTCAGCACCAACTGAAGGTGAGAATTACACCTATGGTATCCCGGTCAAGGTTACACTTGTAACATCTGATGGAACAACACTTCTTAGTACAACAACATCAGATTTCCCGGTTCAGGGAACTTATAAGGGGATCACATCACCTACCGGAACTATTACTTTTGTTTATACTGCAACCACTCCGACCACTACCAATGCTGAGACTGGTGAGACTACCGGCGGAGAAAGTGTAGAATATACAGTTACAAGAGCTGTTACATTCACCCAGGAGAGTTGATCATTAGATGCGAGGAAAGATTTTAAAGGGGATTGCCGGCTTTTACTACATAGAGACTGTTGAAGAAAAAATCTATGAGTGTAAGGCAAAAGGCATCTTTCGCAAAGACAATATAAAACCCCTTGTTGGTGATGATGCCAATATCGACATCATTGATGAGGAAAAGAGGTTAGGCAATATAACCGAAATTCTTCCAAGAAAGAGTCAGCTACTTAGACCGCCTGTTGCCAATGTGGATCAGGCGGTTATTTTGTTTGCTATAGTTAAGCCTAATCCGAGCTTTAATCTTTTGGACAGATTCCTTATCATGATGAGGGGGCAGAACCTTCCTGTCATCATTTGCTTTAATAAGCAGGATATAGCCACAAAAGAGGAACAGGAAGAACTCACAAAAGCCTATGAAAAATGTGGATATAAGGTTCTGTTCATAAGTGTAAAAGAGGAAAAAGGGTTAGATGAGCTCAAGGCTCTTTTAAAGGGAAAGACAACTACTCTTGCCGGTCCAAGCGGCGTTGGCAAGTCATCTCTTTTGAATAAGCTGGTTCCGGATGCTGATATGCAGACAGGAGAGCTCAGTAAAAAGATTGAAAGAGGAAAGAATACTACCAGGCATTCAGAGCTCTTTTTCGTAAAGGAGCTATCTGACGGCGACGGATTTGATACATTTGTTATTGATACTCCGGGATTTACATCCCTTGAGCTTCGTGATGTGACTAAGGAAAATCTGATGGAGTACTATCCGGAGTTTGAAGAGTATGAGCCCCAGTGCAGATTTGGAGGCTGTTCTCATATCGCAGAGCCTGATTGCGGTGTAAAAAAAGCCCTTGAAGAAGGCAGAATTTCAAAAGTAAGATATGAGAACTATAAGGTTTTGTATGATGAGCTTAGAAATGCAAGACCGGATTACAGCAAGAAAGCAAGGAGATAAGAAAAGTTTTTATGAAGATATATGTAACAAGGCATGGACAGACTGATTACAACGCAGAGAGCAGAATGCAGGGAAGACTTGATATTCCGCTTAATGAAAAGGGTAAAGAGCAGGCAAGAGCTACCAGAGAAAAGGTTAAGGATATAAAGTTCGATGCTGTTTACAGCAGCCCTCTTATCAGAGCAGTTGAGACTGCTTCAATCGTAGGAAATATCGCAGAAGATCAGATCATAAAGGATGAGAGGATCTTAGAGGCAAATTTTGGTAAATATGAAGGTGTTGTTTATGGTAAGGTTGGCCTTCCCATGACAGGATACTGGGGAATACCTGAAATATTCCCGGCACCACAGGGAGTTGAGACAATTCCTGAAATGATAGAGCGTACAAGTTCATTTTTGTCTGAACTTGAAAAGAAGGATTATGAGAATGTTCTTGTGGTTTGCCACGGCGGCATTATCAGAGTTTTAAGAGGATATCTTCAGGATATTAAAAGAGGCTATATCTGGAGACCTCGTCCAAAGAACTGCGAGATTTTTGTTTATGAATCAATTGATGGAAAACACAGACTTGTAGATGATATTAAGTGATGAATGCGCTATCAGGGTGGCAACATGAGCTCTAGATGATATTTAAGATGTCTGTGATGGAGGAGAATGTCATGGTCATTACAAATGGATATGTTTTTAGAGATAACAGTGAATTTGAAGACTGTAATGTGTTTGTGAGTGATGGGAAGATCAGTAAAATAGCAGCGGGGACTTTTGATGGCACTGAAGAGGTCGTGGATGCTGCTGACTGCTTTGTTATCCCCGGGCTTATAGATCTGCATTTTCACGGTGCCGTAGGTGAGGATGTATGTGATGGCACCATAGAAGGTTTTAAGAAAATCGCTGAGTATGAGCTTAAAAATGGCATTACTTCTATTTGTCCTGCTATGATGACGCTTCCTGAGGAAGACCTCATAAGTGATATAAAAACCGGTAAAGAGTTCATGGATGGTGACGGCAAGGATCATAGTCGCTACGCCGAACTTCTTGGTTTTAATATGGAGGGCCCCTTTATCAGCCCTGTCAAAAAAGGAGCTCAGAATGAGGAATTCATAAAGAAAGCCGATGTAGCTATGGCAGAGCGTTTCATAGAAGCAGGTGATGGACTTGTTAAGATCATAGGCCTTGCTCCGGAAGAATCACCAAACTATGAGAGCTACATAGATGCTGTAAAGGACAAGGTTATTATTTCTTTGGCACATACTGATTCTGACTATGACACAGCTATGAATGCCATTAAGCATGGAGCAAGCCATGTGGTTCACCTGTATAATGCTATGACGGGCCTTACACATAGAGCTCCCGGAGTTGTCGGAGCTGCTTTTGACAGTAAGAAGGTCAGCAGTGAGATCATTTGTGATGGAATCCATATTGCTCCGGCAGCAGTGAGGATTGCCTTTAATGAAATAGGTGCCGACAAAATGGTGCTTATTAGTGATAGCATGAGAGCAACAGGCCTTGAAGATGGCATCTATACTCTTGGAGGACTTGATGTTGAGAAAAAAGGAAGCCTTTGCACCCTTAAGGGCACAGACACCATTGCAGGTTCTGCGACAAATCTATTTGACTGCATGATAAACTGTCACACCAAGATGAACATTCCTCTTGGAACAGCGATTGGAGCTGCCACCTTTAATCCTGCCAAAGTCCTTGGAGTATCGGACAGACTTGGTAGCATTTCAGAAGGCAAGCAGGCAGATATGCTTATTCTTGATAAGAATTTCGGACTTAAGCATGTTATCAAGAATGGAATAGTCGTTTATTGATTGATAGACGAGTGATCAGAATCAATTTCAGACGTCTACAACCGAAATTGGCTTTTCTACAGTATCAGTGAGAGTATTTTGTCGTAAGGTTTGCTTACGCCAAAATACTCTCTTTTGGTATATGCGTAAGTACTTTGGTTACGTCCGCCACCATTGACTGAACCTGATGAAAACGCCATGCCAATCCTGCCGACGGTGAGGATGATGGGAACAGTAGATTCTATCTCACCGTCGGATTCAGCATTGTAGCGTTTTCATCAGAACCCGTCAATGGTAAGCACCTTCGGTGTGGCTGGGTTAAGGTGCCTCAGGATCCAATTCCGAGAACAGTAGGGGTTACTTTGGTCAAATGAAAAAGTAAATTCCACTTTACCTATGAAAAATGGTCTCTTTTGCGATTTTGAGGAATGATTTCATAAAATTGTGCTTTGAGACCTCTGAAAAACGTGATAAAATCGGTTCATCGTTTTTGTTTGTTGTATGGCAAACAGACGACTGGAGCAGTTTGAGAAAAATTAAATTCCACTCGTCTCGGGATGATTTTTGATGAAATTTGAGACATAAGTGGTCATCTGTCTGCTTACTATTTTTTATTTATTAATGAGAGCCGGTTTTAACATGACTGAGTCTGGGGAGACTTTTTGCTGTCCTGTTAGAGCCGGTATTCTTTTGTCTAAAAGCAGTT
>NZ_ATVR01000045.1 GCF_000420825.1 Butyrivibrio sp. AE2015 | reverse complement strand
GCGTCATGGCTTGATGATACACTTCTGTATGACGCTTATGATCTCATCTTTTGACTCGATGCATCCACCTCGTACCCACTCAGTGACAACTCCGATAATGCCCTTAAGATAAAAGACCATGATAAGTGGCTGTTCTTTTTGGGGAACTCCAAACCTTGTAAGAATGGGGCCAAATATAGTTTTAAACCAGGTTTCATAGGTCTTTTCAGCGCCCATCATCTCGTTCTTTTCATACATCAGGTAAAAGAGCTTGCGGTTCTCTTCCACAAAATCCAGATATGGCATCAGATACTTTGGTGTTACAAGGAACAACTCATCCTCATTTTTTTCATCAATATCAAGTGCTCCAGGCCCCTCAGCACCAAAACGCCCAAAGAAATCTTTATACACGGCCTCCACAGTTTCCTGAAGAAGATCATTTACATTATCATAGTGAAGATAAAAGGTGGATCTGTTTACGCCGGCGGTTTCACATATCTCCTTAACAGAAATAAGTTCAAAATCTTTTCTGTCAAGAAGTGTCAGTAACGCTGTATGCATTTTTTCCGCAGACTTAAAATACTTGCTCTCATTTTTGTTCATAGCGAAACACTCCTAACACCTGTTACTACGCATACATCGCTCATTTATATATCATCCTATATTTATTTTATTGAATATTTACGAAATAAACAATGAGGGGGCATTTTCCACTAGTTTCTGCATCTCTTCCTGAGTATTCTTAGTTGGATCAAAGCTCTTCATTGTGCCTGATGCAGCATCATAATATAGCGCAGTAATCTGAGGGCTCATATTTTTGGCCGCTTCTGCACGTTCCTTTGCAGCCTGCGATGAGGCCTTTGCAGCAGCAACAAACTTATCAAGCCAGTCTCTTACCTGTTCCCCAGTGTCTGCCGGTGATGTTATGATTTCTGAGAGTTCATCAAATGGCGTTTCAAATATGATCTCATCAGATACTACCAGATCTATTCCTGCCTTTTCAAACTGCTTCCTAAGTGCATTTACATATTTGTCAGTCGAAAAATCCTGTGTCAGATCAATGATAAATTTCCCACTCTGACATGTCATATTGAGCACAAGACCGCTTGAACAGTTTGAATACAGGTGTACCTCATCCACAAGTTCACCCGGCATATCAAACTGACCTATGTAACTTATAAGATAAGTGTCCAGCGCAAGATTTTCCATGAATCCAAGGAGTTTCTGTCTTCCTGCAAATGAATGAAAATGTCCTATGACACTCAGAAGCATATTGATATTATTAAATTCCTTTGCACAGTGATCATGCTCTTTCTGGGCATTGAGAAGCCTTTTATATTTCGCAGCTATTTCACTGTCTGAAAGGTTCTCCTCTTCTCTTCCGTAAGGCAGAGTCATACTCTTAACACAGTTTTTGAAGGTGTCATCACAACCTAATATATGTCTTGCGTCCATAGGAAAATTACTTACTATAGTCTTATCACAGTCTAAAGAAATCTCTTTTATCCCTCTGCTCATCAGTATGCTCAGATATGTGATCGGAGATGCGCCGATGCTCTTGCAGGCATCCATAAACTGCTTCTGTGAAAAACTGATCTCATAACGCCTATGATCATCTTTATTCTTTGTTTCAGGAAGCTTATATCCCTTGTCGGACAGGCCTTCAATCTTCATGCTTTTTCCATTTAGCTCGTACTTCTTTTCACACGGATCAGTAAGTTCGGCTACCGATAGTTCAGATGCCAGCAAGTGGTGTTCTTCTCTTATCTGCTCATATTCACCCATGTCAGCATTTTTATAATCACTGTAGAATCTGAGCAATGTCTCGAGAAATGTCTTTGCACCTCTTCCATCTGTAAGTCCGTGATGAAAAGAGAGTTTAAGGCTCTTTTCCCAATATGTAACTCCCATGAGATGATAGTTGTTACTATGTCCGCCCAGTGGGATAAATCCATCTTTGTGATGTGCCTCAAGCTTCATTTCATTCCTTACCGCATAGAAATCTCCATCTTTTTCTATGAATCTGACGCCAAAGTAAGGGTATCTGATGACAGTGTCTGCTATCGCCAGTTGCAGAAGTTCACCATTTATGCCTTCCCTCATCCTGACATCATAAACCTCACTTGGAAGGCCCTTGGATCTGTATAAATAAGGCATTCCAGACAAAGCCTTGTCACCATTCTTAAGTATTGTTTCTACATTCTTATTTTCCGTCATTATGCTTCTCCTGTTATCTCTTTAGCAAGTTCCAGAATTTCAAAGGCATATTTTTCCTTGCCCTTTTTAAGGAGCTTCTTGTATAAAGGATAGTTAATGATGCAGATTGCAGCACCTACTATTCCAAGAAGCACCCCGATGACCATGAAAATTACTCCTGTTCCAAAGACGCTAAGTCCAAAGCACATCCCTGTTCCAAAGATCAAAGTCCCAATAATTCCAAGCGTCATGGCTGTTATAAATGCCGGAAGCTTTGCTCTTTCATCAAGCTTTTTAAGCTGCCTTACCTTATTTGTTTCCTTTGGCATGTAATCCTTTGCAACACTTTCTGCATAAACCTTATCTAAATCGTTCATCGTATTCTTCTCCTTCTTTTCTCTTGAATGTCCTTTTTATGCGATCTTTCCTGTTTCTTTGAGCCATCTGACCTCGTCACGTATGGTCTCTCTATATGACCTTGTGGTATAACCAAGTTCCTTACTTGCTTTACTTGAATCAAAGCGGTTGTTTCTTGCAAGGTTGTAAACGGAGAATGTAGTCATAAGAGGCTTTTCTCCAGTCTTCTTAGCCTTTTTCTCAAGTACCCCGGCAATCAGGTTTGCTACTGATATTGGTAAAAAGAACTTCATCTGCTTGCAACCGCTCTCCTCTGAAACAAGCTTTGTAAAGTCCTTAAAACTAACAGGCTCATTTCCAAGGATGTAGCACTCTCCGCTTTTGCCCTTATCAGCTGCCCCAATGAGTCCGTCAGCCAGATCTCTTACATCACACAGATTAAAGCTTCCATCAATTCCGGCGGGCATCTCACCATTGATGATATCAACTAAAGTCTTGGTGGTCTCACCCATTGCAAAGTCCTCAGGTCCAAGGATTCCTGACGGGTGTACCACACAGGCGTTAAGGCCTTCCTTTGCAGCTTTGAGCACCACGTTTGTTGCCATAGCCTTTGACAATGAGTAGCAGCCTTTGATTCTCTCAGGATCAATGGGAATAGCTCCTTCGCACTCTCGTATGCTTCCCTTTTCTTCCTCAGGTATTGCTCCTGTTGATGAGCAGTAGACAAGCTTTGAAACATTGTGCTCTTTGCACATCTCTATGATGTTTTCTGTTCCACCGACATTTACATCCATGACTTTCTGACTGTAATCAGGATTTACTGTTACGATGCTCGCTATATGAAGCACAATTACTTCCGTATCTTCAGGTGTCTCAAAGAATCTCTCCAGGTCATCTTTATTACAAAGATCTCCGTATACGATTTCTACTTCTTCCGGAAGATATGCGGCTGACTTATCGCCTTCAAGGACAAATGCCCTTACTTTTTCATTTCTTTCTACAAGCTTTCTGCAGACTGTACTTCCAAGAAATCCTGCTGCTCCTGTTACCAGATACATCTTATTTGTTTTGCTCATTTATCTTTTCCTTTCTTATTCTCAATTTATTTTTCGCTCTTTGCTTTGAGCTTGAAGTCATTATAGAAAAATGAGCACACAAAAAGAACAACACTTTTTGCAAAATGTGTTGATTTCAGGAACACAGGTCCCGACACGTTTTGTAAAAAGTGTTGATTTGTAAGTCCGATATACTGTTTTTTAGAAAGAATAACACACCCCCAGGTACTCATTTGCACTCAAGGCAATAGTCCAATTCAACATGGCTTATGCACGTCCACGTGCAATGAAAGTGCCATACTCCTTCTGCAGATCAATGACACCATCTTCCATATGTGGCTCCAACATACACAACATCTTATCCTTTTCCATAGTACCAATTCCGTGAAGAGCCTTAAGACTCTGAAGATACTCAACAAGATCATCAACTTTTGTGATATGGAGTGAATCCTCGTATCGGTGCACCTCGACATCCGCAAACTCTTTTCCCAAAATTGCGCCTCCATTCTGAAGAGTGAAGAGATGGTTAGGATCGTAGTTTTCGCCAATTAAGCCAAACCACTCCGCAATGATATCGTTAAAATTGTGCTCGCCGTAAGTAGCGCTATAGAACACGCCTTCGTCCTTAAGAACTCTTCTAATCTCACTAACTGCTTTATTTATGTCAGGTACGTGATAGAGCATCATGTTAGCAATTACAATGTCAAAAGAGCTATCTTCATAAGGGATGTTCTGAACATCAATCTGCTTATACTCTACATTCTCTCGCTCTCCTACATTCTTCTTGGCAGTCTCAAGCATGCCTTCAGAAAAGTCAGAAAGAACAATCTTATCGCACTTTGTTATGAGATCGTCGTGTCCAACCCACATGCTACCTGTTCCAGTGCCAATTTCAAGAACCTTCATACCCTCTGTTATCTCATAATTTGATACAAGCCAGGGACCAAAGCCCATCCTGTTGGTTGAATACATATTGTGGAAATTCAGCCTGATATCAAGGCTTTTAGATGACGCGTACTGTTCCTGTACTGCGTCTTTATCATTACTGCTACCCATTTTCATACTTAGTTCTCCTCTTTTTAATCTTTTCTGACAACTCACGAATAATCATACATGTTTTCAGACAAAAATAGAATAGCATTATTATGCTGCATCATAGTATTTTTCTTTTTTATTATAGAAACCTCTGCATATACTTCCATATCCAATCAAGTTTCTTTCAAATTCCAATCAGATCTCAATCAAAATAGAAAAATAAAAACAGCTACAGATTGCTCCATAGCTGCTTAGTTCCAATTATTCTCAAAGCTCTACCCCAGCTCTTTAGCCAGTTTTTCTAAACCACTCTGCACTTACCGTAAGGCTCTTTATAGGATCATTATCAATCCAGTTTTTGTGAGTCTCAAGAACGATCGCTTCTACCCCGGTATTGGCCTTTACGGTCTCCAAAATAGCATCGAGGGGCATATTTCCTGTGCCTAGTTCTGCAGCGTCCTCTTTGAGGATGGGCGTAATGAAAGGTCCCTTTTTCCTGCAGCCCCTGTCATTTATGTGCCACATCACCATTCTGTCTGAGAGTTTGTTTACAAGGGCTGTGACATCGGCACCGCCATCTGCCATCCAGTATGTATCAAGCTCGAAGTTGACATATTGCGGATCTGTGTTTTCTACGATCAGATCATAGGCGGTCTTATCTTCTGAGACCTTCTGCAGCTCTACATTGTGATTGTGATAAAGGAGTTTCACTCCATAGGGCAAAAGAGCTTTTCCAGCCATGTTCAGGCGCTCAGCCAGTTTTTTTACCTCAGCGAAATTCCCGTAATCAAACCTGTACATACCGGTTATAACAACGGTGTCCGTTCCAAAGCTCAAGGCTTCTTTCGCAGCAGCCTCGGGGTTTTCTTCAATGCTATTCAGATAGCTGTGCAGGCTTATGACTTTCAAGCCGCTCTCTGAGATAAGTTTTTTCCAGTCGAGCTTTCCGCTGTTTCCCGTGGGCATGCCGGCAAATTTCGTAAGGAGCCTTACTATAAAAGGCGTTGGCCTTATCATGAATTCATTGAGCTCAATGCCGTCATAGCCGGCACTCTTGATGCTCTGAAGTGTGCTGAGGGCACTCTCATAACTATTGCATCTGCTACCAATCATTATCTGTTGCACACCCGTCAGTACTGTGTCTTTCATTATTTCAAATAGCCTCCAAGATGCTTCAAACTGGGCTTTGGTGCCCTGATCTGTGTTTTCCTGTCAACTGCGCAAAGACCAAATGTCAGCGCATAACCTTTCTGCCACTCAAAATTATCGATAAGTGACCAGTGGCAGTAGCCGATAACGGGAATGCCATCTCTGATACAGCTCTGAACGCCTTCAATTGCCTTGTCGATAAACTTAACTCTCTGAGTATCATCTGATGTTGCAATTCCGTTCTCGGTAACCAGGATCGGCACTTCCGGCATCTCTTCATGTACGCGTCTTATTACATGCTCAAGGGCCTCAGGATATACTTCATAATCCATCTGTGTCATTGGAGTTCCCTCAGGAACAGGCACGATTCCGTCTGGGCCGTAAGTGGTTCTGGTATAGTTCTGAAGTCCAAAGAAATCGTCATCCTTGATATAAGGAACGTAATGGCTGAACTCCTCGTTCCAGTCGCTGTATGCGCGCTCCTTGCCACCTTCTATGTACTGGCAGTCGTGCAGGGAAAGCGTAATACCAACCTGAATATCCGGATTAACAGCCTTGATTGCTTCCTTGGCTGCCTGATGCGCCTTTATAACTATCATATCGCCATTTGCATCTGTTGCAGAAACAAATGTATGCGGCTGAGGATCTCCGAATACTTTAGCGTTTTCCATTGCTGCCAGCTTCATTTTCTCCATTGGGTCAGAGAGATTAAGGCCGACCTGAACCTGCCCCTCCATGGAATCACCACCGTTTTTGGCTACATCTGCCATTTTTGCCATCATCTGCTTCTTAAATCTCTCCATGAGGGCTCCGATCTGCAATCTCATATTTGCTTCATTGATGGTGCAGATATATTTAATCTCGCTTCCAAGCTGCTCTGTTACATACCTTGCATAGTTGGCAAAAAGCTCTACCACCTGCTCGTTGTCCCAGCCGCCCTGCTTTATAAGCCACACTGGTGACGTGAAATGCATCAGGGTAATAACCGGTTCAACGCCATTGTCCCTGCAGCATTTGATCATCTTCCTGTAATGCTCAATCTCTTTTTCATCAAATTTGCCCTGCTCAGGCTCAATACGTGCCCATTCAACAGAGAATCTGTAGGTGTTAAGGCCTGCATCCGCAAGCATCTTGATGTCTTCTTCGTATCTGTTATAGTGATCCACAGCATCCAGTGAAGGCTCAACAAACTGTGAATACTCCATATTCTCCATTACCCAGTAATCTGAATTTGTATTGTTTCCTTCAACCTGGTGGGCTGCAGTAGAAGCGCCCAGCATAAATCCGTTCTCGAACTTGTTCATTTTCCTATCCTCCATAATTTAAATCTCATAACTTCCGCTTGTCAGAATTCTCTTTTCACCGCCTGGGAGCTCCAGCTCTGCTTCCATTCCTTCAGGAATTTCAAAGCGGTAGGCTAAAGAATCCGTCTCCTCAATATATCTCCATTCAGAAACTATGCGACCTTTCGGTGAATCATAGTAACCCTTTGCAAACTTAAGTCTCTCATCTGGCAGAGGCTTTATCAGGACTTTGTCAAAATCGTATCTAATTCCCAAGACACCGGACAAAAGCCATCCGGAAACAGCTCCATAGGAGTAGTGATTCAGTGAATCATGGACAGTGCCGTCTTCTCTGACTCCATCCCAGGTCTCCCAGATAGTGGTAGCACCTTTCTCCACCGCATAGAGCCACGAAGGATAGCTTTTTTGCAACAGCAGTCTGTATGCAGTATCCACATAGCCGTAATCTGCAAGCACACTGCACAGGAAAGGGGTTGAAAGGAAGCCTGTATTAAGATGATAGTCATTTTTCACTACCAGCTCATTTAAGTCCTTAGCAGCTTCCACTGCCTCTTTTTCAGGTAAAAGACAAAATGCAAGAGGCCTTACGTACTCGCACTGCCTGTCAGATCTTATATGCCCGTCTTTCAGAACCAGATATCTGTATGCCTCAGTCGCCTTTTCCGAGATCTCTTTGTACTTATCCGCATCGGCGCCATTTCCAAGGATCTCTGATATTTTGGCGAGAATCCCCGATGAATATGCATAGTAAGCTGTTGCCACTTCAGGCTGCCCATCCTTAAACGCAGCCATCATGGTCTTCATAACATCTGTTCCGGGCTCGCACCACTCACCGTAGTCCATTCCGGTGTCGATGATGTATTTTCTGTAAGTTTTCTTTCCAAAGCGGTTCTTGAGCTTGCTCTTTCCTGCCCTTCTTCCGAGGAAATCCACCCACTTCTTCATCATTTCATAGTTGTCTCTAAGTATCTGCTTATCGCCATATATTCTGTACAGATTCCAGGGCACAAGAACCGCCGCATCGCCCCAGCCAACAGAAGCTGAGAACATCTCTGCTATCTTGCCCGGATTTGAGTTCTTGGGACAGATATACGCCATCTTGCCATCTGAATGCTGCCCTATCCTCACGTTCGCAAGCCATTTCTCGTAAACTCCCCTGCATTCCATCAGGTACGCACCGGTCCTCACAAAGACCGCTGCATCGCCTGTCCAGCCTGCTCTTTCCCTTGTGGGACAATCAGTAGGAATGTCACAGAAGTTTGACTTCATAGACCATACACTGTTTTTAAAGAGCTTGTTTACTTCATCCACGCCACATTCAAAACCCGCTGTTTCCTTCATGTCCGAATAAACAGCAATGCTCTTTATTTGGATGTCAGGCGGCAAAATATCACCCGTTATCTTTGCATATCTGAATCCAAACATCGAAAAATGAGGCTTAAACTCATTCCTGCCCGGCTTGCAGATATAGTTTATTTCCTGTTTTATTCCGCCTGATTTGTTCCTGTCTCCGGGTTGGAAATTACTGATCGTGAAGTTTCCGTTTTCATCCAGGGTTTCACCGTGGACGAGGCAGATCTTCTCACCGCCCCTGGCGTTTTCTACAACAAAAGATGTATAACCTGCAAGGTTCTGTCCAAAATCAAATACGCTCTCTCCGCTCGGAGTAGTGATGAGCCTTCCTTCAAACACCTCATGCTCAGTGATAAATGGTGCCTTCTGGGCTGTCAGATTTCTTTTGTCAAAAGACATCTCCCCGGCCTTATGCCACTCACCAAAGCCCGCACCGGCATCACAAGTTTCTCCCAGTTCAAGGTCCGTCAGCTTAATGGGCCCGTTTTCACAGGCATCCCAGCTGCAATCCGTGACAAGTATCGGATTCTCCATGTCTCCATCGCCTATCACTGCGCACAGAAATGAAATGTCCTCGCCGTAGAGGTTTCTCACGCCATCAATTCCGTTGCATCCTCTGTACCAGCCATCACCAAGCGTTATAAATATCTCGTTTTCACCGGGCTTTAGCACTTCAGTGATCTCATACTCCTGATACTGAAGCCTTTTATCATACTCATCACATCCCGGTGTCAGTCGTGCATCCGTAATTTTCCGGCCATTTATCAATATTTCATACAAGCCATGGGCCGTAGCATATATGCTAACTTTCCCCTCTTTATAAGAGAATGTGGTCCTGAGATACCCTGCGCCTTTTCTCTTTTCAGGTTCTGTGACAGTTTCAGGCGATATCCACTTTGATTTTTCAAAAATCTTAGCCTCTTCCATTTAACACCTCTTGCATTCTTTACTGCTTTTTAATATTCATAAGAGCATTTGAAAGTGCCTTAATCTCGTCAGATTCTATGTCCATGCCGCCCTGCTGCAAAAGTTTGATGAGGGGCTGGCGGGCGATCATCTGCTGCATTGCTTCTGAAATCTCTACGCCTTCTCCCATTCCGCCTGCTGTTCTTGATGTCATTGCTGCCATCATCCTGTCGAGAATTGCTTTTCCTTCAGGTATGGCCTGAATCTCTGCCATTGTACTTGAAAGGGAGAGATATCCCGCTTTTTCCTCAGGCTCATCTTTCTTGTCAAACCAGTTTCTGACCTTTTTATCCGGTGCAAAATATGTCGGATTGGGCTCGGAAACCTTTGTTATCTCCATATCATCCGAAAGTTCTCCGCTCACAGCCTTTATGGTATGAACTCCGCTTATGGGAACATTAAACTTAAAGATATGTTCTCCGCTTGCGTTTCCTACTTCTACGCCGTCAACAAAGAGAGTTACGGACTTTTGGTTTGAATATACCTTAATCTCTGTGTTATCCTCGATGCGGTCGTGATATCTTTTTCCGCAAAGATGGATGAAAGGCTCATCTGACCACCATGCTTTATAAATGTAATAGGCGTCTTTCTTCTGCTTTCTGTCAAAGGTGATGACACCCTTGTGGTTTTTGCCCGGATCTCCTGCCTCATCTCGTCCTGCTGCGGCAAATTCAAACATATTCCAAAGATATGTTCCCCAGATATATGGACGGGTGCTGAACATTTCAAGCATATGCTCGTGATAAACAGCCTGATAACTCTCTGTATAATCGCCTTTTTCAGGTATTGGAGACTGAAGCGTAATTACTGAATCTGCGCCATACTCCGTAAGTCCTATTGCCACATCGGGATGCTGATTATGGAAATCGTCAAACCACTTGTCATTGTCCTCCATCTCGCCTACATACCAGCCATAGTAGAGGTTGTAGCCGCGAATATCAGGCAGGGTCACCAGCGGAGAGTCTGTCTCAAGAAGGAACAGATTAGCCATGGCAGAAAATCTTACAGGATCCATCTCGTGGACAATATCGTTTAATATCCTGTGATTCTCCAAAAGGTCTTCAGTTACTCCCTGCAGAGATATTTCATTTGAAAGTGCCCAGCACATTATTGATGCATGATTGTAATTCTGGCTTATCAGCTCTTTCATCTGGGATATGGTGTTCTGCCTTCCGCTGTCCATATGCACGGTGATATATGGGATCTCAGCCCAAACAACTATGCCCTTTTCATCGCAAAGATCATAGAAGTACTGATCGTGCTGATAGTGTGCAAGCCTTATGGAATTGGCGCCCATGGAGAGGATGAGATCAATGTCCTCCTTGTGCATTTCTTTTGTCAGTGCATTGCCTACTCCTGCCCTGTCCTGATGTCGTGAAACGCCTCGAAGCGGATAGCTTTCTCCATTGAGGAAAAATCCTTTATGAGGATCAACATGAAACTGCCTTACTCCAAACCTGTCATAGATTCTGTCACACTCTTTTGTTCCATCCAAAAGAGTTGCTGTTATGTTGTACAAGAACGGATCCTTGAGACCGTTCCATAAATGTGGCTCTTTTATGGTGATCTTACCGCAGGCAACATATCCACAGGATGCATCCTCTGCCGGAACCACCTCAAACTCCTGCTCTGTTACACCATCTATTGATATTCTTACACGCTCTCCGCCGCTCGTGTATGCCTTTATTTCAATTTCAGCTTCATTTCCGTTTAGTCTTGGTGTGACGTACAGTCCTTTTCCACCATAATAGTCCATGTCAAAGTGCTTTTCATCCACAACCACAAGATAAACATCCCTGTAAATGCCACCATAGAAAGTGAAATCCGCTTTCTGTGGATACACCCTTGTATTGGGCTCGTTGGAAACAGAAACTACCATCTCATTTAAATCTGAAAGTGCCTCTGTAATGTCCGCCCTAAAGCAGGAATATCCGCCATCATGACTCGCAACCTCACGGCCGTTTAAAACAACTTTTGCAGAGGAGTTAGCGCCTCGAAATTCAACAAACACCCGCTGTCCCTCTTCCATTACCGGTCTTTCAAATGTCTTTTTATAAAAGCAGGTTCCTCTGTAATACTGCTCGGGACCTGTCTGTCCATCAATAGCATTCCAGGTATGCGGAAGAGTTATACTCTCGCTCTTTCCCTCTTTTTCAAATATCCAGTTATCATTCCAAAGAATTGTTGTTCGCATGTTTCACCTCTCCAAATTTTTACTGACCCATTGCAGCCTTTTTCTTCTCGCCGATACTCTTCTGAATCTCTTCCATCTTCTCGTATGTGAGCTCGGAATTCTTCATTACCAGAAGCGTACAGATCCATCCCACTATAGGGAATCCGATAAGAAGTATTACGGTCATAACTCTGACGCCGAAGGTAAGCGGATCACCCTGCTGAGGCGCTGTAGTTGTATATCCTATAAGTCCGATCATGAGTGTTGCAATAGTTGCACCAAAGGATGAAACTATTTTGTCAATGAAGCTGTAAGTAGCGGATACTGTCGCAGGCATATATTTTCCTGAGCGATCCATCTCATAGTCAACAACATCCATTCTGAATGCGCTTGTAGAAACGGAAACAACCATCTTCATCGCATTGTTTCCGAAGGTGAAGAGCACATAGGTTATCGCCATTAGGACTGCTCCGGTTGATAAATTGCCACCGAATACTGTTCCCACAAGAGTTGTAGGTGTGAATAAAAGATATACTGCAAATGCGATATTCAGTCCGATACAGTTCTTGGTCCAGTCAATCATGACCTTTCTGCTACCCTGTTTACCTGCAATCTTCGCACCAATTATCGCAAAAATAATGGATGGAAGCATTGCCACAGCAGAAAGAATTGATGAAATGGCCATTGATCCCAGCATAATGCCGTTGAGCATTGTGGATACCACCGCAGCTGAACCTATGGTCTGAGCCAGTTTATCCGAGGTTGCAGCCATGATGAATTTCTGAAGCTCTTTGTTTTCTTTGATCAGAGCCAGCATATCCTTAAAGCTTGGCTTTTCATCGGTTTCGCCATCCTTTTTGATTCCTTCGAAATTCTCGGGAATATCATATGGAGCAATTCCTATACATGCCAGAATGTAGAAAAAGAGTGAAACAAGTACCACTACTATGTTGTAAGTTGCGAAGTATTCTGTTCCCTGAATGTTATTAAATCTTGGGAGAATCACAGCCGATGCCACAACGCTCATGATCATCGGAACCAGATATGAATACGCTGTACTCCAGACACCGATTGTAGGACGCTGCTTGGGATCATTTGTCAGAATGTTCATGTTGATCTGACCCGCTATACTTACGAATGTATAGCCAATGATGTAGATCACATAGCAGAGAACAAAGAATGTTATTCCTGCTGCTCCCGTAAGTGACAGCTTTGCCCCTATATTGCACATCAGTGTGGTTGAAACAGCCATAAGCAGCCAGCCAAACATGATCGAAAATCGTACTTTTCCAAATCTGGAATTAAATCTTTCAAGGAAGAAAGCTATTACCGGATCTGTAATACCATCCAAAAGCCTTGATCCTGTGATAATAAGTCCTGTAACTGCAACAAGTATCCCAAAGTTGGAATTTCCAATATATGTTGCACCATTCATAAGCAGATAAAATGCCATCTGCCCTGCACCTGTCATCATTGCAAGCGCAATATGCCAGGTTCTTGCTCTTTTATAAGTCACCCCGTTTTCTTCTCTTATCAGAGATTTGTCCTTACCCATTGTTAACCCCTTTCAGTTGCATCTTTATTACTGTTTTGAGAATTTTTGATTAGTGAAAGCTTTCCTGTTAGGGTCATAGTATCATTTAGTTCCGGGATATGTTAGAATTATTTTATCTATTATAGTATTATTTTGCTTTTCCGAGGAATGAATATGGATCATGCTCTTTTTTCAGCTCTTCTAAATAATCTGCTCTCAGTAGATGTAACGGATGCTACAGATACGGACATATCTCTTGAGGCCTTCGAAAAGAAATACTGCTTCAGTATCAGGATGCAGCCCATGTTTACACAGGATGCCCTTCACTATCTTCTGATCTCATCCAAAGGAGGCATGATCTATGAGGTTATAGACCAGCTGGGTATATGTATATCTTTTTTTACCTTTGACAACAGGATTTATATAATCGGACCTTATGTAAAAGAAAAATACTCAGAACTTAAGACAGAGACCGTGCTTGCCAAGAACGATGAGTCCTCCTCCAAATCACTGGCCTTCAAGCTGTATTACACAACATTTCCCATAGTATATACAGAGCAGATAACCAGTGTGGTAAACAAATGCATAATCTCTTTTTCTCCTGCGGAGTCAGAGTATTCGTACAGAAGGCTTACAGGCTTTATCCAGAATGTATCCGAGGAAGACGACAGGACGGAGCTGTCTGAGAAGAATTACAGCGAGATCTACAGGCGATACGACCAGGAAAAACAGTTCCTCTCAATGATAAGGAACGGGGACACCGAAAACGTCATGGCAGCATTTGAAAAATTATCCGGCCCTGAGTCTCTTTCCGACTTTTCTAAAGAGACCCTTAACTACTATGCCTCGGGCTATGGTCTGGCAATACTTAAAGCCCTTTCCAGAAAAGCTGCGGAAGAATCAGGGCTTTCGGTCATTACAATAGATGAGATCACTCAGAAGTATACTCAGCTCTCATCAGCTACAAAAAGCCCGGAGCTGCAGACCCGCTACCAGATCGAAATGATCGTTGAGCTCACGAAAGCAGTTCGAAATCACAAACTGTCCCTGGACAGGTTTTCTGCGCCAATTCAGAGAGTCCTTGAGTACATTAGTCTCCATCTCGGAGATCACATATCAAACGAAGACCTGACAAGTGCCGCCAATATGTCTGTTTCCCACCTCGCCAGGCTGTTCAAAAAAGAAACGGGCGTGACCATGACGGAATACGCCGCTTCCATGCGCTGCAAAAAAGCTGCCGGCCTCCTGAAGAAGACAACTCTTCCAATCCAGGAAATCAGCAGCTACGTCGGATACTCCGACAATAATTATTTCGTTAAAGTATTCAGAAAAAACTATGGCATGACGCCAACAGAATTCAGGAGAAATGCCTGATCATTCTGCTTTCCAGAGGCCGTTAATATGTGGAAGTGGACGTCTTCACAGCTTCTTCATAAGGATCAGTAATTCTCCGCTTTATCACTGGACATATTATGCTGCAAGAAATCAAGCTATAAAGAGAATTACCAATGATCATTGGCACAAGAATTGAGTACGGCATAAGAGCAAGTATTATGAACAGATAAATTGCTGTATATATAATAAGCTTCAGGCTGCTCTTCCACTCCAGAATAAGGAGTATGGCTGCGTTTCTAATTATTCCTGACAATCCAAGGCGCAGATGAGCAGCCAATACAAAAGTCCATGCTGCAAAAAGAATGCCTATGCCAAATATTGCGCAGCCGGCACCCATGATGATCACATATGAAGTATTGTCAGAGACAGCTTTAAAGTTTCCCGCAAGGCTCATGAGATAATAGCCATAGAAAATGACTGCAGACTCCATGATGCCCAAGACAAGCTTTTTAATAAAGCCATCTTTAAATTCTGCAAGATAGTCCTCCAGGGTAAAGTCATAACCCTTCAGAAACATTTTGCCGGTAAAGGCGCAAAGTGCTGTCCATGCAGCCGGTATTGTGATTAGAGGAATGCAGCTTATGATAAATACTATATTTATCATGATTAGCTTTCCTGGAAAATTAACAACAAGATATAAGATGCGGAAAAAGCCGTCCTTAGGCGGCTCTTTTTCCACATCGTTTTCTCCAAGATACCATTTCATAAAACGATTCAAGTATTTCATTTTTTCCCCTATATATTAGTTTTTCATACCAGTCAGTACTATACCTTCTACAAAGCTCTTTTGCCCAAATATATAGATTACTATACCAGGCAGAATAGTCATAAAAGTGGCTGCCATAGCCATGGGCCAGTTTGTTCCAAAAGAGCCTGTGAAATTGGTGAGTGCAATGGCAAAAGTAAACTTGCTCATACTGTTAATGTAGATTATCTGCTGGAGCATATCATTCCAAATCTGTATAAATAACATCATTCCAACAACAACTACTGCTGGCTTGATCGCAGGAACAAGAATTGTCCACAATATCCTCATGCGGCTGGCCCCATCTATTGATGCAGCTTCATCAAGATCCCTGGGGATTGTCATAAGGAACTGCCTGATCAGGAAGATGTTAAAGAATCCTCCACCTGTTAAAAACGGCAGGATCAGAGGCCAATATGTGTCACCAAGTCCAAAGAATTTTGTCCACGCAATATAAAGTGGAATCAGCGTAACCATGCCTGGAAGAAGAATTGTGCTGACACAGATCTTAAATATAAGATTTTTGCCTCTAAACCTTAGTCTGGCAAAGGCGTAGCCACAAAAGATGGCAGTAATAACACCAAATGTCACAGCCGGAATGATAATTGAAAAGGTGTTTTTAAAATATGTCCAGTATTCGAAGGTCTGAAGGGTCTTGGTGTAGTTGGACCATAGCCACTCTGTTGGAATAAAGGATGGCGGATAAGCGTTGACCTGCGCAACACTCATAAGTGAAGATCTGAATATCCACCATATTGGAAGGAGTGTCAGAAATGCAAAAAATAAGGCAATCAATGTTACAACTGAGCGGTTTGCCAGTTTCCTTTTTTCTTTTCCTATCATGTCTGCTCCCCCCTTTCTCATGCTTCATCGCTAAAGATGCTATCTTTTTGAGTTACAAATAATACTATTGTAAAAATGCCTACTAGAACAAAGAATATAACTGAAAAAGCTGCTGCATATCCAAGCTTATTTTTTTCGAATCCATACATGTAGATAACATAAGATAAAAACATAGACTTCTTGGCCGGGCCGCCATTTGTAAGGGCTAGAGCCGGATTAACTACCTGCAGATGTGTGATAAGAGCAGTCAATACATTATAAAAAATAATAGGCTTGATGCATGGAATAGTTATGTTCCAAAATCTCTGCCATGAGTTGGCTCCATCTATCTGAGCTGCTTCCTTGTACACAGTAGGTACATTTTGAAGTCCTGCAAGGAATATTACTATGAGATTTCCGCTGGCCCATACTGCGATGAGAACAAGGGCCGGTATTACCTGCCTTGGACTGTCCAAAAATCTCTGGGGTGGAATTCCTAGCATTCTGAAGATGAAGTTAAAGAGTCCATAGTTCTGCTCATAAAGCCATTGCCAGCCTTTGAAAACACCTATTGCCGGTAGCAAATAGGGTATAAAGAAAATAGATCTAAAGATAGTTCTTCCAAAAATATCCATGTTTAGAATAAGTGCTATCACCAGAGAATAGATAACCGCGCCGATAACTGCCAAAAATGCATACAAAAGCGTTGCCTTTACAGCACTTGCAAAATACACATCTTTTGTAAAAATCCTAATGTAATTATCCAGACCCACAAATTCAGGGGTGGACAAACCATTATAGCTAAACAAACTAAGTACAAACACTGCTATGGTAGGAAGATAACTTATAAAGGTGATTCCAAGGAATGCCGGAATCAGGCACAAATAGGCACATCTTTCCTCTTTTCTATTATATTTGGACTGAGAAGTACGTATTTTTCTTTTGCCGGATGCTCTTTTCATACTCTTCGCCTCGCTTGTACTATATATCCCCGCAACTTCCATTGTATAATCTCTCTCCCCTGATATCAACGCCGGCGAAGGCAGTTATACTGCACTTTTGACCATGTTTCAAAGGCTATAATAAACTGTCTTCGCACGGCAATGTATTAATTGTTAATTATTTGTGCTGAAAATATCATTTAGCTCATCATAATACTCATCGATAGCTTCTTTCATTGTCTGATCACCAGACCAAACAGCCGAGAATGCTGAATCAAGAGTTGCATTAAACTCGTCTGTTGCATTGATGTAATACCATGCTGTTGACTGAGAATTGTCTCTTGCGTAGTCTACTACTGCACTCTTGTACATATCATGGTCAGGATAATTAGGGTTATCAATCCACTTATTTGTAAATTCATCATCTGTGTACCACTTATCAAGAATAGGCATCCATGTTCCTGCTTCAATAAGTGACCAGCTGTTTTCTTCCTGATAGTACCACTTGAGCCATGTCATAGCTTCTTCAGGGTGCTTGGTTGTAGCAAATACCACGTTTGGTCCGCCAGTGCAAATTGTAACCTTCTCCTTCATGTAAGGAAGAACGCCTACGCCATATTTAAAATCTGCAGATGGTCCAAGGAAGGTTCCAACATTCCAGGTTCCATCTGTAGCCATAACAACCTTCTTGGAACCAAGTGAGGATTCAAGCGCGTTAGCTGCGCTTGTTACAGGAGGTGCACAGTGATAAACATCTGAAAGGTCTGCAATTTTCTGCAGTGCTTCTACTGTTGCATCGTCATTGATAGTACATTCTTTGCCGTCAGCACTATAATATCCGCCGCCATTACTCTTTGCCCATACTTCAAGCTGCCATGGAAGAGTGTTAACTGTGCAGCCGTAAACATCAACGTTTGCTGGATCAAAGTCTGGACTTAATGCGTTATTACCGTTGATATCAACTGTGAGAGTCTGAGCTATCTTAACAAATGCATCCCAGTCCCATGCACTGTCTGCACTTGCAGGAGGTGTAAAATCAGCAACATTTAATCCCTGTTTGGAACAGATTTCTTCCAAAAGATCTATGTTGTACCAAAGGGTAAGTACCTCATTGGCTGCTGAATAAGCCACAGGTGTTCCCTGATATTTAAAGGTTATGGAATCAAGAGGTTTGGAATCACCTTCATCGTACATTGAGCTGATGTCTGCAAGTAATCCATTCTCTGCAAATTTTAATACTCCAGCTTCACTCATGATGGCTGTATCAGGAAGTTCTCCTGCTGTAGCCATTGCGTTTAACTTGGTTACATAGGTATCATGGTCAATCTTGATTACTTCTACTTCAATTTCATCCTGAGACTGATTGAACTTATCAGCCACCGCCTGAGTTGCAGCAGTCTCTGTCTCATTGCCCCACTGAGCATAGGTAATATGTACCTTTTCTCCAGTGCTCTCACTAGTTGAAGCAGGTGTCTCTGTCTCTGTTTTAGGTGTCTCTACTGCGTTCTGCGTTGTGTCCTGCGCTTCCCCCTGTGCGCTTTGAGAACTTGCACCACAACCTGTTACCAACATTGCCGTAGTAGTAACAACAGTTAATGCCATGCTCAACAATCTTTTCTTTTGCATACTTGAAATATCCTCCTTTAGAAAATTATTTTTCAGCAGTAATGTTCTATCTTTAGATAGAAATATTCTGCCAGACTTCCATCTCTCCAATACCTCTGTTGTTCCAAAAAGCATAGGGAACCGCTCTGATCTTCACAGGCTTCTTAGTAAATCTTGCCTCTCCGTAAAGGCTGCCATCTTCAATACCAACACTCTTAACCCTGTAGCCCTCATACTCTATCGCCGGTACTTCTCCCGGGAATTCTTCATAAGCTTTGCCCTTTAGCAGATTAGCATCAGTGTCCACGTAAATGTCAGATAAGTTCTGTCCATTGTCCGCCTCCTCCAGGCAATAGACCATAGGTCCATGCATTACAGCAACCTTACCTGCATCAGCCCTGACATTGTGGTCTGCTGCCACAAATCTTGGATGAACCCCCATATTAAGCTCAATCCTGTGTTTACCACCCTTAAGAGCAATTACTGCATAGTTATTGTCAGCTATATAGGAAAGCTTTTCACCATCAAGGGCTATCTCCATATCTTTGGCATAGGCCGGAACTCTTATCCTGATATCTGTAGCCTGCAGAGTAGAAATCCTGATATCTACTGTTCCATCTGTCAAAAGAGCTGACTTAAGCTCCACAAATATTTCCTGACCGGAATTATCCACCGAAAGGGTTGATGATATGAACTGATTAATGTAGATTCCCTTTTCATCACAAGCATATAAATACTGAGAAAGAGAAGCCAGCGTTCTCGCAAGATTAGGAGGACAGCAGGCAACACTAAACCATTTCTGCCTGACAGGTTTAACGTGATCCATATAGGTATTCTCAGTACAAAACTGCGGAATCATCTCTAATGGATTTACGTAAAAATATCTGTCTCCTTCCAGATTCATAGCTGCCAGAATAGTGTTGTACAATACTCTTTCAACTGTATCATAATAGCTTGCATTTTTCTTTAGGGCAGCCATCCTCTGTCCAAACATCATCATTCCCACAGAAGCACAAGTCTCACAATAATTTGTGCTGTTAGGCAGGTCGTAATCTGTGGTAAAGCACTCCAAAAATCCGCTGCTGCCAATTCCTCCTGTGATATACATTCTCTTGCCTACCATGTTATCCCACAGTCTGTCACAGGCTTTTTCCATTTCTTTATCCTGCTGCCATTTTGCCAGGTCTGCCATAGCACTGTACAGGTACATTGCCCTTACAGCATGACCTTCAGCCTCAGTTTGTTCTACCGGAGGTTTCTCTGCCTGTGCATACTTCATAGAATAGTTTCTAAACTCAGGAAAGAACTCAGGGCCTTTTCTGCCATCAATCTCATTCTGCAAATAATTAGGTGCAGTTCCCCTCTGCCTGATAAAATAATCAGCCTGCTTTAAGTACTTGTCATCCCTGGTCCACCTATAAAGCTTGATCAAAGCCAACTCAATTTCTTCATGCCCAGGAACTCCAGGGATCTGTCCTTTCTTTGTTCCAAATACCCTGCAAATAAGGTCAGCATTTCTCATTGCAATTTGAAGAAATTTCTCCTTACCAGTGGCCAGTGCATAAGCAACTGCTGCCTCAATCATATGTCCTGAGGTATATAATTCGTGTCCCTCAACCAGGTTTGTCCATTTCTTTTCCGGAGCTGTTATCTGGAAGTAAGTATTTAAATATCCGTCTTTTTCCTGAGCCTTTTCCAAAATATCGATCACCTGATCAATTTTACCTTCAAACTGAGTCCCGCTACCTATTGCAATGCAATAGGCAGCTGACTCTATCCACTTATATAGATCAGTATCAAGAAAAACTACTCCTTGCCGTTCTCCCTCTTGTAGTCCGGCAGCTATACGGAAGTTTTTGATACATCCCGTAGGATCAGTTCCTTCCAGTTCATCATTTAGAGCTTTCCACTGATGAACCAGCATGACTTCACTTACTTTATTGATATAATGCCCGAATAAAGGATCAGTGACTTTTACCTGCTGAAGTTTCAATGGCCTTATTTCTTTTTCCATGCCTAATGCCCCTTCATATTTTTTAATTAATAAGCACTCCGTTTTCATCAAAGGTGTACTTCTCTCCTTCTAGTTGTGTGCAAAGTTAACGTTTTCCCTTTTCATATATAAAGCTGTAGCCCTCGCTACAACTCATGATATCCTTTTACTCCATCACCCAATTTCATTTAGGAAAACGTTTACCTTGATTTGGATTTTATATTGTTGCATTATATATGTAAATAGCAATTTTCAATAATGTTGTGAGCAATTTTTTGGTTGTTTTTTATTAAGAAAACGTTTACCATTATCTTGTAATTAGTATTTTGGAAGTGAGGATGAACTGTGTCTAATATGAAGGACATCGCCAAAAAAGCCCAGGTATCTGTCGCAACAGTATCCAAGGTTTTAAATGGCACTGGAAATATAAGTGAAGAGACCACCAGGAAAATTCTGAAAATTGCTGAGGAACTTAATTATCATCCCAACCTCTATGCCAGAAATCTAAAAACTGGTTCCAGCAGGACAATTGGGATCCTTGCAGAGGACCTTACCGTATTCAACACTCCTCCAGTAATAGACGGCATCGGAGCCTGTTGTGAAGAGAAGGGTTATCGTTATCTCTTGGAAAATCTTCGCATAAACACTCTTGGTATTGATCCTGACAATGACAAGGATAGATACTCAGAAATCAAAAACAATGCAGTTTCACACATGAGTTCCATGCAGGTTGATGGAATTATTTATCTTGGCTGCCATTCTCACAGAGTAGTACCAAGCATATTTGAAAACAATATTCCTTTCGTATGCGCTTACTGCATTTCTCCATCCCTTGCGATTCCTTCTGTTTTGTATGATGATCAGCATGCCGCCTATGAAGCAGTTTCTCTTCTGATCAAAAAAGGGCACAAAAAAATAGCCACCATAACTGGCAAAGTAAGCAGTGTTCACACCAGATGGCGACTAACAGGTTATCAGGAATCCTTATATGATCACAGCATACCATATAATCCGGGATATGTAATCAATGGAGACTGGTCAAGAGACAGTGGCTACAATGCCACCAAGAAACTTATCAGACAGCATGTGACTGCTATTTTTTCCCACAACGATGAAATGGCCATGGGCGTAATAGATGCCTGCAATGATGCTGGGATTCAGGTTGGCAAGGATATTGCACTTATTGGCTTTGATAACAGGGAATTATCAACAGTGTGTCGTCCAACACTCACAACTGTTGAGCCTCCACTTTTTGATATCGGCTACAAATCAGCCGAAGGCCTGATTTCAAAAATTGAACATAAAGAAGACATTCTGCGAGGCGAAGTGCGACTTCCTTGTAGGATAATAGAAAGAGATTCTACCTGATTGGTAGAATCTCCTTTTTTCACTCCGCTCTTTCTATCCTGCATCATGGAAAAAGCACTTTTATCATAAACAAATCCCAATATTTTATCAATCTAATACAAGATAGAAGTGTAAAGATTGAGTGCAATTATTTGTTTTGCAACTGTCTCAAATTTGTACTTGAATTTGGAATCAGTTTAGGCGTAAGGTCACTTTTTTATCCCAATCAGTTCTATCATTCTTTCATCTGAGATGAATGTCTTAATGACAAAGTCTTTCTCAAGCAGCTCGAGAAATTCCTGGTCTGAAGGAAGCCCCCGTGACACGTGGCATGCTCCATCTGCGTGGCAGCCATCTATAACCTCTCTGCTGGCTCCATGAGCTATGCATATACTCCCATTATCTACCAGAGCCGTTGACAGATTATGCATAAGTGTTTCCGGCGACGGAAAATGAGGAAATGCATTATATATAACGCATACGTCATATTTTTCGTCAAACTCAAACTGCTCCGCATCTCCGTTAATAAAATCAACCTCGGAATGATTTCTGAACTTTTGCCTGGCCTTTTCCAGCATTTGAGGTGAAATGTCTACTCCGGTCACTTTTTTTGCGCCTGCTTCCAGATAATACGGAATCATGAAGCCTGTTCCACAGGCAATATCCAGCACCTTTTTCCCTTCAAGCTGCCCCAAATTCCCGATGATATCACGCGTAACAGATTCATCATTGCTTGCAAAGTCATCCCATTTTTCAGCCAGTCCGTCAAAAAAATCAATTACCTGTTCTTTACTGACAATATCCATATGTTATGCAGCCTTTTTTACTGTACTATTTGTTACTAATCCTGCTTTATACAGAGCAAATACTATTGTAGGAATGAATATAAGCTGAATGATAATTCCCGGAAGGCTTGTTACAAAGTAACTTGTAGCCCATACCTTTATTGAATACTCACCTCTTGCAAAAATGAGAGCGCGGGACAAACCACCGATAACCCTACCTGCAAGCATGGCAACAATCAGGCTTATATAAAGATCCGCATATATCTTTCCTGTATTGACAAGTTTTATCATAATGCCTGTACAGATACCATAAACAGCAAGTTCAACCATCATTGCAGGCAAAATAGCCATTGGTGGCATTCCTGTAATAATCGATGAAAGAAGCGGTCCGACAAGTCCGCAAACAAGACCATACTGCCATCCGCATACCAATCCGCAGATAAGTACCGGAATATGCATAGGGCTGATCACCGATCCGGCATTCGGAATCATGTGAAATGCCATCGGCAATACCACACACAACGCAATACACATTGCAGTTGCTACCATATTTTTTACTAAGTTTTGTTGTTTCATTTTTCTTTACCCCCTGGTTTCTTTTTTCAAAACTTCTATTATGATAACAACACCAAAAAGCAGCCACAAGCCCCATGGGGGGTTATAAAATCCCCCTTAGTACATTATGCCGGAATATATCTTCTACGCCTCCAACAATTTTCAGATATTTACTTCCCCTTATATCTGCAGTATTTCTTATTCTTCCACGCTTTATTTGCACGAGTACTAAGCATATCGATTAGATAATTTATACCAGTCTTCATTATCAAGCCAGATTTTATATTTGTCATGATAAATATGATGGATACAACCATCTACAAAGTAAAAAGGTGATCACTGTTTATGTGACCACCTTTTCGTTTGATGTTATTTTGTTTGTTTTGCCTGTCTACTTGACAGACCCCAGATCAAATTAAGAACCATTTAGTGCGACAGCCCCATCATCTTGTTTAATACAT
The DNA here is from genome assembly GCF_000420825.1 of Butyrivibrio sp. AE2015. Lineage (GTDB taxonomy): Bacteria > Bacillota > Clostridia > Lachnospirales > Lachnospiraceae > Butyrivibrio. The sequence goes on along the minus strand of NZ_ATVR01000045.1, from coordinate 417 downwards.
TTCCGGATGCTTTTTCTGATCCTGAACCTTATAAACTGTCATACCTATAGCAGCGATAAGGAGTAATGCCGCGAGAGCGACCGCTGTTGCTGCACCCTGATGCGGTTAAGATACTCTTCAAACTGAAGAATCTCTTTATCCGTAAAATCACGATAATAAATATTCCCCATCTCATTGGATACGGAGTCATAAGCTTCTTTAAGTTCTTTGGCTTTATCTGTGAGGAACAGAAGAGTTTTTCTCTTATCAGCTTCATCAGTTTTGCGGCTTATCAGTCCGTTTTTTTCCATCCGCTCAAGCATGGTCGTAAGTGAAGTAATTGCAAGTCCGCTTTTCTCAGAAATAATTTTAATAGGAACACCATCTTCCTACCATAAGACATAAAGAATCCTTCCCTGAGCTCCGTTAAATGCATCA
>NZ_ATVR01000044.1 GCF_000420825.1 Butyrivibrio sp. AE2015 | reverse complement strand
TTCCTCCAGCATTGCTATCAGAGTATTCCTGGACTTTTCTACTTTTTCATTACCCCTTTGTTCAGAGTACACGGTACCAATATCTTGATCACACAACGATTACTTCCCTACTATAGTTATTACTATCCTGAACAGTAGATTCTGTACCACTTTTCCTTCCCGCATCTATGACATATAGCCTATCCGATAGCGCTGCAATGATGCGATTCCTTCTTGGAAAAAAGTACTCTCTTGGCACTGTTCCCGGCGGATATTCCGAAAGGATACATCCATGCTCAGTAATTTCCTCATACAGCCTCTCATGTTCCTTTGGATAACATATGTCTGCGCCATTTCCCAGTACTGCTATGGTATACCCCCGGTTTTTTATTGCTGCAGTATGAGCATAAGAGTCAATTCCCTTGGCCATTCCGCTTACAACCGCTATACCCGCGCATACAGCGCTCATGGTTATATCGATTGCTTTTTTCTTGCCTTCCTGCGTACATCTCCTGGCACCAACAACACCTATGGAATTTGTATATTCATTTATCTTAAGCTTACCTTTCGTATACAATACAACCGGAATGTCTTCAATGTTCATAAATCTGTCAGGAAATAAAACATCCTCCTTCACCACTATATCTACTCCTGACTCATATGCACTGCTAAGTATTTCCTCAGCGCGGCGTCTGATGTTACCATCTTTTCTCTGAGAGATAAAAGAGCTTATTCGCTTATTTCCAATCTTTTTTGAATACTCGCATCCTGCCAGGTCATCAGGATCCACTTCAAAACATTTATCTATCCCGCCACATACCTCCAATATGGCTTTTTGTGTTACCGGCCCAATTCCTTTCATTTGAGTCATCATTATATATTTTATTATTGCTTCATCACTAATGGCCATTTTATGCTATCGCATACATCTGACTGCTTGATACATCAAGATCACGGCAGCCCAAAACACGCGTTATATCTTCCCTTCTTATATTTTCTGCCCCATCCAGATCCGCAGATGTTCTCGCAAGACGAAGCAGTTTATGGATCACTCTGGCACTATATCCATATTTTTCACTGGCATTTTTTAGCAGTTTAGTGCAATCATCATCAAGCTTGCAGTATTTCTGTATCATCGTCGTTGTCATCTGCGCATTGCAGTTCACCTGCGCATCATTCTTGAATCTCTCCTGCTGGATATGCCTTGCTTTTTCTACCCGTTCTCGCAGCTGCTTAGAACTATATGTGCTCTTCTTGTCACCAAGTTCAAAGAAATCTACATGTGCAACACTCTTCTGAATATCAATTCGTTCAAGAATGGGACCGGAAATCTTACCTCTGTAATGGATAATCTCATAATCTGTACACCTGCATTTCTTTGACGGATAATATCCGCAGGGACAAGGATTCATAGCTGCCACAAACATAAAATTCGCAGGATACGAATTGGTCCCATTTACCCTTGATATGGTGACACGCTTATCTTCCATCGGCTGACGCAGCGCATCAAGAGTGCTTCTTGAAAACTCGGCCAGTTCATCCAGGAAAAGAACTCCGTTATGAGCCAGTGATACTTCACCCGGCTGGGCGTAACTTCCACCACCGATCAATGCATTTAAAGATATGTTATGATGCGGAGCCCTGAACGGACGACATTTTAACAGTCCTGTGCCTGCATCAAGAAGACCTGAAATACTGTGTATCTTTGTCACCTCCAGAGATTCCTTTTCTGACATTTTAGGAAGAATGGTAGGTATTCTTTGTGCGATCATTGTCTTTCCACACCCCGGTTCTCCCAGCATAAGGATGTTGTGGCCTCCTGCAGCCCCCAGAACAATTGCTTCAATGAGTTCGTCCTGTCCCTTCACGTCAGAGAAATCAATGTCATAATATAAAGAGTCATCTGTACCCTCTCCATTTTTCTCATTGCCTGAATATCCAACTGATATAGCACCTGCATTTGCCCTTATTCCATTATCATCTTCATCCTGCTTTGAAAGATCAAGTCTGCCCTCAAGAAAACTAACCGTATCATGCAGCGATTTAACAGGACATACCTTTATTCCGGATACTGATTCCGCTTCCTGTCTGTTTTCATAAGGAACAATAACAGCCTTGATCCCGCATTTCCTCGCCTCTGTAACCATAGATAAGACTCCATTGCATGGCCTTATCCGTCCATCAAGAGCCAGCTCACCTATAAACGCATAATCTGCCAGATTCTTGGGTGAGATCTGATCTGTCTGATACAAAAGAGCTATTATCATTCCAAGATCAAAATGCGACCCTCGTTTTTTCTTATCTCCAGGTGCAAGGCTCAATATGGTCTTATCCTTTGGAATATCATATCCACAGGACTCTATTGCTGCCTGTATCCTCTCACCAGCCTCCTTGATCGCCTGGTCAGGAAGTCCGATTATTGTCATGGACTGCTGCTGTCCTCTTATTGTTGATGCTTCTATTTCAACCATGAATCCGTCAACACCTGATGTTGCCATGCTTTTTACTACTATTGCCATTACTTCTTTATTCCTTTATATTTTCCTTTAGAATTCAAAATTCTGCTACCACGGAAGCCACATGTCATCTTCCTTCATATCCTTCTGTATAAGCATTTCCTGCTCAGCATGGGATATCTTGCCTTCCACGAACAATCTGTACTGCTCCTTACTGTTGTTATGAAAACACGACAGCACTCTTGAAGTATCCACTATTCCTTTGATCATCCCGGATGGGTTTAATCCATTCCTCTGACCTGTATCCGACATATTGTCTTCAACGAACGCTCCATAACTGCTGTAAGTATAATCCAGCGGTTCTCTGACCATTCGCGCTTTAACAGGATTGAGATGAATATACCTGCTGACCTCCAGAAAATATACCTCATCCTCAATGAGCTGCCCAACATATCTGTTTTCAAAAAGATGCCCTGTAAGCTTATATTTCATATTGTAGGAGGCAGAATATGACAGAAGCAGTTTATGCATTATCTTCCATATCTCTGTATTTCCTGTCTCAATAGCCATATGAAAATGATTTGTCATAAGGCACATTGAATGTATCTTAAAATCATATTGAGTCTTCACCATATTCATGCATTCCAAAAACATCAAATAATCTGATTTCTCTCTGAAAATGTTGTATCTCCTGTTCCCTCTGCTCATTACGTGATAAGTTGCTCCCGGGTACCATACTCTCTTCTTTCTTGCCATAATTTTATTTTCTCGCTTTAGTTCAATTATATGAATTTTGTTATTAAAAATATACTCTACAAAACAACGCATCTGTTCTCCTTATTCACGCTGTTTCCTTTCCTTCTGCATTGCCGCAAACGCCGCAACATACCCAAGTATTCTATCCCTTTCCTGTTTCTCAAGCTTATTAAACTCAGTTAAAAGGATTCCGCTATCTGTACTCAGATCAACAGTGTAAAACATCTGATTCTTTCCCCGACTCTCCGCCGGGTCTACTCCCGACAAAAGCCACTCCGGCGACACATCCAAAGCTTTACATATTGCCAGTACCTTGTCAGATGATGGATTAGTCCTGTTCTTCTTCCATTCACTGATTGTACTCTGCTGAATTCCTGCTTTCTTTGCAAATTCTTTCTGTGTCATATCAAGCTGTCTTAAACGCTCAAATATTCTCTCACTGATAGTCATGATCCTCTCCTTTTGCTGATATATGGAAAAGGTAATGTTATCCATTAACATTCTTGATTCAATTTTATGAATCATAACCCCAATTAATCACATTGTCAATAGCCAGGAGCAAATGTTCATCAAATGTTCGGAGTACACGGTGTCATTATTTCGCTGCTTTTTGACGCTTGTCAAGAGAGTTGAACAAACGTTCACCAAATGTTCAGAGTACACGGTACCAATATTCCTACCTTTGTTGCAAAGGTACGTGAGTATAATGACACATACTCTCTCCCGTCTGCAATCAGAATGGCCATGGATTATTGTATAGAGCACGATATATTAAAGGACTTCTTTACAAAGGAAAGGAAGGCAATTTATATGTATAGTTTATTTGAATATAATCAAAAGGGACATATGAAAGTTATTCGTGAAGAAGGGCGTGAAGAGGGTCTCGAAGAAGCTGCCATAAATACCATCATCTTCGGGTATGAGGACGGCCTGTCAAACGAAGCTATACGTGATCGATTGAAAAAAGCCTATAAATATAGCGATGAGAAAATTGATAAACTCTTTGCCATAGCTGATAGCAAAATAAAGAAAATGTAATCGAGTAGTGTTCGGAGGTCGAGTAGACAGGGGGATTGCTCCCTCTGCCCCTCACAGAAATTCCGGGCGTGCGGCTTTCCCGCATCTGGCTCTTTACGAGACCGATTATACGTATTACTGCGCATAGATACTTAGCTGGGCGCACTACACGATACCATTATCATCTAATATCTATAACTCCCCTTCCGCCTGAAATATGTACGATATCGCCAACTATCATATCACCTGAACTTCCTACTAACGTCTTAGCGACAGCAGCAACTTCATTGGGCAAAACCATTCTTCCCACGACGTTTTCATCTGTATAAATGCTATCTCCATCCCTCATACCAATTAATGCTGTCGCAGATATACCTGGTGCAATTCCGTTCACAACAATGCCATTGGATATTAACATATGCGCTAATCCCTTAACCATTCCATTAATACCCCATTTAGATATGCCATATGGAGACCATGCGGGTTCAGCTCCTCTTGAGGATGACACAAAAAGTATATGTCCTTTAATATTATTCTCTATCATATATCTCGCAATCTCAATCGAAAAAAAGTACGGACCTCTGAGATTAATATTCATCACTCTATCATACTCAGTATCTGTTAAATCCCAAAAATTCAAGTTATCTGTATGCACTCCAGCTGAATTTATCAGAATGTCTATTTTTCCAAACAAATCGACCGAATATTTAATATTACTATTAAAGTCCTGAATGTTATTCATATTAATATAGCAACCCTTTGCTTGATTGCCGAATTCTTTGACAATTTCCTCAATTTTATTTTTATTTGTCCCTGCAATAATTACTCTACAACCGCTTTCAATCAACGATTTTGCAATAGCATATCCTATTCCACCTGTACCACCAATAATCAAAGCCACTTTGCCTTCAAATTGTTTATCCGATGATACTATATGCTCTATTGCTACTATTTCTTTTTCGTTTCTCCACTGAATTATCTTTTTTATTGCATTGGTAAGTCTCATTATTATTACTCCATATCGTCTTTTTGCAAAGCTTTAATATCCACTTTCAATTTATGTTTTGCATAAGCTACTGGAAATAATCCTTGAAATAATAATTTCAATTTTGTCCTTGGTCCCATATCTGATTTTAATAGAACCCCAAACAACCTTTTTCTAATTTCTCTTAAGCAATCCATATACTCTGTTATATACTGTGTACTTTGAGTATTCGTCGCAATTATTAGGAAAAGAAGAAAATTATAATTTTTCCAAATATGCCATTGAACAGCATTACTTATGTACCTACTCTCTCCTCGAATATTGTTACCAATATTCTTAATATTCCATAGGGCATTAATTCCCATCTGAACATTATAATTTGTCAACCCACTTCCTATATTATTCATTCTATAGTTATATATCTTTTTATGTCCCACAGCTACTTGATTTGAATACTGCGCAGCCATAAACGAAAAATATAAGCCTTCACCAGACCAAGGCACCGAAAAACTAATATTATTGTCTCGAAGAACTTTTAACCTGTATAACTTATTCCAAGGGCCTATCGGAATAAAAGGATATATAATTGACCCTGCTGCCTTTTCAGACGTCCAAACCTCAATACTATCTTTTTGAGTTTGTTTCCTGTCACGTGTAGTAAAAATTCTATCTGTCATTGCCATATCTGAATGAGTTTCTTCTACCAAATACAAAAGATATTCAATATAATCAGGTTCTAACCAATCATCACCATCTATTATTGTAATATATTCTCCTGATGATGCCTGCATGCCAATATTTCTTGCTTCACATGCACCTCCATTTTCTTTATGAATAACAAAAAATCTATTATCTTTCTCTTTATATTCATCACATATTCTTCCACTGCCGTCTGGCGACCCATCATCCACAAGTATCACTTCGATATTTTTATATGTTTGAATAACAATAGATTCTAATAGTTTTCTAAGAAATGGTTCAGATTTATAAATTGCTACAACAATTGAAACTTTTATATCATTCAATTTTTCTCACCTCATTTTTTCTTTAACTTTTTCTATTACACTCTTAATTTCATAGCTAAAACAACATAAAATCACCCCTAAAAAAACTATTTGAATTGAATATAGAACAAGCGTATCAGAACATATAAACAGCAATAATGATTGAATTAATAGAATGGAATATACAACTAAATCGCGCATCACATTAAGATGTAATGAAATATACTTTTTTACCTCCCATATTCTTACCGCCCATATAACAATATAGCTAACAGCTGTTGATATAGCAGCACCTAAAGCCCCCATACTTTTAACCAACAAAATATTTAAAATTATATTCAAAGTCGCTCCGATAATGCTCGATCTCGCAAAGACTTTAGTATCCTTTACCGCAGCAAAAATGCCCCCAATATATCCCGATAAAGCTCCAAAAACAATAGCAATAAGTAAAAATGGAACATATTTCCATGCCTCATAAAAATCTTTAGCATATAAAAAGTGTGCCATGATTTTAGCAAATATTATAAGCATTGAGCAAATCAAAGTCATGCTGAAATTATATGCGTTATACATACTAGTAAAAAACCGATTTTCATCTTTGGGGTCAAATTCCTTAACAGCTGATATCGTCCATGCTTGGCCAAAAATAGTTTGAAATATATTTAGTATCGAAGGAATTTTGTATCCAACAGAATAAATTCCATTAGCAGATACTCCACATAATAATGTCACAACATATCTATCAGACGCAGAACTCACCCACCACGAAATATTGTTTATTAGTAGTGGTCTGCTATATACAACCATGGCCTTATTTAACTTTTTATCCAGACTTCGCTCAGCAGAAAAATACTTCCAGAATCTTATTGAAAATAATAAGAAAATACATTGAACAGCTATTCCAATTATATTAGCCATGAAGTATCCCGGTAATCCAAGATGCAAAGGAAGCAGAAATACTATATTCAAAGTAATCATGACCGCAGAACATAATACTCCTGATATAGCTACATCTTTCACTCTATCGATTCCTCGGCTAAAATTTACGAGAATTGCATCTAAAGTTGATAATGAGAATAATAAAACAAAAAAAACTGGATACTGGTTAAGTACGTTAAAAACTTTGAACAGCACATTTAGAATTATCCCACACGAAACAATAATTGTACTCAACCAAAAATATCGAATAGAAATAATAAATATTTCTCGACGATCACTATCTTTGTCCATAGGAAAACGAAGTGCCGCATCCGATATATTTAATGTTAAAATTGGCAATAATAGAGCTACTGTTGTTGTATTCAAATCATATATTCCATACTCTTCTGTTGTTAAAACATATGTATATAATGGAACCAAAAAAAAACTTAACATCTTTGTTCCAAATTGGCTGATTGTTAATAGCCCTAGATTTTTAAATAAATAATATTTACCGTTCATTTAATTCATCAAGCTTCCTCATTAAATACTCTTTCGTAACTCTTCTCTCCTGTTTAACAATATCCTGTTTTTCATGCACATCAGAAGAAGGTATTTGTGTTATAGAGTAAATAAACCTATCCACAAGCTCATATCTTTCTAGTAAATCTTTTATCCTACCTGATTGTGGATTACTGTGCAGATACTGACGTTCAAAAACAAAAAAATCTTTTCCAAAGTTAATCGAAAATAGTGTGGTATGAAATGAATCTGTTAATACATATGATGCTCCCAAAATATATGAAATATATTCATGTGGTCCTCCTGAAATAAAATCCCAATGGTTATTTTCAAAATCTTCATAATTATATCCTATGCATATAACTTTTTTGTTTGAAGAAATCATCCTCGCATATTTTATGGCCAACTCGCTTGGGCAATCTAGAAAATGAAGTAAAACATAATTACACTTCTTTACATTACATGCTCCACAAAAAGTCTCCCAATTTTCCTTTGACAACATAATAGTGGGATCACCTACTCTTACTACTTTCGTATTCGTAATAGATTTAACAATTCTCTCACCGCTCTCCTCCCTGACAGAGATTTCATTAAAATCTCTAATACCCTTACAAAGTATTTTTTTGAATCTTCTTGTTGTCCTATCTACGCCTAAACTAATGGAAAAGGCGATTTTCTTTTGATTATCAACGAAATCCAAAAAAAAGATTGAAGCGATATCATAGTTGGCATTCCATACTTGATCGCTTCCAACAATGAATGCATCATACTCATTCGCAATACACTTTAGCTGATTTTCAGTATAATACAGCGGCTGAATTTCATTTCTTATAAACATATTCATTTCATCCAAAGTTTCCTCTGTTAGTTGAAATGGCTTGTTGTGCATTTTTTTCCATCTAAACCAAAACCTAGGATCTTTAAAAAAGGCAGTTATGAATTGTTTTTTTTGCTTCAAACTATTTTTTATTTTATTTTCTTGCCTAGGAACTTCATCTATAACATCACAGGTATACCCCCACGATTCTAAAATATGCTTAGTCGAATAACACTGTAACATTGAACCATAGTTATTCTTATAAAATGTAATTAGTCCTACTTTTTTATTTTTCATTGGATATCTTATTATCACCCATTCTGCTTATTTGACGTTAATATACCGATGAATTTCTATCGTGATTTCGAAATAGCTCACTCCAAAAAACCACTAATATATTAAATCCTATATAAACGTAAATGTTTTCAATCATTCCTTGTATAGCAATTATGGTACATATAACAACATACAAATACTTTTGTCTTCTAACAAGCAAGAATAAACAAACAGTTGTCAATAATGCAAACATCGTAAGTCCTAAAATTCCATAATTATATAAGAATCTTATGTAGCCATTATCAATAATTGCATACCCAAATTTTTCTTCCAAAGAGGAAAAATCATAATTGCCACCTGCCAAAGTAACTGGATACGTTAGAAATGCCCATTCTATGTGTGTAAATCTTCTATTGAACATTAGATTTATAAAATATACAACCTTCTGCACTATACCAGACGAACGCATTAACAGAAATGGAAAACCTATCGACATCCCCACACAGATAGGAACAGAACACGGACCTACAATCCTAATAACTCTTTTTACTATTTCTCTAAAATACCTGGATTTATAAAGATAATAAAAAACACAAAACAACGCCACGCAAAAGATCAACGTTCTACATTTTGTGATAGCGAAAGCAACAATTGAAATCAATACAACTACACATAACTGATGTTTTTTTAATCGTTCATTCCTATAACACAAATAACACATTAAAATATATAATAATGCACTTCCTAATCTGTTCGGATGCGTATAGCCCAATCCATATCCATAAGCAAAATGCTCTCTTCCCTTTGCTACTGACATAGAATTAACTCCAATTATCCCTATTAGAGCGGAAAAAATAACAATTATCAGCGCAAGTATCTTTATCATCCATAACACTTTGAATGTTTGGGTATAGTCACATTTTGAAATAACAACTGATAAAATATACATTTTTAACAATACTGTTGTACCTAGCAGGAAATAACTCCCCAAAAATGCTACAAATAATGAAAAGATAATAACTAAACTTTTCTTACTATATTTGCACATTGCTAAATCTAATAAAAAAATGATAGCTTCACCCAAAAAAATAATCCTATTGACCCTCAAATCATAAAACTGTAATTCTGTATTCTCAAAAGCCGTTTCAATTATTATAATAATGAATAACAAAAATCCTAATAGATTCGCCTTTGATATAGAAGACTTTTGATTTTGCATCTGCTCAATCCTTTTTATGAAATACTATTCAAATATTCTTGAATATTTGAATAGTATTTTTCATGCCCACATAATTTCTTATAACTATCTTCTTCATTTCCACAGATACTCATCATTCTTTTCCACAACGGTTTGAGATCTTTTGGATTATCACAAAACAAAAAGAAAAACTCTCTTAATTCTTTTTCTCCTGGATCATTACCATATATCGTGCGAAACTCTCTCACTAGTTCCTTTCCTTCCTCTCTATAAGCGTTTTTTCTTTTATGATAGTAATCTTCTAAAGACATAATAGGTCTACACGGATTTCCTACAGCCACACAATCATCCGGTATTTCTCCACTAACAATAGATCCTGCTCCAATAATGACATTGTTACCAATTTTTGCGCCTTTCAACACAACACTATTCATCCCAATAAAAACATTATTCCCAATTGTTATCTTCCCGGCAGCACCGACAATTTCACCATATCGTCCTTTTAATACACTCCAAGAAAAATCATGTGTTAATAAAACACATCCCGCAGTAATCTGCACATACTTTCCAATATCTAACATCCATAATTGCTGTTCATCAATAATTGTAGTCCGTGGGCTAAAAATGGTTGTGCCTTCTCCTATCCTAGCCCCCCTCTTCTTTAAATAATTAACATAGCTTTTAGAATCATATCGTTCTTTATAGAGAATTTTTTTTATAAATGTCCTCATTGCATCAGAAAATCTCCTCATTCAATTCACTTCCCATTTCTTTCTTTTTCTATAATAACCGATATTCTTTCTTATCATCTGAATACTCCTGCAATATCCTTTATATTGCTTTGTTTGCAAAAACACATATGCTTTCCTTGAAAAGCCCCAGTTTCCATTAAACCAATGAACAGCAAATGATTGATCAGTCGTAAATGGCTTGCAGATATCGCAATCACGATTATAGGATGAAAACGATTCAATAGGTAGTATAAGTGCATTATCCAAAAGCTCCTCGTTATTCTTCATTACATGTCTAAATATAGCTGGATTAACAAACAAATCTGTTTCCCATATTTCTTTATCATAGAATTCAAGTATCTTTTTTATTATAGGTGATTTTTTTTCGGCACAAATAACAGCTGTACATGGGTAGTCATCTTTTTCTAAGCCAATAACAAAATTATTATTAATTATGGAATCAAATGTTTTAAGAACCTCCACATCTGTATCAAAGTATATTCCTCCATATTCATATAAAACTTTTAATCTCAAATAGTCAGATACAAAAGCCCACATTTTTCTTTTATAGCACTCACGTAAAAATCTATTTTCAGCTAAATAATTGTTTAATGGAAGATTGTCCTCATTCCATTCAACAATGCTATAACCATTCATTACTCTTGCCCAACTATTAATACAAATTCTCGAAACTTTATCTAATGGTTTTTTTCCAATCCAAATATAATTTATCTGTTTTGGTATCATATCTCTTACCTTCTAATGACAGACCTAATCATTGTTAACAAACGTAAATAACAATATAGCAATAATTGTCTATTGTTTTTAATTAAGCATACTGGTATTTTATCCTTGCCTTTAAAACAATGTACTATCCTGTTCCAGTTGACATTCTTTACAGAACAATCTGTGCATATTCTTTCTATTTCTTTGATACATTTATCTTTGCCAACTTTGCTAGCGCAAGAAATCATCGTCTTTAAGTGATGAATTATATTTCCAATATAAAAATTATCAATCCGGAGAATTGCCTCTTCATCAAATCCTATTAGACTAGCCAGCCTTCGCATTTCATCAGTCTGAAAACGAATTCTTTCAAATTTGTTAGCCTGATACATTTGAGATAGCGAGCCACCATTTAAACAATAGATATATCCTGTATCACCGCTCATTACAACTCTATTGCATAGTGCAAAATAAGCAAAATCAAATATGATGTCTTCACACAAGTATTTTTTATCTGGAAACCTAATATTATTTTTTTGAATTACATCCATTGAAAAAAGGCATTTCCATACTGACATTTCAATATGATCCACCCCATTCGAAGCAAGCATTTTTTTCAATACTTTATTTAATATTTCATCATGTTCTTCATAAACATCTCCCTTAAACGGGTTTTCTCGTATTTCTATTTTTTTACCTATTTTCCTCCTAAATCCCCCTATCACAGTGTCGGCTTTATTATCTATCAAGCAATTATATAAATGTTCAATCATAGTCAATTCTGCATAGTCATCACTATCAACAAACACAACATATTTACCATGAGCAATATCTAATCCAGTATTTCTTGCGCCACTTAGGCCTTCACCCATACCATGCTCAATAACAACGCGATTATCAACTAAATAATCCTTACACAATTCATTACTACGATCATCGGATTTATCATCCACAAGAATAATTTCTAAGTTTTTATATGTTTGATTTAGAATTGATTTCATGCACCTATCTAAATATAATTCAACATTGTAAACAGGTATAATCACAGAAATTAAATCGTTCATTTTATATTTCTCCAGAATATATTTTTTTTAAAGTAAAAGCTGTACTATCAGCGCTTGCTTTTTCAGTAATCAGAAATCCCGTATTTTTTTCTCTGTTACATTCAGTACTATACTTTATTATTTCTTTCTTCCAATTAACTATATCTAAACCTATTTGTAGAAATCTTTTTGAACAACAAGTATCTGATGTAACTTTGTCGGATATTATAGTAAAAAGTCCACTAACCTGCGCTTCTATCGCACACATGGGTAATCCTTCAAACCTCGATGGTAATATAAAAACATCCATGGCGCTTAAATAATCCGGAATATTTGTTACTGTTCCTAGGAACATGACATTTTTAATATTGGGATTACTCTTAACTTTATTAACTAATTCACATCCTTCACGGTTTCCAACTAACAAAAAAACATATTGTGGTTCATCTTTAAAGTCGATAATCAAATCATATATAAACTCTGGATTCTTGGGATATGAAAAATCCCCAACAGTTCCAATCACAGTTTTATCCTGTATATTTAACTCTTTTCGAATTTTTTCTCGCACTTTCCCGTTATATGAAAATCGATCTATATCCACTCCATTCTGAACCTTAATAATATTCTTGGTTGTATCATACATCCACAATGCTGCCACATCAGAACAGGCGCAACGGTACTGAGCCCTACGAATAATACGTTTTGATACTAAATGTAATAAGTAATTAAGTTTCTTGAAATGTCCATTAATTCCACTAGAATGAGAATGAACGACAATGTTTTTAACGCCCGCTTTCTTAGCCGCCAAATAATAAACTGACATCTTCCATGCAGTATCTGCATGAATGTGAACGTAATTATATTGATTTTTTTTTAAAAATTCCTTAAATGCCTTATATACTTCATACTGCTTTAAGAACCTATTCTTGCAAATCACCCCACCAATACATTTGCTACCCATTTCTCTTAGATGAAAATATACATCATTTTTTATAAATTCTTCTGCGGAAAAATAATCAAATACGTATTCATCTTGAAGTTTTTGTTGCGCTTCATATATCACTGAAAATGCGCCACCCTGATTATTCAAATTTGCCTGAACAATTCTAACCTTTTCCATATAATTTCAATCTCAGGAACAATGTCCCAACATTCGCCTCCCATATTCTTGTGGGCTTAATAATAATATAACTGTAACCTATATCAGATTATCAATACTGTAATCTAGCGGATTAAAATATACGATTGACTTGCCAAGGGATTGTGACTTTTTCTTTTTTCTTTCCATCATAGAAACCATTTTTTATTGCTACTATAACTTCTATTTTTCTATCAGCTCTTAATATACTTGGTATAACAAAGCACAATATAAATCCAAGAAAAGTATTGCAATTATAGTTCTCTTTATAGCCTATTCCACCATACTCTTTAAACTTTTTATTTAGGTATAATACATTTCTGCATGTATAGTACACTCGATTAGGATGAACAATCTTCTTATATGAAAATTTAGCAAAATTATCGTTATGTAATATTTCCCCTACTCTAATCCAAAACTTCTCACTTTTCTCATTTTTAGCTTCAATATCCCCAAATTCTTGATCTAGCACAATTGAATTGATTTGAAGAATTTTCCACCCATTAAGAATCATTCTTTTGCTTATATCGTTATCAAGAAGATCTACAAACAACCAATCATCAAACCCTCCCACTTGTCTCCAGGCCTTTACCCTTGTACAAGCAGCAGCTGTTATACACATTTTTATGTACGCATTCTTCTTTGTGGTATCAGCATGCATATACTTTCTTCTTTTATCTATGACTTGGGGACAAATCATCCCAATCTCTTCTATATGGAAATACTTTCTGTATTCTTTAATCATATCGGACGGAACAACTGAGTCAGCATTCATCGTTAATACCCAATCATATCCTTCAGATTCAGCCATCTGCATGATTTCATTCATCGCACCTGGCATACCAAGATTTTCCCCAGAGAAAATATATTTGCAATTATATGCAGACTCTATCTCCAATATTCTTTCTGTATTCATTTTTTCAGGGCTATTATCATATACAATGATCGTATCAACTTGGGATGTTAAGCCTTTAAGACATAGCAACAATCTACTATAGTCAGAATTGTATAAAACCATTCCTGCAGCGACTTTACCGATTTCTTTTATCATATTTAAGCATCAATCCCTTTTCTGTTTTTTTCTATATTTCCTCACTAATCCAAAGATTCTAATATCATCAATAAAATATCTTCGGAACATTCTTTTGGGTTCCTGCATAAATCTATAGAACCACTCAAAACCTATGTCCTGCATCCATTGCGGGGCTCTCTTTACACCACCTGCAATAAAATCTACGCATCCACCCATTGTAATACTAACAGGTACTTGATACTTATCCTTGTTCTTATAGATATACTTTTCTTGCTTTGGACATCCTAAAAAAACTATAAGAATATCTGCTCCACTTTTCCTAATCCTTACATTGCACTCATGCAGTTGCTCTTTATTCTTTTCAAAGCCAAATGGAGGTGAGTATGAATCAACGATGTTAAGCTTTGGATATTTTACTTTTATCTTCGCTGTTGCCTTTTCAAGCACATCTTCCTTTCCTCCAAACAAGAAGACTTTATAGCCTTTCTCATCTGCTAGATCCATAACATCCCATACAAAGTCTGTCATGGCCACACGTTCTTTAATAGGCGTTCCAAGCTTATTGCTGAGCTTCACAACAATTTGACCATCTGTCAAAATCAAATCTGCTGCATTACACGCCTCAAGCAATTTAGAATCATCCTGCATCTTTACCACTATATCTGAATTAGGGGTAACGACATAATGATATCCAGGTGTTTGTATTAGTTGATCAACACAGGACTTCGCTTCCTGAGCAGTCAAATTATCAATATATGTGTTCAAGAATTGAATCCGGTGTGTGTTCATTCTTTCATAAATCCTCCAAGAATTATCTTCCCTTAACAGTTTTCTCCATGACTAAGAACATACATCATAAGATGATCCATTATCATGTGAACATCCTCAGAAATCTGCATATCATTGATATTAACATGTATGCAATAATCAGCTATCTGCTTCATTTTTCCGCCATCATATCCAACAAGAGCTATGGTTTTGGCTCCTACTGACTTCGCATGTTCCATAGCGTTGATGACATTGATACTGTTACCAGAACCAGAAATACCAAAAAGTACATCTCCTTCCTCAATTCTTCCTTTAATCTGATAACGGAACACCTCGTCATATCCAATGTCATTAGAGATTGCCATCATAATAGGTGTGTTATCTGACAAGCATTGAAATTTAAACTGTGAAGCCTCATCATTAAGTCCCTTATTAAAATCACATACAAAGTGACTTGCAGTCGCAGCACTTCCACCATTACCACATATATATGTATTTTTGTGCTGTGCTTTTGCATCTTCCAAAACATTCATTACTTTGTTTATACTCTCTAAATCAAGTGATTGTATTACTTCAATTTCTCTATCAAGATACGCCTTAAGATCTTTTTTATAATCCATAATTTCTTTCCTCCATTTTCTGGGCGTCACCTTCCAAAACAGTATTATTCTTATGCACACGGTTCAATGCTACATACCAGCTTTTATAGCATCCTTAACTGTCTGTCTTACAGCTTCATCCGATGTGTGTTTCGGTTTCCATCCTGTGCTTAACACTTTACTAATATCATAGCTAAATCTTGGCACATCGCCTTTCCACCCACGATCTCCACCAGTGTAATTAAACGTCACATCCTTAAGACCAAGTTCCTCAACAACTATCTCTGCGATATGTGTAACTGTTGTCCCTTCGCTTGTTACACTGATGTTATAAACTTCTTCACCACCTTTGAATTCCTTAGTCAGCTTCATTATGACTTCTACAAGATCAAGAACATAAATATACGGTTTGCACTGAGTTCCGTCACCAAGGATTTCAAGCTCTGCCGGATTCTTTCTAAGTTTCCTTATGAAATCAAACACTGCTCCATGTGTAAGCCTAGGTCCAATAACATTCGGAAATCTGAAGATAACCACACTCATATCGCACATTGAAACATAAGAAGAAATCAATGCTTCCGATGCTAGTTTGGCACCGCCATAATAAGAAACAGGCATTATTCCACCTGTTGTTTCAGTAAGTTCCACATCAAGCATCTCGCCATAAACAGCAGATGTAGATGCAAAGAACATTTTCTTTACATTTGCTTTTCTCATGCCTTCCAGCAGAGCTCTTGTAGACAGCAACGTATCGTTGAAATCGATACCTGGCTCTTTTCCACCCTTCTGAATGTCAGAGTTTGCAGCTAGGTGGTAGACCACATCGATATTCTCTGTAGCAAATATTTCATCAACCTTATTTTGATCAGCAAGTTCAACTTCATAGAATTTAAATCTATCCCCTTCTGTTATATGTTCGATATTCTGTTTTCCCATTATCAGCTTGTCAGCACATATAACTCTGTGCCCTTCAGCTAATAGACTATCAATCACATGTGAGCCTATAAATCCAGCCCCACCAGCAACTAAGATATTCATTGCTTTTTCTCCTCTATGCTCTTATACTTTTTTATTACTGCTGGTATCCCAGCAACTACTGCATTATCAGGTACATCATTTATCACCACTGAATGAGCCCCTATAGTCACATTGTTCCCTACCTTTATTGCACCTAATAGTGTGGCACCTACTCCAACCATTACACTATCCCCAAGAATTGGCGCCGCATCAGATTCACCATCCCCATGACTTGCACCGAATGTTGTATGTTGAAAAATGATACAATTGTTACCAATTACTGTCTTGGGATGCATAACTACTCCCATTCCTTGATGCGGCAATAGTGTGGTTTCAGGAATATTAACTTGATAAGCAATATCACAACAATATATAACTCTATTTAAATGCTTCAACAGTCGTGCTATACCCCCATTTTTCAGAGGTATAGTATTTATGAGCTTTACGAGCCAGTCCGATAGCACTCATTTTTGTCCTCACTTATCAATATGAATAATTGATGCACCACTATTATCCATCTCGAATTCCATCTCACGAAGATTATTCAGTGCACTTCTAACAGCACCTTGATTCTCAGGTTTTACGTAGAAAATCATAAAGCCTGCTCCGCCAGCACCGAGCAACTTTCCACCAAGGGCTCCTGCATTCATTGCCTTTTCATATGTTTCATCAATAAGTGGATTAGATATACCAGAAGCCAAAGACTTCTTAAGCATCCAGTTCTCATGAAGCAATTCTCCCATTGCATCCACATTATTCTTCTGCAACTCTTCTTTAAGAGTTCTTGTTAAATCACACATTTGCTGCTGAACTTTAGCCTTATCAACAGTTTTTACATTCTGACTCTGTTCTTTCAGAATAGCAGAAGCCGAATGCTTACCACCGAGATAAAACATAAGAATGTTGTCTTCAAGCATCTGATAACTCTGAGGAGCCATTACAATCGGTTCTACATTTACAAAACCATTCTGTTGAAATTCATAAAACTTAAGACCGCCAAATGCTGCAGCAAATTGATCCTGTTTTCCTATAGGTTCACCAAGCTTATCTATTTCAACTTCACAGGCATCCTTCGCCAGCTTATATTTACTTACGTATTCACCTTTATATGTATGAAGAAGTTGAAGAAGTGCAACAGTAAATGAAGATGACGAACCAAGTCCAGTTCCACTCGGAATATCCGCCATAGAACTTATTTCTACGCCCATAATTCCGAAATCTTTAAGACATTGCCTGAAATATTTATGCTCTATCTCATCATAGCTTTTAATATTTTCAGTTTGAGAATACTTAAGTCTAATCTGATCTTTATGAAAGTAAGTATGAATCGTCAAATACATGTACTTGCGGATAGTTGTTGATAGAACACATCCACCATATTTCTCATAAAAAGACGGTAAATCACTTCCTCCACCACAAAAAGAAACTCTAAAGGGTGCTCTTGTTATAATCATTTAATAACTCCAATCTGGCGGTTTTCCGCTTTATTATTCATAGTGGTCATCATCTTTCTTGGCATCATTTTCGCCCCAGTATAATTAGTCAAAAACACCGTGGTTATCTAAGTTTTTAATCATCTGCCAATAATTTGTTCCACTACATCAAGAAGGCTTTTCCCAGTTATATTTTGTCTTAAGTCTTCATCTCCAATCAGTGCGGTTCTGCAGCCAGCATTCTTTCCTGCACCGACATCATTATTACTGTCACCTATCATCCAACTCTGTTCAAGATCTATATTGAAGTCTTTAGCAGCTTGCAATATCAGTCCTGGTCTCGGTTTCCTACAATCACAGACAATCTTCAACTCTGTTACCTCACCCTCAAAACCTTTATCTGGATGATGTGGGCAATAATAAAGTCCATCGATGTATGCTCCAGCTTTACCAAGCTCAGTTTCAAGCTTTTTATGTATCTCTTCTAGCCCTTCAAATGTAACCTCACCTCTAGCAATTACCGGTTGGTTGGTGATTACAATCGCAAGATATCCGCTTCCGTTTATCTTTTTAATTGCCTCTGCAGCTCCATCACACAACTCAAGTTCCTCAGGTTTTCTCAGGAATCCAATATGTTTGTTTATTGTTCCATCACGATCAAGGAATATAGCTTTCTGCGGATGTAATAAGTTTTTAGCCTGTACAACTCCATTTTGGAAATCCATACTAACTTGATTGAACCTTTCAGGCGTCCCCATATCCTTGCAGTACTCAGGCGAATCGTAACAATACATCCTGCCACTATCACATAATGGCTTTAGAATTTGTCGATCCATATCCATCTTGATTGTGTACCCATAGTCATCCACTGTACCGATATCTTCAGCTTTCATGTTTAGACGATTAAGTGTCATATCTAATACAATCGGATCTATAATTTGCAGTCCGGCATTTACCCTATTTTTATAAAACTCAGGTCTTATATCTTCTTTAGTGAGCCACTGTTCCACCGCACCATTACTATTAGCCACAATAACTGAACTATCAAAAGGATGGCTATTGGGATGTGTGAACAAGGTTGCCAATGCATTGTGTTCCTTGTGGTAATTAATCATCCTATTAAAGTCAACATCGAACATAGCATCTGCAATTAATAAGAGAAATGGAGCCTGTAACTTCTCTCTCATCTTAAAAAGTGCCCCCGCATTTCCGAGAGGCTGTTCTTCCACAAAGTACTCGATATGACATCCAAACTTACTACCATCACCGAAATAATCCTGTATTTTCTCATGCATGTGAGAAACAGTTAGGATAATTTCCTTAAATCCTTGGTCCCGGAGACTTTCTATCTCCCACTGAAGAATCGGTTTGCTCACGCCATCTCTATTCTTAATTTCTATTAACGGCTTTGGTATATTGGGGAACAAGTCACTTATTCTCGTTCCTTTACCGCCAGCCATAATTACTGTTTTCATCTAAATCACATTTCTTTCATTTTGTTTCTACAATCGATTGTTACCATCTCAAATATCTACAATGACAAAAGATATCTAATCACTTTATTTACCGCACATTATTTCCTGTATCTTAGAATTATCTCCCCACACAGCTTTTGAATCATAAGGTCTATCCGGGAAAGCTCCATATTTAAGTTTTATCTTATAGTTATTCTCAACTATGAATCTCTCAACACGATCAGCTAACTTCTCTGGATGTCCAGAGCAAATGTTTATCACACCAAGAACCTCATCTTGAACAGTCGCTCTTGCAACCTGTTCGCAGAAGTCCTCATAATCAATAAAATCGAACTGATTCTGCCCCAATGTGAACGGAAACTCTTTTTTTCCTTCAATTTCAGCTGCAGTGATCTTAGAGAATATAGAACTACCATACTTACTATTACCCACAATGTAATAGCCCCTCATCCACTGGAACTTCTTATTCTTCTGCTTACAGAACATAGCCGTTAATTCTCTTAACGCATTCTTACTTATTCCATAAGGAGTTGTAGGGTTACATTCTGTATCCTCTTTAATGCAGCCTTCAAAAAAGCCAATTTCATGCATAGAACCCATGACTGCTATCTGTTTAACATCAGATTCTGAAAAAGACTTTATAAAGTTGTAGTGCTTTGGAAGATCATTGATATGAGCATCAGAGTAATGAACAAAACCGTCTCTCCAAGCCAAATGAAGAAGGACATCCGGTTCACCAAAGTAATGGTATGGATCACTGGAAATTGAGAAGAGGTCACATGCCTTCTTATCCGCTCTGTCGTCCACATGGTCAATTGAGAAATCAGCTGCAACAACATGTATCCCAAGATCAAGCAAATGTTTCACAATACCTTGTCCTAAATATCCATTTGCACCTGTCACTAATACTTTCATAAAATTCTCCAAATATGGGACTCCCCCATTTAATAGAGCTTAACCCCCATGTCGGTGGTCATCTCAGCCCCAGATTATTTCCCAAAAAGTTTATTAAAATCTACGTTATATCCGATCTCCATAAGTTCTTTGAGAACATCAGCTTCCCAATTGTTCTTGCTCACATAAACTACACCTTGAAGGTCAGACAAATTCATAACGTCATCTTCTGCAATGACTATTGTTTTATCACGGCCGATTTTTCCGTAGAAATATCCCGTTTCAAAAACAACATTCTGTCTTGCCCGTTTACTGCCATCTGCAACATCATCATCCGCAGTAAATAAACATATCGCAGCATCTACAGTGTCAGCATATGTTTCAAACTTTTCGATAATCGTTTTTCCTTTATTGGTTTGCTCACTCAGAATAATTACCTGAATACCCTGCTTTTCAAGCAATCTTGCAACCTTTTCTTTAAGTTCCCCATCATGCCCATGTACTATGAAAACTTTTTGGTATTCTGGAGCTTTTGTCTGTTTTTGTATATTTTCTTGTGAAGAATCAACTGCTTCTTCCAACTCTTCAATATACACATTCAAAACTGGCCTAATACGGCTCAAAGCGTCATAGCACGCTCTTCTATCCAAAGCATCATCGTCCAATGTAAATGTATATACCATTGATGTAAATTGAGTATCACAAAACGCTTTATATTCATTACTCTTCTCACCATATATTTTTCTTAGCAATCTTTTTGTTCTGGTTTTCCACGTTGTAAATTCCTCTGATGAAGGATTTATGTTGCTTGTGAGAAATTCATCTATCTGCACTGTCAATTTTTTTAATTTTTCTAGATCTGTCATAAAGCATCCTTCTACTGCGTATTTAACCTAGTACCATTCTTTCGTGGATAACTATCACCTTTACTCACTCGTCTCAGGCTTCTAAGCCACCCGCACTCACCACCCACTATTTCCCCATAGTGGATTTTTCTAACGATTTTTTGAGAAATTCGCCCTTTTTCTCAATTCCCAGATCAATCTCCAAAGCTCTTACTCAGCCAACATCGCTAGAAATCGTGAATCTATATATTTCTTTACCCCGCCATACAATTCACATTTTCTTTTCACCGAATAAGCTATTCGACGAAAATCGTTGCCACTTATTTCCTGATATCTTATAAGAAAGCAACTAATATATAATAGTTGATGATAACGTTATTGTCAAATACCTATTCCACATTTTAAAGCGTCTAAAAATCATGCACAATACCCTGCATATAAAGCTGATAGAGCATTGAGCTGACTTCTCTTTTGCTCCATGGATGGATGAACATATCTGTTCAATGTGATCTGAACGCTTGAATGCCCAAGGATCTCGCTTAAGGACTTGGCGTCCATTCCGTTATAGATACAGTTCGTCGCAAAAGTATGCCTCAAAACATGAAATTTCTTGTGACTGATCCCGATATCATTAAGTATTTTACCATATCTGTTTTCAAATGTCCTTGGATCTGTCGGCTTTAGTGGGTTTAACAGATAACCTTCTTTGTTATCCTGCTTCATTAAGAGGGACAAGAGCTCATCAGATATAGGAATTATCCTTTTGGAAGATTTACTCTTGGGCGATGAGGTGATCAGCTTTGTTTTGCGACTTTCTTTTTCGGTATTGACCCTGTGGACTGATTTGTTAATGCTGATAGTGTGCTGCGACAGGTCAATATCTTCCCATTTTAAAGCACATATCTCTCCCAAACGAAGTCCTGTTGATATACATATGTAGACTCCGAGCTTGGTCGGATCTATATTCTCGTGAAGATATCTCACAAGGTCTTTTTGCTCATCCTTGGAAAAGACTTCTACAGGCGACGGACAGCTTCTGGGCCTGTTCAGCCGTATCTTGTTCAGATTCATGTCGTACATCTCATTGGTATAGCATATTATCTGGTTCAGTACTGTAACTATTGAACTCTGAACGCTGGAAGATCTCGATAGGGATAGCGGTTCAATCTTCTTTATATAAAGAGATTTCAAAGTTTCATTTTTTATTTTTCTGTATTCTAATCCTTCTGTAAAAGGAAATATGTACTTCCTGCAAATTCCCTGATATTTGTCATAGGTTGTCTTTTTATGTGTGTTCATAACTCTACTGAGCCAGGCATCTGCAATGTCGTTAAAGCAAGGCCTGTGAATTATTGCCAGAATAGAATCTTTTATCATAGTTCAGTACCTCCTTATAGACTGAAAGTTTAAAAGCTTCATATTAATTATGGCAGTTTAAAATCCTTATTTCAAAAACACACATATAAAGTTAAAAAGACATCAGTACTATCTGGAGATTTTTCTTTTGGCTGTTTTCTTCTGCGACATATCGGACTTATAGGTGTCCCAAAGTTTTTTTCTAACGTCCCCGTTTTCCCACAGCCAGTCTATGATTCTGTCATCTATTGGATAGTTCATTCTTTTCTCATTGCCATATAAAAGCCAGTCCACACCTATGTTGAGGGCTTTGGCAATCATCTCAGCCTGCTCTTTTTCAAGTGGCCGTTCAAATGTCTCGATTTTGGATATTGCCTTGTTATCAACCCCTGACACGTCATATAGCATTGTCTGGGTCATTCCGAATCTTTTCCTGAGCATCTTAAGTCTTTTGGCGCGGTCAGCATCTATCTCAGCCTGGGTAGATATGTGTTTCGTGGCCTCTTTAAGGGATATCTTCCCGGCAAAATACTCTTCATCAATGTTGTAGTTCTCACAGATCAGCGAAATTATGTTGGCCGGAACCTCTATAAGCTCATGCTCGCACTGATTGATGTAGCTGCCTGAATATCCGATTCTTTCTCCAAATTCCCTGCAGGTCAGGCCTAAATATTCTCTGAATAGCTTAATCTGCGAAGCCAGCTTAGAGCTGTCATAGCCGGTTCTTTCTAATCTTTTTGCCATTGCCTATCTCCCATTTGAATTAAATTTTAGTGATTTAACTATTATACTATATCCTTTTTAGGTAATTAATGGAAGTCTATGTTGAAAGTATAGTCTTTTTCCCAAGGCGGCCTCTTGCTTTCTCGGAGAGGCTGCACTTGGGGTGCGCATAAATGCATTCATATTTCCGTCCAATTCTTAAGAAATCTTAAGAATCTTCTACCATAAATCTTAAGAATTATGTGCTATTATAGTTTTTGTGCTCATTCTGAGCCGGTTGTCACGTTCGTGGCAGCATCAGCACTTCGCTGAGTTTTATCACATTTTGAAAGGATTTTTATGAACACGGAAACAAGAATTAAAGAAAGAATTACTTTTGACGAGGCGAAGAAAAGCCTCGCCTCCATGAACCTTATTGATGGGTTCCTACTCGACAATGCACTTGAAGACATCGATGATGCTAAGGTTGTAATGGGTGGCATACTAAAAGCTGTCTATAACAGGAACTTTGTAATAAGTGATGTAAC
>NZ_ATVR01000043.1 GCF_000420825.1 Butyrivibrio sp. AE2015 | reverse complement strand
AGTTTCTTTCCGCATAGAATTCCAAATATGCAGCAACAACAACTCAGTGCCACATATAATCCGCCATTCATATATTGTTTCTTCTCAAACAAATTAAAAGCTTCAAGGGAAAATGTAGAGAATGTGGTAAAACCTCCACACACCCCTGTCTTCCAGAAAAGAATGGTATTATCAGATACACTTTCTCGGTTACTGGTAATTCCAACAACGAATCCAATTAGTATGGCACCGAGGATATTTGTAATCAGAGTTAATATCGGAAAATAAGTCTTAACAGGAATCAGACTTATTGCATATCGCGCTACTGCACCCAAGGCACCACCAAGTGCTACAAATAGAAAATTCATATCAACCTCTCTATTGTCATATATACTGGAATTCAAAACTTTAATTAACTTTTTATATAACTCTCTCGTCTGTCACAAAATGCTTTACTCCGTCTGTCGGATGTAATAGCTCTTTTCTGAAAAACTCAGGATAATACCTGATGGGATCATTTACATCTATCCAGCGAAGGAATTCCTCATGGTCATCTTCCGTCATACTCATACAAACAGGCTCGAAGCCCTCCGGCACCTTCATATAGTAGAAATATGAAACCTCATAAATAAGCTTACCACGATTGGATTCAGCATCTCCATAGAAATAATTCTCATGGATAAAACCTAAGTGATCAACATCGAGCTTAACGCCAGTCTCCTCATACACCTCACGTATCACAGCTTCTTCGGATGTCTCGCCGAACTTGATACGTCCACCAACGGAATAGAGATAATCCGCGCTATCGTTTCCCACCATCAATATTTTTCCTTTTTTCATAATAATCGCTCCGACGCGAAGATTGATCAGTCCTTCTTCACATGGAACTGTCATGTCATGGTTCATAATACCTCCATAAGAATTAATATGCTTGTCAATAAAACTGAAATATATTCCTGTTATTACCTAAGTTCCATTTCATCATTCATTTTTACAAAGCCATACTTCTCATACAGAGGTCTTCCCATCTCAGTAGCTTCAAGAGAGATTGCTTTGATTCCTCTACTCTTTGCATCCTGTACAAGAAGGTCCAAAGTCTTATAAGCTATTCCCTGCCTGCGATAATCAGATGCCGTATACATATTCATGATGTATGCTTTTTCACCTGACGTATTATGATATGTTGGCATTACTCTGTAATAGCTCACTCCGCCGGCACCTATAAATTTGTCCCCGTCAAACACCAAATATGCTATATGTGAGCCATCAGCCATAGCTTTAGAATAATAATCTCTGGATTGCCGCTCCACCTCTGACATATCAACGCTTGCATCAAGCCTGTTTGCTGCCCTCAAAACTTCTATTCTTGTGGTGACAAGTATATCCAGATCTTCTATTGTTGCCTTTCTGAAATTCATTTATTTACCCGCCTCTGAATTGATCTCATCAACTATATTTGCTGGTTTTATAGTCATCTCGACCCATGCCGGAACAAATCCACTCTTCACTGCATTTCTCACCGACCTGATATTAGACCATGCAGAGCAGTAGAATGGCACTTTTCCTCTTCCAAGTATTTCTTTTGCCAACCTGCTTGTAAGAGCGGATGCTATCCCCTTTTGCCTGTACTCAGGAAGAACATCTACCCCTATCTGCCACATGTCATCACAATCAGCTGAACATGCAGCAAACCCTATCAGCTTATCCTGGTCATAAGCTCCAACTCCCAGAACATCCAGATTTTTACGCTCACTGCATAACGCATTGCTCCACTCCGGAAGATATAAGTTCTTGAAATCATCCTGTACAAGTATTCTTGTCTCATATAAGCATTGTATATTGTGAATCCTCTCCACATCAGGAAGGTAGTACTCCGCCATAAAACATATCTTGTACCCGCGCTCCGAAAGACGCTCCTCAAGCCAGTGCATATTTGGAGTCTCAAAAAGATGGTAGAACTCATATTTATCTACGTATTCTGAAACCAGATCTGTCACTTCGTCCCCTGTAGCTGCTACAACATTATTCCCGTAAGAAACAAAGTTGCAGGTGATTGGTTCTTTATAATACCTGCGTGCATTATCTCCCAAATGAAACTTACAGATTATATTTTTCTCAGATAAGAAATCCTCTGCTTTACATCCTATATCTTCAGCGGATTGTCTCATTGCAATTTCTTTAATCTCTTTATTTGTCAGCATTTTCATATTTTAATAGATCCTTGTCCTTGGCCATCTTTTTTATCCCTCTATCACTCCACACATGAGCTTCGATATATCTCTCAGGACCATATTCCCCATCTGGGTTCCAGTCTTGGGGAAGACCATATTTTTTAATCACGCCTATTATCTCGTCGTATGTGTAGAGCTTCTTTCTGTACTCTTTTCCATCATTGACCCGGTCACTGAATGTTGGATGAGAATCTCCATAGGTAAAAGAAACTGTGCTCAGATCCAAGTCTGCTGTATCTATCACTATATAATCGCAGTCTTCGAACCAGCTCTGTAACCACGGACATTCACCTATCACCAGATAATGAGGGGCTTTCCGTTCGATCTTCCCACCCTTTTTCTGGAACTCGGTTCTTAGTATCTCTTCGAACCGCCTTCTATCCGCAATGTAACTGTCTTGCCTTTTGGCGCACATGGTTTCAGGCTTTTCGGCCTTTATAGTCAGAAGCAACTTTTTGGCTTCTTCTTCGCTTAGATCCGACAGATTCCGAAATGGACCTGTTTTCTTATCAAAATAATGGTATAAAAGCATTGTATCCCCATGTCATAAATCAATTATTCTGGAATTTATGCAATTAACATCCTCTACAATTATTTACCGTTAAAAGAATTGAACCATGCTCTCTCTTCAAAGCTCTTTTTAGGCGGAGTCATAGGCTCACCCTCAGCAATTCCAACAGGAAGAATGCATACTAGTTCATAGTCCTCAGGAACGTTCAATATTCTTGCAATCTTGTCACCAATCCTGTCCTCGTCAGTGACATGACCTTCAAACCAGCCAGTTCCATGAATCCGACATGAATAATCATGATAATTGCTGCTATCGTATATTTTTTCATAGTTTTTCCTCGCCCCATAAACTTCGATTTTTGTAAAATTTAACTGTTTTTCATTATATCGAATCAACCACCATCACGGAATACACAATTCAAAAGTAGTAACAAAAAAGGACAGCTATCTCTTTCGAAATAACTGTCCTATGAATCTCTTATTTTTCAAAATCCGGTTTCCATCCTGCAAACTGAATAAGCCTTACATCAATCTATTAGAAGAAAACCACTTTTCCAATACGGAAACAGCATGGATAGCTTCCTAAAAAATGAATCTGATGTTGTATTTGCCTTGGAAGAACAGACAAAACAGCTTGCAGGCACTACTGTCCACAAGCTGTTTAAAAGTCATATTTATTTAATATGTGATAAAAATGATCCTCTTGCATCAAAAAATCTTATTACTGATGAAGATATATACGGCCGCACTCTTATGGTAGGTGGCGGCTCACCGGCGCTCCTTAGATCCGTACAGCAAAAGCTTATTTCATCAGGAAAGATTGAGTATTTTAACAGTCCGGATCATGACACCACTCTTACAAACATTGCTTCCGGTAAAGGCATCTGCCTGGCTCCCGGCTTTCTTAACGACCACAGCGGACAATTTGCATGGATTCCTTATGACTGTGATGATACCTTCGCTTGCGTCTTATGCACTCATAAAGCAGACCAGCGTCAGAGTCTTGATACTTTTATTAAAGTACTGCAGAAGCTATACACCGAAGCTGTTGCCTTTCCGTTTTGACTTAAGGCATTTTTCAGCCTCAAAATAGCTTTGTAATAGTCAATTTATTATTATGTTACAATGTTTTCTTTTCATAACGCTTATAAATGATCCATGCAGCAAGTCCAAAGATAACCGGACCACTTAATGACCAGAAGGTAGTCTTCCAGTCGCCTTCGATGGCTGGCTGAATAATAGCAAAAGCGTTTGCAAAGAACAATGTAAGTGTTACAACATAGCCCCAGATATTTGCAGACTTCTGAGTCTTGAATACTTCGAAACTTCTGTCAATGTTCTTCATCTTCTTAAACTTAGGGAATGCGAATGAAATAAACATGTATGGCACTGTCATACCAACGTTTACCATCGCTGTTAAGATCACGAAGAACTGCTGCATTGTATCCCCACCAAATGAAACTAAAAGAATCATGATACAAACGATTGCACACTGGATCCACATGGCATTCTTTGGCATACCATCCTCTGCAATTTCTCCCATCTTACCCGGCCAAAGCTCCTTTGGAGTTCCGTCGATAATCTGCTTAAGTGGTGAATAAACAAGTGCAAACATAGCACCCATAAGTGCAAGAAGCATAATAAGCGCGTATACTCTGGCAAATCCGTGAGCAAGAGCAGTCTGAGTAGCAACAGAAGCACCAAACACCTTACCAAAAGCTGCTGCAAAGTTTGACATGATCACATATGAGACGTTTCCAAGTGTAATGCTATCTGTTCCAAGGATTTCGCTGTAGTTTGTAAATGAGCCTACAAGCAGGATAAGAATAGCATAACCAACTACGATTACCAAAGCTGCTGCCACAATTCCCTTAGGGAAGTTCTTCTTTGGATTCTCTGTCTTATCAACAAGTCCACCAACTGCTTCGATTCCGCCGTAAGCGAAAAGTGCATATACAATAAATGATAAGATCATGATCGGGTTGCCCTGATAAGCTGCGTTAAGAGGAACCATTAAAGACTCTGTGCCTAAAAATGGCTGCTCAAGCTGACCATGACGAGCAATGATCATAACTACTGAACCAACAACCACCATGATGTTGATCACAAGAACTGCTGTACCACCAATTGATGTTACCTTGCTAATCTTATCAATACCCTTTGAATCAAAGTATGTGATAAAGATAAAAAAGATGATTGCCATGACACCAAGAAGTCTTGAACCGGAAAGGATTTTTGAGCCAAAGAAAGACCAGCTTGATGTGCAATCCTCACCAAAAATAAGATTTGATACAGGTACCCAGATACCTGATGAAACATTTACCATCCAAAGTACATATGATGTGTACCACATGAATGTTCCGATGAATGCATACTTTGGACCTACTGACTTGCACATCCAGGAATACATACCACCTGTTTCGTCCTTAAATGCAGAGCCAAACTCTGCTACCATAAATGCAAATGGTATAAAGAATAAAATACCAGCAATAACAAACCATGGTATTGCTGCATATCCCATTAAGTAATAAGATCTCGGGATATTGTTGAAGCCATATACTGATGTAAAGATCATCAGTATGAGAGCCATGAGCCCTAATTTCTTTTCTTCTTTCATTACTACTTCCTTTAAAAAATATATTCTGCATTTAATTTTATATAAACGCAGCGCTCTCGATTATATCACGTTTTCTCATTTATCTCTATGTCTAGGGCTCATAAACACAAAAATAGCATTTCTTATGAAAGAAGCATCCTGTCGTTAGTAAGTTTTTCGCCTGCCTTGTCCTTAAAGAGCTGCAAAAGATCTTCAACGGTAGTTTTAGCTCTTTTCTCGCCCTCAACATCATATATGATCTCGCCATCATTCATCATGATCGTACGATTGCCCAGATCAAGGGCGGACTGCATATTATGAGTGATCATAAGGCAGGTTATATTGTTCTTTTCTATGACATCTTTAGTCAGAGCAAGAACTTTCTCCGCTGTTGCAGGGTCAAGGGCTGCCGTATGCTCATCCAGTAAAAGAAGCTTTGGAACATTGTAGGTAGCCATCAGAAGTGTCAGCGCCTGCCTCTGTCCACCGGATAAAAGACCTACCGGATGCTTCATCCTGTCTTCCAGTCCCATGCCCAAAAGTGCAAGTCTTTCCCTGAATTCTTTTCTGTCTGTGCTTGTCATATGAGAAAACCAGCCTCTTTTGCCTGATGCCAGATACAGATTATCCTCTATGCTCATGGAAGGCGCCGAACCCTTCATTGGATCCTGAAAGAGCCTGCCTATCACTGCTGCCCTTTTGTGTTCGGACATTCTGGTGATATCCACGCCATCGAGCACGATGCTTCCACCATCTATCTCAAACACGCCGCTTATAGCGTTTAAAAGAGTTGACTTACCTGCGCCATTTGAACCGATAATGCTGATAAAATCTCCCTTTTTCACATCAAAATCAATATTGCCAAGGGCTTTTTTCTCATTGACTGTGCCTTTGCCAAAGGTCTTATTTACAGATTGAAGTTTAAGCATTGGCCCCTCCTTTCTTCCTCATCTTTCCAAGGAAATAAGGTCCACTTATTGCCAGAATGACAATTACGGAAGAAACAAGTTTTAGCATAAAGGCAGGCATATTGAGCCTGAGCGCCATGGTGTAGACAAGTCTGAAGAATATGGCTCCGATCACAGCCCCTATTACTCCATGACCTACTCCCTTGTTTCTAAAAAAGAGTCTGCCGATAAGAAGGGATGCAAGAGCAATCGTCAGCATTCCGGTTCCTATGTCAATGTTGGCGGATTTGTTATACTGGGCCAGAAGACATCCTGAAAGAGCTGTTAAAGAGTTTGATAAACACAGCCCTGTAATTGTGATAGCCACAGTATTGATTGATGAAGATCTGACCATATCAGGATTATCTCCCGTTGCCCTTATGGCAAGTCCAAGCCTTGTCCTTAAAAATGCAACGATACAGATCATAACCACCATAACTATAAGAGTTATCACTATAAGCTTGGAATAAGGATCCAAAAAGCTGCCATCCATCAGGTCTGAAGCATATGAAAAGATGCTTCCTGAACTGTTAAGATTAAGCAGTGACGACTTTCCCATGACAGCTATATTAACTGAATACAAAGCCGTGTTGACTGTAATGCCCGCAAGAAGGCTGTCAACGCCCATTTTGGTCTGCAAAAGAGCTGTCACAAAGCCGGATAGCATACCTGACAGCATCGCTGCAGGAAGAGCAAGAAAAGGATGGCCTGATAAAGTGACCACTGCTCCTACTGCAGCCCCCATAGTGAATGCCCCGTCTGTTGACAGATCACATACATTCAGCATGGTATAACTCATATACAAAGCAAGTACTGTAAGAGAGCTGATAAGTCCCAGCTCAACAGCAGTTTGAATAAGGGATATCATTTCTTTTAACCTCTATATAAATTATTCAAAACTCTCAGCGGTCTTGATAGTCTGGATTGATGAAGCATAGGCTCCGAAAGCTTTTTCTGCGCTCTCCATGTCCATGCCAAGAGCCTCCATCATCTCTTCATTGAGCGTTACAATACCATTGTCAAAAGTCTTAACAGCAACGCTGCCCGGATTCTTTGCATTTAGCAGAATGTCAGCTGCCATATCAGCAGTCTCTTTTCCAAGGTCAGCATAGTTAACACCAAATCCAAGGAAAGCTCCATTAAGTGCAAAAGAGTCAGCTCCACAATAGTGAGGAATACCTGCCTCGCGGAAGATCTCGTAGATTGAAAGCTCAGCTGTCATAATGGTATTGTCTGTTGGTGTGAAAATCGCTTCTACTCCGGCAGAAACCAGTGCATTGGCAGCAAGAGTAACCTCTTCCACATTTGTTCCTGTCTGTTCAACGACTTCGATATTATGTGCCTCAAGAAATTCTCTTGCATCTTTTATGGCTGTTGTGGATGCATCCTGACCTGCATCATATAAAAGACCAACCTTTGAAATATCAGGATCTGCTGCCAGGATCATGTTCATGATTGCCTCTGTATTGAGCATATCTGATGTACCTGTAACATTTGCTCCGGGAGCATCCATAGAAGCTACAAGCCCTGTTGAAATAGGATCAGATACTGCAGAAAATACAACAGGTGTATCCTGACCATCAGTTGCTCCCTGCATAGCCATTGCAACAGGTGTAGCTACACCTATCATCAGGTCTACATTATCAGCCTGGAAATTAGCCACGATCTGATTAAGGACGTTGGCATCTGCATTACAATTGTCATATTTGATATTAAATGTGACGCCTTCCTTCTCTGCTATGGCACTTAGCTCACTCTGAATGTTCTCTACGATCTGATTAAGAGAAGCATCATCAACATAATTGCATATGCCGATCTTGTACTCTTTAGCTCCTGTACCTGCCTGGTCACTAGTTCCTGTGGTGCTGGCGCCGGAAGAGCCGCACCCAGCTGCTACAAGGCCGATAGCTGCGGCCATTCCAATTGACATTAGTTTCTTTGTGATCTGTGCTTTTTTCATATCTTTTCTCCTTTGGGTTTTAGTTTCGGAGCAGATTTCTTAAAGCAAAAAAAATCTGCCCCCTGCATTGTTAAAATGCCGGGACAGATAAAATAATCATCTGCGGTGCCACCCTGCTTGACGTCATAGACGCCCTCTTAACGCATACATACATATGCTGACCTTTTATTACGGGGAGTCCTGCCCCGTCGCCCATACTAAGGTATAACCCTTTTCTGTTTGCCCTTGGAAGTCCATTCGCCGTTATGCTACATATCGCACTCTCACCATCTGCGACTAGCTGTGATGCTCACATATCGGTTACTTACTCTCCCTCAACGGTTTACTAAGTTAAAGTATAAAAGCCTTAAATTTTTTTGTCAATAGATTTATCCCTCTTATGTTCCCTCATGAAGTTTGTAGTCCACGTCTTCACTTATTATTTCAAGCATAATAGCTGCAAATCGCGGATCAAACTGAGTTCCTAAGCCTTTTTCAAACTCTCCTTTGACCACATCCTGCGGGATAATTCCTCTATAGCTTCTGTTACTGGTCATTGCGTCATAGGCGTCGGCAACGGCTATGATCCTGGCTTCTTCCGGAATCTCCTCGCCTGATAGTCCGTCAGGATAACCTTTTCCGTCGTAGCGCTCATGGTGCCACCTTGCTCCTATGGCAAGCTTTGGCATTTCTTCAATATTCTGAAGGATCCTTGCACCCCTTCCGGGATGTGTCTTTATTATTTCAAACTCTTCATCCGTAAGCTTACCCGGTTTATTGATCACCGCGTCAGGCACACCGATCTTGCCGACATCATGAAGAAGCCCCATCATGTATATTTCTTCCTGCCTGTCAAAAGAGTAACCGGCTCTTTTGGCTATTTCTCTCGCATACTCGGCAACTCGCCCTGAATGGCCCTTAGTATAGGCATCCTTGGCATCAATCGCATCTGCAAGTGTATGTACCACATGGAGTGATAGCCCTTCTATTTCCTTGGTCTTGCGTTCCACCTCTGCGTGGAGATCATTTTGAAATCTGATAAGGTCTAGAAGGTGCCTTACGCGAAGGGTTAAAACATCCGCAACAAAGGGCTTTCTGATGAAATCCATTGCCCCAAGTGATAAACCGATAGTCTCCGATTCGCAGTCATCATTAGCAGTAAAAAAGATAACAGGTATTTCTTTTGCCCCGCTTTCTCTTTCCCATTTTCTAAGAAGACTCATGGTCTCAAAGCCGTCAAGTTCCGGCATTTTGATATCCAAAAGAAGCATATCTATCTCATTCTTTTTTACATAGTCCAGTAAAAGTTTGCCACTCTTAAGGCATGTAACCTTAAAACCCGCTTCCGAAAGAACCGTGTTCGCATTTTTCAATATGATCACATCATCATCCACAACAACTACGCGCTCTTCCATTCTATTTCCTTTCCGCAGGCAGCAGTTACTCCCACAAACTGCCATACCCGCTTATAGCTTCATCTACAGTCATAATGCCATTTGCAACATTATATGCCGCTGCCCTGAACTCCTTGTTAACAGCATCATTTAGCCCTGTCTCCTGATAGCTAAAAGTCTTATCCTCAGGGAACCCTTCAAGCGATGAATAGACTTCATCAAAAGAAAAATCGTTTGTCGGTGTGGTAAGTCGCTTAATTGCAGCCATGTTACCAAGCTCTTCTTCTCTCATAAGAAACCTTATAAATTCATTAGTCATATCAAGGTTCTGACTGTTTTTATTTACACTAAAAAACAGGTTTACAGAATCAAGAAAATACCCGCCGTCATCCCCGGTTGGCACAATGAAAAATTTATACTTAAAAGAATTGGCCAAAAAAGCTTCAGACTTGCTCTCACGCTTTTGCGTACCGGAAACCATATCTCCGCTTCCGAGCATTATGGGAACATCACCCTCGAAAAAGCGCATGATCACTGCATTATAATCATCTTCTATCTGTTCTGAGCAAAGCCCCGGATTCAGATACCCTGCATCAACAAAAGCTTTTATTTTCTCAAGCGCAGGCCTCATCATTTCCCCTGAAGACTTTTCCATAGAGTTGAGGGCTTCGACTGATTCAGGATTTTTAATGACATAATCACAAAAATACGGAAAAGCAAAAGCATAGTACATTCCCGCTACTGTCATGCCATTTGCTCCCATAATAGGAACTTCATAGCCTGCTGCCTTGAGCTTGTCACAAACATCAACAAGTTCATTGTAATTCTTGGGAACTTCAAGCCCGTTCATCTCAAAAAGATCCATATTCACAAGCATTCCATAGGTCCTCGTAAAAATAGGGAGCATGACTACATCTCCGTTTTCCAAAGTCCAGCAGGTGCCTTTTCTGAGACAATCCAGATTGATATTAAGCGACGGATCCGAAAGAACCTCCGCATTTTCAAAAACAGGAGCCATTTTATCATCTTCCAGCATCCATGTAGCCGTTACATATATATCAGGAGCCTCATCACTCATGAGCGCACTTGTGATCGTGTTATTATAATCATCAAGATTTACGTAATTGAGACTGACATTCGGATAATACTCATAAAAGCGTTCAAACTCGCTCTCAAGGGATTCAAAATTTGAATAGTTTCCTGCAACCTTGATCTGGCATGACGTCTCGGTAGAAAGTAAAGGCTTGAACTCCGCGCTTTCTTCCGCTTTTTGTCCACAGGAAGTAAAGCAAAATACCATTGCTATAGCCGATGTTAATCCCAGCATTCTTTTTGCCATTCTCACTGTTTTAATATTCATGCTGACTCCTTTCCGTATCCAAAAGATTTTCTCTTTTGCTTTAACCTGATATGATCTCAGGTATCAGGTCATAATCAAAATTGTCGACAGCCTTTTTTATGGTTTCAAATTTTGCGGCCTCATCCTCTGGAAATCTGTATTTTTCAAGGGATTTCACAGTTTCTGCCACACCGTCAAAATCAAAAGCTTCACATAGCTCAGAAATAGTTTCATAGCTCTTTTTCATATCTTGTTCTGAAATCAGAGGCTTATCACTCCCCGCTTCTTCTCCATCTGTACGTCCAAGCAGCTCCATCTCTGTAAGCAGCTTCCGATACATGGTCAAAAGATTTCCTATCTCTGTTTCAAGGAGCGTTACATCCCCTTCTTCTCCTGCCTTTTCAAGGCGGGCTGCAAATTCTCCAAGCTCCATTGCGCCTATTACACGGGAGGTGCTCTTAAGTGCATGTATCTTTACAGTAGTATTCTTAATATCTTTTTCATTCCAGTATTTTTCAATTTCTTCTGCATTTTTTTGCCCGGAATCAAAATAAGTCTTCAGCGTATCCATATAGGATTTCTTGCTTCCGCAATGAATGATCCCTGCATTTACATCAAGAGATCCGATTTTCCAAACAAAATCCGGGATATAATAGTCTTCCTCGTCGCCATCGCCAGATGCCGGAGCAATCTTGTCTTTTGGCAAATATTCAAAAAGCAGCACTTCAAGCCTCTCGGGATCAATGGGCTTGGTAATATAATCGTCAAAGCCTGCGTTTATATACATTTCGCGCATTCCTGAAATTGCATTGGCAGTAAGACATACGATCGGCGCATTTTTGCTTGGTGAATCCTGGATTTTTTCCATATCTTTAAGAGTCTCTATGCCATCCTTGTCAGGCATCATATGATCAAGAAAAATCACGTCATACTTGTTCTGTTTAAATAATGCAATTCCTTCATTCCCGCTTGTTGCCGTATCTATCTGCAGTTTAGTGCGCTTTAACAGATTCTTGAAAACTGAAAGATTGACCTCTGTATCATCAACAACCAAAAGTCTTGCATCAGGTGCTGTAAAGCTTTCACGATATCTCTTTCTCTCAGAAACTGCACGTTTAAAGGTCTCCTCGTAGTTGCCAATAGGGCTCCAGTCTTTTACTCCCTGAATCAGTTCAAAAGAGAAAGTTGACCCCTTGCCATATTGGCTTTCAACCTCGATGCTGCTTCCCATCATGCGCAAAAAGCTCTGGGCTATACTCATGCCAAGGCCGGTTCCTTCTATGTTTCTGTTCTTATTCTCATCAATACGTTCAAAAGCGACAAACAGGCGATCCATATCTTCAGGTTTTATTCCGATTCCTGTGTCTTTTACACTTATTATGAGTTTTACAGAATCAGAAGCTTCTTCCATCTTTTCAAATCCCGCTTTAAAGGTGATCGAGCCCTCTTTCGTGTATTTAACGGCATTTGAAAGGATATTGGTGATGATCTGTTTAATACGTATCTCATCTCCGTGCAATATAACCGGAATATCCCTGTCAACTTCAAGGTCAAAAGAAAGGCCCTTATCCTGCGCTTTTCCCTGAACCATATTCACCAGGTCATTGAGCATAGAGACAAAGCTGTAATCAACGTCGATGATATCCATCTTTCCTGCCTCTATCTTGGAAAAATCAAGGATATCATTGATGATGCCCATAAGTGTCTTTCCCGCAGTCCTGATACTTTCCGAATATGCTACGATTTCATCCTCATGACTGTCCCTTAGGACCATCTCATTGAGTCCCAGGATTGCATTCATAGGTGTGCGGATGTCATGGGACATAGTGGACAAGAAATGTGATTTTGCCTCATTTGCCTGATTAGCAGCCTCGGCAGCCTCTGCAAGCTTTTTGTTATAGAGCATCAGTATCAGGTAATTGAAGGTAAGGAGGGATAAAAGACCAAGCGTCACCATTCCCAGTAAAAGCCAGTCAACAACTGTATTTGCCGCCTTAAGTTCACCTGCTGGTATATAAGCCAAAAGAAACCATGTATTCATTGATTTCAAAGGAGTGTAGGATATTACACATTCCTCTCCCTTTGAGTTAAGCATTGTCATGGTTCCTGTCTCCGAAGTTACCTTGACTGTCATTTCGTTGTAATCTACAATGTCAGCTTCGTTATAAGATTTATAATATTCAAAAAAGTTGGAATTTTTCAGCGATTTACCATGGACCAGATATTCTCCCTCCTTGTTAATGAGAGAAATCTCAACGTTTTCATACTCACCTTTAAGAAATACAAGCTTATCCTCAAGCATACTGACAGGCTCCACGCGCATAAGAATTGCCTCTGAAAGCTGCCCGTCTGACTCATCCAGAACTTTTACGTAATTAAGAAATGCAATTGACTGCACTCCATTCTGGGGATTAGTATACGCTCTTGTTAAGCTGATCTTACCATCTTCTCTACTTATCTCATCAATGTTGTCAAAAATGTTAATATTGCGGTATGAAACCGAATAATCATTTGCATCCTTTGAGCTCGCATGAGTAGATATCCCACTTTGGGATGTCTTATCAAGAAATAAAAGATGACCATAAATACTCGAAGATATCTTTGCCTTTCTGATAAAAGAAATTGCTTCCTCACCGGTCATTGGCGATCCCGCCTCTGCGGATCGATTAATATAGTTCGCCCAAATATCGCAAAGATGCTGCTCGTCCTCCAGGTAATTCGTAATGATCTGTTCCGCAGTTATCGTCATCTTCTCAAAATCCTCAACGACTCTCTCATTACTTTCCCTCATCTTAGTATTGGCATACTGAACTATGAAGAAAAGTATCAATCCCATTATCAAAAGATCAACAATAATGATCAGCGTTCTCTTCACGCCACTACCTCCACAAAAGCCGCCGTCTCACGTATCCTCACATAATTCAACCGACAATCACTTCTATTTTATTATACCAAACAAACGGTTTATGGTCTATTCACATACCATTATTACGACTCTTACACTAATCAAGAACTCCCCTCACAGGCGGAGACCGTCTGTAAGGGGAGCTTGTTATTGCTTGCATTGTTCATAAGGTAATGATCCTGCCAAAATCGAGTCCAGTTGTGTCTTCGGATGCAATTACGAGGGAACCGGATCCCTGTTTGTCTCGGATAAAGGAGATGGCTTTTTCTTTTTCGGAGGTGTTGAGGCCTTTGAAGGGCTCGTCCATTACGAGTACATCGCTTGGAATGCAGCAGGCTCTTGCTATGCAGACCATGCGTCTTTCTGCGTTTGAAAGATTCTTTACGGGAATATCTACTTTATCCTCTGGAAGGAGTTTTAGGAGTTCTTCCCTTACTGTCTGCTTAAATACTTTTTTGCTTACCATGGCACAGTTTGTAACTGCTGAAAAGCCCTCGCAGAGCCTATCCTCCTGAAAGACAACACCTGCGTTTATGTAGGGATATTTATAATCCCCAAGAAGGCCGACTTTGCCGGAATCCGGTTTTTCAAGTCCTAAGACAAGTCGAAGCAGTGTAGTCTTACCTGCACCGCTGCCGCCTGTTACTATATAGCTGTGCTCATCCTCTATATTCAGATTAAAACCATCAAGAACTTTCTTTTCACCATAGGATTTTGATACATCTTTTACCTCAATTATCATTTGCTCTTCCTCCTGAAAAGATTAAAAAACTCAGGAATGTAGATGTATCTGATTACCCTGTCCCCAGGCATTCTGTATACCTTTGCCATTTCCAAAAGCTGCTTAAATCTGCTGTCCATAAATATTCTCCCTGTTCACTGTAGTAAATACAAGAAAATAATCATTATCTCTTTTAAACATATAAATACTACCACAATACAAAGAGAAAGTCGTCAGTGCCTTGCACCGACGACTTTCTGTTTTATTATTTAAACCTACTAATTTTCGCTATTTATTTGGACTTTACGATAGGTTCGATCTGGGAAACCAGGTTATCGATGTGCTCGAATACGCTGCTCTTTGTAGTTCCAAGCTGATTAACTCTTTCAAGCTGGTTTACGAGGGCATCGTACTTTCTGTTGATGTCATCGATATTTGATCCGATGAGATGAAGCTCATCTGCAGCTACATCAGTAGTATCTGCAATCTCCTGCTGAACGGCATTGGCTCCGTCGGTACTCTCGATGATCTCATCGAAAGTCTCCTTTGTCTCTTCTACGCCCTGAAGTGACTTATCCATTGCTGCAATGGAATTTTCCATAAGAACAGATAATTTCTCACTCTCAGTATTTGCATTGTCGATAGAAGCATTTACCTGATCGATCATTACCTTGATCTCATCTGCAAGCTCTCTGACTTCTGTAGCAACTACTGCAAATCCTTTTCCTGCAGCACCTGCTCTTGCAGCCTCAATTGAAGCATTCAGAGCAAGAAGATTTGTCTGAGATGCAATGCTGATGATCTTTTTCATATAATCAGAAATCTGATTAACCGATTCCTTGAAGTTTTCAAAGCCCTGCGCCATCTCATCGAAGCTGGCTCTTACTTCATTGGAATTGTCTTTAAGCTCTCCAACCTTATCCTGTGCGTTATGAACACTGTTTAAGATATTCTGCTTAACATCTTCAAACTTAGAAGCACTCTGATTAACCTCAGCAAACTTCTCGTTGAAGTTCTCCATCCTGTCTCTTAATTTGGTGTTGCTGTCAATTACATCATCAACAGCTTCGCCCATGTCATGAATCTCAGTAAGAGAATTCACTTCATTCTGAACCAGATCTTTTTGGAAGCCCTTAATGGAATCTGCGATATAAACCAAAGAATCCATCTTTTCTTCCAGCGCCTTTTTCTCTTCAGCGTCTTTATTTACATTCTCGTTTACTGTCTCATTTTTCTTTTTACCAAACATTTCAAACATATTTATCTCCCTTATTCGAATACCACACATGTCATGGTCTGATTAACAAACTGCGTGTTATAATGTTCGCCAAATCCTACAAGTCCACATGAGGCTCCAAGGGTTCCTATCTTGTTAAGGTATGTTGAAAGGCCTCCTCTCTCCTCAAATACAAGATATCTGAATATGCAATTTACTGAAAAGATAGCTGATACATGGTTGAAATCATTCTTGATCTTATTTATGGTAGCCTGAACTACTTCAGAAGGATCACGCATCTCAAGAATTGTGAGGATATCCGAGTCGTTGATCTGTCTGTACAGAATAAGACCATTTCCTGATACGTCCTTTAATGAAACTATACAAACGTCATCACCGACCATTTTTCCAAAAGGATTTTTGAAGGTCTGGTTTACAACGTCGTTCTCAGGAGCTCCTGTAAGCTCGATATATACCTGCTTTGCAGGGCGTCCGTTTAATTCTCCAAGATAATATTTGCTCTTATCTGTTTTAGAAGCAACAAGCTGAGTATTATCCCTCGGAGCATAAATATTCTCCTTATATGTTTTTACCTTGCCGCCGTTATTCTTAATTACTGCGTATACCATGGCATCTTCATATACTTTGCCATTAACTGATACCTTTCCGGCATCACCTGTAGCTCCCATGACCTGGAGATTATATTTTTCTACAAGAGTTGAAAGAGTTGTAAGAACTGCAGCATCATTGGCAGCACAGAAATCGATGATTGCTGTGTTGTCTTTTCCTGGTCTTAACGATTCAACATCATCTGTAATTCTTTTGATATACCTTGCAGGCGCCTTAGAAACATTTTCAAGAACACCTGTGGCTACTGTAACTCCATCAGTGAAAGCAGTGATAGCAACACCGTTTTCCACAACAGTAGTATCATATCCCATGGCAATACAGCCAATACTTGGAACACCCGGGTAGAGTTTTTCAAGTGTTTCAACATTTGCTTCAAACTTATCAGCATTACTCATCATGATAATAAGCTTAGGCGAAACAAGCCCATGTACTGCTTCTGATACGCTACCTTGAGCGTTTTTTCCATAAAAGGTCTTCATAGAACATCTCCTTTGAAAATATTTAAAAGACATCATAGATATTGTACCATCAATATGAAAAAAAACGTTCATCCAAATACTGTTTTTCGATTAAAATTATATTAAAATTTAATAAACCCCCTATGTTTCCATAGGGGGCTATTATCATATTCTCATGGCAACTTCGTAGGCTCTCCATATTACACTTCGAAGATTTCCTATCTGTTTGCAATCACCAATAAAATCAATATTGCTGGTTCTATCACTATCCTTTATGAGAGGATTAGGAATGTAACCTGCAGAGCTGATAACACTATCACACTCTATTTCAAATTCTTTTCCTTCCTTGTCCTTTACAAGGATATTGCCATCCCTGACTTCTTTAAGAGAAGTCTCAAGGTAAACCGGAACTTTATGAAGCGCAAACCACTCTCTAAGGTATGAGCTGTTTGCAAGGCACACTCCCGGTTGTGAAACAAGGTCATCCTTCATTTCTACAATAACAGGCTTTTTGCCCTTAAGCGCAAGTTCATATGCAATCTCGCATCCTGTAAGTCCACCGCCTATTACAGCTACTGTCTCTCCGACCTCTGTACCGGTAAGGAACTCGCAGGCTTCCACCATTTTTTCATGTCCCGGAACGCTTCTTAATACCCTTGCCTTGGAACCTGTTGCGATCAGGATATCGCTTTTGCCAAATTTCTTAAGGTCAGTTATCTCTTCATTCAAATGAACTTCAATTCCAAGCTCATCCATTTTTCTAAGATACCACGCCAAAAGATCTCGCAGCTTCCCTTTATATGACTCTGCACTTGCAGCAATAAATGTTCCGCCTAGTCTGTCTGCTTTTTCATAAATAACAGGCTCATGGCCCCTGAGCTTAAGGACTCTGGCTGCTTCCATTCCGCCTATGCCACCGCCAATGATATAAACCTTCTTGGGGTGCTTGGTAGGTTTGATGTGATGCTTGTCCTTCTGCATAGTTTCGGCATTTACAGCACATCTTGCAAGATGGAGAGAGTCAGATAATTTCTGGTCATTTGGCACGCCCTTATAGTGACACATATTAAAGCAGCCATTGTGACAAAGAATACATGGTCTTATATCCTCTTCTTTTCCAGCCATAAGTTTGGTAACCCATTCAGGATCGGCAAGGAACGGTCT
Source organism: Butyrivibrio sp. AE2015 (assembly GCF_000420825.1). Classification (GTDB taxonomy): domain Bacteria; phylum Bacillota; class Clostridia; order Lachnospirales; family Lachnospiraceae; genus Butyrivibrio. The sequence continues at coordinate 6,755 of NZ_ATVR01000043.1, read as the reverse complement.
TGCAAAGCCGGCTCCATCGAGCTTTCCTTCATTTATTGAATCTGCAGCAACTCTTGGATCAAGTCTTCCGGCGCAGACAACAGGGATATCCACATACTTTTTAAGATTCTCTACATCCTCTAAATTACAGTTTTCAGGCATATAGATTGGTGGATGAGCCCAGTACCAGGCATCATACGTACCATTGTCGCAGTTGAGCATATCGTAGCCTGCATCCTGAAGGTACTTTGCAGCTCTTTTGGACTCTTCAAAATCTCTTCCTGCTTCTACATAGTCCTCGCCTGGAAGTGCGCCCTCTCTAAAGCCCTTGGTTTTAGAGACAACACTGTAACGCAGAGAAACAGGAAAATCTTTTCCACATGTTTTCTTTATTTCTTTTACGATATCCACAGCAAATCTGTATCTGTTCTCAAAACTTCCACCGTATTCGTCAGTTCTTTTATTCACATAAGGTAAAGTGAACTGATCAAGAAGATAACCTTCGTGAACAGCATGTACTTCCACGCCGTCGACTCCGGCTTCTTTCAAAAGAAGCGCAGTCTTGCCAAAAGCTGTGACATACTCTCTGATCTCTTCTACAGTAAGCGCCCTTGAAGGCAGCTTATCAGACCATCGGTTAGGAGATGGACTTGCTGATGCTGTTATCTTGTCAAGGTCCATGAAGGGCTTTGACAAAACTCTCAGAGCCTTATTGTTATACAAGGTCTCCATCATGGTACTTACGGTAAAAGACCTGCCAAAGCCGGCAGTAAGCTGGACAAAAAGCCTGGCACCTGTCTCATGAAGCCTGGGCATCCATTCTTTTAGTTCCTGATACATTTTCTTATTGCTGTAGAGCCACTGACCAAACATTGGATTGTAAACAGGCTGACATCCGGGAAGAACAAGTCCCGCATTGTTTTTAGCCACTTCAAGTATGAAGTCAGCTCCAGCCTTGTCGAAATGGTTTTTTTCCATCCATCCAAATAAATCAGTTCCACCCATGGAAGTCAAAACAATGCGGTTTTTTATCTCCACATTTCCAATCTTCCATTTTGTAAAAAGTGGTTCTAATCTCTTATCCATAGCCTGTAAATCTCCCAAAGTCAATTTATTAAAAAAAGCACTTATTTACTGTTGCACCAAAGTCTTTTTCCTTGTAATTCCAAACAGCATGGCCTATCTCGTACTTCTCGAAAATACTGTGGATATCAGCAAACCATCTCTTTGCAGACTCCACATCCGCAAGCTCTATAACGCCATACTCACCGCAGTAAAGGCATACATTCTCAGCCTTTGCTTTCTCAACAGCAGGAACAAAGATCCTCTCAAAATATGAAGGTCCGATTTCAGTGATCTCTCCTCTGTTGATGGCATCTGCAAGATCAGGTGAAAGCTCTTTTGACTTTTCTCTGTAATCCTCAAGTGAGCCAGGATATTCAACTACGAAGTCCTTAGGCATATTCTCTACCCAGTAAGCTCTCTGATGAGTAAAGATAAATGGCTCGTAGCAGTGGAAATTGTAAACGATCCTGTCATCAATTGGTTTATCAAGGAGAGGTACGCTTGTTACGTTGTTGTAGCATACGCCGCCGATGATGATATAAGCAGTAGGAGCATTTTTTCTGATAGTAAGAGCAGCCTCTTTTGCTATCTCGTTCCACTCCTTAACAACCTTAGGTGATACGATCTCGTTAAGAAGCTCAAGAGCCATCATATCAGCATCTTTTGCAAATCTCTTTGAGATTGTGTCCCATGTGTTGTAAAAACGCTTCTGAAGTTTCTCATCATAGAAGAAAGCTTCCTTACTCTCTCCCTTATCAAGTGGATCAAAAGAATAACCATATGCCTTATGAAGATCAAGAACCATGTTAAGTCCTGCGCGTCTGCACCAATCAACGCAATTCTCAAGATACTCGTAGCCGCTCTCGATGGGCTCCCCTTGCTCATCTTCGATCACTACATAATCAACAGGAACACGGACATGGTCAAAACCAGCCTCCTTGATCCTTACAATATCCTTTTCTGTGATAAAGCTGTCAAAATGCTCTTTTGTGTCTTCATCGAACTGTGACAGCCAGCCACCAAGATTGGCGCCAAACATAAATCCGTCAAACCTCTTCATACACTACCTCCGTCTATTTGTTTAAGTATTTTAAAGCTTCAGCTCTTCCAAGCTGATATACTCTTTCCAGCTCTTTTTCGTCAGTCTCAACCGGACTGATATTAAGGGGCGCAAGCGGTCTTATTACCTCTATCTCACCCTTCTCTTCCTTTTCTCTCACATACCTTTTCTGCTCATTGTACATGAGATATCTCTCTTCCATAGCCTTTATCATATTGGGATACTTTCTGAGCATCCATCTGACAAGAGGCATGTACTTCTGCCTGCCCTTGACATAATCTTTGGGCTGAGTTTCGATAACTAAGATTTTATCATATCCAAGGCCCTCCATAAACTTAAGAGGGATAGAATCTGATATGCCTCCATCCAGGTAAACTCCTCCGTTTATCTCAACAGGTCTTGATACCAACGGCATTGATGCAGAAGCCTGGATCCAGATAATGTCGCTTTTTTCTCCTGTTTCGCACTTGTGATAAACCGGCTTTCCCGTATTTATGTCAGTTGCAACACAGTAAAATTCCATGGGATTGGCCCTGAAGGCATCGATATCCCATTTATCGAGCTTATAGGGAAGTTCATCGTAACAAAATGGCACATTATAAATATCTCCCGTAGTTAAAAGGGATCTTATGCTGTGATACCTTTTGTCTTTACAGTACTTTTTGTTGTACCTAAAAGCTCTTCCTATCTGCCTAGACTTGATATTGCATCCAAATGTCGCGCCGGCGGACACTCCCACTGCCCCGTCAAAAGAAATACCATTCTCCATAAGGACATCCAATACGCCGCAGGTAAACATACCGCGCATAGCGCCGCCTTCCATAACCAGTGCTGTCTTCATACGATTCTCCAAAGTCATCATACCCAAATAAGAGCCGTCCCACTAAAGGACAGCTCTTTTAGCTTTCTTAACTATTCTATCACACTTCTATGAATATTTTGCGATAAATTCATCCATAGTAAGGGGTTTGTCAAAATAGTATCCTTGAAGATAATCGCACCCTATATCGGTCATCATCTTGGCCATATTTTCGTCTTCTACCCCTTCAGCAGTAATTAAAAATCCAAGTTTGCTGTAAGTCGACACCATATTTGGAAGAAGCTCATCCGGTTTTTTTGCGTATTCCCAGACAAGGCTCATATCCATCTTAACTCCGATAAAAGGACATTTCTTTAGCCTTGCCGGATTGGAATATCCGCTTCCATAATCATCAAGTACAAAATAAAATCCACTCTTTTGAATGCTATGTATCTGATTAAACAAAAGCCCCTCGTCAATAAATGACTGCTCCGTCACTTCAAAATGTATGTAAGAAGGGGCCACTCTGTTCTCGCCTATGATTCTTTCGAGTCTTTCCTTCAGATCATGGCGAATAAACTGAATTGGAGAAAGATTTACATTTATCCAATTTAGTCCCATCTTTTCCATGTCACTTGCTGCGACAAACTTACATACCTTATCAAGAACCTGCTCTCCAAGCTGATTTATTCTTCCATTTTGCTCCGCAATTGGAATAAAAAGCCCCGGCGAAATAAGTTTTCCATCGTCATCTCTTATCCTTGCAAGCGCCTCTGCTCCCACCATCTTTTGAGTTGCCGCATCAACTATAGGCTGAAGAAATACTTCCACCTGATTGAGGTCAATTGCATTCTCAAGTATTCTTTTTATCTCAGCATCCTGTTCAGTACTGTGTACCATCTTTTCATCTATCAGAACATAGTCTTCGCTGCCAGCATTTGCTACTTTACCAAGACTCTGGATAAGAACACTAATGATGGTATGGGTCGACAATCCTTTTTTACCAGGCTTTATATAAACAAAACTTACATCAAAATAGATATCAGTATCATCTGAATTCCACGAGCTTTCAAATCTCTCTTCAATCTTTTTCCTGATATTATCAGCCTCAAGCTCAAGAGTCTCATCACCCAGAATTGCAAATCTTCCGCTTCTGCAATAAAAAATCTCCATGTCAGGAAATTCATTTAGCAAAAAGCTTCCAATAAGTTCGACACCTACATCCATCTGCCTTACGCCATACATTTCACGAAGATCGCGGTAATTATGGATAATAAATGCAAGTATGCTATATGGCTTTTTACCATTTATCTCTTCAAGATATTCACTGAATGCCTTGTTGTTAAACATTCTTGATCTTCGCTCAAGATAAAAGTCCGGATTTTCAAACGAAAGATATAAAACAGTAACAGCAAGAACACAAAAGGTGTCCATTATAAGCACCTGTGGTAAAAAGAGTCTGAAAAATGTACCAATGAGTAAAAGTGTATTAGCCCAAAAAATGCTGATCTTTTCCCTTTTTTGGATAGTACTTACTTTACAGGCAAAAGTTATCAAATAAGAAAGAGCTATATAAAACCAGAACTCAACATAAAGAATTTTATAATAAGGTCCTGAGTGATAGCCTTCGGCATCCACATAAAAAATCATCCTTGTCCAGGGACTTGTAGCTGCCATTAATATACATAATTGAAGAGGGATTCGTTTAAGAATTGAAAACGTCTTCGTGAAATATGCTTCATCCTTTATGACAGTTGTGAAATAAAAGAAATACACATATCCTCTTAAATAGAACAGTGCAAAAAAAAGCGAATTTACAAATTCCACAAGCCTGACAGGAAACAGCCTATAGTTCATATCAAGCCAGGTAGAGAGAAGATTAAATACAATCATACTGGCTTCTATCAAAAGAAGCATAATAAAAGTACGATTCATTCTGTTGGGTACTCTTGGCAAAAAGAAATAGTATGCAACAAAAAGAATCAATAAAAGTAAACTTGGAATTGCGTAACTTAAGTCCCACATACACTTTTCCTCTTACGAGCCGCACAACATCTGTTACGTATTATTGTTCATAAATATTCACTTTTATGATATCATCTTTTTTGTTACATAACTATTAAAAAATCCTAACTTCTTGATAAACTCAAAATGTGTTTTCAAGAAGTCAGGATGTATTTTTATTTAAAATATGTTACAAGCCCATATACTATCAAAAAAGCTATGATAACAGGAAGGACATATTTAAAATACCATTTCAGTTTTCGACTTATTTTGAGTCCATCACCGTTATTTACTTCATTTAGATAATTATCAAATCCCCAGCCATATTTTGTAGTACAGAAGAGGCAACATATCAGTGCTCCAATCGGAAGCATCAGATTACTTAGTATAAAATCCTCAAGGTCCATAACGGTATTGCCTGCTTTAAGTGGCTGGAATGCACTAAAGACATTAAATCCAAGAGCGCAAGGCACAGATCCTATAGTTATTATGATCCCTGCTACAAAAGCGGCTTTTTTCCTGCTCATTTGATGAATGTCGATCATAAAGCTAACATCATTTTCAAATACACCTACCATAGTAGAAAGTGCTGCAAAATACATAAAAAGGAAGAACAGGCTTCCCCATAATCTTCCGGCTGGAAGTGAGATAAATACATTGGGCAGTGTAAGAAAAATAAGACTTGGTCCACTGTTTGGCGCAACGCCATAGGCAAAACAGGCAGGAATTGTTATAAGGCCTGCTACTATCGCAACAAAGGTATCAAGACCTGCAACCAGAATTGCTTCCCCGGCAAGACTCCTGTCCTTTTCAATATAGCTTCCGAAAATCTCCATACTACCAATTCCAAGGCTTAGTGTAAAAAAGCTCTGATTAAGCGCAGCATACAGAACCTTTCCGAATCCAACTGCCTTTACATTATCCATGTTTGGCATCAGATAAAAAGCAATGCCCTCTTTGGCAGATGGGAGTATCAAAGAATTGATTCCCAAAACTATCATAATACATATAAGAGCGATCATCATAATCTTGGTTATCTTCTCAACGCCATTTTGAAGTCCCGCTGAACATATTACAACAGTGATAGCCATAGTGATAACCATGAAAACAATCATAATGATGGGACTTCCCATCATACTCTTATATATTTCCTGAACTTCTGTTGTATCAGCATTATCAAAAGCTCCTGTCACCATGAGCACAAAATATCTAAGCATCCACCCTGAAACCACAGAATAAAACATAAGTAATAGGAAATTGCCTGCTACAGCGACATATCCCATAAGATGCCACTTAGAGCCCTCTTTCTCAAGCATCTTGTACGCCGGCAGAATACTTTTTCTAGAAGTCCTTCCCATTGAATACTCCATAGTCATGATCGGAACTCCCAAAATCAGCAAAAACAGTACATAGAATAAAACAAAGATCCCACCGCCATTTTCACCAACCATGTAAGGAAATCTCCAGACATTCCCAATACCTATAGCACATCCAGCTGATAGCAGAATAAATCCAAGTCTGCTTCCCAAACTTTCACGTTCTTTCATCGCTTTAAACCCCTAAATTATTTTTTACACAGACCTTCATAATACCATACAATGCGCTATAATACCAGCTACTATAGCGAAAAGCATAAAAAAAATATGCCATACTATTACATGAGTCTTTACATATAGCAAAACACTTACGCTTTGTATATGCGTAAGTAAATGTGGACAGAGGGACGATTCTTTTATTATAAGAAAAGCTAAGATTGCGGCTGCGTACGCCACCATTGACTGAACCTGAGGAAAACGCCTTTGTCTGCGAGCCGACGGTGAAGATGATGGGAACAGTAGATTTTCTCTC
>NZ_ATVR01000042.1 GCF_000420825.1 Butyrivibrio sp. AE2015 | reverse complement strand
AAAAGAAGAAAAGGTTGTCAGAAGAATTTGGTCTTGTGATGAGCATAGAGACTGAAAGGAGGCTGGGCGAGATGTGTAATTTAAGTGAAGTATTAATAGAAAAAGGACAGACCGATCTTGTTGAAGTAGTAAAACGATTAAGAAATGGTGAGAGCAGTGAAGACATTATAGAATCTGGTGTTGATGAGCGCACAGTAAATTTGGCGCTAACTATTAAATAAAAAATAGTTGATAGAGGCTTATACCTCCGGTCATCAGTTGATGGCCGGGGGTATTTTTACAATTATTATTTGGTTAGCTTTTCTTTATTCTTGGCATTAGCTATAGCAAAGAGTTCATCAATTTTTTCGTCGCTATATTTATATGTTTGTTTTAATCGATTACGTATAGTCTCCTCAGGTAGGCCATCTTCATATCCGAAAAGGATGGTATTCATAGCAGCTTCCTCACGTGCTTCATTTCGTCCTTCTTCACGCCCTTCTTCACGACCCTCCTCACGAATTACTTTCATATGTCCCTTTTGATTATATTCAAATAAACTATACATATAAATTGTCTTCCTTTCCCTTGTAAAGAAGTCCTTTAATATATCGTGGTCTATGCAATAATCCATGGCCATTCTGATTGCAGACGGGAGAGAGTATGTGTCATTATACTCACGTACCTTTGCAACAAAGGTAGAGTAGCCGCTTAAATTTTTGCAGCTCTTCATAAGAGCATCGTTCATTCCCTGATTGATATTGATGATTCGGACTGTCAGCTCTAATTCGGGATTATTCGAAGCCTTCTCATACATATCTGAGAGCTTGTAGGTTACTTCTTCCGGAAGTTTGTTGGTGCCATTATAGAATACTACAAAATGTGGTTCAGGTATTTTGAGCATCCTGCTTCCATATATTTTATCATCGTCAATGATCTGCTGATAAAGGGTGCTGACATATAATAGACATCTCAATGGTATGTTCTTACAGTCAGTTGACTGGTGCTCATATATGTTGAGTCTGGTATCAATAATAAATGATAGGTCATTACGCATGCCCATGAAAATGGCATTATCCAAAGTATTTATGATAAGATCATCAGGATTGTCATAGTGTGAATGATTGATGGCATTATATAGCTCCAGTAGAGCTGCTTTATCATTTTTAAATAATAGCCTGAATACTGTATCCTTGTACTTTCTGTTAGCCCAAGGCCACTTCATCTTCTTGAAAAATATTTTGTTTTTCTTAATTCCCATAGTTCCTTTCTGTATTAATGCAGGAACAGGCATGGGAATGCGTCTTGCTACATTAATACTAACACATTTTTATTTTTTTAGTTGGGAAATGTGAAAACGAAAGTTCTCACATCTATGCGGTAGAAAACCGACTTAGCTAAAGTACTATAAAAGTAGTAATATTTCAAGAGCTAAACAATAATCTTAAGGAAATCTTAAGAACTAAACGTAAAACCGATCAAGAGAGATGCTTTTTCTATAGTGCAAGATTCTATTAATCGCATAGTCCTTCGCCAGGAAACAATCTTCGGTAAAAATATGGAACTTTTTATACATATTTTACCCTTTATTAACACTTATACAGTTTGACGCCGGCCTGAACAGCGTTATAATGGTTTTTGCAGACATTAAACGTTTCAATTAGTGGGGTAGACCTTATGAATAATGGATTTAGAAGAGTAATGACAATAGTTCTTTCAGTTGCACTTTTTATGGCACTTTTTTTGACTGTGCCTGCAGATGGAAAAGTAGCATATGCGGTGGAAGAGGTAACTATAGTTGGAACGATACAAAATACACGTTCCTATTACAATGTGAATGGGGATGTGAATGTATACTGTTTCTTCCCTTCAACCCTTAGTACATATAAAGTTGGGAAAAAGCAGGTGGAGATAACTGAATTTGGTGTAGGTGTTGATCCGGAAAAGTTTGGAACAAATGATCTTAGCTCTTTTGTGGGAGTTACAAAGGCTTATACGGGAGTGATAGCCAAGTCATCTTCAGCGCCGTTTACCTATACATTTGTAGTATACTCTGCTACAGATACTGCAGCTCCTACCATGACAGAGATGGATACTTATCTGAAGGGACTTGGATTTTCTACAACTCCGACAGATATGCAAAATGGTGGTGAATATTTCATTGGCTGCCTTGGATGGAACAATACTGTAACTTTTTCATATCACATGAAAGGTAGCTGCGCTGGTGAGATTACAGCATACATTCTTCACGAGGACTTTTCTCCTGATTTTGGAATTGATACATTCAGAATTGCCAGTAACGCCAAGGCTATGCAGGTAGCAAGGAAGATGGCTCAGTATGGTAATGGCGAGGTTACCAGGGATGAACTGTCTAAATATTTTGAGTCGCTTTGATAGAGGCTTATACCTCCGGTCATCAGCTGATGGCCGGAGGATTTTTTAGTTATCATAAAAATAATCGCTAAATTAATGTTACAATACAAGTTATGAATTAAGTGAAAACGGGGATGAGACTTTGATAGCATATGTAAATGGAATTTTAGAGAGTATTGAAGAGGGGAATGCGGTAGTTGACGTGAATGGTGTCGGCTACAATGTGAATATATCTGGGTCCACAATGGACAGGATGCCGGGAATTGGAGAGGCGGTTAAGCTCTACACCTATACCAATGTAAAAGAGGATGCGTTTACGCTGTTTGGTTTTCTTTCAAGGGATGAGCTTAATCTTTTTAAGATGCTCATTACTGTTAATGGAATAGGACCTAAGGGCGGTCTTGCCATTTTGTCTGTTATGACGCCGGATGATCTGAGGTTTGCAATCATTGCCGGGGACAGCGGCGCAATTTCCAAGGCTCCGGGAGTCGGGAAAAAGACAGCGGAGAGGATCACTCTTGAACTCAGGGACAAAATAAAGGCAACAGAGGACACTATGCTTGCATCTGCGGCAGGTCTTTCATCATCAGACATTGGGAATTCTGAGAGTCCTGCAAGGGATGAAGCCGTGGCAGCGCTTGTTTCTCTTGGATATAGTGCTGCGGATGCCACAAAGGCAGTAAGAAAGGTCCTTTCTGTTAATCCTGAAATGTCAGGTGACACTGAGCTTATCTTAAAACAGGCATTAAAAGAGATGTTCTGATAATGAAATATGAGATTTTTTATAGATTTAATTCGTAACAGGGAAGAATTGTATGGAAAAGCGTAAGATAGTAACGAATGCCAGGGGAGTTGACACTCAGGCCAATGTTGAGGACGCCAGAATTGAAGGGTCACTTCGTCCTAAAACTCTGGATTCATATATTGGACAAAAGAAAATAAAAGAGAGCCTTAAGATATATATAGAAGCTGCAAAGGGAAGAGGAGAGAGTCTTGACCACCTTCTTTTTTACGGGCCTCCAGGACTTGGAAAGACCACACTTGCCAGCATTATTGCCAATGAGATGGGTGTTAATATAAAGATCACGTCAGGCCCTGCTATTGAAAAGCCCGGGGATATGGCAGCAATTTTAAACAACCTTCAGGAGGGCGATGTGCTCTTTGTTGATGAGATACACAGACTGAATAGACAGGTTGAGGAAGTTCTTTATCCTGCAATGGAAGATTACTGTATAGATATCATGATTGGTAAGGGGCCAACAGCAAGGTCCATAAGGCTTGACCTTCCGCACTTTACTCTGATCGGAGCAACCACCAGGGCGGGAATGCTCTCAGCGCCTCTTCGTGACAGATTCGGAATGATCCACAGAATGGAGTTCTACGATATTGACGAGCTGTGCTCTATTATCAGGCAGTCTGCCAGGGTATTGAATGTGGACGTTGACCCTAACGGAGCAAAAGAGATGGCCAGAAGAAGCCGCGGCACACCGCGTCTTGCCAACAGGATACTTAAAAGAGTAAGAGATTTTGCCCAGGTAAGGTATGACGGCTCCATAACAGAAGAAGTCGCCAATGTGGCTTTGGACCTTATGGATGTTGATAAGCTTGGCCTTGACCATACTGACAGAAATATTCTTTTGACCATGATAAATAAGTTCGGCGGCGGACCTGTAGGACTTGATACGCTTGCAGCCGCAATTGGTGAGGATTCCGGCACAATCGAGGACGTCTATGAGCCTTATCTTATAAAGAATGGACTTATTAACAGAACGCCCAGGGGAAGAGTTGTGACGGATGAGGCATATCATCATTTAGGGCTTGAAAACCCTAGTGATGGCGATATATAATCATGAAGTATACATCGTAATAATTCGACATTTAATTTGTGTTCGGGGGGAGAGTTTACATGGCATCCAAGACAGATACCGAAGTTATCATTGGTGGGAAAGTTTTTACCTTAAGCGGATATGAAAGTGAAGAGTATCTGCAGAAGGTTGCTTCATATATCAACAACAAGATTTCTGAATACAACAAGATCGATGGTTTCAAGAGGCAGCCGATTGATACTCAAAATGTCCTGTTGCAGCTCAACATCGCAGATGATTATTTCAAATCTAAAAAGCAGATTGAGCTTATGGAAGAGCAGCTTTCAGAAAAAGAAAAAGAGCTTTATGATCTGAAGCACGAGCTTATCGCAACTCAGATCAAGCTTGAGAATACTGAAAAGAACAGTAAGAGCCTGCAGACTAAGCTCGATGATTCATCCAAAAAGATCATTCAGCTTGAAACTCAGGTCAAGGGAACAGGAAGTAAAAAGTGATTGTTTAGGCTGTCGTAGTGACAGCCTATTTTTGAGTTAAAAGATATTATGAAGAAAGTAGAATTACTTGCCCCGGCCGGGGGCTATGAAACAATGGTTGGCGCCTTCAATGCAGGCGCAGATGCCGTTTATCTTGGTGGAGCGAAATTTGGCGCCAGAGCCTATGCTGACAATTTTGACACTCAGCAGGTTTTGGACGCTATTTCTTATGCTCATTTATTTGGCAAAAAAATCTATATGACTGTGAACACTCTTGTAAAAGAGAGAGAGTACGGCGAGTTATATGATTTTATGCTGCCTTTTGCAGAAAAAAAGCTTGATGGTGTCATAGTTCAGGACCTTGGAGTTATGAAGCTAATAAGGGATGAGTTCCCGAACATTGAGCTTCATGCAAGTACACAGGCAACTGTAACAGGTGTAAATGGAGCCAGACTCTTAAAAGACCTTGGCTGTGTCAGAGTCGTTCCTGCAAGAGAGCTTAGCCTGATGGAGATGAAAGAGATAAGGGAAAAGGCAGACGTCGAAGTTGAAGCCTTTATCCATGGCGCAATGTGCTACTGTTATTCCGGAATGTGTCTTTTTAGCAGTATGGTTGGTACCAGAAGCGGCAACAGAGGCAGATGTGCCCAGCCTTGTAGACTTCCTTATTCTCTATTAGGAGAGCGCAGCGGCAAAGAGCAGTATCCCCTTAGCCTTAAGGATATGTGCACTGTTTCTATTATTCCGGAGCTTATAGAGGCAGGAATAGATTCTTTTAAGATAGAAGGTAGGATGAAGCGCCCTGAATATGCTGCCGGCGTTACATCTATCTACCGCAAATATATCGATCTGTATTATAAAGATCCTACGGCTCATCATGAGATTTCCAAAGAGGATATGGAGATATTAAGTTCTCTTTATCTTAGGACTCAGATCAGTCAGGGATATTACCACAAGCACAACGGCAAGGACATGGTAACTCTTTATTCGCCGTCATATAACGGCACTTCTGACAGGGTTCTTGCCGATGTAAAAGAGAAGTATCTTGATAAAGAGTTGAAGCTTAAATGTAAGCTTAGCTGCAGGCTCTGTGTTGGAGAAGAGGCATCTCTTATTATGTCTCTTGTTCATGGTGGACAGGAGATTGTCCTTGAAACTCATGGAAACAAGGTCCAGGAGGCTTCAAAACGCCCTATGGACAAGGAGAGTGTTCTTAAACAGCTTTCCAAGTTTGGAGGCACAGTATTTGAGCCTGAGAAAATTGATATAGATATAGATGATCGCGGAAGCGGAAAGGGCATTTTCATTCCTGTAAGTGAGCTCAATGAGCTTAGAAGGAATCTATGCGATCAGATGTTTGTCTGCATAACTGAGCCGGATCATGAGATGAAAAGAGCTGACAATGATAAAGATGAGGCAGAAAAGGTGGTAAGGATAGCCACAGCTTCCCCTGAGAAGTCAGTTTTAAGAGAGGCTAATAACAAGCCCTGTCTTCATGTTCTTGTTAATACCAGGGAGCAGCTTAAGAGTGTGCTTGAGGTTCAGAATAAAAAGCACAGTATTTCAAGAATCTATATAGACAGCAATCTTTTTTTGGAGAGTGATAGGTCTTTTGACGGGGATGGTGCTGAGATTATTGCTGCACTTCCATACATGACAAGGCATGAGAGCTTTGATGGAACTCTTGATGTTGCGAGAATTGCGGATTCTGCTGATGCCAAGGGAATTTCAGGTCTTCTTGTGCGCAATTTGGAACAGCTTGGAATTCTTAAAGAGAAGGGCTATACAGGGAAGGTCATTCTCGATTATGGCATGTATATTTGGAATGAGCAGGCTGCAGCCATGGTAAAAGAGCTGGTTTCAGAGGTGTCGGTTCCGCTTGAACTTACTATTCACGAGGCAGCTGAAGTAGCAGATAAAGTCAGGGGAAATCTCGGTATTCCTGTGTCTTTTAACGTTTATGGATATGCGCCTATGATGATCAGCGCCGGCTGCGTCAAAAAGACACTGGATAAATGCAGCGGCAATCAGGGGAAAATCTCTTCATCCGAGACTGCCATTGTAGACAGAATGGGCAATGAGCTTAAGGTGACGACCAATTGCAGGAACTGCTACAATGTCATTTGGAATGCGCTTCCAACATCACTCCATAAAAAGATGGAGAACATTACCGGCAGATTTTCTTTTGACAATTACAGGATAGACCTGACTGTTGAAGATGGCGATAGGGCTTATGCAGTTACAGAAGGGTTTGCTGACCTTATTGAGAATGGCAGTATGAGCGCTGTGTTTGAAGATCTTAAGTTTACAACCGGGCATTTTAAACGCGGAGTAGAATAGACTAATGGAATTATACGTAACTGAGATATCAAAATATGTCATAGCTTTTTTGATGTTTTTATATACACTTGAAGCGTTTGTGGCGTTTAGATGGAAGACTGAAAATAAAAGAAAAGGCTTATATATCAGACAGATCATACTTATGTTTGCAATTCAGATTGCATGCTTTATTCAGATAATGGCAAGGACAGGAAAGCCTGTTTACCTGTTTTTCTTTGCTTTTCAGATAATTGCATTTTCATCTGTCCTTCTTTTGTTTTATGTTATCTATCCTGATGGTAACCGCCTTATTATCAATAATAGCTGCATGCTTATGATGATAGGGCTTATTATCCTCACCAGGTTGTCCTATGACAGGGCTGTAAAGCAGTTCTTTATAATAGTAGCTTCTTTTGTTATAGGTTTTATAGTTCCTGAGATCATATTCAGATTTGAATTTCTCAAGAGATTTACCTGGATCTACGCAGCAATGGGTGTTGTGGCTATAGGAGTAGTTCTTTTCCTTGGAGCTGTTACCAATGGCTCCAAGATTACCTATACGATCGGCGGTATAACGCTTCAGCCCTCTGAATTTGTTAAGATTCTCTTTTTATTCTTTATGGCAGGTGCCCTCGACACTGCGGAGAATATCTGGCAATTATTTTTAGCTTCTGTGGTTGCTGCTATACATGTAATTATCCTTGTTTTGTCAAAAGACCTTGGAAGTGCGCTTATCTTTTTTGTCATTTATCTGGCACTTATCTATATTTCCACAGAGAATATCGGATATCTGGCGATCGGACTTGGATTTGGAGCACTTGCAAGTGCGATAGCCTACAAGCTCTTTTCACATATTCAGGTCCGTGTTCAGGCCTGGCTTGATCCTTTTTTGGATATAGAGTCAACAGGATATCAGTTATCCCAGTCTCTTTTTGGAATTAGTTCCGGAGGCTGGTTTGGACTGGGACTATATGGAGGAACTCCAAAGTCTATCCCCTTTGTTGAGCAGGACTTTATCTTTTCGGCTATTGCGGAGGAGATGGGAGTTATTTTTGCTGTTCTGATGGCGCTTATCTGCGTCAGTACTTTTATCGAGATTATGAGACTTGGTTATTATCTTAGGGATACATATTACAGACTTGTAGTCTGCGGAATTGGAGTGGCCTATATTTTTCAGACTTTCCTTACAATTGGCGGCGGATCCAAATTCATTCCGCTCACAGGCGTTACGCTGCCTTTTGTGAGCTATGGCGGCTCATCGGTTCTTGTAACTATAATGATGATCATGATTGCGCAGGGCATATTCATGATCAGAACAGATGAGAGGTATGAAGCTATCGAAAGAATGAAGAGGCGCAGAGAAAATGAGAGACGGAAAGAAGACTAAGAAAAAGAAGATCAGATCATATCCCATAATCGTGCTTTCAGTGTTCTACGCTGTTTTGTTCGGGGCTATGCTTGGGTATATCTGCTATTATTCATATTCAAACAGGCAGACCCTTATGAACAACAGCTACAATACAAGGCAGGCAATTCTTTTGGCCCAGAACACGAGAGGTAAGATCCTTTCAAGAAACGGCGAGGCTTTGGCCTATACTCAGGAGGCTGAGGATGGAACTGAGACAAGAGTCTATCCTTATGATAAAGAGTTTGCTCATGTTGTGGGATATTCAACGAATGGTAAGGCCGGAATCGAGGCCCTTGCCAATTATTATCTTATAAATACCAGCATTGAATTGTCTGAGAAGGTTAAGCTCGATGCATCTGGATCAAAGTATCCAGGTGATAGTGTTGTGACAACTCTTGATGTGAATCTGCAGGAGGTGGCTTTCAATGCACTTGCAGCAAGGAAGGGAGCTATAATTGTATCTAATCCCAAGACCGGTGAGATACTGGCAATGGTATCCAAACCTGATTTTGATCCCAATAATATCGCAGAGGAATGGGATAGTCTTTTAGCTGATAAATCTTCTGATGCCAAGCTTTTAAACAGGGCTACCCAGGGAATGTATCCACCGGGATCAACATTTAAGATTGTTACTTCCCTTGCATATTTAAAGGATCATCCTTCGGATTACGATGATTACAGATTTACATGTTCGGGAAGCTTTAGTGCCGGGGCTGACAGTATTTCCTGTTATCACGGTCAGGTTCACGGAAACCTTGATCTTTTTACTTCATTTGCTGAGTCCTGCAATTCTTCTTTTGCCAATATTGGAATGGGGATATCCGCCAAGTCTTTTAAAAGTACATTGAATGATTTGATGTTTGGGCAGGAATTGCCGCTGGATGTGCTCTATTCAAAGAGCAGCGCTGTTTACTCGGATAACATGTCTTCTTCCGATATTATGCAGCTTTCAATTGGTCAGGGAACAACATCGGTATCTCCGATTCATATGAATATGATCACCTGTGCTGTGGCAAATGGAGGCGTTCTCATGAAGCCTTGCTTTTTTACTCAGGTTAAAAGAGATGACGGTAAGGTTGTAGAGAGCTTTTCTTTTGAAAAGTATAAAAGACTAATGTCATCAGATGAAGCAGCTATTCTGCGTCAGATGATGGAGCAGGTAGTACAGACGGGAACAGCCAGCAAGTTAAAGGGCCTGTCTTATAGCGCTGCAGGTAAGACGGGATCTGCTGAATTTAATTCTCAGTCGGATTCCCATGCCTGGTTCACAGGATACGCGCCTGCTGAAGATCCTGAGATCTGCGTTACTATCATCGTAGAGAATGCCGGAAGCGGTGGAAGCTACGCAGTTCCTATTGCAAAGAGGATTTTTGACGCATATTTTGGGGTGGAGTAAAAAAGTATAATAATCATCTTTAATATGATAAAATTGATGGTGATTTATATATAATTAGAATGTTTTTCCTTGGGAGTTGAGATGAAAAAAAGAGGATTCTGTGAGTTTTATAAGGATCTGTATTGGGGAGCTTCTGTTAATAATAAGGCGCTTGTTAAATGGAAACTTAAACATGGGGCGGGACAGCTCTCTATTTTCTGTGTGACAAGGGCTTTAAATGCCAATGATCAGCTTGATATCGTACACTGTGCTTTCTTAAAACAGGCTTACTTTAAAGCACACCCTTCATTTATTTATGGGATTGCTTCAAGTCATGAGGAAGCGGTTGATCTGGTGCTTAGGATATCGCAGGAAGCTTCAATGGCTGGGCTTGACGGAAGACTTCTTGATTATCTTGAAAGTAAGGAAAAGACCAATTAACACGTATTTTCTTTAACTACAAAAGTTGATTGACGGGGATTTTTATGTTGGCGGGTGTATTAACATTTTTGAAAATATTAGGGATAATTCTGCTTTGCGTAATCGGGTTTATCCTTATTCTTTTATTACTTATACTGTTTGTTCCTGTCAGATATAGGATTGACAGTTCGATTCCGAGAACGGATCTGGATGGGGGATTTGATGCAGAAAAAGTATACGCCAGGGTGTCTTTTTCCTGGCTTCTTCACATTTTGAGCGGCGGGATCGTATATCCGGAGAACAAGCAATTCGAAGTCAGATTATTTGGTATCAGGGTTTTTCCTTTAAGGAAAAAGAAGGAAAAAGCCGATAATAAAGATAATAAAGACGAAGGTAAACCTTCAAGCGGCGTTGTGGAAATGAGCAATATTCCTGAAAATGATCACGCGGAGGCTGTTAAGGAAGAAGCAGATTCCGTAGAAGCGGGTAAAGAAGAAGCTTCTGAAAAGGAAGAAGCTTCTGAAAAGGAAGAAAACAATTCACCTGATGGAACTGCAACTGAAAAAGAATCCGATGAGGAAGCTTTAGACGAGCCAAAATCTTTTCTGGATGTGCTCTGGAATATCATAGATAAAGTTACTAATATTCTGGAAACGCCACAAAATGTGTTTGAAAAAATACAATATACAATATCTAGAGTTTGTGGTAAGATTAGTATGATTAAAACCACAATAGAGAATGACATCTTTAAGAGAGCATTTGACCTCGTAAAGCGTAAACTTTTGCGGATCATTAAGATGATCCTTCCTGACAAATGTAATATCCGATTAGGTCTTGGAACCGGGGACCCGGCACAGACTGCTGAGCTTGTAGGTATCTTTGGCGCCATGTATCCTTTTCTTTTTAACAAGGTCAGTTTTGAACCTGATTTTGATGAGAAAGTCATAGAAATGGATGCGCATTTGAAGGGACACATCACATTATTTACTGTAGTTTACAGTGCGGCGGTCTGCTTTTTTAACAAAGATGTTAAAAAGGTAATCAGACGCTTCAAAAAAATATTAAGATCGTAATAAAACTGATTATCTGGAGGGTATGATGGGAGAGAATAATTTTAACGGCGTAGTTGAGTCATTATTAAACGGAATGCATTCTGTAATTGAGGCCAAGACAGTAGTTGGTCAGCCTACTCAGGTTGGTGATACTATTGTACTTCCTTTGGTAGATGTATCTTTTGGCGTTGGAGCCGGTGCTACATCTGCTGACAAGAAAAACGGCGGAACAGGCGGATTTGGTGCAAAGATGTCTCCAAGTGCGGTCCTTGTTATCAAGAATGGTTCCACAAAACTTGTTAATATCAAGAATCAGGATGCTGTTACAAAAGTTCTGGATCTTGTACCGGATATTGTGGATCGCTTTGCCAGCAAAAAAGAAAATATGATGGACGACGGCGAAGCGGTAGACATTGCTTTTCCACAGGAAGACAATAAAGAGTAATGTTGTAAGAGCTGCCTTTTAACAAAGTCCATGGAGGCGGCAGTAGTAACGGGGGCAATTACTATGGTAGAAAAGAGAAATTTGGAAGAGATTATCTTAAACGGCACAGAGGATGATCTTTCAGAACTTCGAGTATGGCTTTTTAAAGAGAGTGTTCGTCTTGAGAATCAGGAGAGCGCGCTTTCTGAGCGATATGCTCGTTTGGAAGCAGATGAACAGGCTTTCAGAGACAGAATGGATACAGCAGAGAGAAAACTTGAGACTGCGTCCAGAAAACTGAATAATGACAAAGCTTTATTTGAACAGAGATTAAAAATCCTTAACAGTGGTTTCGACCAGTTAAACAGTGATAAAAAGAAACTTGAGGCTGACTTTATCAGACTTGAGAGAGAAAAGATGTATCAGAGAGAAAATGAGTATGATGCTCTGGATCTTCTTTTCAGAGGAGCCAATACTCCTCTTACATTGAAAAAGAGATACAAAGACCTCATGAAAATGTTCCATCCTGACAATATTAGCGGAGACGCAGACATGGTTCAGCTGATAAATCAGGAATATGCTTCACTTTGCAGGCAGTATGACATGAGTGCTTTTAATTAAAAAATATTTTTGACAACAAAGTATTTATATGATAACCTTTATCAAGTCATTGCCTGTCTTGGGCAATGACTTGTGTATGTTCTAAGGGGAAGAGGCAATACGGTATTTATCAGGTACTGTATGCTGACAGATCTTTTTGGCATTTCTGCCAGGAATTTCAAAGAGTAGTTTGATAAAAGAATTAACAAATTTGTAGAAAAAATTATTGACACAATCGAACACTTGTTTTAGTATGTTTATATACAGAACGAATGTTCTTAAAAAGGAGATCGGTATGGAAAGAGAAGATAAACAAAAAGCATTAGAGGCAGCTCTTGGACAGATTGAGAAACAGTTTGGTAAGGGCGCTGTTATGAAGCTTGGCGACTCATCAGATACTATGAATATAGAAACTATCCCAACAGGATCACTTAGCCTTGATATTGCACTTGGCCTTGGTGGTATTCCTAAGGGAAGGATCATTGAGATATATGGACCTGAGTCCAGTGGTAAGACAACAGTTACACTGCATATGATAGCAGAAGTTCAGAAGCGCGGAGGTATTGCGGGATTTATCGATGCTGAGCACGCTCTTGATCCTGTATATGCTAAGAACATCGGTGTTGATGTTGATAACCTTTACATCTCACAGCCAGACAGTGGTGAGCAGGCTCTTGAGATCACAGAGACTATGGTGCGTTCAGGCGCTATCGATATTGTTGTAGTTGACTCAGTTGCAGCCCTTGTTCCAAAGGCTGAAATCGATGGAGATATGGGTGATTCTCATGTAGGTCTTCAGGCAAGACTTATGTCACAGGCTCTTCGTAAACTTACTGCTGTTATCAGCAAGTCAAACTGTACAGTAGTATTCATCAACCAGCTTCGTGAGAAAGTTGGTGTTATGTTCGGTAATCCTGAGACAACAACAGGTGGACGTGCTCTTAAGTTCTATTCATCAGTTCGTATGGATGTTCGTCGTATTGAGGCTATCAAGCAGAACGGTGAGAACATCGGTAACAGAACAAGAGTTAAGGTAGTTAAGAACAAGATTGCTCCTCCATTCAAAGAGGCTGAGTTTGATATCATGTTTGGTAAGGGCATCTCAGCTACAGGCGATATTCTTGATCTTGCTGCAGGCGTTGATATCGTTAATAAAAGCGGTGCATGGTATCAGTACGAGGGAGAGAAGATAGGACAGGGCCGTGAGAATGCCAAGCTCTATCTTGAGAACAACCCTCAGATCAGAGACGAGATCGAAGCAAAGGTAAGAGCTCATTATGGGCTTCCTGTAGACAACTTCAGCAATGCAGCTGCGGTAAATACAGCTGCTGCAGGTGATGATGAAGCAAAGGCAGCTAAGAAGAGCAAAGCTTCTAAATAATCAGATAAAAAATGTTAATCGGTGGTCGTAATGACCACCGATTCTTGTATAAATGAAAAACTGTAAAGAATTAGCATTTGATATTTTCAATAAGGAATGTTGGCATGATTATTTCAGACATAATTGAATTTGATAAAAAAAGAAGTAAAGTTTACATCGATGGTGAGTTTGCGTTCCTTCTTTATAAAGGTGAGTTAAGAGATTACAATATCAAGATTAACAATGAATTATCAGAAAGCGCATACGAAACGATAACAAAAGAACTTCTTCCCAAAAGAGCTATCAAGAGAGCGATGAATCTTCTTCAAAAGAAGGACTACAACGAAAAGCAGCTTAGAGATAAGCTTTCTGAAGGTTTATATTCAGATGATGCCATTGATGCGGCGATAGAATATGTTAAATCATACAGATATTTAGATGACCACAGATTTGCAAGAGATTACATTGTCTATCACATTGAAAGCAGAAGCAAGAACAGAGTTGTTCAGGACCTTTCTGCCAAAGGAATAGATAAACAGACAATTTTAGATATATTTGATGAGCTTGAAAGTGAAGGACTTTTCGAGAGCGTTTCTGAGACTGAACTTAATCAGATAGAACATTTATTACAAAAAAAGCACTTCGATCCAGAGATGGAATATAAGGAAAAGCAAAAGATCATGGCCTTTTTACTTAGAAAAGGATACAGTATGGACCTTGTAAAAAAGGCAATGGATGCCTTTTGATTTTTCTTTTGATTTTCTGACTTTATCCTATTTGCGCTTCTTGACACTGTCATTTATAAAAGGTAAAATTTAAAGTGTTGTAAAATTGTATCAAAGAGGGTATATTTTGGGCTCTCTATACAAAATATTGTACAATGAAAATTGAATAAGGAGGTGCTCCTGTAATGACCACTGTTATTATTGCAGTAGTAGCAGCTCTTGTCGCTTTTGTTGCAGCATGGTTCATATCTACAGGTTACCAGAAAAAGGTAACTGAGGGTAAGATCGGAAGTGCAGAGGAAAGGGCAAGAAAGATTATTGACGAAGCACTCAAAACTGCCGAAGAAACGAAGCGTGAGAAACTTCTTGAAGTAAAGGAAGAGGCACTGAAAACACGTAATGATCTCGAGAAAGAAGTAAAGGACCGTCGTAATGAGGTTCAGCGTACCGAGAGAAGGATTCAGCAGAAAGAGGAAAACGTCGAAAAAAGATCTGAAGCGATTGAAAGAAAAGAGCAAAGCTTAAATGCCCGTGAAGAGGCACTGAGCAAGAAGAGTGAAGAGGTTGCAAAGCTAAACGAACAGAGGATACAGGAACTTGAAAAAATCTCTGGCTTAACCTCCGAGCAGGCAAAAGAGTATCTTTTAAAGATTGTCGAAGATGATGTAAAACACGAATCAGCTGTCATGATCAAAAACATGGAAGCTGAGGCAAAGGAAGAAGCAGATAAGAGGGCTAAGGAGATAGTTGTTAACGCAATTCAGCGTTGTTCAGCTGACCATGTTTCTGAAACTACAATTTCTGTAGTTCAGCTTCCTAACGATGAGATGAAGGGTAGAATCATCGGTAGAGAAGGAAGAAATATTAGAACTCTTGAAACAATGACTGGTGTAGATCTCATTATTGATGATACACCGGAAGCTGTAGTAATTTCTGGTTTTGACCCTATACGTCGAGAAGTCGCTCGTATAGCACTTGAGAAACTTATTGTTGACGGAAGAATTCACCCGGCAAGAATCGAAGAGATGGTTGAGAAGGCACAAAAGGAAGTTGCTGCCAAGATCAAAGAAGAAGGTGAAAACGCTGCTATTGAGGCAGGTGTTCACGGACTTCATCCTGAAGTTATAAAGATTCTTGGTCGTATGAAATTCAGAACGAGCTACGGACAGAATTGCCTTAAACATTCTGTTGAGGTAGCGCAGCTCTGCGGACTTTTGGCATCAGAGCTTGGACTTGATGTTCGAGTTGCTAAGAGAGCAGGTCTTTTACATGATATTGGTAAGGCTGTTGACCATGAACTTGAAGGTTCACATATTCAGCTTGGTGTAGATATCTGTAAAAAGTATAAGGAATCTCAGATCGTTATCAACGCGGTTGAGGCACATCATGGTGATGTTGAGCCACAGTCACTTATAGCAGTCCTTGTTCAGGCAGCTGATACAATTTCTTCAGCTAGACCGGGCGCTAGAAGA
This sequence comes from Butyrivibrio sp. AE2015, assembly GCF_000420825.1. Taxonomy (GTDB): domain Bacteria; phylum Bacillota; class Clostridia; order Lachnospirales; family Lachnospiraceae; genus Butyrivibrio. Next base: position 10,201 of record NZ_ATVR01000042.1, on the reverse strand, counting down.
GAGACTTTAGAAACTTACACATCAAGATTAAAAGAACTCGAGGATATTACCAATAGCTTTAAGGGTGTTGATCACTCATTTGCTATCCAGGCTGGTAGAGAAGTCAGAGTAATGGTAGTTCCTGAGCAGGTTTCAGATGCCGATATGGTACTTATGGCTCGTGATATTGCTAAGAAGATCGAGGATGAAATGGAATATCCCGGTCAGATCAAGGTTAATATCATTAGAGAGAGTAGAGCAACTGAATACGCTAAATAAGTTTAAAAGGCTGTCCAATATGGACAGCCTTTTTTGTTGCACAAGAACAACCGACATTTTTTCTCAATAGAAATCCGCAAAATATCTTGATTGACGTGTAAGCCTATGCTAACATTACAGTGTTAGCGTTAGCTAACATTCATCTAATGTGTTTCCATTTACAAATAAAATAATACTGGAGGAATAAGTATGAGTAAGGTAAAAGTTGTTTATTGGTCAGGTAGCGGTAACACTGAGGCTATGGCAAATGCAGTAGCCGATGGAATCAGACAGGGCGGAGCAGAGGCAGAAGTTGTGACATTTGATTCTATCAGTCCCTCAGACCTTTCATCAGATACATCTATCGCGCTTGGATGCCCTGCAATGGGAGCTGAGGTTTTGGAAGAATCTGTAGTTGAACCATTTATTTCTACTTTCGAAAATCAGTGTGCAGGCAAGAAGCTTGGCCTTTTTGGTTCATATGGCTGGGGTGATGGCCAGTGGATGCGTGACTGGGTAGACAGAATGAAAGCTGCAGGCGCAACAGTTGTTGGTAATGAAGGAGTTATTGCTAATAGTGCTCCAGATGATGAAGCTGTTGATGCATGCAAGAATTTGGGACTTGCTCTTGTTTAAATACAAAAAAGAGGAGAAGAGTATTTATAGGAAAAATCGGGGATGAGTACAGAACTGGCAAATAAGATCGATAGAAACAATGTAAGACATATGATGGTTCTTAGTTGTGCGCCTCTTTTGGCAGGGTTAAAGATAGCATCTTTATTTGTTACAAGAGCGATTAATTATGAGGAAGTTTTAAGTGTTTTAAAGGGGACAGAAGTTGAGATATTGACGCTATCAAACAACAATGGGATGCTTACTCTTTTGCTCTACAATAGACGTGGACTTTCACAATATCTGAATAAGAATATGATTGCTTCTTTTTTAAGAAAGCTTGATTATGAGAACACTGATATAGATTCTGTGTTAAAAGAGTTTTCTTTCAGGTATAGCCTTTATCTTATGGATCGCATGGACTTCCCGCACGAGATGGGGATCATTCTTGGATATCCGCTTGAAGATGTTAATGGCTTTATGTGCAACAAAGGCAAGAACTATCTTTACAGCGGATACTGGAAGGTGTATTGCCGCCCTCAGGCCGCTAAAAAGCTTTTCAGAGAGTATGATAGAGCCACAGAACGTATGATAAAAGAATTAGTTGAATAAAAAGAGGATATAGTACTTGATTAAATTGATTGTGTGCAATATAATATTATTGTGTTATATGATCAAAAGGAAAATCTGTACATTGTACATTAAAAAAATGTGGAGAGGGGCTTTAAGATGCACGAATCAGGTGAAGACTATATCGAGACAATATACCTTTTAAAAAAGAAGAAGGGAATGGTCCGTTCTATCGATGTTGCCAATGAGCTCGGTTTTTCTAGACCTAGCGTTTCAAGAGCGGTAGGAATCTTAAAAGACAATGGACTGATCGTTGTTGAAAATGATGGTGAGCTCGTTCTTACAGAGGAAGGATTAAAAACTGCGAAAAAGGTTTACGAAAAGCATACCAACCTTACCAAGTTTTTGATGCTTACCGCCGGAGTTAACGAGGAAATTGCTGAGAACGATGCTTGCAGGATCGAACATATTATTAGTCCTGAAACTTTTAAGGGAATTAAGAAATTCGTTAAAGAGAATGCAAAATAATCATAATGATATGAGAATCATAGAAGGTTGATTTTCTGTTTTTTATGATTGTAACTGAATATTGATTTATAAAATCCAAAAGAAGCTGGTGCGTTTTGCATCAGCTTCTTTTGAGTTGATTTGTGATTAATGAAAAAAACTGTTAGTATAGCCATAGAGTTTTTGTGGAGGTTCCTATTTTGATTCCTGTAGATTTTAAAGAACGAATGAAATCATATCTTGGTGAAAAAGAGTACGATGACTTTTTAAGCTCTTTTGACAATGATGAAAGATATCACTCCTTACGGGTAAATACGCTTAAATGCAACGGAGAAGATCTAAAGTCTAAGCTTTTGTATATAGAAAAAGAAGTTCCATGGGAAGAAAAGGGATTCTATTATGAAGATGCTCAGCCCGGTAAACATCCATATCATGAGGCGGGGCTTTATTATATCCAAGAGCCAAGTGCCATGGCACCCGTACATTTCCTTGACCCAAAGCCTGGTGAAAAGATACTCGATCTTTGCGCAGCCCCAGGCGGGAAAACTACGCAGATTGCTTCTTACATGAATGGAGAAGGTATTCTTGTGACTAATGAGATAAACAGGGACAGAGCCAGAATCTTATCTCTTAATGTGGAGAGACTTGGAATAAAGAATGCCCTTGTGCTCAATGAAGATTCCGCGCATTTATCTGAGGTTTTTGAAGGATACTTTGAGAAGATACTTGTGGATGCGCCCTGTTCAGGCGAGGGAATGTTCAGAAAAAATGATAACGCCGGCGATGAATGGAGCCTTGAAAATGTCAGAGCCTGTGCGGTGAGACAAAAAGAAATCCTGTCAAATGCAGCCAAAATGCTCCTCCCGGGAGGAAGGCTTGTGTATTCCACTTGTACTTTTTCTGCTGATGAGAATGAAGAAACTATCTTTGATTTTCTTTTTAATAATCCTGATTTTCATGTAGTAAAAGTGGAGAAAACCGGCGGAATTGAAAATGGTAGAAAAGAGTTTATTTCTGATGAACTTTTTGATAGGTACGCATCAATTGATTCTGGTAGGGCAGATAAGTGCAAAGAAGCAGTGGCAGATTCTCTCAGATTATGGCCCCATAAATTAAAAGGGGAGGGGCATTTTTTGTGTGTGCTTGAAAGAGACGGAGAGCTCACCAGGGAAAATGTAAGTTCCTATGTGCCGGGAGGCAGGAACATAGCTGCAAAGCCTGAGTGTACCAAGGTTTTTGAAGCTTTTGTAAAAGAGAATATTTCTTTTGATAAAAAGAGCTTTGAAATTAAAAGGGGCAGAATGGTTTGCGGCCTTAAAGGTGGAAGGAGTCTTAATGGACTCATATACATGTTTGGTGATCAGCTCTATCTTTGCCCGGAGGATATGCCTTCAGTAAATGGGCTTAAGGTCATGAGAGGAGGACTACACCTTGGAACTGTTAAAAAAGACAGGTTTGAGCCTTCTCATGCGCTGGCACTGTTTTTAAAGTCTGAAGATGTATGCCTTTATAAGGACTACCCTTCTGATAGCTCTGAGATAAAGAGTTACCTGAATGGTCAGACCATGAAGATTACAGATGATACGTTAGATGCTGCATCTAACCAGGTGAAAAAAGACAGCAAGGGATGGGTACTTATAACAACTGACAGCTATAGCATCGGTTGGGCAAAGGCTGCAGGTGGTATGCTTAAAAATCATTATCCCAAGGGGTTAAGAATAAATTACTAAATAGATTAAGACTAACTTTTGTTGGAGAACTGATGAGAAAATTACTTGTATATTTAAAAGACTACAAAAAAGAAACTATACTGGGACCTTTATTTAAACTTCTTGAGGCCTCATTTGAACTGCTTGTTCCTCTTGTTATCGCTGCAATGATAGATAAGGGAATTGCAAGTGGAGATAAGGGCTATGTCATAAAGATGTGCCTTTTACTTATATTGCTGTGCTTTGTAGGCTGTATCAGTGCTGTTACAGCGCAGTTTTTTGCGGCAAAAGCTGCAGCCGGATTCGCAAAAAAGGCTAAGAAAGCTCTTTTTGATAATATCCAGAAATTATCATATTCGGATATGGACAAACTTGGAACTTCTGCAATGATAACCAGAATGACCAGCGATATGAACCAGGTTCAGCAGGGTGTCAACATGACAATAAGGCTCCTTTTAAGGTCGCCTTTTGTTGTATTTGGCGCTATGGCCATGGCTTTTACAATCGACTTCAGGCAGGCCCTTGTCTTTGTGGTGACAATTGCGCTTTTGGCCTTTGTAGTTGTTTTTATTACAGGCTGGAGCATTCCAAGATATGAAAAGATACAAAAAGGCCTGGATACGCTTCTTAGACTTACAAGAGAAAATCATACGGGCGTGAGGGTTATAAGAGCCTTTGGCCTTGAAAACAGGGAAAAGGAAAACTTTGATCTAAACAATGACAGGCTCATGGGCCTTCAGAAGTTTGTTGGCTCGGTGACAGCTCTTATGAATCCCGTAACTTACGCAATCCTTAATCTTTCTGTTGTGTTTTTGATCTATAAGGGAGCTTTTTTGGTTGATGCAGGTGAACTTACGCAGGGAGAGATGGTTGCATTGTACAACTACATGTTCCAGATTCTTGTGGAGCTCATTAAGCTTGCCAATCTGATACTTACAATGACTAAGGCCATTGCTTCAGGAAACAGAGTTCAGGAACTTATGGAATATAAGTATTCTATGGAAGAGGGAAGTGTTACAGAGTTTTCAGATGTGGAAGAACATGTTGTCTTTAACAATGTATCAATGAGCTATCATAAGGATGCAGAAGACAGCATTGAGAACATAAGCTTCGTTGCTAAAAGAGGCGAGAGAATCGGCATAATTGGTGGAACTGGAAGCGGTAAGTCCACACTTATAAATCTTATTCCAAGGTTCTATGACGTCAGAGAAGGTGCTGTTCTTATAGATGGACTAAATGTTAAAGAGTATAATCTTGAAGCTCTCAGAGAAAGAATTGGTATAGTTCCGCAAAAGGCAGTTCTTTTTCATGGGACTATCAGAGATAACATGAAGTGGGGCAAAAAAGATGCCACAGACGACGAAATTCGAGAGGCACTTAAAATAGCCCAGGCAGAGGAAGTAGTAAAGGGAAAAGAGAACGGACTTGACTTTGTTGTGGCCCAGGGAGGAAAGAACTTCTCAGGCGGACAGAAGCAGCGACTTACAATTGCAAGAGCACTTGTAAGAAAGCCAGAGATTCTTATCCTTGATGACAGTGCGTCAGCTCTTGATTATCTTACAGATAAGAACTTGCGGGCAGCAATTGCAGGAATGGACAATCCGCCTACGACCTTTATTGTTTCGCAGAGAACATCTGCAGTAAGGGACTGCGATAAGATACTTGTGCTTGATAACGGAAGTCTTGCAGGCATTGGCACGCACGAGGAACTCCTTGAAAGCTGTGATCTTTACAAAGAAATCTATGATTCTCAGTACAAAAAGGAGGGGGCAGTATGAAAAAGGGAACACTAAAAAAAGTACTAAGATATGCAGCAAGATATAAGTTTTTGATATATTTATCAATGTTGCTGGCAGTGATAACAGCTCTTTTGTCATTATATGTACCAATCCTTGCAGGAAGAGCTATTGACCATATTATTGGAAAAGGAAATGTCGATTTTGCTATTGTTGGTGGCATCTTGCTTAAGATGATCGTGACTATAGCCATTATTTCTATTTGCCAGTGGATCATGAATAAGGCCAATAACAAGATAACTTTTCAGGTTGTAAGGGATGTGAGAAAAGAGGCTTTTGAAAGGCTTCAGATACTCCCGTTTGACTATCTTGATTCCAAGCAGACAGGAGATATCGTAAGCAGGATAATCTCTGATGTTGATCTGTTTTCAGATGGACTTCTAATGGGATTTACTCAGCTTTTTACAGGTATTGTGACTATTGTCGGAACTTTAATGTTCATGTTCTATCTGAATTTTAAGATTGCGCTGGTAGTTGTTGTACTTACTCCTCTTTCTTTATTTGTAGCCAGATTCATTGCTACAAGGAGTTTTAATCTCTTTAAGCTTCAGTCTGAGGCAAGGTCTGAGCAGACTTCTTTTGTGGATGAAATGGTTGGAAATCTATCAGTTGTTAAGGCCTTTGCTCATGAAGATGAGAATATGGAGTATTTTGACAGCATAAATGAAAGGCTTGAGGAGACATCAATAAAGGCAACTTTCATTTCATCCCTGACTAACCCCGGAACAAGATTTATCAATAATCTTGTTTATGCGGCAGTTGCTTTGTTTGGAGCACTTACTTGTATTTCAGGGGGCATGACTGTTGGCGGACTTACTATTTTTCTTAGCTATGCCAATCAGTACACCAAGCCATTTAATGAGATCTCAGGTGTAGTTACAGAACTTCAGAACGCGCTTGCCTGCGCAGAGAGAGTTTTTGCCCTTATAGAAGAAAAAACTGAGATTCCTGATAGCGCTGATGCTCCTGATACTTTTGAGCCTTCAGGTGATGTTAAGTTTAACGATGTTTTCTTTTCATATGACAAGAATAAAAAGCTTATCGAAGACTTGAACCTTGATATCAGGAAGGGGCAGAGAGTGGCGATTGTTGGACCAACAGGCGCCGGAAAGAGTACGCTTATTAATCTCCTTATGAGGTTTTATGATGTTGATAGAGGCGTCATTTCAATTGATGGAATTAACTTAAAAGACCTAAAGAGAAGACAGATAAGGGATAATTTTGGAATGGTTCTTCAGGAGACCTGGCTGCGAAGCGGAACCATAAAGGATAATATTACCCTTGGAAGAAGCGGATTTACCGATGAAGAGATCATTGAAGCTGCCAAGGCTTCACATGCACATAGTTTTATAAAAAGACTTCCTGAAGGCTATGACACCGTTATTTCAGAAAATGGAGGGAATCTCTCTCAGGGACAGAAACAGCTCCTTTGCATTACGAGAGTTATGCTCAGCATCCCGCCTATGCTGATACTTGATGAAGCTACGTCTTCAATAGATACAAGTACTGAAATACGTATTCAGAAGGCCTTTAACAGGATGATGAAGGGCAGGACCAGCTTTATTGTTGCTCACAGACTTTCAACTATAAGAGAAGCAGATGTGATACTTGTTATGAAAAATGGACGTATCATTGAGCAGGGAAGCCATAAAGAGCTTCTGGAGAAAAAAGGTTTTTACAATGAACTTTACAATAGTCAGTTTGCATAGACGCATATTGATGGTTTATTATGGATAAAGAGTTAGTGGTTTTTATTTAGGAGAAATTATATGACAAATCAAAAGAGACCTGTATTTGTAACCGGGCACAAGAATCCTGATACAGATTCAATCTGTGCAGCAATTACTTATGCAAATCTTAAAAGAGAAATAACAGGAGATGATTACATCGCCTGCAGAGCAGGACATCTGAATGAGGAGACACAGTTTGTTTTATCTCATTTTGGAGTTGAGATTCCTGCCTATGTAAAGGATGTAAGAACCCAGGTAAGAGACATGGAGATCCGTATGCTTGACGGGATCAAGGATGACCTGTCACTTAAGAATGCCTGGTCAAAAATGCGAGATGCCAGCGTAGTTACTCTGTGTGTTACAGAAGGTGATGAGCTTACAGGTATCGTAACAACTAATGACATCGTTGAAACATATATGGATGTTATTGATCCAAAGATTCTTTCTATGGCTCAGACATCTTATAAGAACATTGTTGAGACTCTTGATGGAGAGCTTATCGTCGGTGAAATCGAGGATACACTTACCAAAGGAAAGGTGGTTATAGCAGCTGCCAATCCTGATATGATGGAAAATGTCATCGAGGAGGGCGACGTTGTCATCCTTGGTAACAGATATGACATGCAGCTTTGCGCAATTGAGATGAACGCAGGATGTATCATAGTCTGTGAGGGCGCAAGCGTAGCCAAGACTATTCAGACTCAGGCCAAGGACCATGGAACCAAGATAATCTGTACTCCGCACGATACATTCGTCGTAGCAAGACTTATCAATCAGAGTATGCCTGTTTCTTATGTAATGAAAAAAGACAACCTGATCACTTTCCATATGGATGATTATATTGAAGACATTCAGGAAGTTATGGCATCTACAAGACACAGATATTTCCCTGTCCTTGATAAAGATGATCATTACATCGGAATGATCAGCCGAAGGAATTTCCTTGGTGCCAAAAAGAAACAGCTTATTCTTGTTGACCACAATGAGAAGAATCAGGCTGTTAACGGTGCTGATTCTGCAGAGATCCTGGAGATCATAGATCACCACAGACTTCGCACCATTGAGACTGCAGGACCTGTGTTCTTTAGAAACCAGCCTCTTGGTTCTACATGTACTATTATTTATCTTATGTACAAAGAATACGGAGTTGAGATAAATAAGACTATTGCAGGTCTTTTGCTTGCAGCTATTTTATCAGATACACTTATGTTCAGATCTCCTACATGTACGAATATCGACAAAAAGGCAGGAGAGGAACTTTCCAAGATAGCAGGAGTTGACTATGAAGAGTTTGCAAAAGAGATGTTCCATGCAGGCTCAAATCTTAGTGGCAAGACTGCTACTGAGATCCTTCACCAGGATTTCAAGAAGTTTACAGTAGATGACCTTACAATTGGAATTGGACAGATCAATTCCATGAGTGCTGAGGAACTTGTAGATATCAAGGAAAAGATCCAGCCTGAGCTTTCTAAGGTTGCAGATGATGACGGGCTTGATATGCTGTTCTTTATGCTTACAGACATTATCAGTGAGTCTTCCGAGGTTGTATTTGCAGGAGCAAAGGCACAGCACACACTTAATGCGGCTTTTGGAGTGAACATCGACGGAGACAGTGCAAAGCTTCCTGGAGTAGTATCACGCAAAAAGCAGCTTTTGCCTAACATTGTGGAGGCTATTCAAAGCTGAGATAGGTAGCATATACGTTTCTGAGGTTGGAAAGATATGGACGAATTAAGAGCAAAACTGTTACATGAAATAATAGGTATTTATGGGCCGGGGCAGGGAATGAGCATTGCTTCAGTTATTGTGCCTGCGTTCATAGGAGATTTTCAGAAGGTAGTATGTAATAGTAGTTCTTTTGATGAAGTGTCAGAAGAATATATGACTGAGGATAAGAAAATTCATCTTGAGTTGTATGGCCGCAAGTTAATGGGGAAGGGCGTAAATGACTTTGCGATTACAAGGTGCGTATTTAATGGCAAGGTTATTGTTAATGATTGATGCTTGTTAATAGATAAATGGTTAGAATTCAAGTCGAAAAAAATAAAAAGAAATAAATTAAGGATGTAAATCATAAATAATACTATGGAAGATAATAGCAATTTAGTTTGGAAATTAAAGAAGGAAGAGCATGTTGTTCAGGATGAATGGATAGATTTCAGGAGAAATGATTATGAGCTTCCAAATGGAGAAGTAATAGGTCCTGTCTATAATTATTCCAAACATAGTTTTTCACTTATTGTTGCTACTGATGAAAATGGAGATTTTATCTGCGTTCGTCAGTACAGGCACGGAATAGATGAGGTAACAAGCGAGTTCCCTGCCGGTGCTATCGAGTATAAGGAAAAAAGCGATGTTCCTTATATTACCAGTAAGAATATAGTTGCTTCGGAGGAAGATGCCTTTGAGGCTGCAAAGAGGGAACTTAAGGAAGAGACAGGCTATGTTTCTGATAACTGGAAGCATCTTCTTACAACGCCTGCCAATGCGACATTGTCTAACAGCAATGTCCATATTTATGCTGCAACAAATTGCAGGAAGGTTACCGGTCAGCACCTTGATGATACTGAGTTTTTGAATGTTCTGACCTTATCAGAAAAAGAACTTAAGCAAAGAATATTTGAAGGTGATTTCAAACAGTCACTTCATGTGCTTGCATATTATCTTTTTAAAGATATGATGTAAGCTGATTACTTCTTAAAAAATAAATTTTCTCACTTTGTATATGCGTAAGTGATTGGCAGCGCCCGCCACCATTGACTGAGCCTGAGGAAAACGCCTTGGTCTGCGAGCCGACGGTGAGGATGATGGGAACAGTAGATTTTCTCTCACCGTCGGATTCAGCATTTTAGCGTTTTTCTCAGACCCCCGTCAATGGCAAGCACCTGCGGTGTGGCTGGGGATTATTGCCTCGGGTTCTGACTCCGAGAACAGTAGGGGTGGCTACTTTAAAGTGCTTCGGCCTCCGAATTCAGGAACTGCAGGGAGATAATTTAAGGTGCCTCGCGCACCGAAATCAAAAACAACAGAAGTGGCGACA
>NZ_ATVR01000041.1 GCF_000420825.1 Butyrivibrio sp. AE2015 | reverse complement strand
GACATAATAGGATAAACGTTACAGTTTTTTTGATCTTATCCCACATCTCAGTTAATCCCGCTATAATCCCATATATATAAGACATCAATTGCTTGTAAATTGCTGCTCACGCTTTCATATTACGATTTCCCTTCAATCCTACCTAATATATTGCAATTCTTAAACATTTGTATGGATCATTATGCTCATTCAATCCATATCATTCCGTCCGTATAACAGTCCATATTTAATGGAGATAGTTATTCTGGGCATATAGCGCTTTATAAAGCTTCCAGCCACCTCTGATTTTTATTATTTTGGGCATATAGCAGCTTTTTGCGAGGTCAGCCACCCCTCAACTGGGCATATAGGACGATTTCAAGACTCGGGCCACCCGTTAAAAGGGTGGCTGTGGACGGATAATTACCGTATATGCCCAATCGCCTGTGATAAAAGCCATGGTGAGGGGTGGCTGCAAGCCTGGAATCAGGCTATGAGCCCAAAAAGGTTTTATTACGAGTGGCCGATCTAGTGAAAACTAGCTATATGCCTAAGATTCCTTGAAATTAGCCACTTCTACTGTTCTCGGATTTGGATCCCGAGGCCCTTGTACCCAGCCACACCGAAGGTGCCTGCCATTGACGGGTTCTGAGGAAAACGCTACAATGCTGAATCCGACGGTGCGAGATAATCTACTGTTCCCATCATCATCACCGTCGGCAAGATACAGGCGGCGTTTTCCTCAGGCTCAGTCAATGGTGGCGTACGAAGCCAATTTCTTAAGCTTATCCATAAAATCAAAGTGACAGTTTAAATGTATTATTTTTATAAATCATTTAAACCGTCGATTGTCTTCCAACTCACTTACGTATATACAAAGTGAGAGTATTCCGATGTATGCTAGTTGCATTCATCTGAATACTCTCGTTAATCTACAATATATTAAATCATTTTCCTATAGCCACTTTTTTATGAGACACCTTAATTCTGTCGATAGGTGGGTATGGTTTGAAGCTTATGAAGGTTGATCGCGTGAAGGTGATCAATCTTCTTTTTTGTTTCCTCATCTTCACAGATTCCTGTGAGGACGTATTTATCAAGAGTATCGTAGGTAAAACCAAGTTTGTCTTCATCTGACATTCCGCTAAGTCCATCTGATGGAGTCTTGTGAATAAGGTCAGATGGAAGACCAAGTTCATCACCGATGGCTCTCATCTGGCATACAAGGAAGTCAGAGCAGGGGCTAAAGTCACCTGCTGCATCGCCGTATTTGGTTGAGTAGCCAACGTAATCTTCTGATGCGTTACAGGTGTTGGCAACGCGGCCGCCATTTGGAAGAGACTGGGCAATGGCATAGAGTGTAGCCATGCGGATCCTGGGCGGTGTGTTGATCATGGCATCTTTCGAAAGAGTGACGCCGGCTGCTTCTAAAGCTTTCTTTTCGCCTTCAACTGCAGGGTGGATGTTCACAATATGTGACTTTATTCCAAGTATCTCTGCGACTTTTTTGGAATCATCAATATCTTTCTGTTCTCCGTCAGGCATTAGAACACCGACAACTCTGTCTTTTCCAAGAACTTTTACTAAGAGAGCAGCAACTATTGTTGAGTCTTTTCCACCGGATAAACCAATGACAGCGCTGGCCTTTGGGCCATTGTTGTCGAACCATTCTTTGATCCAGGCTGTTATGTTTTCAATTTCTTTTTTAGCATTAAAATCTTTTATTATATTATTCATATTTGCCACCTATATCAAAAATTCTCTTACAGTCAGCTGTAGGGATCATGCGAGCATCAAATCGCTTCATTCTCCATTCTCCAATCGATGCATCTCTGTAGATAATCAACGTATGCAGGATTTTTGCACATTCCTTTGCCTTCAACATCAGAGATCTTGGCAACATCCTGGCCATTGCAGGCTGTTGTTTTCATTACAATGTTAAGAGGTGGAACTTTGGTGTCGTTGGCTATATAGGTGCCGATTCCAAAAGCAACCTTTGCCTTTCCGTTAAAGTGAGCAAAGATATCATTGGCGCGTTTGAAATCAAGGCTGTCACTAAAGAGAAGAGTCTTTGTCTTTGGATCAATGCCAAGGCTCTCGTAGTGTTTTATCATCTTTTCACCCCATTCAAATGGATCGCCGCTGTCGTGTCTTACACCTGAGAAAAGAGTTGAATATGTGAGCTGGAAGTCACGGAGGAAGCAGTCTGTTGTAATTGCATCTGTAAGGGCTGTTCCGTTAAGGATTCCATATTCTTTTACCCAATAATCGAGGGCGTACCAGTTGGAGTATGCCGGATTGTGCTTGTGGTTACCCTGGCCGACACACATGATCCATTCGTGAGCCATTGTTCCTACAGGAGTTACATTAAGAAGCTTTGCAAGATAAACGTTTGATGTTCCTACGAAGATTGAACCATCAAGCTTGGCATTTTTGAGCTTCATTACTGCAAGCTCCTGGGCTTCAGCAGATAGGCGTCTTCTGAGACCAAATTCACTGAATGCACCAATCTTGTAAGTGCCGCTTGTGAGCATTGAAATTTTTTCATCAAGCTTTTCTTCAAACGATGAGAAGAGTTCATCATAGTCATAGGCCATGCGGAAGTATACTTCATTTACAATGGCAAGAGTTGGAATCTCATACATGGATGTATTGAGCCAGGTTCCGTTTGTCTCGATTGAAAGTCCGCATGGAGCGTCGGTTCCAATTGTGAAATCCTCATATCTTGGGTGCCATAAACGAAGGAAATCAACATAGGATTTTTTTATCCATTTAATTCCTGCAAGGTATGCAAGTTCATTCTCATCGAAATTGAGGTCACAGTATGCGTAGATCTGACGCTTGATTTCTTCAACCATTTCAGGTGTGAACTTCACGTCAGTATTCCTGCATTTGAATGACCAGGTTGTGGTGTAGTCAGGAAAGTTGTGATAGATAGCCTGACCCATAGAAAATTTGTAAAGATCTGTTTCAAGTAAACTTTCAATAATGTTTTTCATGATAGTTTTCCCCTAAGTAAAAATATTATTCTTTGACTTATTGATTCTTGTTTTTGCTAAAAGAATTCTTTATTCAAGCATACCTGTCTCTTCCAGGTAATTTCTGAACGCCTCATTGATGTCATCTGCGTGGATTGTGGGATTGTTTCGAATCTCAGTTCCGGATACACGTATGACTGCTCTGTCTACAAGATTGAATGTGTGGTCCGGATATATTTTTCCAAGTTTATCTATGTAAGATGGCTCTCCGGTGTACCAGTTAAAGTGCGCACTATCCGGCGAAATATTGGCCTGTTCAAACAGTTCGTTTCCCCATAAAACCCAGTTTTCGTGGGTGAAGGTGCCATCAAGCCCCAGTTTTTTGTCGTCTATTTTTACAACTATTACTCGTGGATCATCTTGGAACATTTCTGTGACGATTTTGAATCTGGTGGCAAAGTCCAGAAAATCTTTGCCCCTGTCAGCCTGATATCCACATACTGCCAGTATCAGCCTGTCATTTTCTAAAAGAGCTCTTTTGATAAGGAACTCATGTCCCTTGTGCATAGGTATGAAACAACCAAAAACAATTCCGATGTTCTGCATTGCTGTCTCCAAAAGATATATGACGTGATTTTAAGTACCACACCATCATATCATACTCTGAGGCTCAATATGTAATATAATTATGACAGGGGATCGAAGTCATAATGCATTCATGCTTGCATGATATGCTTTATGACCTTGAGACCCACAAAATATGAGGAAGTAGCACTTGTGCGGATTCCGAATGCTTTAGAATTGCGAGAGTGATTTATCACGGAGCAATTCGTGTCATCATAAAATACTTGAAAAATCGTGGAGGAGAAGCGGGTATGCAGATAGATAAGGCAACACTGCCTGACAATGGAGTGATCTATGAGGGTGATTATTATAAAGGAATTCCTTATGGGCAGTATATTAGGCAGCAGGGGGTTCCGGATAAGAACATGTCGAAGGTATTTGATATAAGAGACTTCGGAGCAGTAGCTGATGGAATGACAGTTAATACGGAAGCTGTTCAAAAGGCTGCTGATGCTGCAAGGGACGTGGGCGGCGGAGTAGTGCTGGTGGATGGCGGATGGTACATTTCAGGTACTGTTAAGATCTATGACAATACAACTTTGTGGATAACCGGGGATAGTGCTCTGGTTGCATCCAAAGACCATGACAATTTTGTAGATGCGTTTGTGATCCTTGATAATGCGGAGAATGTCCGCGTTACAGGTGGTGGAAGGATTTATGGCAGCGGAGAATACTTTGTTTATCTGCCTCTTAAAAAGCCTCTTTTGACACCTCTTGAAAAGATCAAACAGCCACCGTTTCTTTATGATCCAATGGGATATCCTGTGGATACTATGAGATATGCGATCAGAAGCCGCATTCGCTACGCTGAGGATAAATATGGAAATGGTCAGCCAAAGATCAAGAGACCAATGTATATGCTGTGGGCTAATGGTTGCAAGAATGTGATCATTGAGAATGTCATTCTGGAGGATTCCATGGACTGGAATCTGTGTATTGATGGTTGCGACAATGTGAAGGTGTCAAATGTGGTCATCAACGGAAACCGCCACGTGGCAAATACTGATGGTATTGATGTTATGGGCAGTGAGGATGTTGAAGTTACACATTGTTTTATTTCAACTGCAGATGACGGACTGTGCGTTAAGGCTCCAAGGGTCCACGACCACGATGGTCTTAATGTGGCTTTTGAAGGGAAAATGCGTGGCACGAAGAATGTACGCTTTTCAGACTGCACGGTTCTTAGCGTTGCCAATGCTTTTAAGATTGGAACAGAGACTTATTATGATATTGAAAATGTGACATGCGAGAATTGTCATTTCTTTCTGGATATTTATCCGGGAACCTGCTCCGGAATTGCCATTGAGAGCGCGGATGGAAGCAACGTAAAAAATGTCACTGTCCGCAACATTACCATGGACAACGTTGCATGTCCGCTGTTTATTTGTCTTTGCAAGAGAAATAAGTTTGGATATGCCTCTGCAGAGGATGAGAAGAAGCGCTTTTTGGGCGGCTCTATTGAGGGCGTGACTATCGAGAATATCAAGGCTGTTAATGCTGAGGTGCCATCAATTGTAACGGGGTATAAGATGACCCGGAAGCAGATGGAAGCTCTTTTGACCAAGGAAGGGGTATCTGAGATAGTAGCTGGCGGAATTGTTGCTGGTGAATGTGAGTTTAATGAAAATGATTCTTCGGATAATATAATTGGAAAAAAACTTGGGGAAATCATGATCAGTGACTTTGAAGTGGTATATAGAGACGACAAGGAAGAGATAAATCTTTTACCTGAAATACATGAGAATGTCACTGATTATCCTGAGAACAGCGCCATGGGCGATGTGCCGGCATACGGCCTGTTTATCAGGCACGCACCAAAGTGTACATATTCAGGGGTCCATGTTGTGCCGCGAAGCATGAATACAAGGGAATGTATAGTAGAAGCAGAGTAGCAACACAAAACAAGAAGCCGTGATGTTTTCGACTTCTTGTTTTTTTGCATTGACTTTTAGTTTGCGATGAGGTATATTTTTCGCTAGTTTCAATTTTTCTTATGTATTATCTAAATGTTTAGGCAGTTCGCCATACTATTCCAATCACTTTTTTAGTTGGTTTTGGAGCGCAAGCATGTGATAGATAGATTTTACTTAAATTCCATGCATAACTTATGGACTATGGACATGGAAAATAGAAGTTTTTTGATAGAACATGTCAACGAAATCGGCACAGACATGCTATTTGCCCAAGATGGAAAATTGTCATGCCGGAGACGTAAAGAGAAGACATGTTCTTGGGCGAATTGAATACGGTATCATGTCGAAGCGCAGAAATGAGACATGTTCTGAACTGAATTGCATACGATATCATGTCGTAGAGCAGAAAGGTGACATGTTATGAGTAAAAAATGATGCGATGTCATGCTAGTGCATTTGTGGGAATGCATGTCTCGTTATAGAAATGTTGCTTTGACATGCTTAGAAATAAATGGCGGATATGGAACAAGAAAAATTGAGCGAAATGCAAAAAGATAAATTAAAGTAGAGGGAAGGAAAAAAGTGGAAGACTATTTACTCCAATTAAAACAACAAGTAAAACAAATTGATCAACAGATTCTTGATATTGATAGCAGACTAAAAACAAATTCAAATCTTGCGGACAAGAAAATATGCACGACAAATAGAAAGAATGGCTATCAGTATTATGAAGTCAACGAGGATAAAACACGCAAATATATTCCAAAAGAAAAATTAGCTTTTGCCAAGGCTGTTGCTCAACGCGACTATGATTTGGCAGTGAGAAGGGCATTAGTGGACGCACGCTATAAAATAATGCGCTTTGTGAAAAGTTATGATGCAGCTTCTATTGAAAAAGTGTATGAGAACTTGTGTGACGCCAGAAAAATTCTGGTTGAGCCTATTATTCAAACGGATGAGGAGTTTATTCAAGAATGGAAAAGAACTCATTGCGGTCAAAAAAATGAGTACCCGATGACAAAATCATATTTAACAGATCAAGGAGAGAAAGTCCGTTCAAAATCTGAAAAAATACTGGCTGATTTATTTTTTAAGCATAAAATCATTTATACATATGAGCCTAAAGTCATCCTAAAAAATGGAAAAATATTTTACCCGGATTTTGCGGTCCTTAATATCCGCACACGCAGAACTATGTACTGGGAGCATTTCGGTTTGGTATCTAATGGCGAATATGCTTCTAATGCACTATGCAAGCTAAGGGAATATGAAGATAATGGATTAGAAGTTGGAAAAGATATCTTGTTCACTACTGAAACTGAAAGTCAGCCATTTGATCAAAAAAAGATAGAAGAAAAGATAGAGAAATATTTACTTTAATATATATGAACTTTTATAAGCAAGTAACGGATAATATTAGTAAATGAAGATGAACCATGCTAGGGATTATTTAAATCCCTTTATGCTGCATGTTATAATACATGAGAAGTTTTAGCTTTGTTTTGATGGAGGATAGGGATATGGCAGAACTAAAGTGCCCACATTGCGGGCAGGCATTTACAGTTGATGATACAGAGCTCAGTTCGATCGTTCAGCAGATAAGGGATAAAGAGTTTGAAAAAGACCTGGACAGACGAACAAGTGAGCTTGAGAAACACCTCCAGGAGAAGCATGCTCTGGAGATGGCTGCGCAGGAGGACAAGATCACTCTTAAGACCAAGCAGCAGTATGAGAAAGAAATTGAAAATCAGATCAAGATCATCGAAGAGTTAAAAACGAAACAGTATAAAGAGCTTGAAGAGCAAAACCAAAGAATAAATGAATTAAAAGAGGAGAGGGCTGCAGAAATTGAGCAGTTAAAGGACAAGCTCCGCGAAGCTCAGGAGAAGAACAGTAAACTCCAGCTTGAGATAGAAAGCACTTCAGATAAGACCAGGCTTGCAGTTTTGGAGGCGGTAAAAAAAGTTGAGGATGAGAAGCATGAACTTGAAAGTTCGTTCAATGAGAAGGCAAGAGACCTTGAAAATGCACTGACTCAGGAAAAAGAAAAAGGAAAGATCCTTCTTGAGCAGAAGGAAAAAGAAGTTGAGTTCTATAAGGATTTAAAGACCAAAATGTCCACGAAGATGGTTGGTGAGACCCTTGAGCAGCACTGCGAGATTCAATTTAATCAGCTCAGGGCCACAGCTTTTAAGAATGCATATTTTGAAAAAGATAATGATGCAAGAACCGGAAGTAAGGGCGATTATATCTACAGAGAAACTGATGAGAACGGTGTTGAGATCATATCCATCATGTTCGAGATGAAGAATGAGATGGATGAAACTGCAACCAAGCATAAAAACGAGGATTTCTTTAAGGAACTTGATAAGGACAGAAAAGAGAAAAACTGCGAATATGCGGTTTTGGTATCTCTTCTCGAAAGCGATAGTGAGTTGTATAATGCAGGAATAGTTGACGTTTCTTACAAGTATGACAAGATGTACGTTGTAAGACCACAGTGCTTCATTCCAATGATCACGCTTTTAAGGAATGCCGCTCTTGGCGCTCTTTCATACAAGCAGGAGCTGGCAGCGGTCCGCAATCAGGATATTGATATCTCCAATTTTGAAGATTCTCTCATGAAGTTCAAGGATGACTTTAGCAAGAATTACAATCTTGCCCACAAGCATTTTGATACTGCCATAGAAGAAATCGATAAGACTATCCAGCATCTTGAGAAGGTGAAAAAAGAACTTCTTGGAAGCGACAATCAGCTTAGGATTGCCAACAGTAAGGTGGATGACGTCAGCGTAAAAAAGCTTACAAGGAACAATCCTACTATGAAGGCGAAGTTCGATGAGCTGAAAGAGCAGCAATAAAATATTAAGAAGAAAATAGGTTATATACTTAATGGCAACACAAAACAGAAGAGAATATTTAACAACAACACCGGTACCAAAGCTTATTTTGTCACTGTCTGTTCCGACTATCATAAGTATGCTGGTAACGGCTATTTATAACACGGCAGATACTTTTTTTGTAGCAAGGGTGTCATCTGATCCAATGGTCAATACCGCAGCAACGGCAGCCGTAGGACTTGTATTTACAGTGATGGCGCTTATTCAGGCAACAGGTTTTTTCTGCGGCCACGGATCAGGCAATTTCCTTTCCAGAATGCTTGGGGCCGGAAACCATAAAGAAGCCAATGAGATGGCATCCACCGGATTTGCACTGTCGTTGATCCTGGGAGTTATATTTGCAGTAGTTGGAAACATTTATGTGGAAGAGATTGCACAGTTTCTTGGTGCCACCAGCACAACCATGCAGTTCACCATGGATTACATGAGGATAATCCTGTTTGGTGCTCCTTTTATGATGGCCCAGTTTGTTATAAACAATCAGCTGCGATTTCAGGGAAGCGCTGTATATGCCATGATCGGACTTATGTGCGGCGCTGTCATGAATATTGTTCTTGATCCGCTTCTTATCCTGGTTTTCCACATGCAGGTCAGAGGTGCTGCGATTGCTACTGTAATGGGACAGGTTACCAGCTTTATTGTTCTTTTAATTGGAACCAGCAAGGGCGAAAATATCAAGCTCAGCATCAAAAATGTCCACATCAATGGTTATTATCTAAAAGAAATCGTAAATGGCGGTGCGCCTTCTTTGTTCAGACAGGGAATGGCAGCTATTGCGACTCTTATCCTTAACAGAACTGCAGGAGCTATTGGCTCAGACGCTGCAATCGCAGGAATGTCTGTTGCGGGAAGAGTCATGATGATGATGGCTTCTGCTCTTATAGGATTTGGTCAGGGATATCAGCCCGTCTGTTCATTTAACTACGGTGCAGGCCTTACAAAGAGGGTAAAAGAGGGATTCATTTTTTGCGTGAAGTATTCAACAGTATTTCTTGTTGGAATAGGCCTTGTGTGCTTTATTTTCGCACCGGATATAATAGCTCTTTTCTCTAAAAATCCGATGGCGATGGAGGTCGGTGTTGCAGCACTCAGATTTCAGGCCTGCACATTGCCTCTTTCAGGAACCATCGTTATCAGCAACATGATGCTTCAGTCTATAGGAAAAGGTGTCAAAGCTTCCATAATGGCATCCTCAAGAAATGGACTTTTCTTTATACCAATGATATTGATATTACCTCCATTATTAGGTATTCTTGGAGTTGAGATGGCGCAGTCCTGTGCCGATGTGCTTTCTTTTGGACTGGCTATTCCGCTTGCCGCGTCAGAACTTAAGAAATTTAATGACTGATACGGGCATAATAAAATTAAAAATGTTGGGTGAGTAAATGAGACATAAAAAAATACTGAAAAACAAGTTATTTCTTTATTTGACAGAGTTCTTTTCAGGAATGTCTGTCATGGCGGTAGAGCTTGGTGCAAGCAGACTTCTGGCACCATATTTTAGTTCATCACAGATTGTCTGGACTATAATAATCGGAACGATCATGATAGCCATGGCACTTGGTAACATCTACGGCGGTCGAAAAGCAGATAAGGATAAGGACCCCGGGAAACTCTATGGAAGGGTTCTCATTGCAGCTCTTTGGATAGCGCTGATCCCAGTTGTTGGAAAATACATAATACTTGGAATATCAGCAATTCTGGTATTTACTGTTAACTCTAATTTCCTCGTGATCGCAGCCTTTGCGGCATGTATGATTGTGTTTGTTTATCCATTGTTTTTGCTTGGAACTGTTACACCGAGCCTTGCTAAATATACAACGGATTCCCTTGAGGATAACGGTAGGATCATCGGAACTCTCGGTGCATTCAATACAGTAGGAAGCATTATCGGAACTTTTGCTCCCACATTTATAACTATCCCTGCAGTTGGAACTTCAGTTACATTCCTTATTTTCGCAGGTATTTTAGTAGCACTTTGTGTTTGTTATTTCTTAAGCCCTGATGAGGCAGAAGGAAAAACTCAAAAAAAAAATCTAAGTAAGGTAATAGTGGGGATACTGATCTTTGCTATATGTTGCGTCTTTGGACACAGCACCAGCTTCGCTTTCTGGGAGAATGGCCTTACCTATGAAGGTGAGTCAGTATACAACTATCTTCAGGTAAAAGAAACACCAAATTCTGTGATCCTTTCCACAAACGTTCTCTTTGGAGTTCAATCTGTTCTGGTAAAAGAAGGTGCGCTGACCGGTATGTATTATGACTATGCCATGGCAGCTCCCTACATGTGCGGAGTAAAAGACAAGGCGGAAAATGGTGAGGATGTGGATGTGCTTATTCTTGGAATGGGATCAGGCACATACGCGACACAGCTTAGCAGATATTTTGATAATGTAAATGTCACCGGCGTTGAGATTGATGATAAGATCACGGATCTTGCCCATAAGTATTTTGAACTTCCTGACACTACTTCAGTTACAACTTACGATGGAAGGGCCTATCTGGCAGCAGTCAGCGACCAATACGACGTTATCATGGTTGACGCATATCAGGACATTACTATTCCATTTCAGATGTCTTCTGTGGAGTTCTTTTCCCTGGTAAAAGAACATTTGGCACCAGGCGGTATTATGGTGGTTAACATGAACATGTACAGTGATGAGACCCAGAGTGGAAGTCAGGAAGCTACGATCAACACGTATCTGGCGGACACTATTTCATCAGTGTTTAAGAACGTTGTAGTAGTTGATGTTCCGGGAGCGACCAACAAAGAGCTGTTTGCTACTGAGTCAGATGAGTTCCTTACTAATCTAAAAAGCAATGCGGCAAAAGAGCAAAATGAAAAACTGGCGGCCATGATGGAGAGAGCTCTTTTGACTGCAACTGAGTATGAAGCGGGCGAGAATATCATGACTGATGACAAGGCCCCTGTGGAGCTCCTTGGTATGAAGCAGATAGATTCAATTATCAAGGATGAAGTGCAGTATTACAAAGAAATCTACAGATCACAGGGAATTGAAGGATTGATAAACAGTTTGTAAACTGTCTGAAAATTGTATAAATTAGTACGAAATCAAGCACATTTCTAAATGGTTGATGCTATAATAAACATGCATTACCGATTTAGTAATGTGCTATTTTTTGTGTCCGCGAAAGCGAGAAAGAGAGAAAAATGGGTGAAAAGACTGAAAAAAAGAAAAAAACAAAAAAGATAAGTACTAAGCTTATTTGCTACATCGTTCCGCTTGTATCGGCGATGGTTATCGCGCTTGTTCTTGTGGCGTCGCTTCTTTCAAAGAGCAGAATGACTGAGATGGCGAATGAAACTCTTGAGTCGTCTATTTCAAACCAGGCCGATAATATCGAGGCATGGCTTAGTGAGAACCTGCAGTTTTTTAGCACAGTTAAATACTTTATAGAAAAAGAGAATCCTGCAGAGGGCGAACTTTCAGGTATGCTGGATATGTTCTATGGTTACAATTCAAGCTGTCCAAACGGATTATATATTGGAACTTCAGGTGGAAAGCTTATCAAGGCGGCTAAATCTGAAATTACTGAGTCCGATGTCCTTGGGAGTGCATGGTATAAGCAGGGTATCACAAGAGTGGATATGGCTTATGGCGGAGCACATTCCGATGCGGCTGGTACAACAGTTATCAGTGCTACAGGTATTTTAGATATGGAAGGTGATGAGCTGAAGGTCCTTGCAGCTGACGTGCCACTTGACGCCATCAGTATCATCGTTAATTCCGGTGTAAAAATGACAAATGCAAGCTCTTTCCTTGTGGATAAGTCTGATTACACGATCCTTGCCCATAGAAATTCAAGCCTTGTATCAACAAAGCTGACCGGTTCATCATCAGATGCTTTTCTTGATGGAGCATACAAAAAGCTTTCAGCCGGCGATTATACAACTGAAGAGATTGCAACATACATGACAGCTTTTAAGGAAATAGAAGGAACTGACTGGGTGCTTGTATCATATATTCCTACAAGCATTATCTTAAGTGCGGTAACACAGATGAGTAATCTGCTTATCATTATCGGTATTATCGCAGTTGTTCTTATAGTTGTTTCAATTCTCTATGTTGTTAGAAGAGTTATCGCTCCTCTTGGGCATATTACAGAAAATATCACAGCTATGTCAGAGGGAGATTTCACAATTGAAGTTAATTCTGAGAGCAATGATGAAATCGGAATCATGGGAGGCAAGGTTACAGAGTTTGTTACTTCCATGAGAAATATGCTTAGAAGTATCAGCGAGGAATCAGAGAAACTAAGACAGGAGTCTGACAGCAGTGATCAGGTTTCACGAACAATGTATGATGCTTCGCAGGCTCAGTCAGAGGCTATGAAGCAGCTCAATGAGACCGTTGATCAGCTTGCTACAGCGGTTAATGATATTGCGCAGAATGCTACAACTCTTGCGACTATTGTTTCAGATACAAGAGATAATAGTGACAAGGCCAATGAGAGCATGAAGGAAACTGTTGAGATTTCTAAAAAAGGTCGTCAGGACATGGAGAAACTCAGCACAGCCATGCAGGATATCGAAGCTGCAAATAACGAGCTTGTTAATTCTATCAACAAGGTTGGAACAGCTTCTGAAGAGATCACAAATATTGTTGGAATGATCGGTGAGATCGCTGAGGAAACAAATCTCCTCTCTCTTAATGCCAGCATAGAAGCAGCAAGAGCAGGTGAAGCAGGAAAAGGCTTTGCTGTTGTTGCTACCCAGATTGGTAAACTTGCGCAGACATCAGCGGAAAGTGCTCAGAATATCGCAAACCTCATTGAAGAGGTGCACAAACTTATAGAGAATGCGGTGGGACAGGCCCATGCCAGTGCTACAAGCATTCAGGAAAACAGTGAACTTATCGGCGTTGCCGTTGGTACTTTTGACCAGATTTATAACAATATTCAAGAATCCAACAAGCTTATTGAGAACATGATAGAAGATGTGCAGAAGGTTGATGATGTTGCAACCAATGTAGCAGCCATTTCTGAGGAACAGGCAGCCAGTGCAGATGAGATCCTTGCTACATCAGAGAATATGGTTGAGATGGCTGAGAATATCACCAGAAGTAGTCAGGATGTGGCAGATAATTCTGAAGAACTTGCAGGAACCAGCCACACGCTCACTTCTTATGTTCAGAAGTTCAAGATTTGAGGAGGCTTGTAAGATGAAAAAGATTATTACAGTTCTTTTAACAGGATTATTGCTGGTTACGGTCATCGCAGGCTGCGGAGCTGCTTCAGGAAGCACGGCGAGCACTGGTGGTGGCGGAAAGGCAAAAATTCTTTTGATCATGAATGATGTTACTGATACTTTCAGAGGCCAGCTGGCCGATGCGGTTACATCAGCAGCAACCAGCAGCGGAGCGACTGTTGATCTGGTTGAGACAGGCGGAAGCGTTGAGATGGAAGCAGAGCTTGTAGCAACCGCAGCTTCAAAGGGATATACAGCAATTATCCTGAGACCATCTGATGCCAGCACAGCTCTTCAGATGAATGTGGCAGCAGGAAATCTTCCGATCATCTATGTTAACAACCAGCCTTCAGATGAGCATCTTACTGCTGATAAGTATATTTACGCAGGTTCAAGTGAGGAGCAGGCCGGACAGCTTCAGGCTGAATATGTTCTTAAAAAACTGGGCAATCCTTCAAGCCTAAATGTAATTATTTTTGAGGGAGAGCAGGGACATTCAGCTACAATCGGAAGAACTAATGCAGTTATCAAGACTTTAAAAGAAAATGGCTGCAATGCAACATACGTCTTTAAGGATTATGCAAACTGGTCTGACACTGAAGCTGAATATAAGCTTGGAATCTTTATGAAGACAGGGCAGAGCGTTGATGCTGTTTTTTGTAACAATGATACAATGGCTCTTGGTG
This sequence comes from Butyrivibrio sp. AE2015, assembly GCF_000420825.1. Taxonomy (GTDB): domain Bacteria; phylum Bacillota; class Clostridia; order Lachnospirales; family Lachnospiraceae; genus Butyrivibrio. The sequence goes on along the minus strand of NZ_ATVR01000041.1, from coordinate 14,065 downwards.
TTATCAGTGGAATGAAGAAATATGGTCTGGATTATACCAAGATTCCTGTGTGCGGCGTCGATGCAACAGCAGATGGCTGCGAGTCAATCTCTTCCGGTGAGATGGCATTTACAGTTCTTCAGAGCGCAGCAGGCCAGGGAGCTTCAGCTGTAAAGGCGGCTATAGCACTTGGAAGCGGCGGTACGATTGAGGGAATCGATTATGCTACAGAGGATCACAAATGTATTTATGTTCCGTTTGAATCTGTGGATGCATCCAATGTAAGCCAGTACAAGTAATAAGTGATATGATAAACAAAGGGCAGTGCAGTGCTTAGAAGGCATTTCATTGCCCTGTTTGCATGTTATGAGATTTTAGTTTTTGAATTGTGAAAGTTTTATGGTTATTCCAAAAAAGTGTTACGAAAAAGGGGCAAATATGTCATAATCCTAAAAATATCGCGGTATTGCCGCGCTAAGAGTAATACTTTATAGAAGTTTGAGGTTAAGTGTATGGAAAATAAAGAAAAGAACAGCAATCCTATCGAATACATCATAGATCATATGCCGGAGATGGATCTGCTTGGGAGAATAAGAGTCTTTTTCAGGTGGATAATTCTTGGAAGCATCACAGGAATTGTGGTTGGAGCTATAGGTGCAGCTTTTGGCCGTGCTATAGTTTGGGCTACAGCTTTTAGAAGCGAGCATGACTTAATTATTTTAGGACTTCCTTTTGCAGGTCTTTTGATAGTGTTCCTGTACAGGCTCTGTAAGGATTACGAGGATAAGGGAACAAACCTTGTGATCAAGTCGATCCAGGCGGGGGAGAACCTGCCTGTTACCAAAGCTCCGCTTATTTTCATCTCTACGACTTTGACTCATCTGTTTGGTGGTTCAACAGGTCGTGAGAGTGCGGCGCTACAGATGGGCGGAAGTATCGGCTACAATCTTGGAAAACTGTTCAGGCTCAAAGATGGAAATATAAAGATCATCACTATGTGTGGTATGAGTGCTGCTTTTTCAGCGCTTTTCGGAACGCCTATGACTGCTGCTTTTATGGCGATGGAAATTGAGAACGTAGGTATCATGTACTATTCAGCTCTTGTGCCTTGTGTTGTATCGGCTCTGGTAGCTTCAGGAGTAGCGGAGTTTTTAGGAGCTCAGGGAGAAATCTTTGCAGTAAACATCGTACCTGAGTTTACTGTTTATAATGCGATATTTACTGCGATTCTTGCAATCCTGTGTGCAGTAGTGAGCGTGATCTTTTGTGACGGTTTGAAAATATCCGGACGACTTTATAAGAAGTTTTTTGCCAATCCGTATTTGAGAGTGTTTGTTGGTGGCTGCATTGTTGCGGCTCTTACATTTATTTCCGGAACAAGGTACTACAACGGAGCTGGAATGAATGTGATTGAAATGGCTTTAAAGGGCGAAGCTCCTTACTTTGCATTTCTTTTGAAAATCGTTTTTACAGCGCTGACTCTTGGCGCAGGATATAAGGGTGGTGAAATTGTGCCAGCGCTTTATATAGGTGCTACCTTTGGCTGCCTTTATTCACAGCTTTTAGGATTTGATCCGGCTCTTTGTGCTGCTATCGGAATGGGCGCTCTGTTCTGCGGAGTAACCAACTGTCCTATTTCATCACTATTTATTTGCTTTGAATTATTCGGGTTCAAAGGCATGCCATATTATCTTTTGGCTGTTGCATTAAGCTATACCTTCTCCGGATACTCAAGCCTTTACAGCAGTCAAAAGATCGTTTATTCCAAGTTCCACAATAAGTATGTGAACAGGGATACAAATTGATGTTGTCACCCAAGTAGTTATGTGATATATTATATGTAGTAATCAAAACTACATGCAATCATTTAAGAAACCACTATTTTCATGATGGCAAATAGAGATTTCACTTGGGAGGCAACTATGAACGCAAAAGAACTTCAGAAATATTTCAAAGAACACTTGGTACCATCAAAACTTTACAAAATTGGTGGACATCATAAGAATAGAATATGCCTTGATAAAACTGAGAATGGTTGGGCTGTATTTTTCCAGGATAAAAAAGAACGCATCGGAGTTATGAACTTTGTAGATGAAGCATCTGCCTGCAATTCCATGAAGGATGAACTCAGAAAACTCATGGAGCAGATGTACGGAGTTACATGGGCTCAGGCCAGATGATTAAATGTGTGGATTTTCTGCGTGACAGATTCGCATATTCAGTATAGGCGACTAATTTAATAAAGATAATATTTAAAGCTCACACTGGTTGGATGATCAGTGTGAGTTTTTTTGTGTTTTTGGAAATTGCTTTGCACCCTGAATTTATATTTTCCTCAATATTTTTTTAGGCTGGATTTAGGTTGTTTTTTTAGAATGGCATTGTAGACAAAGAGAATGAGTTTGAAGAACAGCCTAAAGGCATGTGAAAAGTAGAATGGAGAAAAATATGATCAATAAAAAAATGAAATCAAAAATGGGAATTGGACTTGCAACAGTAATGGCAGTAGCTTTGTTGGTTGCAGGATGTGGGACAACAACAGGTGGAAATGAGACAGCCACAGTAAGTACAGAGAGTGCGACAGTTGTTGCAAGTTCTGATGCAAGTATAGATTTAAGCGATGTTACAGCAGTGATCACACTTTCCGATAATGGATCAGTTGTGAGCGGTAACGGAGCAAGTGTAGAAGATAATGACATTGTAATCACATCCGGTGGTACTTATTCATTCAGTGGAACTATAACTGAAGGAAGAATCAAAGTTGAGGCTGAGGGCCAGGATGTAACGATCGTTCTGAACGGAGTGACAATTACAAACAGCGAGAAGGATGCAATCTATATTGAATACGCAAACAGCGCAACTATCTACGTGATGGAAGGCACTGAGAACGTGCTTACAAGCGGAACAGAGACAACCTATGAAGAGGCTAAGGCAGCTACTGACGAAGCAAATGCAAGTACTGAAACAAATGTGGCAGCTGGTGAGTCTGATAGCGCTGCAACTGAAACATCTTCTGCAGATACTGCAAGTGCATCTGCAAGTACGGATAGCACAGAATCAGTGGATGAAGGATTTAGCAACAGTCAGAAGGCAACGATCATGGCAAAGTGCAGCCTCACTGTATTAGGAAGCGGTTCACTTACTGTTAATGGATACATCAACAATGGTATTCAGTCAAAAGAAATACTGACAATAAGTGACGTTGATCTCACACTGGTTTCTGCAAATGATGGAATTAAGGCAGGAACAGAACTTAACATAACATCAGGAACATTTGATATTGATTCTTATGGTGATGCAATACAGTCAGATGGAACTCTCAATATCTCAGATGGATATTTTGATATCTTTACAGGAAATGGTTCTGCCTCCGCTGAAAAGAAATCTGAAGCTATGCCAGGCGGTGGCGGCATGGGTGGCGGAAGAGGCGGCGCAGGCATGTTCTCAAAGAACTCTGCAAGCGAAGCAGCGCAGCCTACAGACAGCGGAGCAGCACAGACGTCCGATAGCGCAGAGACACAACCGGCAGCAGGTGAAGCACCACAGATGCCAGAAGGTCAGGCACCTCAAATGGGCAACGGTGGCTTTGGCGGAGGAATGATGGATGATGCAGCCGACTCTACAGATTCAGATTCAAACAGCGTAAGCCAGAAAGGTATCAAAGCAGAAGGTGTTATGACAATTGATGGTGGTACATTTACAATTGATACAGTGGACGATGCAATTCACGGAACATCAGATGTTGTTATAAACTCCGGAACATTTAACATTACATCCGGAGATGATGGAGTACATTCAGACACAAACCTTACAGTCAACGGAGGAACTATAACTGTAGAAGACAGCTATGAAGGAATTGAAGCGGGAGTCATTACTATAAATGATGGTGAAATAACCGTAACATCTTCAGATGATGGATTTAACGCATCTACAACCCTTACAGATCCTGATATTACAATAAATGGCGGTGTTGTTTATGTAAATGCCAGCGGTGACGGACTTGATTCAAATAAGAACCTTACAATAAATGGTGGAACAGTATATGTTGATGGCCCTTCAGAAGATATGAATGCCGCAATTGACATAGGAACTGAAAATCAGGGTATCTTCGTTATAAACGGAGGAACAGTGACAGCGGTTGGATCATCAGGAATGCTTGAAAATGCAGACTCTTCATCAACTCAGCAGACAATTACTTATGTATTTAGTGAGAAGCTCGAAGAGGGAACTGTTATTACAGTCAGTGACTCATCAGGAAATGAAGTTGCAAGCTTTACGCTTATCAAGAGTGCAAGCGCAGTCACTTATTCTTCAGCAGATCTTGTTTCAGGCGAGACCTACACATTTACAGCCGGTGACCAGTCAGGTGAGATTACAGCAGACAGCATTAATACAACTAACAGCACCGGAGGCATGGGGATGGGTGGCCACGGCGGCATGGGCGGCCGTGGTATGATGCAGGGCCAGGCACCAACTGACGGCCAGATGCCAGCAGGCGGTCAGGCCCCAACCGGTGGCCAAATGCCATCTGATGGCCAGGCGCCATCAGGTGAGGCACCTGCAAATGAACAGGCTCCAGCATCAGGAAACTGAATAACATAGACTCCAAGAGGCGGTTTGCAGATGATCTGGTATCTGTGAACCGCTTCTTGCTTTATTATACCTATTTGATAAAATGATTCTTATAGGAGATTTCGTATTATTACGAAAGAGGAAACGTGTATGATTAAGACTAGTGAGGGAATTGTTCTTTCTGGTAGTCATTTTGTAAGGACTTTGCCGGATCTGTTAAACTGCAAGCCTGAAGATTTTCTTTTTATTGATATTGAAACTACTGGGCTTTCTCCCAAGAGTGCTGATATATACCTTATTGGATGTGCTTATCATGATAATGGTAACTGGCACGTCTGTCAGTTTTTTGCTGAGACACCTGATCAGGAAAAAGAGATTCTTGAGGCGTTTATTGAATTCTCCAGGGAGTATAAGATACTTATCCACTTTAACGGTGACAGATTTGATATTCCATTTCTTTTAGCCAAATTTGAAAAGTATGGACTTTCAAATCCGTTTGCGCATATGAGTTCCCTTGATATTTATAAAGAGGTAAAGCCATATAAAAAGCAGTTGGGCCTTCTTGACTGCAAACAAAAGACAATTGAGCTTTATCTGGGAAGTCAGAGAGAAGATAAGTATGATGGAGGGAAGCTTATTCCTATCTATCAGGACTATACTGTTTCCAAAGATGCTGAAAAGTTAAAGCTCCTTATGCTTCACAATTTTGAAGATGTCAAAGGAATGTTTGATGTTCTTACAATGCTTAAGTATAAAGAGTTCTTTAACTCTTTTTCAAAGCTTCCTAAAGAAGCTGTCAGAACTGACGCGGAGATTCCATCATCGGAAGAACTGCTTGAGCTGTTGCCTGTTCGTGCTAAAAAAGTTCAGGCCAACTACTATAACGACATAGATGGAACGCAGAAAAAGGAAGTCTACATGAAACTGTCAGTTCCGAAGCCTCTTCCTTCTTCACTTTCAGGGAATCTTGACGGATGCTATTTCAAGATTGATGGAACGGAAGCAGTTCTTAGGGTTCCATTATACGAAACAACACTGAAGTATTTCTATTCTAATTATAAGGACTATTACTATCTTCCACAGGAAGACACAGCTTTGCATAAATCAATTGCCAGCTTTGTGGACAAAGATTACAGAGTAAAGGCGTCACCTGAGAATTGTTACACCAAAAAAGAGGGACAGTATTTACAGGAATGGAACCTGTGCTTTGCTCCGTTTTTTAAATCAGATTATAACGATAAGAATATTTTCTTTGACCTTAATGAGAATATGAAAAAGAGCAGATTTGCAATGAGCCTGTACGCTTGTCATGTGATCGCACATGTGCTTGAACTGTAAGGGATTCATAGAAGGGTGAATAAAAACAATAAAAAAAGAGCCGCAGATGCGACTCTTTTTTTGTTGATCTGATTAAATTATTAAAGCTCAGTAGCACCAAGAATTGACATAAGTCTTAAGAATCCGCAGTAACCATTGTCATCAAGAAGTTTATTTACGTCATATCCTGCAGGTATAGTAACTTTGAGTTTCTTGCCACCGTATGTGAATACTACGTTTACATCAATGTCAGGACGTGAAGCAAAGGCCTGGATCATCTTTTTGTCAAAGCATGATACGCGGTCTGTCTGAATATTGAAAGCACCACCCTCTGGAGCGGCTGCTACGTTAGCAATGATTGACTCCTTGTACTGGATAGGTGTAACGGTACCAAGGTTGTAAGATGCTGTACGAGCTGGCTTTGTGCCGCTTATTGCAGCAACTGTGCTAGGAGTATCTGCGGCGCCCTGATTGTTTGAAATAACAATTGCGCCTGCAGTTGACTGTGGTGTTTCTGTTCTGTCCTGATTATTGTTATCAAACTGTTCAGGAGTTGGTTCAACAACGTAGGATGTGGAACCATCAGGATTAGATACAGGGATAAGTCTTACCTGAACGTAGATACCACCTTTTTCATTTTCAAGCTTAAGAGTGAAAGAACCATCTTCATTTTTGGTTACTTTTACATTATCACCAGCGTTAAGCTCATATCCTTCAGGAATTTCATCAACTTTTACTGTAAACTCCTGACCAATCTTTACTGTATCATATTTGTCTATTGCTGTTGTTCCAGAGACGGCCATTCCGTATTTGTCTACAGACTCCTTATTCTGCTTAACTATGTAGTTAATTGCGTTTATTACAGCAGTTTCTATTTTCTGATTAGGATTATCAGGATCATCAGCAGTGGCCATCCTAACGTACACGGGATATTTTGCATCTATTTCATATATAGTTAATTCCGGAACATCATCCAGAGCATCTTTTACATCATCAAATGTTATACCGTCATACTTCTTTGGCACTTTGTATATTTGAATTCCTTTGCCTGTATCAGAAGCAGCAGTTATTGTGCCTTCTACAATGATTGATCCTTTATTGTCATAATTATCAGGATTGATAAGAATGCCATCATCGAAAGCTGATATATCGCCACCGATATTTATAGTTGCATCCCCGTTTGTCTCGACTCCGATACCTGAAACGGAATTCTCTTGAATGTCATATTTTTGAGTTTCATTATTCCATTTATAAGAAGTCTGATCTGTACCGGTAGCTGTTACATCACCTTTAACAGTAAGGCTGGAATCATTATTTGCGGAGATACCACGGGAACCACCTGTTACATTTTTTTCAATAATTACATTGGCACCATTAGAAACAGAGACTCCGGTTGCGCCCTTGTAGGTAACAGTATCGTCGTTTTTATTTACTTTAACGCCAGAAGCATCAACTGTGCCTTCAACATTTATGATAGTGCCTTCGTTATATGCTGTAACAGCAGTTCCTCCATCTTTAGTAGTGACATTTCCGACTGTATGCTTCTGACCATCATTAAAATTTACAGGAGATGTCTGATCTTCTGGTGTTGCGGATGAAGTGCTGCTACCTTCAGATGATGACTGGGATCCTGCTTCGGGATTGCTTACTGAAGTAGAAGTTTCTTCAGCTGCTGCATCTTCTGCGAATGCAGTGAGACTTGGTGCAACGAGCATTGAGAAAGCAGTAGCTGTTGCTGTTAAAGATACTAGAAATTTCTTTTGCATAACACTAATTCCCTCCATAGAATATATGTGTGTTGTTAAGCGAAATCATTTTCGCTGCACATGACAATAGCACTTGGCAATAGCGAAAACAATCAAACATGTGTTTGCTAAAGGTGGGGAGCTGCTGAAATACTGGGCTTGATGGCAAGCATTAAATTACAATAAATCAAATATAACGTACCTATAAACCGATATATAGGGTGGAAAGGTTCATTAACACAATATATAGACAGGTGGATAAAAATTGACAGATTATTTTGATATTAATCAAGCAAATTTGTACAAAATTTAGTATAATTGTATAAGTAGTATTAAGTGCTGGGATTGGCACAGTACTTTCACTATAAACAAAAATATGAAAGAAGGGTAGGAGATGGCAAGAGGTACTTTTACGGGCGGAATCCATCCTTACGAAGGTAAGGAATTATCCAAGGATAAGCCCATCAAATCAGTCCTCCCTAAAGGGGATTTGGTGTATCCGATATCACAGCATATAGGTGCACCGGCTAAACCAATCGTTGCTGTTGGGGATCATGTTCTTACAGGACAGAAGATTGCAGAAGCAGGTGGCTTTGTTTCTGCGCCCATCTATGCAACTGTTTCAGGAACAGTCAAGGCAATTGAGCCAAGGCGTCTTGCGACAGGAGCTATGTGTGACAGCATCATAGTTGAAAACGATGGTAAGTATGACGAAGTGGAATTTAAGCCATTAAAACCGTACGAAGAAATGACCGCCGAGGACAAGATTGCAGCTGTTCGAGAGGCTGGTGTCGTTGGTATGGGAGGTGCAGGATTCCCAACTGCTGTTAAATTTTCACCAAAAGAGCCGGATAAGATCGACTATGTTATCGCGAACTGCTCTGAGTGTGAGCCATATCTGACTTCCGACTACAGGCGTATGATCGAAGAGCCTGAGCTTTTGTTGGAAGGTCTTAAGATTGCGGTTAGTATTTTCCCTAATGCGAGAGGAATCCTTGCAATTGAGGACAATAAGCCTGATGCAATCGCTAAATTCAAAGAATTAACAAAAGATGAGGAAAAGATAAGCGTTAAGCCCGTCAAGACGAAGTATCCTGAGGGCGCTGAGCGTATGCTTATCTATGCAGTTACAGGAAGAGAGATCAACTCTTCAATGCTTCCGGCAGATGCTGGATGTATCGTAGACAATGTTGATACTCTTTGTGCTGTGTGCAGAGCGGTAAAAGAGGGACGTCCTCTCATGGAGAGAATTGTTACTATTACCGGTGACGCTATCACAGATCCAAGAAACTATAAGGTAAGGATCGGAACCAATTATAAAGAGCTATTAGAGGATGCAGGCGGATTTAAGACAGAACCAGCCAAAATCATTTCTGGCGGTCCTATGATGGGATTTGCAATCTTTGATCTCGACGTTCCTACCACTAAGACAGCTTCAGCACTTACCTGCCTTACTAAGGATGAAGTTGCAGAGTTTGAGCCAAGTGCATGTATCAACTGTGCACGTTGCGTAGAGGCCTGCCCTGAAAGACTTATCCCCAAGAATCTGGCAGATGCTGTTGAACATGGTGATGAGAAGGCATTCCTTGATATGTATGGAATGGAATGCTGTGAATGTGGATGCTGTAGCTATATTTGTCCGGCAAGACGCCAGCTTACTCAGCTTATTAAGGGCATGAGAAAAATACAGCTCGGAAAAAGAAAAAAGTAAGGGGGACGAGATAAGATGAGTGATTTAAGAAGCGTATCATCCAATCCCCATGTGAGGTCCAAAACTACTACTTCAAATATTATGATGTGGGTTGTGATAGCTCTTTTGCCTGCAACAGGTTTTGGTATCTATAACTTTGGCTTGGATGCACTAATTATTATTTTATTATCGATTGCTTCCTGCGTGCTTTCAGAGTTTATTTACGAAAAAGCAATGCACAAGCCGATAACTATCGGAGATTTCTCCGCTGTAGTAACAGGACTTTTGCTGGGACTTAACCTTCCATCAACGGTTCCATTCTGGATCCCAATCCTTGGAGGTATCTTCGCAATTATCCTTGTTAAGCAGCTCTTTGGCGGACTTGGTCAGAACTTTATGAATCCGGCACTTGGTGGAAGATGTTTTTTGGTTATTTCTTTCCCTGCTATCATGACCAACTTCGTTACAGATACTTACACAGGAGCTACACCACTTGCCAATTTGAAGAATGGTGTAGAGGTCAACGTAATGGATATGCTTATCGGTAGAACAGCAGGTACTATCGGTGAGACATCAATGCTCTGCATTGCAATCGGAGCTATGATCCTTTTTGCAATAGGCATTATCGATTACGTAATTCCATTTACTTACATAATCACCTTTATTATTTTCGTAGGTCTTTTTGGAGGATATGGATTTAACTGGTCCTATATTTCAGCACACCTTGCAGGTGGCGGACTTATGCTTGGTGCCTTCTTTATGGCAACTGATTATGTAACATGTCCTATCACTACCAAGGGAAGATATATCTATGGCTTTATCTTAGGTCTTTTGACCGGAATATTCCGTATATTTGGAGCAAATGCTGAAGGCGTTTCATATGCAATCATCATTTCAAACCTTCTTGTTCCACTTATCGAGAAGTTCACTATTCCAAGAGCCTTTGGTATAAAGAGAGTTGCAAAAAAGGAGGCGAAATAACATGAACGATACAAAGAGCATGATTAAAAACGCCCTGATCCTTTTTGCAATTACTTTGGTCGCAGGTGTACTTCTTGGAGTTGTATACCAGGTGACAAAAGAGCCTATAGCTTATCAGGAAAAGCTTGCACAGGATAAGGCAAACCAGTCAGTATTCGCAGCAGCTGCAACATTTAATGATGCTGAGATTGATGAAGCCGGCGCACAGCAGGCTGGTGCAGCATTCCCGGGTGTTACTATTGAGAGCGTAAAAGAGGCAGTGGATGCTTCGGGTGCAGCTCTTGGTTATGTCATTCAGGTAAGCTCAAAAGGATATGGCGATTTCATTACTTATACAGTTGGTATTACGAATGATGGAAATGTAAATGGTATTTCAATCATTTCAATTGCTGAAACTCCCGGACTTGGAATGAATGCAGAAAAGGTGCTGGTTCCACAGTTCGTTGACAAAAATGCTCAGCAGTTCTCAGTTGTTAAGAATGGTCAGATGACAGATTCAGCCACACAGATCGAGGCTATTTCAGGTGCAACGATCACCTCAAGGGCCGTAACTAATGGTGTGAATGCAGCTGTGAACTACTTTGAGAATGTTTTGAAAGGAGGTCAGTCATGAGTGCAGATGTAAAAACGGGCGCTTTAGGATTTAAGAAAGATACTCCTTTAGAGAGATTTTTTAACGGCCTTGTAGCTGAAAACCCTACTCTTGTGTTGATGATCGGTATGTGCCCTACCCTGGCAGTAACATCATCAGCTATAAATGGTCTCGGAATGGGACTTGCAACAACTTTTGTATTGGCGCTTAGTAATGCGGTTATTTCCGCTCTTCGTAAGGTAATTCCGGGAACTGTCAGAATTCCTTCATTTATCGTAGTTATTGCTTCATTCGTTACATTGGTTCAGCTTCTTATGCAGGCCTATGTACCGGCACTTAACAGCGCGCTTGGTGTATATATTCCACTTATCGTTGTTAACTGTATCATTTTTGGTAGAGCAGAAGCATACGCAAGTAAGCATGGCGTTGTTCCGGCTTTCTTTGATGGAATAGGAATGGGAATCGGATTTACCTGTGCTATCACAGTTATTGGCCTTGTACGTGAATTTGTCGGAGCAGGCACAGCTTTTGATGTTCAGATCCTTGGAGCAGGTACAGTTGTTCCCGGACCAGTTGGCGCATTCCTTTCCGGATATCAGCCAATCAGCATCTTTGTACAGCAGGCCGGAGCTTTCTTTGTTCTTGCATTTTTGATCGCTATCATGAACAAGATCAAATCGAACATGGCCAAGAAAGGCAAGGATACTTCAAAATTTGGCGAGGGGTGCTGCGGCTCAGCTGAAGAAAAAGCGGCAGATAAGATTGCAGCAGAAAAGGAGGCTAAGTAATCATGGGAGAGACAATACTTAGTTTAATTGGGCTGATGATCTCAGCTTCACTTATTAATAACGTAGTACTTAGCCAGTTCCTTGGACTTTGTCCATTCCTTGGTGTTTCAAAGAAAACAGATACAGCTCTTGGAATGGGTGGCGCATGTATCTTCGTTATCACACTTGCTTCACTTGTGTGCAGTATTATTTATAAGTTTATTTTGAATCCACTTGATCTTTCATATCTTCAGACTATTGTATTCATCCTGGTAATTGCCATGCTGGTTCAGTTCGTAGAGATGATTCTGAAGAAATACATCGTTTCCTTATATCAGGCACTTGGTGTATATCTTCCTCTTATTACAACAAACTGTGCAGTTCTTGGTGTTGCCCTCAATAACGTAACTGATGGATACACAATTCTTGAGAGTACAATTTGCGGTTTTGCCACAGCTATCGGTTTTACAATTTCTATTGTAATTCTGGCAGGTCTTCGAGAGAAAATGGAATACAATGACATCCCTGCACCATTTAAGGGAATGCCAATGGTTCTTTTGACATCCGGACTTATGGCTATCGCATTTACCGGATTCTCAGCTTTGAAGTGAGTGATAAAGGGAGATAAAAGACTATGACCTATGGAATTATCATTGCAACAGCAGTTGTAGCCGGTGTAGGAATTGTGATTGGTCTTATCCTTGGACTGGCAGACATGAAACTGCATGTTGATGTGGATGAAAAAGAAGCTGCTATTTTAGAGGCACTTCCTGGTAATAACTGCGGTGGATGCGGCTTCCCCGGATGTTCAGGTTGTGCGGCTGCCATAGCTAAAGGCGAGGCAGCAGTTAATCAGTGCCCTGTTGGTGGTGCTCCTGTTGCAGCAGCAATCTCAGAGATAATGGGAGTTGCAGCTGTTGAAACAGAGAGACAGGTCGCATTTGTTCATTGTAACGGTGACTGCGAGAATGCTGCTCAGAAATATGAGTACAAGGGCGTATCAGATTGTAGACTTCAGGCACAGGCTCCGGGCGGCGGTTCAAAGACTTGTTCTTATGGCTGTCTTGGCGGTGGAAGCTGCGTGCAGGTTTGCCAATTTGATGCAATTCATGTGGTTAATGGCGTAGCAGTTGTGGATAAAGAGAATTGTAAGGCTTGCGGAAAGTGCATAGACATCTGCCCAAGACACCTTATTGATCTTATTCCATACTCAGCGCAGGAGTCAGTTGCCTGCAAATCACAGGATATGGGCAAACTTGTTAACGGATATTGTAAGGTTGGATGTATTGCCTGCCATATTTGTGAAAAGAATTGTCCTGCCGGCGCGATCACTGTGGAAAACAATGTGGCAACCATCGATCAGGAGAAGTGCACACATTGCGGTACTTGTGTAGAGAAGTGTCCTAAGAAAGCTATTCATAAGATATCTTAATAGAATAAGAGAGTATTTATGTAGAACAGGAGAGTATTTTTGTGGAAGTATTTTGCTTTCGCATAAATACTCTCTTTTTGTACGTATGTAATTGAGTCAGGGGGGAAGTGACTTATTAAAAATCAAGTCATTTGAACCTTTCCATTATTCTCTTAGAATAGTTTAGATTTCGGCAGCGTCCGCCACCATTGACTGAACCTAAGGAAAACGCTTTGGTCTGCGAGCCGACGGTGAGGATGATGGGAACAGTAGCTTCATTCATGCACCGTCGGGATAAGCATTGTAGCGTTTTCCTCAGAACCCGTCAATGGCAAGCACCTTACGGTGTGGCTGGTTACAAAAGCCTCTGGCTCTGAATCCGAGAACAGTAGGGGTGCTACTTCAAGGTGCTTCAGGTTCTGCATTTAGGAACAGCAGGAGAGGCTAGTTTCATGGAAACATGAGCGCGGAGCTTTTTTAGGCTGCATGCTGGAAGTGGGGCTAAAGGTAGTTTGTATGTTTCCACTCTATAGGTAGTATTTTAATAAAGAACGCTAGGTGTTGCTTTGGGCATATAGCTCGTTTTCAATAGCCCGGCCACCTGCAATCAGACAAGTTTTGGGCTCATAGCCTGATTTTAGACTTGCAGCCACCCCTCATCATAGTAAACTACTACCTATAGAGTGGACACATATCAATTCACTTTAGACCCACTTTCATGTGGTAATACCCATTTAAAATACAGCCCAAAATCTGTTTTATACATTTTTTTGAAGGCAATACCGTGTTTTCGGACAATTGTGTTATTGTTAATGACCACATCTGGATGTTATCCTTTCATTATTAGGAGCATAACTATTATGAGTTCAAGACATCACTATACTGAAGCTGAAAAAGCAGAATTACTTAGCAATCCATACACTTTTCGAGTTACTGATACTTCAATAAGGTTTACATTGGCTTTTAAAAAGTTTGTATTAGAGAACATTGATAAACCAGGTATGACCAGCG
>NZ_ATVR01000040.1 GCF_000420825.1 Butyrivibrio sp. AE2015 | reverse complement strand
GATAATTGATTTTCAATTTTCAATAAACGAAATAAAAATGGTTGATTTTATATTTTCGTCGTTATATAATGTAGAACGTCGTCGGGGTGTGGCTCAGTTGGTAGAGCACTATCTTAGGGAGGTAGGGGCCGCGTGTTCGAATCACGTCACTCCGATTGATTTAAACCGCTCAGTTGAGCGGTTTTTTAGTGCCTAATATCAGGCAAGACCTGGTATTTTATGGCTAAGAGAGCTTTTATTTTTAGAGAGCTTTTATTTTTAGAGAGCTTTTATTTTTAGAGAGCTATTTTGTGATGAGCTTTTTGCAATGAAATCAATATATATAAAGAGAACAAAGAGCATTACTGCATACTACATAAATTATTAAAATGTGCAGTAGGTTTTCTCTTTAGATACTGTATCTTGTGAAAAAATATATCTATGCAGTAACGTGATTACTGCAATTATCTTGGTTTTCAAAATCCTACAGTAAATGTAAAAAATATTTACTGTAGATCTCTAAATTATCTTATTCCTGCAGTAGTAAATCTGGCAGGACTAATCAATAAAAGAAAAATAATACTGTATCAATAATAGTATTTGCACTTGTGCAGTAATAGGAATTAGCAATTACTGCACGAGGCAAATAACTGGATGTATTGCAGTAATATGGCGCCTAAACGAACTAAAAAAATATGTAAAAGGTGTAACAGGAACATAAAGGAAAGGAGAATTTATAGTGAATAACATAAAGAGAGAGCTAAATCAGCAGTTATTAGAAATAGAAAGCTTGATTGACAAGGAAAACAGCAGGTTAAAACAATACAAAGGGCTTGAAAAAGGCAAACTGCAAGTTACTGCAAGTCATGGAAATATACAGTATTTATTTGTTGAGGATGGGGCTACTGTTCCAAGATATATGCCTGCTATAGAGCGGGAAAAAGTAAGACTATTTGCTCAGCGTGAATATGATGAAAAGATGTACGAGCATTTGAATACTATTAAAGCAAGGCTTCAGCGCTTCATAAAAAACTATGATGAAAACAGCATAGATGCAATATATGAAAATATGTGCGAAGGGCGAAAAAGATTGGTTACTCCGATAAAACCCGACAAGGACTCGATAATAAATAAATGGATGGAAATGCATCCTGGTGGTATGAACACAATTGAAGAAGAACCAGATATAAAAACCAATCGTGGAGAATATGTCAGGTCAAAATCTGAGAAAATATTGGCAGATTATTTTTATAGATCCGGGATTCCATATCAGTGCGAGCCCAAGTTTACTCTTTTTTCAGGGAAAAATGTATATCCTGACTTTGTGCTTCTTAATGTCAGAAATAACAAGACAATATATTGGGAACATCTTGGTAAAGTGGATGATGCTGGATATGTCATTAGAAATATGAGTAAGCTGATGGATTATGAAAAAAGTGGACTATTGTTAGGGGACAACCTGATCATTACATTAGAAACTCGTGAAAGACCTTTAGATATTGAACTTATCAAGAGAAATGTTGAGCAATTTTTGATCTAAAAAGAACTTGAGCAGGCTGAGTTTGAAGCTCTCATGGAAAAGCTGGAAATGGCAGCCGAGGACATGATGGAGGTCGCGGAAGAAACAGCAGAGCTTGATGAAAATCTGGATGAGATGGCAGAAGCTCTTTCCGGATCCATGACACCTGAAGACTTGGAGCAACTTAAGGTAAAACACAGATCGGATGAGGCAAGGGATATGCCGGTAACCACCACAACAGCACATAGTATGCCAGTTGAATCAGGTGGAACATTTGATGTTGAAGTTTGAGATTATTTTTTGCAGGCGCTAATAATGCCGAGCCTAGCTGGGCAAAGACTGAAGAAAAAGATGAAAAGAAGGAATCAGCTGTTAATCAGCAAGGTGCTTTGTATGAGAAGACAGCCACAGAGAAGAACAGCAAGGAGTGAGTATGTCAGGGCTTGATAAAAAATTCATTTTTGCCGATATACAAATAGAAAACCATTACTATGCGTTATGTGTGACAGAGTCAAGGTAAGTCAAAGGGACGGCTCTTTTACCGTAATTTGAAATGAACCACAAACCCCGTCCCTTAGGGCCATTTTGGAGGTGCTTTATGAAAATACAACAGAATACTGAGCTTCAATTCAATTCATTTCAGAGCCAGGACAGCGTGAAGGCGGCCACTGGTGCAGGAAAGGATGCTAATAAGAGTGGCAATTTGTCCTCAATATCCGGGGCTAATCTGAAAGGGGAAAGTCTTGTTCAGCAGAGGCAGGGAATGGCCAGAAAGCAGGCACTCAAGGTGGTTTCCGATGCTTTTGATGGAGAGAAAAAGCTGGATGCCCAGATGCAGTCTATCAAAGATGAGATAAAGCGCCTTCAGGACGAGATAAACGAGAAGACTGCGGAAACAAGGGATAATGATGCCAGGTTAAAAGAACTCCAGGAAGCATATGGAATTGATCCTGACAGCGAAGAGAATAATGAGCTTTCGAAGCTTGCGTTTAAGATGAATAATTCTAAAGATGGTCTATCTGATGAAGAAATCAGTAAAATGTCCGAGTACCAGCAACAGGCACTTTTCTTTGTTGCGAAGAACCAGCAGAACAGCCTTGATATAGACAGGGCCAAAGCTCAGCAGATGGGAAATGTTCAGGGTTATGCAGATATGAAAAGAGAACGTGCTAAATCGCAGGATATGCTGAAAGCCCAGGATGCAGCTGAAGATATTATGGAAGCCGCTGGCGAAGAGACGATAGCTCTTTTAACACAGGAAGCAGTAGAGCATGTTGACGAAGAGCAGAAAGAGCGCGAAGAAGAAGTCAAAGAAGCTGCCGAAAAGAAAAAAGAAGAGAAGAAGGAAGCGGCAAAGAAGCTGGAAAAAGAAGCTATGCAGCAGGAAATGATCGAGAACATCAAAGAACACGCTGCAGAGACTCAAAAGACCAGTGCTGATGCCAAACGTGCCATAGCAAGAAGAGAACGAGCTGAAGCTGACAGTTACGGAGCAGAGGATGCCCAGAGAACTATTATATTTGAGGGTGCTTCAATGGAGGATACACAGAATGCTGTCAATTCTGAAATTACGAATATCCTCAATAAGCTGAGCTTACTTTCAAATGATGTTAAGGGCAGCACTGTAGACAGTCAGATATGAGAAAAACGCTGTTCATGACATTTGTATTATCTGATAAAGGTTTTTTTACCAAAAGGAAAAAGTGAAAACCAATCATGTACAGGGAGGTAGATGATTATGGCAGGAATCGATATTACTTCAGTAAATAGACAGGCAAAAGACATCTTAAAAGCTTTGAATATGCAAATAAGTGGGCTAGATAGAATAGATATATGATGCAATAAATAGAACAAAGAGAACAAAAGAGAGCAGTCAAAGAGGACAAAGGGAACAAAGATAATAAGAGAACAAAAGAACAAAAGAGAACAAAGAGCATTACTGCATATTACATGAAATCCTAGAATGTGCAGTAGTGCTTTATTTTTAAATACTGTACCATGCAGAAAAACTGTATTCATGCAGTAACGTGGTTACTGTAAATATCTTGGTTTTCAAAATTTTACAGTAAATGTAAAAAATATTTACTGTAGATATCTAAATATCTTATTCCTGCAGTAATAAATCTGGCAGGACTAATCAATAAAAGAAAAATAATACTGTATCAATAATTTTTTTTGTGTTGGTGCAGTAATTAGCATAAATAATTACTGCACAAGTAGTTAAAACCTCTTTTGTACAGTACAAATAGCTAATTGTGGAACCAAACAAGTAAAAAATAGTGAAAAAATGGTAGAAGAATAGCAATGATCATCAGAAAAAATTCATAATAATATTTTTAAAGTTTGTTAGTATTCTATGGAATAGTAACATGGACTTTTCAATACCTATCAGTTAAAATAAATCCTGCTGTAAAAAAGTAATATTTATGCAAAATATATTGATTAGCAAAATTAGAGAAATCTAATGTCGCAAAGCTATAGGGTCCGCAAGGATAGCCAGTTGCAATTTATCGATAGCGGTGCGTGAGCATCGCCATTTTTATGCACATTTCGATACGATTGCCCCGTGATAAAATGCCCGCTTTGCGATAAGTTATTTGTTTTGTAAGGAAAAATATAATTAGCTTGAGGGGAATTATGAAAAGTAAAAGAATAGCGTTGTTAATAGCTTTACCGGTGTTTTGTGCAGTGTTTTTTAAAGGCGTAGGAACAAGCGAAAGGTCAGAAAGCTTTACAGTGGTTATGGAAAACGCCTTTGCACCAAATGAAACAGAGGGTATTACGGCGACAATAGAAGCGCCTGCCGCAGATGCGAATCAGGCAGCAGTTGCAGCAACAGTATCAGAACAGGCAGTGCAGGATCAGGCAGCATCAGAGCAAACGGTGCAGGATCCGGCAGCGACAGCACCAGCTTCACCAGCGCCTGCAGCAAATGTAGATCCAAACGCTGCAGCCGTCGCAAATACAGCATGGGTGAGCATCGGACATGAAGACATTGTTTTATATCCTGCTGAGGAGGATGCCAATAATACAAATGCTCAGGTGGCGTGTGGATATATCAACGGATATGTAGTTAAGGCAGGTGAAACTTTCTCATATGCAACTACTATCGGTCAGGGAACACCACCGGAGAGAGGATATGTCATAGCCCATGTAGTAGGTGGATATGATTATGGCGGAGGGGTGTGCAAGATAAGCAGTGCTCTTTACCATGCAGCGACTAACGCAGGCTGTAAGATCATTGAAAGACATAATCATACACAACCGGTTGACTATTACGCACCCGGAGATGACGCAGCCATAGCGTACAAGTCCAGAAAAGATTTCAGATTCAGAAACGATTATGGATATGATATCATGATCCAGGCTTCATATGATGAAACAGGATATCATGTAGATATCCTTGCTCCTCAGATTTGACAAAAGAGATTTATATTACTATTACTTCGGATAGTAACATTGCTTATTCACGAGCAATCATTTTGGAACCGCATAGTTATGCGGTTCTTTTTATGCTCAAAACCTTTATAAACAGCGGAAAAAGCTATTATTAAATCTTTATAAAAGCGTATATTTATACGTATAAAAACGATAAAATATATGTGGGTGTATAACATGATCTCTTTAAGCTTATGGATGTGTAAACTAGTAGTTTTAATCCTTTGAAACGCACGAAGTATTAGTTTTAAATCCAGAGCGTGCGAAGTATCAGTTTTAAACCTTTGGACACACAAAATGACAGTTTTTGAACTTAAAGGAGAGCAATGCTATGAAGAATGGTCATGGACAGAATAGTAAAAAGATTCCACTGATAAAAACAGTTGCTGGTATGAGCGGATTAACTTATATCACGTTACTTGTTCTTTTCATAATCTCTATTGCGATGGTTACTACTAGGATGATCAATATCACACAAACGTCTATATCGACATCTGAGATGGTAGAGGGCGTAATGGACAACATGCGTGTGTTCGAAGTTGATATGCGTATCCTTGATAATGACGGATTTGCAATGGCGGCAATGTTTGATACACTTGCATCAATTGGGCAGATAGAGACTAAGATCCCTGAGATGGAGAATTGTCTTGCAGAGATGGATGAAGCAATCGCCGGGATCTCGACAACATTCAATTCTATTTCAGATAGCGAAAGCACGGCAGTTAAATCAGTAAAAATATTAGAAGAAAATTACTCGGGTTATAGAGAAGGCTATTCCAATATTATTGCAGCTGCAAAGGTAGCTGACGTCAATACAATTGTAGGCGTCGTATATGGTGATGCATCTACTCAGCTTGCAAATATGAAGGAACAGCTTGAAATCCTGAACAAAGAAGTCGCTTCTGTGGAAGTTGGAGCTCATGACTGGGTTCGTGCAGTTTCGAAATCGGCTGTTACAGTAGTTAATACCCTTGTAGTAGTTTATGTGCTCTGCATTATAGCATTCCTTGTATTCAACTATAAGACAGTTGGCAAAAAAGTTAATCAGATAGCAGATGAGATCAACGATATAATTGATAACATCAGGAATAATAAGGGTGATCTTACAGTAAGGGTCACAACCGAAACTTCTTCCGAGCTGGTTCATATTAAGGATGGATTTAACCTCTTTATAGAAACACTTCAGGATATCCTTAAGCAGGTAAAAGATGGGACGACAGTGCTTTCCGAGTCTTCTGAGACAATGACAGATCAGATCCAGCGTGCAAGCGACAATATCACCAATACATCTGCAGCTCTTGAGGAGCTTTCAGCCAGCATGCAGAATGTTTCTGAGACATCAGGTATCATCACCGAAAAACTTGATGATGTAAAAGAAGCTACAGACGGAATTAATAATGGTGTAGAGGATGGTACTGCAAAAGCTGAGGAAATAAGGGCAGAAGCCATAGAGATAAAAGAAAATGCTCAGAATAAGAAGGATAATACAGGCTCCAAGATGGAAGAACTTTCATCAGTTCTGGAAAAATCAGTTAAAGACAGTGAGAAAGTTGCACAGATCAACGAGCTTACAAATGTAATTCTGGATATTGCTTCACAGACAAATCTTTTGGCTCTTAATGCTTCCATTGAGGCTGCAAGAGCAGGCGAAGCAGGAAAAGGTTTCGCAGTTGTTGCTGAAGAAATCAGCTCCCTGGCTGAGAATTCAAGACAGACAGCCGGAAATATCCAAAACATCAGTAATGAAGTTACAGAAGCAGTTAAGGCTCTTGCAGACAATGCTATGCAGGTGCTGGAGTTTATCAATACAACTGTCCTCAGTGACTATGATGCATATGTTGAAACAGGTGAAAAATATGAAGAGACAGCCAAATTCATCAATGACATGCTTGATGGTATCGCAAATCAGACTCAGTATCT
Organism: Butyrivibrio sp. AE2015; assembly: GCF_000420825.1. Classification (GTDB taxonomy): domain Bacteria; phylum Bacillota; class Clostridia; order Lachnospirales; family Lachnospiraceae; genus Butyrivibrio. The sequence continues at coordinate 22,515 of NZ_ATVR01000040.1, read as the reverse complement.
GAACTCTATTATGGGCGAAATGGCCAGCTCTGTATCATCTATTTCAGAGTCTGTATCCCAGGCTTCGGGAGCTATCAATCAGTCCGCTGAAAACTCACAGTACATAGTAGATGAGATTACCGGAATCAGTTCAGCTATGGATACTAACAACAATGTAACCGAAAAACTAAGTGGTAGCACAAAGCAGTTTATCAACATCTGATCTGCTCGTGATTTCGAGTCGTCTTCATTATGAATAAGCATAAAATAAGCTCCTCTTTGCGGGGAGCTTATTATTTTTGGCTATGTATTTTATCCAGAATGAACCATAGTCCCAAAAGAGCTATGATTCCGATGATGAAAAGGTATTGGCCGGGTTTATGGGAAAATTGCCTCTCTACAGCAGAAAACGATGAGTCTTTGTACAAAAGCATGTAGTTTCCTGTACAGTCGCTTGAAATAGAAAAGGTGTCAGCGTCTATATCTACATCGTTGAGAACTTTACAAACGCCCATATTGTTGGCAATGCATATATAATGTCTGCCGTCTTTTTTCAGGAAAAGAGGTATTTCTATTTGGAGTTCGACTTCATTATTAAGAGTATATATTTCACTTTCAGGCTCTGACTCAATTGATTTCTGAGCAGAAACATCCATGTAGAAGCCTTCACTGTAGCTGCTTAGTGTCCTGTCACCATTAATGACTTCATAGAATTGCTCCTTAACTTCTTCTGATGGGGCATCATCCCGCATTACATAATTAAATACAATTTCAGCAGATGCGCCTTCGAAAACTGCGTTCATTTCTTTTTTGGTCAGACATGAAGTTACCAGTTCGTTGTAGTCTCCGGCTCTTATTATGGGAGCTGCAACTTCAGTAAGGCTGTCTGAATTGGCTATGATAGTTACATTTCCCGAACCATAGCTTATATTGGTAGATTCGTGCATCTTAGCACCCCTTTCACTATACTCATCATACTATAAAACGGACAATCTTGTACTTAAAAATGTGTAAACAATTAAGAAAATAAGATTTGATAATAGTCACTGTTGAGGAATTGAGGCAGAAGTATTAAAATGAGCTGGTAAATCTAACAAAATGGAGGAATAGGTGATGGAAAAAAAGTTTGGGATTAAAGAAGTTGTAGCTATGGGTATCGGAACTGCTCTGTTTGTAGTCCTTACAAATGTTCAGATTCCGCTTGTTATTGCTCCTAATACATATCTTCAGCCACGTATGGCTATCATGGCCTTCTTTGCAGCTGTTTTCGGACCAATTGTTGGCGGCGTTATCGGCTTCTTTGGACATGCTCTTGGTGATGCTATTTTCTATGGCTCAGTATGGTGGAGCTGGGTATTCCCAGAAGCAGTTGTTGGCATAGCAGTAGGTCTTTTTGCCAAGAAGTTTGCTGTAAAAGAGGGTGGCTTTAATACAACAAAGAACATTTTTTTCTTTAATGTAACTCAGGTTGTATCTAATGCTGTTGCCTGGATTGTAGTTGCACCGGTTCTTGATATTTTAGTATATTCAGAACCAGCTAATAAAGTATTTGCGCAGGGAGCATTTGCTTTTCTTGGTAATGTAGTTATAATAGGAATTCTTGGCACAATTCTTCTTTCAGTTTATTCTAGAATTTCTGGAAAATCTTCTGATTTGAAGATGGAGGATTAATTTTTGAATACCGCATCCCCAATTATTGAATTTTCGGATGTTTCTTTTAAGTACCGTGCGCAGACACAGCCCACACTTAAAAATATTAATCTTAAAATTTATCCCGGACAAAAGGTTCTTATAGCGGGCCAGTCCGGGTCAGGAAAGTCAACATTGGCACATTGCCTTAACGCTCTTATCCCCTGCTCTTTTGCAGGGGACATGAGCGGAACCCTCCGAGTAGACGGGAAGGAACCTTCTAAACTCGGAGTTTTTGGTATGTCACAAACTGTTGGAACTGTTCTTCAGGATACAGATGGCCAGTTCATAGCATTGACAGTAGCAGAGGACATAGCATTTGCCCTTGAAAATGACAATATGCCACAGGAAGAGATGATCGAGAAGGTCTCAGATGTGGCAGAAAAACTTGAACTTTCAGATTTCCTTTCCAACGCGCCCGGAGCTCTTTCTGGTGGACAGAAACAGAGAGTTTCACTTGGCGGAGTAATGGCACTTGATGTCAAAGTGCTTTTATTTGATGAGCCTCTCGCGAACCTGGATCCTGCAACAGGCAAAAGAACTATCGCGCTCATCGATGAGCTTTTAAAACAGGAAGATTTAACAGTTGTAATAATAGAACACAGGCTTGAAGATGTTCTTTATAAGGATATCGACAGGATCGTGCTTATGGAAGATGGACAGATCGTTGCGGATATGACTCCGGATGAGATGCTCTGTACAGATCTTTTGCCTGAGCACGGGATCAGAGAGCCTTTGTATATTGCTGCTCTAAAGGCAGCAGGTGTAAAATTGTCACCGGCCTCTAAGCCTCAGCATATAGAGACAATGGATGTTGAGGACTATAAGGCTCAGGTAAAAGAGTGGTTTACCAATACAAGCCTTTCAAGACAGAAGAGTACAGCTGACACTCTTTTGTCTGTCAGTGGACTTGAATTCAGCTATGATGGTTCCAGACAGACCATTAAAGATGTTAGTTTTGATATAAAACGCGGTGAAATGATATCACTTGTGGGTAAAAATGGAGCGGGTAAGTCAACTCTTGCTTCGCTTATCTGCGGCTTTTATGAACCGGATGTAGGTAAGATCAGCTTCTGCGGCGTAGACCTTAAGAAAAAATCGATTAAGGAGCGCGGTGAGAAGATAGGATATGTAATGCAGAGCCCTAATCAGATGATCTCCAAACCTATGATATATGATGAAGTGGCTTTAGGACTTGTAGTCAGGGGAGTGCCTGACCATGAGGTAAAACAAAGAGTCAATGAGATCCTTAAGATATGCGGCCTCTACCCATTCAGAAATTGGCCTGTATCAGCTCTTTCTTATGGACAGAAAAAGAGAGTTTCAATTGCTTCTATCTTAGTGCTTGATCCGGATCTTTTGATCCTGGATGAGCCTACAGCAGGTCAGGATTATCAGCACTACACTGAGATCATGGAGTTTTTGTGCGATATAAGAAAGAAACTGTCAATTACTATCATGATGATAACTCATGATATGCATCTGATGCTTGAGTATACTGACAGAACTTTGGTGCTTACAGATGGTAAGCTTATAATGGATGCCAAGCCGGAAGAAGTGCTTACAAATGATGAGATATGTAAGAGAGCATATCTTAAAAGAACGTCTCTTTATGATCTTGCCAAAAAATGCGACATAGAAGAAGCAGACGAATTTGTTGCAAGATTTATTGAGTCTGAACGCGCAAAAAAGGAAAAGTGCCTTAGTGAGAAGGCGTGATCCTTTTAGCTTATTTGATTGGATATATTTTTATGAGTAGAATGATTTCTTATGAAAAAAAGAATACGCCAATACACAGATTAAGCGGATTTACAAAGCTTGTCTTTTTCCTCTTATGGTGTACGGCAAGTGCGCTTACTTTTGACACAAGAATACTTCTTACAATGATAGCTATTGGCGCTTTGCTCTATATTGTTTCAGGAACAAAATGGAAGCAGGTTAGCAGCGTATTTTTAGCCATAATGTTCTTTATGGTGATAAACCTGGTGTGGATATTCTTCTTTTCACCCTATGAAGGCTGCAAAATATACGGCAGCAGAACAGATATATGTCATCTTTTTGCAGGTTACACCCTCACAAAAGAGCAGCTGTTTTACGAATTTAACGTGCTTATCAAGTATTTTACAGTAATCCCTTCCATATTTATTTTTCTTGTGACGACTGATCCAAGTGAGCTTGCAGCTTCTATGAACAGTATCGGAGTGCCTTACATGATCGCTTATTCAATAGAGATAGCACTCAGATATATTCCGGATGTGCAGGATGAATACCACAAGATCAAAAATGCGCAGGAAGCAAGGGGAATAGAGATGAGCTCCAAGGGAAGACTGATGTCCAGGATAAAGAATACGTCAGCAATTATCTTCCCACTTCTTTTTACCACAATGGAGAGGATCGATGTTGTCAGCAATGCCATGGAGCTTAGAGGATTTGGCAAGAAAAAACAGCGCAGTTGGTACTCAAAGAGAACTCTTCAGACGGGGGATTACCTTGCGCTTGCTTTTATCATCTGCTTTTTTGTCGCTGCAATGGTGATAACTTTCTATGATGGAAGCAGATTCTATAATCCTTTTATTTAATTTAAGTGGCAAAGAGGTTCAGAATGAAAATATACTTTGCGCCAATGGAAGGAATTACGCTTTATCCATTGAGAAATATACATAAGGAAATGTTTGGAGAAAGCGTTGACAAGTACTACACTCCATTTGTATCGACGGCGCGGACTTATAAATTTAAAAAGAGAGAACAAAGAGATATTCTTCCCGAGTTTTGCACTTCCTTTGATGATTATAAGAGCGAAGTTGTTCCTCAGATCATGGGAAATAAGGCAGAGCAGATAGTCTGGGCTGCTAAAAAGATGCATGAACTTGGCTATAGAGAGGCTAATCTGAATATGGGATGCCCTGTGGCTACAGTAGTAAACAGGCACAAGGGCTCAGGCCTTCTTGAAGACACTGCCAAGCTTGATGCAATGCTGTATGAGATCTTTGATACTTTAGAAAAAGAAAATCTTGGAATTGAATTTTCCCTAAAGACGAGACTTGGAATGCATGATGATAGTGAGACTGCAGGTATAATGGAGGTTTTAGCCAAATACCCGGCCAGTGAACTGACTATCCATTCAAGAGTCAGGGATGACTACTACAAGGGCGCTATAAGGCTGGATGCTTTCTGTGATGCGGTCAAGGTTTACAGGGAGAACGGCGGAAAAGCCCCTATTGTGTATAACGGTGATATTACTTCTGTTGAAAGCTTTAATATGATAAATGACAGAGTTTCCGATATTGACAGGTTTATGATCGGACGAGGACTTATCTTTGATCCAGCCCTTGCAAGAGAAATAGAGGGTGGAGAAGCTTTGAAGGAAAAAGAGCTCAGAACCTATTTGGACAGACTCTATGATGCATACGAAGAGTACATTCCGGAAGATCAGAATGTGATTTTTAAGATGCTTGAGCATTGGGCTTTTCTTCATGTTCATTTCAAGGACTGTGATAAACAGCTTAAGGCTATCAGGAAATCCCGCAGCAAAGGCGAATACAAAGCTGCTGTTACCAACATGTTTTCAAGCTGTGAGTTTATAAACCCCGCAGACTAAAATGCAATTCATGAGCTATAGAAGCTTGTGACAAAACGTAGCGCCCAAAATCTATTGATTGTGATATAATACCAACTGACGCTAATGATGACAGACCTGCATTAGCGTATGAGTTTTACGTTATAAAGCTATGTAAGGAAAGAGGGAAAAGGGTATGAGTCAGGAAAAAATAGACGCTTATAAGAAGGAAAAAGCAGGTAGAAAAGAGCGCCTTGCAAAACAGAAAAAGAGAAAGAAGATTGCTAAGATCGTTTGTCTTATTGTAGTTGTTGCATTAGTTGCAGGCATTGCAGGAGCAGTTATCTGGAACAAGCGCGGAACATCAGTTGAAGCTACAGAAGGTGCATCAGTAGAGACATCCGTTGATGCTTCATCAGTAGAAACTTCTGAAGAGGCAGCAAGTGAGTCATCAGAAGCAGCATCTGCTGAAACTTCAGAAGCAGAAGCAGCATCAGAAGCCAGTTCAAACTAATATAAAAAGAGCTTTAACATTTCACAAGTTAAAGCTCTTTTTTATTTTGCTCATATATACAGTGAAAGATATTAGATCAATCTACTTTTTATCTACGCAGTCACAAGGGTTCTTCATGCTGATGCGGCTTCCTGAAGGAACGGAAGAAGTGATGAATGCGTTGGCACCGATCACAGTGTCTGCACCGATAACTGTTTCGCCACCAAGGATAGAAGCACCTGAATAAATTGTGACATTGTTTTCAATTGTGGGATGTCTTTTTACTCCCTTAAGGGCCTGGCCGCCGCGAGTTGAAAGACCTCCGATAGTTACACCCTGATAGATCTTAACGTGTTCTCCGATGATGGAGGTTTCACCGATAACAATACCGGTTCCGTGATCTATCATGAAGTATTTGCCAATAGTTGCGCCGGGATGAATGTCTATACCTGTTTTTGAATGAGCGTACTCAGTCATCATTCTGGGAATAAGCGGCACCTTGAGTATGTAGAGCTCGTGGGCAATCCTGTTAATTGTAGTAGCGGTAAGTCCCGGATATGAAAGGATTATCTCTCCCTTACTGTATGCCGCAGGGTCTCCGTCATAGCAGGCCTGAAGGTCTGTGTCCAAATATTCGCGGATCTTTGGAATCTTCTTAAAGAATTCATGAGTGATGCATCTTGCAGCGCAGTCAAGCGTTTCATCAGATGCATTTTTATAGTCAGGACTGTGATGAAAAGCGATGGCTATCTGCTTTTGCATGTTGTAGATAACGTCCTCAAGCACAACTGCGATCCTGTTGTTGTCGTTGTAGCTTTTATAAACCTTGTCTCTGTAATAACCCGGGTAAAGAATTCTGATGAGCTTGATCACAATATCTTTTACCGCGTCTCTGTCAGGCTGGTTGTAAACGTCCATCTGATCAATGTCTCTGGCTTTATCATAGTCAGAAAGAATCAGGTCGACGATATCCTTGATCTCTTCTTTTAAAGCATCTCTGCCACTTGATTTATAGTCCATTTTATAATCTCCATGCCTTTTTAATCAGCAAACTATAGAGCGATTTACTGTTACCGACTATTATACATTACTTATTAGATGGTGCAAAAGAAAATTGTAATTACTTTAATTTTTGTTTAAAAATATGCAAATAGACTAAAGGTTTTTTAATCATTCTCCGATATATGACATGACAAATAATATTTTGATTTGAGGTGCGTGTTCTATGATGAGATCTATGTGGTCTGGTGTTGCCGGACTTAAAACCCACCAGTTAGAAATGGATGTCATTGGTAACAATATCGCCAATGTTAATTCAACTTCATATAAATCGCAGGCTACAGGTTTTTCGGACGTTCTTTATCAAACAATAAAACCAGGAACCGGAGCGGGAGAGACACTTGCAACAACTAATGCTGCCCAGGTTGGTTTTGGAGCCAAGATGAGCTCTATTCTCACCAATATCACCAAGCAGGGTTCAGCTGTTATAACAGATAATGTCCTTGATCTCATGATAACAGGTGACTCTTTCTTTTGTGTTAAGCAGGATGCGACTTCAGAGATAATGAATTTCTCCAGAGATGGAGCATTTACTATTGATGCCAATGGAGATCTCGTTACCCAGAACAGCGGCTACTATGTTATGGGAGTTATGGGGACTGGAGGAGTAACAGACGGCGCAGTTGGAACCAAAATTACAGTTATTGACAGGAATACTGACAGAATAGGTTATGATGCACAGGGCAATCAGATAACTTACCAGGTTGACGCTATGCCTGGCGCAGCAACTACAGCTGCTTATTTTAAAGGCAATATTGATAGTGATGATCCCAATCTGGAAAACGGAAAGACTCTCACAATAGAGACCTATGGAAGTGACGGAAAAGTCTATACTTTAAAATTCAACCTGACAGGTGATGAGAACGACGATGGAACATTTAATCTTTCTCTGTCTTCTGTGCTTGATGAAAACTCCAAAAAAGTTGCCTTTGATACAGCGACTGATATTGAGCTTGAATATGATGCCCATTCAGGAAAACTTCTTTTTATAAATAGTCTGCCTACAGAATCAGTCAATTTTACGATTACAGGTGACGCGTCTGTTGTTGGACCTCTTAATATTGATTTTTCAAGTACGTCCAACTATGCAGGGGATGCGTGGACACATTCATCTTCAATCTATGGCTATAAAGGCGATAAACAGGGACAGAATATGGGATATCCAGATGGCGAGCTTGTAGGAGTTTCCTTTGGAACTGATGGCTCTATATTTGGAAGATATTCAAATGGTCAGACGGTAAAAAAGGCACAGATTGTTGTGGCTGAGTTTAACAATGCCATGGGCCTTGAGAAGGTTGGAGATAATCTGTATTCAGCTTCACTAAACTCAGGAGAGCCTATGTATATGGATATTACTAAGGATGGCGGCTATATGTCATCAGGAGTTCTGGAAGGAAGTAATGTTGACCTGGCAAAAGAGTTTACGGATATGATCACAACTCAGCGTGGATTCCAGGCAAATAGTAAGGTGATAACCACATCTGATGAGATGCTGCAGTTACTTAAATCGTTAAAACGTTAATATTTCATGGAAACTATTAAGAAGGAAACGAGTAAAATCTAAAAAAAATATAAAATTTTATTTCATAGAGCTGGAGCGGTTTCCAGCTCTTTTTAATGGAAACTGTGAAAATTGTATGAAAAAACTGTTGTAAAAATGTGTGCTATGTTGTATATTCAACATTACAAGGGATTCAGACATCATAGTTTGGCACTTAAATAACAGAATTTTTGTTTAGTACGATACAAGGGCAAAGCCGCTGAAAAGTGGTGACGCAAAGCTAAAGGGTCTAAATCACATAGGTATGTGACAGACAGCCAGTTGCTGGTGCATGTTTAAGCACTAATTGTGACCGGACTGTGCGAGAGCAGACGGTCTATTTATTTGCAGTAATTACGGTACATATAAGTTCAGGGAAGAACCCCTGGATGCAGGTGGCATCAGGGTGTACATGGAAGTAGTTGCAGCGACTGGTCATTTTGTATTGCAATTGCCTTGTCATATATTTTGTAAAGGTATTTTGCGACACGGTGAAGTCGCAACATACCTTATTTTTTTACCCTGAATAAGGAGAAGTATGTCAGAAATTAATTTAAAAAAACTCTCCAGAGCAGACCTTTTGGAGATGATGATCACCTACTCTGAGGAGGCAGAGGCCGCCAAAAAACATGAGCAGGAATATAAGGAAGAATTAGATAAAGAGAAATTGCAGCTTCAGCGTGATTTTGCTGAAGAGAGAGCCAGAATGCTCAGCGGCTTTGAGGAAGAAAAAGCCCAGATGAGAGCTAAGTTTGGTGAACAGAAGGCTCAGATGCAGGAAAAGTTCGAAAAAGATATAGCTGGTCTTAAGAACAGGCTAAATAGAGAGAAAGAAGAGCTTCAAAAGCAGGTTGATGATGCTCTTATGAAGATAGAAAATTCACAGTCTCTTGCTGAAGCGTCGATTCAGCTTGGCGGGATCATGGAAGCCGCTCAGAAATCAGCTGATTTGTATGTTGAAACACTTAAAAAGAATGCAAGTGCTGAATATCAGCAGCTGATGAAGGAAATTGAAGAATCCCGTAAGAAGATAAAACTTATGGAAAAGCAGGCAGAAAATAAATATGGACCTCTTAGAGAAGATATTGAAAAAGAGGAAAAGGCGTGTTAAATAGAGAAAGCTGATGAGTGAACTAAAAGATTATAAACCCTCTGTAGAAGAGCTAAAAAGGGAACTTAAGAGGGAAAACAGTAAAAAGGAATACCGTACAGTACTTAGAAATACGCTTTTTGTAGTAGTAGTAGTTGCAGCTTTGGCAGTACTTATTTCGAGCTTTTTTATCACCGTTCTTAAGATAAGCGGTGATTCAATGACTCCGACACTCGATACTGGACAGATAGTCATTGCTCAGAACAGTTCTGGTTTCGAACCGGGAGAACTTATAGCATTTTATTATAACAACAAAGTCCTGGTAAAAAGAGTAATCGGGTCACCTGGAGACTGGATAAATATTGACAGTGACGGAAATGTATCTGTTAACGGGGAGGTTCTTGACGAAGAATATGCGTCTGACAAAAGTCTTGAACCAACAGATATCACATTTCCGTATCAGGTGCCTGAAAACAGGTATTTTGTGTTAGGGGATCATAGAAGTGCATCAATAGATTCAAGAAGTAGCGTTGTGGGATGCGTTACTAAGGAACAGCTTATTGGGAAAGTGATATTTAGGGTTTATCCATTTAATGTATTTGGAGGACTTTGATACCGGTAACTTTCATTTGGCTTCGATTGAGGTAAAAAAATGCGAGGGGAAACTGAAAATCGCGCTGAAAAGTACATAAGAAATCACAAGAACCGAAAGAAGTGGTTGGCGTTTGTTCTTTGTCTTTCTCTTTTTACAGGGACGGCTACGCTTTATGGCCTTAATAAGCCTGCTACTGCAATGACTGAAGAAGGTGCAGGGCAGGTTGGAGTTGTTATGGAAACTGCTGACAATGAGTTCGAGCAGGGACTTATAGAGCAGATGCAAGAAGATGAGGAAAATGGGGAAGCTTCTGTATCTGTAGATGAAGAAGGAACATCCAAGGAAGCATCTGATGAAGAGTCACAAAAAGCTATGGATGAGACAGGTGCGAACTCAGAGTCTGACAAAGAAAATCAGAATGCAGAAAATGAAACTGGGAATGGTGCTGCAGGTTCGGAAAAAAGCAGCGAATCTTCAAGCGCAAGTTCATCAGAGGATGAGTCGGGCGTTTCTTCAAGTGCAGGTTCATCAGAGGATGAATCAGGCGTATCTTCAAGTGCTTCATCAGCATCTACTGTTAAGGAATCCGCAAGTGAGGCATCAGGAGTTGCTTCTTCCGGAAACTCTTTGGATGCTGAAAAGTCAACTAGCCTTTCTTCAGGTAAGGCAGCATTAGATATTCCTGAGTCTGTAGATCTTTTGGAATATGTCACAGAGACGATCATTGAGCGTAAAAATGCCGATGGTGAATGGGAAGTTATTGACAAGGATGATATAAAGCCTGCTGATAAGCTTAGGATAACCTTTAATTATGTTCTTCCAAAAGAGGCGGTTGTAAGTGATGATATCCATCTTGAAATTCCTGAAGAGTTTGGAACTGCGGAGACGGATGCTGCAGAACTTGATGATGGTAAGGGAAGCTATGAGGTCACTGAAGATAATCAGCTTATAATCCAGTATAGTGACGAAGTAAAAGAAGAAATAATAAATGAAGCCGGCGAGATTGAAGAAGAAAATAGTGATGAAGCTACTTCTCTGATTGGGAGAATAGATAGTTTTTTTGATCTCTTTTCACTTACAGCATATGCAGCTGACAGTACATCAGGATCAGCAACTGTATATACAACAGTGGCAGGAATGACTATCACTGGTGTTACTTTAGTTAAAAATCCTGATGAAAAAGGCAGTGGAAGTTCAAAAACATACAGCGGCGGAACACCCATAAGCAGCGGTGCAGAAGTAACTACAGGTGACAAGCTGTATTTTACCATTGATTATAATCTTGCCAAGAATACAGTAAGTGCAGAAAAACCAACAATTACTTATAATCTTGCTGAACATGGGATAGAAGTTTATGAAGCAATATCAGGTATGGTTTATAACTCAGAAAATGAAGCTGTTGGTACATTTGCAATTGAAAAAAGCGGCCTTGTGACTATCACCTATTATCCTGAGTTCGCTGCCAAGAACAGTATTCAGGAAATCGAAGGCGATTTTTATTTTGTCGCAATGGCAAATGCCAATAGTGATAGTGAAAAGACATATAAAGAGTATGTTTTTGATGATAACTTAAAAATATACATATATATTGTAAAAGGCGATAGCTATGACCTGACACTTGAGAAAAAAGCTTCAAGTTATGATGAAACAAATAAAACTATAGATTATACAATTGTTATCTCATCCAATAATGGAACAGGTACTTCAGGCATTACTCTTACGGATGTCCTGACTGTATATAACAATAGTTTGACTGATAAGAATTTGAACTCCGAGTTGACGAGTGGTATCAATCTAAAAGAACAGCTCAAGCAGATTACCATAAAAAAGAGTGATGGCACTAATATAGCTTCCGAAAATGCAGTAAGTGTTGGAACTGATGGAACAGCCACAATCAGTCTCCCTGATCTTGGTAAAGGTGAGAGCTATACAATCACATATACATTTAATGTGCCGGATTCTGTATCCAGTTCAGATGTATCTGTAAAAGTAAACAACAATGCTAAGGCTGTTTTTGATGAGGATAAAAGTAGGTCGTATACAGTAGAAACTGATATTAACGGCAATGTCCCAAATATCGATAAGTATGGAACAGCAGATACAGCCAATAAGACTGTTACATGGATTATCAAACTTAATTCGCTGGGTAATAACTTAAATGGTTATACGTTAAAAGACTTTATTCATACATTGGCTGAAAATGGCTGGGAAGATGTCTCGACACCTTACGTTGGAAAAATAAAGGTTTCCAGTGTTTCAACGCCAAGTGGTAAAACGGCCTCTTTAAAAGTTGGCCAAGAAATTAGTCTTGATGAAAATGGATATACGTTTACATCGGATGATTATAGTACATATGAGTTTACGTACACCTATACATACACTGTTTTTGATCTCGAATGGGGGAGCCTTGTCAATGAAGCGAGTATCACCAAGGAATTGAATGGTGAAACCTATGGAGATGACAAGAAAGCAAGTGTATATACAGGTGACAATACAAAGGTAGTAGAGAAAAAAGCAGACGGTATAGATAGTGCAACTGATGATGCGTCCACAGTACTTGTTAAATGGAATGTTACAATACATGCTCCAATAAAATGTAATGAAGGAAATAACAATTCTGAGTACTGGTCATTTACGGATGCTATTCAGGATAGTAATGAGTATCTATCAGAGTCTCAGCTTTCAGACCTTGAGTCTGCTATAAGACAGGCTGGATATAACGGAAGCTTATATGTAGAGAAAGGCGAAAAAGTAACTGTCGGAGGAGTATCAGGATATAAGGGCTTTGTGATCAGATTCTATTCAGACCTTACAACTGATCTGGAATTTACATACAATACAACCGGCTACATAGGAGAGGGTAATAATACTACATCCTTTAAGAATTATGCATATGTGAGAAGTCAAAGCTTTTATTCTACAGATACACAAAATTATGAACCGATAATTGCCAAATACGATGGAAAAGGTACGCATTCTGATTCAGCTTATGATTATTATTCTGAAGATCTTTTGGAATCCGGAATACTTACCTGGCGTATTAAGATAAATATTCCTGAGATTTGCAATTATGAAACTCTTACGGCAACAGATACATTGCCTAGTGGAGTGAGCCTTATAGACAGTTATACATATAAGGGAACTGACTATTACGGACTTGAGATAGCAGATAATGACAGCTTCAACGGAGCAGTAGCTTTTTCAGGCGGAAGTGCAACATATTTAAATACTTCCTTCTATGAGAGCATAGATGGCAAAAATGTCAAAGTCACATTTAGCCCTTCTAACCTGCAAGGGAAAACGCTATACCTCAGAGTGAGAGCAAGGATTGATGATCCTGATTGGACAAGCGCGACAAATGGCGTCAGGACATTTAAAAACAGCGTATCCTTGAAAAATGAAGGTGGAAATGAACTGGGAGGCGATTCACAGACTCAGAACATCACCAAGACAGAGACTGCTCTGAAAAAAACATCAAACAGTAACTTACTTGATGCAAAAGATACAATTGAGTACACGCTGGAAGTTAATGAAAATGCCGCTGACTTATTGGAAGGCAGTGACGAGCTTACACTTACCGATACATTGCAGGCTAAGTCACAGTCTTCATTTGGAGCAACACTTGTTGCGGGACATATAAAAGTATATGAAGTTATAACTGATTCCGCAGGAAATGAAACATTGTCGGAGCTTTCTACTGATGAGTATTCGTATTCTGTTGGAAGTTATGAGACAAAAGCTTCTTACTATAATGATGGACGGGATGATGGGTATTATCTTTATAGCACTATTGAATTCAAGATTCCTGATAAAAAGCATCTGCGAATAGTGTATAGGTATACGTTCAATAGTGATAGTTCCGGTCAGGTAAAAATCTTTATAAGTAATAAAGCTTCTTTAAAGGGTATTGCTGAAGATAAGGGCTCATCTGTATCTGATGGAAATATTGAATTGGAAGAGGTTGGAGCAAAAGCAAATGTTCATGGAATAAACATCTATAAGGTTGATAATGAAAACAACGCAATTGTTTTAGGTGGTGCAGAATTTGCCCTTTATAAATGGACAGGATCTTCGTGGCAGAGAATCATATATGATTCCTCATCAGCGACATGGAAAGATTCAGCAAATAGTGCAGCTTCGGAATACATATCAGGAGAAGATGGCCTGGTAGCTTTGCAGCACCTTACCTATAATCAGGCATACAAGCTGGTAGAGACTAAGGCACCTAAAGGATATCTTTTAAAGAGTACTCCGCTGTATTTCTATATGCCATCTGCAGATACTAAGACTTATTCAATGAACCTACCTTCAGGAAATGAGTACACTGGCGGAAACGAAATAGTAGCTATAAGCCAGGGAACAGATTATAACTTTACTAATACCAAGACTACTACGTCAATCACTATAAATAAGTATTGGGAAAATGAAGATGAGACCATGCCTGACAGTATTACCGTTAAGCTTGGAAGAAGACTTGGAAGTGAAACAACAGAAAATAGTGAAACATATCATACATTGAATATAGACCATCGAAATGCTCAAAATACTATACAGGAATACATTGGATTTCCTTCAGTTTTAGATGGCTCAAAGGTGGTATTTTACGCAAAACTATTTAATAGTGGGAATTGGACTGATGAGGGGAATAGCGTGACGATTAACGATATTATCATCGAACCTGATTCTAGAATTTCTGTTAGCTCTTCGATTACCACAGATGAAGGATTGACTTTGAGTAGTGGAGTATATGAGCGGTATGAAGTATCGATTAATAGCGATATTACAATAGTTATAAAAGATTGCAATCAAACATATTCATATAATGTTCCTTACTATTTACAGCGTGTTTCGTCATCAATTGGAGTTGAAAACAAGAAAACTTTAAATGAAGATTATCCGAATTTCATGACCCTAACTCTTACCAAGTCAGGCAAATGGACAACGACAATTGATAATCTGGAAAGATATTATTACGTATATGATGGTGACGGAAATATAATCGACAGATACTTATGGCTCTACTACGTTTCGGAAGTAAACAATGTGTATTACACAGCAGAATATACTGATGAATGTAAGACCGGTATCAATTCGGGAACTTTAGAGTTTACCAATAAGCGTAATGAACTTGTTCCGATTACCTTGCCAGAAACAGGAGGTATAGGTGAAAGAACGGTTGAAATGGCAGGATTTGGACTCGTATTGATGTCCCTTGCGGGAATGGCATTAACACGTACGAGGCGAAAGAAAAAGGCCCATTTTGGGAGCAGTTAATGGTTTTTGATGCGAAAGCATTTTAAACAAGTGCCATTGGCACAAAATACATTTAAGAAATAAAACAAGATTCAAAGGAGAGGACACAAATGAAAGGACTAAAGAAACTACTAACAGGCGTGCTGGCAGCGACAATGATCATGGCCGGAAGTTTAACAGCATTTGCTAGTGATGGGGCAGATATCAAAATTGAGAATGCTTCGGAGGGGCAGACTTACAATCTTTATAAGATTTTTACTTTTGAACCATCTTCAGATAGCGCAACAAACGGTGTATATAAGCTTTCTGCAAAATGGGAAGGCTTTAGCAGCAAATACTTTACAGTATCGAATGATGGGTTTAAGTACATTACATTAACAACTGATGCGAATGGCAATGCACTATTAAACAGCGATACTGCTGCAGCATTTGCCCAGGAAGCGCTTGCATGGGCTAAAGCTAATAAAGTTGAAGCTGACGCAACTGAACCAGCACCTAAAGAAAAAGATGATGACTTTGTAACAACTGTTGAGTTTTCTTCACTCGATTACGGATATTATTTAGTAGATTCTTCACTTGGAGTACTTTGCGCGCTTAATACAAATACTCCAAATGCAGTATTTAAGGAAAAAAATGGTATTCCCGATATTGATAAGAAGGTTACAGAGGATTCAACAAACTCATTGGGGGAAAACAATGATGCTCAGATTGGACAGACAATCTATTATGTATCAAATGTTAATTTAAAGGTTGGTGGCGAAGATTATATTGTAACTGATAAAATGACTGATGGTCTTGACTTTACAGGTGTTACCAGTGTAACTGTAGGAGAGGCAACACTTTTGGACGGAACAGACTATTCAGTTGTAGCAGCCGAAAATAATCGCGGTTTTGTGCTTACATTTTCTAATGACTACCTTAAAAAGCTTACAGCTGATGCTACTGCAGTTATTTCATATACTGCTGTTCTCAATGAGAATGCTGAATTAGCAAGTGATACTAATGACAATGAGATTTATCTGAAATACAACAACGGCGTTGAGACTGTGCATCGCTATACGCATACAAAAACATATCCATTGGATATCATTAAATATGCTGCAGAGGATGAAACTGAAAAAACTCCAATTGCTGGTGCACATTTTACAATGAAGAATACTACAGATAATTCTGATGTTTATTTTGTGGTTTCAACTGATGGCGCTACTTATACTGTTGTTGCGGAAGGTACAGAAGGAGCAACAAACGAGATTGTTACTATAGCTGACAAGAAAATTACAGTAAATGGACTTGATGCAGATACTTATGAACTGACAGAGACACAGGCACCTGAAGGACGTAATTTATTAGATGGTCCTGTAGAGGTAACTATCAATAATACTGTTTCTGTAAAGACTCCGGCCGAGATAGCGATTCCTAATGGAACAGGTTCACTTCTTCCTTCAACAGGTGGAATTGGTACAACAATTTTCTATATCATTGGCGGTATTCTTATTGTAGCAGGTTTTGCATATTTTATCGTACGCAGAAAAGCTGACGCAGAGTAATAAATTTGGGGTATGAAAAAGTTAATATATATTTGAATCTTGTTAAGTGCATTCATCAGGGAAGGGTTTCTTTCCCTGATGAATATGCAAGATTTATAAATACAGACACAAGTGATACGGACAGATTTGTAGATGAAAAAAAAGAAGGGACTTAAAAGTCAGCTTCCTAATTTAATATTTGGAATAATATTTTTGGCAGGGCTTGCTATCTTTTTATATCCATCAGTGAGTAATTATATAAATTCCCTGCATCAGTCCAGAGCAATTACCAACTATGAAGAAATGATGGGTAAAATTTCTGAAGAAGATTATTCAGCATTCTGGCAGGCTGCTTATGATTTTAATGAAGAGCTTGCAGCTGCTCAGTCAGAATCGTTTTTGTATTTGGATGGAGAAATTAAGAATAGATATTATAAGACATTAGATCCGACAGGAACCGGGATCATCGGATATATAGAAATAGAAAATATCGGAGTTAATCTTCCTATTTACCACGGAACAGAAGAATCTGTTTTACAGGTTGGAATAGGACATCTTGAAGGGTCTTCATTTCCAACAGGTACAACAAGTACCCACTGTATTTTGTCGGGGCACAGAGGACTTCCTTCGGCAAAACTTTTTACAGATCTCGATCAGATGATCGTTGGAGATACATTTTTACTACATATCCTGGATCAGACCTTTGCTTATCAGGTTGATAATATAAGCATAGTTTTACCGGAAGATACCGGAGGACTGGGAATAGTAGATGGAGAAGAATACGTCACGCTGGTGACTTGTACGCCCTACGGTGTAAATACTCACAGGCTCCTTGTAAGAGCAAAGCGTGTTGATTATAACGAAGAAACAAAACTTATCGTACCGGCAGATGCAACAAGGTACGGAACACTTATGATAGCTCCTTTTATTGGAGCGCCTATGCTGCTCATTGCATTTATAGTATTTATGGTAAAGACCAGAAAACCTAAGGCAAAAAAAGCAGCATAAAATTGAGGTTGAAGGATGAAAAAACTGACACGAAACCTTAACAGAATAGTGATGTTTGTGGCTGTTTTATTATTGATGCTTGGAAGTTTTTCTTTTCCTGTTCAAGCCAGAGATCTGATCGATATGAGCTGGCAGGATAAGGGACAGATGACTTTGCAGTTTAAGTTTGATGACAAGCTCCTTGAGGGTATGGAGGTCGATGCATACCTGGTGGCAGATCTCAGTGAAAATGGCGAGTTTACACTGATAGATGAGCTTAAAGATCAGCCCGTGACCAATCTTAACGGCATCACAGATCAGAGCCAGTGGGATGTAATAATTGATACTATTGAGCCTTACGTATACAGTCATATGAGTGTTACTGCACATGCAGTTTCTGACGTAAATGGAGAAGCGTTTTTTGATGGGCTTCACCTGGGACTTTACATGATAAGGACAGAAACTTTATATGATCCAGTAGAGGCTTGTACCTATGCAGTTGATACATTTTTGATCTCAGTACCAACAACAGATGCTAATGGTACCTGGGTTAACCCTGTATACGCACCTGTGTTAAGAGCTAAGTGCTCTCAGGAATATCCAAAGACCTATGAAATAAGAAAGGTTTGGAAAGATACAGATAATGAGGACAAGCGCCCTCCATATATAAGTGTTGATCTTTACAGAGATGGAGAAAAGGTTCAGACAGTTGAGCTCAGTGCATCAAATAACTGGTTCTATTCCTGGTCTGATATGGATTACAGGGGTGAGTCAGGAGAGGTTACAGCTCACGATTGGACCATAAAAGAGAATATCAGCAGTGACTCTCCTTATACGGTAAGTACAGGCGAAAACTCATATAATGGTGAAAGCAGCAAGGTGATTCTTTTTACTCTGGAAAACACATATAATGAGCCGGAGACACCACCTGAAACTCCACCTGAGACTCCGCCGGAAACACCTGATACGCCAGATGAGGATACACCAACAGAAGATACACCGGAAACACCTGGAATACCTGATCTTCCGGAAGTTTTAGGAGCTTTTAGAAATATTCCTGCAGTACTTGGTGCAAGAAGACTTCCACAGACAGGTCAGCTTTGGTGGCCACTTCCTATATTGCTGATAGCAGGAGTTCTATTCATTATCAAGGGAATCAGGGCAAACAGGAAGAATGCCGGTTGACAGATAGGACAGCCGGATTTAGTATGTGTATGTGATCAATGTTGATTGCACCTTGTGGTCAGCCACAGGGTGCAATTTTGTATATTAAAATGTATATTTGTTACTGATCATGTGGTTTTAACAAATGTATAAAAGGCTGAAGTTTGATATAATAAAGTTAGAGAAAAGAGGTAAGAGATAATGGTTTACAAGACAAAAGGCACATGCTCAACACAGATTGATATTGAGCTTAACGGAGACACAATAGGTGCAGTGAAATTTACAAATGGATGCAACGGTAACCTGCAGGGAATATCCAAGCTTGTAGAGGGAATGAAGTGCGAGGATGCCATAACAAAGCTTCGTGGCATTAAGTGTGGATTTAAAAATACATCATGCCCCGATCAGCTTTCTTATGCGATTGAAGAGGCAATGAGGCAGAATGCATAAAGATCATAGTGGTCATAAGTATATTTTGATCGGTACTGCTCTTATTTTTATAGCAGTATTTTTACTAAAACATAATCTTGATGAATCATCTGCGGCTGGGAATGCTTCCGATGAAATGCTTGAGGGAGTCATTGAACAGATGCCGGGCGTGGTACTTGAGAATTTATCCGGTGACATGCCTGTTGTTGATGTGGACGGACATAGCTTTGTGGGTACACTTGAGATTCCTTCATTGGAACTTCTTTTACCTGTGCAGAGTTCATGGAGCCAGGAGGATGCCAAGTACGCTGTCTGCAGATATGAAGGCAGCATGTACGATGATGACCTTATAATAGCCGGCCATAATTACACTGAGCATTTCGGTAAATTGAGTGAGCTTACTTCAGGTGACGTAGTAATTGTTACTGATATGAATGGGATGAGTAAGTACTATGAGGTCACAAATATTGAGACTCTTGGAGCTTATGACGTTGAAAAAATGGAAGCAGGAGACTGGGATCTGACTCTTTTTACCTGTACACTTGGAGGCGCGAACCGCGTGACAATAAGGTGCGAGTCCGTTGGAAAGTATAGCGAGACGGGCACTACGCCTGACGTACTGGATGCCGCAGAAAAGAGTAAGCACATCAGGAAATAAGTACTAACACTTTAGTTTTTATGCATGATAGCCGATAATCTTACTGTAATGTTATAGAGTGTTAATAGAAATTTTAGCACTCTCACCTAGACAGTGCTAATTTTGAGATATATAATTACAGTACAAAAATGGAGAAATGTATCCAAGGAGAGGAGATGATGCGTAATGATTATAGTAAAAATGAATGCAACCACAGTAGAATGCAGTATTGCGGCATCAGAACTTCATGAAATTGGGCTTACTCCTGAGGCAGTTATAGAAGGTGCAGAAAACACTACTTCGTTTTTTGCACAACTCAACAGGGAAGTTGGGGCGCAGCTCGATTATGATCCGGAGACAGAGGTCATGATGATGAGCAAAAACATGATGATGGATGGAAGTGTGCGCATCTTCGCAGTTAAGATGAGCAATGAAGATATTCAGAAAGCAACAGACCGTATTCGTGGAGCAGCCGATACTATCCTTAAAATGCTGACTCAGGAAAAGGTGGACGAGATCAAGGCCAAAACCGGCAAGGAAAAAGGTGTTGCGCTTAATGAAGTTATCACAAATGTAACAGATACTATCAATAGGATATATGGCAAGGATGATTTTGATCCATCGGCTATGGAGCAGGCTACTACAAGTTATCAGCCGCTTTCAGAGTATGCCAGATACATGATGGAGTTTGACAATTTTGATGAAGTAAAGAGATTTGCCAAGGTTGTTCAGAAACTTCCGATTGTTGACTCGAGTTTGTATAAATATGAGGATCGCTATTATCTTATTGCAGGACTTATGTCCGCCAATGAGAGCATCATCTATGACATGAGAAGAGCCGGAGTTGAGTATTCTCAGATGCTCACTGTAAATGCTCCGGAAGCTATGGTTGTAGAGGAACACGGCGAAAGTCTTATTGCAGATGATGCGGTTGTACATCTGGCTGATCTGGCAAGATGACTTGACATGTGGCGTGTCTGAAGATATAAGGACTTGATATGAAGGCAGAATTTTCGGTATTTAATTTTTCAGGTATTTATGATGAAGAGAGCTTTTATCGAGTAGATAAAGGCTCTTCATTTTGTGGAAAAGTCCTGGATTTAAAAGATATTTCGGGGACAAACTGCCTGTGCGATGATGCTGCTAAGGCGGCTATCAAAGAGGCAATCATTGATTCACACTTGTTTGCAGATGGAGTTCATTTTATTGACTCCGGAAATTACCATTATATGTCAGCTCTTTTGCTGGAAATGATAAAAGAGCCTTTCTCACTTGTGGTGCTTGATCATCACCCGGATATGCAGCCATCAATGTTTGGAGATATCCTCTCCTGCGGGAGCTGGGTAAAAAATGTACTTGATTCAAATGAGAATGTGCGGGATGTGCATGTGATAGGTGCTGATAGAAAGCTTATTGAGGAGCTTGATGAGGAAGACAGATGCCGGGTACATTTTTATGACAGGGAAGACGTGATCCCGGACTTGGATGAAGGGGATGCTGGAACTTGTTGTGTTACAGTTAAGCTCCCTGAGACAGAGTATCCGGTTTATCTTTCGATTGATAAAGATGTGATTGAGACGGAGTATCTAAGAACTAATTGGGACCAGGGCGAGTTTACTGATTCAGAGGTTTTGGAGTTTACGAGAGCTCTTTTGACTGGGAGAAAAGTGATCGGCGTGGATATCTGCGGCGAATGTGCGCCAGATCAGGAAGGAATTGATCTGGAAAAGGCTATAGCTCAGAATGACCAGTTTAACCGGGATATTCTCGAACTGTTAATTGTAAATCATAGTGTAAATATAAACGAAATATAGTATAATATTCCTAGACTCTCCTTTGGGAGCGGACTTATTGGTATTAACATCATGGAGGAAATATGGAAAAGAGATTCAGAGATTATTTAAGACACCTTGAAAAGCTTGATTTTGAAGTGCTTTCTGAGGATGAGGTATTTTCAGAAAGAGAGGGAATAGTGATGCAGGCAACAGTCCTTCACCAGGAGCTGATGAGGACACTCACTGCGATCATAGGCTTTCTTACATGTGCCAGCATTTTCCTTGCAGTTGGATTTGTGAATTTCTTTTTTGCAAGCTTTATATGTGCAGCTGTTTTTGCTGTGGCTGCAGCAGCTTGTGCCCTGCACTACAAGGACATTTCCGATGTCATGAAAAAAATGTATTTTTACATAGATAAGTTGACGAGGCTTTGAAAATTATAAAAATAATATAAAATAAAGTTCTAAAAAGCCTTGACAGTAAGGCTGAAAGTGAGTATCATTAACTACGTTGCACGCAGGAGTGGCGGAATGGCAGACGCGCATGGTTCAGGTCCATGTGTTGGCAACAACATGAGGGTTCAAGTCCCTTCTCCTGCACTAGATTTTATCTAGTGCAATTGAAGTGGTTTGTACATATATAGAAATGCGGAAGTGTCGGAATTGGCAGACGAGCAAGACTAAGGATCTTGTGACTGTTTATGTCGTGTGGGTTCAAGTCCCATCTTCCGCACTGGATACGAA
>NZ_ATVR01000039.1 GCF_000420825.1 Butyrivibrio sp. AE2015 | reverse complement strand
TTCTTTAGATTAGATTCTTTGGTTTATCAGCTCTAAGCTCTATATACCCGCATTCAGGACATACATATACTTTGACTTCAGATTTTTTTGTGGAACTAAAGACCCCTTTCTCTTTTTTCCAAATATAGAATAAAGATCCCGTTGTGAGTCCTGTATCCATACTTGCAGTAATCATTTCAATATCACAATGAATGCATTTCATTCTTTATTATTCCTTTCTAGCATTATCATCTCAATAAATCCCGATTTGCTTAATACAAAGATTCTAACCGTTTCAACAATAAAAATAAAGCCTACTGATGTGAGCTTCATTCTTCACTTTCATTTATCTGTGAATAGTAACAGGACTGCAGTGTTCTGCAGTCCTTTAGGTTGATAATATTCTTTCCAAAAATCCAAACAGAGATTCAAATGCAAATAGACATAGATATGTGCTATGATCATTTACAAAAATAATAACCACAGGAGTTCTATAATCATGAATGGCATTACAAAAGCTGATTGGAAATTGTTCATGGAGAAGGTTCCTGAATGGCAGGAAGCCTATATGGAAAGACTATTAAAAGAGTACGTTAAGATGCTTCAGAGCAAGATGCCTGCATCTACCAAGTTCTGGGATCTCGATAAACGAATCAAGAAAGATAAGAAGAATCCCGGTGTGCAGATGCAGCTTGATAAAGGTGAAGCCATTTTTGATATTGTGACCATGATAAATCTTGGAATCATTACACAGGAAGATCTCGCTGACTTCAGTGATGATTTGAAAGAATTGGTTCAGGAACTGATAGACCGTAATTATGGGAAGTAGTAAGTAGAAAGAGCTGTTGATGTTTAACAAATAACACCAGCAGCTCTTGTCTTCGCTTTCTCTATTTGACCTTATCTATTTGTTTCAATTTTTTTCCTGATTGCTGATCTTGTTGAGCAGCTGCTGAATCAACTCTTGCAGTAGCACTGTAATTGTAAGAAGCAGTGCCAATACTGTGGCCGCCACTTTCAACAAAATTCTTTTTATCTTTACCTGATATTGTTCTTTATTCTTCAAATAATGTCTAACTGCAACAATGATTATTGCAAGAAATAATTCAAAAAAAGCTAACATGTTACCACCGCCTTTCCCAAATGGCACAGGACGGAAAATGATATATGATCATTCCCCGCCCCAACTATAAATCTGTTAATCGATATCCCCATACCATCCAGGAAGCGTGTAGCCATCCTCTCCCTCAGGAAGTCCAATTACATGAAGTTCATCTACTGAGTATACCCATCCTTTTCCGGAAGTAGTGCCTCCACAGGTTGAAGAGCTTCTGGATTCGCTGTTTTTATTAGAACTTGAATTTGATTTACGATTAGGTTTTCTCTTAGAAGTTCCTTTACTGATGGAATCAATTGCTTCCTGCGTCAGATTCCCATCAGCCTCAAGCTCATCCATGTATTTTTCATCACGCTCACGCTGTTTCTGAAGCCATTTTTCGCAATACTCCTCATAACTTTCAGCGTCCACTTTGATGCTGCTAGCAAAAAGCATAAAAGTCATAACTGCAACGGAAGATAATACAATAATCATTTTTTTCATAAGAATCACCTGTTCCTTTCTCAAAACTATTGTTATCTTCCCCCAAGCTTACCCTTTTTAATACCAACCCTTTTTCTATGATTCAAATTTTAAACTGTCAATTGTCCAATAATTCCCACAACGAAAAGGCGCATGAACACTGGGATAAGGAGATGCGTTTTGAAATCATCTCTCTCACGTCAGTATCCATGCGCACATTTTTATGCTCGTTTTTTTGTTTATAATTAATTACTCGTCCCAGCTTGTTTTATCTGGAATAGTTACTCTATAGTCAGTTTATGATTTAAAGTCTCTTTCTCCACTCAGGACTTCAATCTTTTTCACATCCATCCTATCAATGGAAATGTAACTGCCTTTTTCTATCATCAAGAACACTTTATCAATCTGGTCTTCTGTGCCCTGTATCTCCATTGAGACTGAACCATCTGGATTATTCCTAACCCAACCAGTACATCCGACCATATTTGCTGCGTGAACTGTTCTATATCTAAAGCCAACGCCTTGCACAAATCCATATACAGTTATTGATTTTCTTACAACATTCATATCTTTTCATTGTCCTCAGGATTTCTTACCCTGGCTGGATCAGAGTCCCGCTGGTACATGATGAGAAGCTTTTTGTATTTTGCTTTTATCTCCCGGTCATCATTTTGCTTGGAGGCGCCAAGTATCTTGTAAGCTTCTTTTAGTGCCATAAGATTTATTGCCTTGTCTCTTTCAACCTCTTCTTAAGAAACTCGTAGCGGAGTCGCTTTTCCTCTTTTGCAAAATGAACTTCGCGGAACTGCTCCGGATTATCAGTGTAATCCAGCTTCTCATCACCGAACTGCTCGCTGGTCAGATCAAAAGCGCAATCTCCGATTACGTTATAGCAATGAAAGTTGCCGCCAACTCTTTTGATTCCATACACCTGGCCTCCGAAAATATCCTGAGCAAGGAAAGCTGTTATAGAACACTGACCCAGGGTCTTATTGTCCTCGGTCCAATCTGCTCGCATTCGCGGTGCACATGTATCAGCAGACCATATTTCTGATAAGGCGTCGTAAAGATCTCTTGGATTTTTGATACCCTTGTAATCCTCTGTTATAGGAGAAACATCTGCGTTCTCCCAGCCCCAAAACTTATACTCTTTCTTTTCCATTACTTTAATATCCTTTTCTCATCCAATATGCTAAATGTCCTTTAATCGCCCGTAACCACTTCTCCGGTCCAATCGATGATTCCGCCAAACTCATACACATTGATGTAACCCATATCTGCAAGCTTCTGTGATGCCTGCTTGCTACGATTACCGCTTCGGCAATATATAAGTATTATCTGGTCAAGGTCTGGCAGTTCCGCGGGCTGCTCAGTTCCAATTTCCTCATTAGGAATGAGGATTGCTCCCGGAATATGACCAGCTGCATATTCATCCGCTCTGCGAACATCAACAACGATATGATCATCGTCTTTTCCCATCATCTCTTTTGCCTCTTCCTGAGAGATTTGCGTGTACGTTGCTGAACTATTCTCTGAAGTAACATCCGCGCTGTCATTTCCTGCATTTCCGCAGCCGGTCAATAAAAGTCCAAGAAGCAATATCAATGAATTTAGCATTCTATTTTTCTTCATTTTTCTAATTTCCTCTATTCATCAGTTTTTAAAACAATCCGGTATTTCTTTTACCCCGCGCCCCATACATAGTGCTGATGAAGCGCCCGTGTATGAAAGGGGATTTCCTTCAATGTCTGTCACGCTGCAGCCTGCTTCCTTGGCGATAAGCGCTGCTGCCGCGTAATCCCAGATCTGAATCTTCAGTTCAAAGTATAGCCCGCATCTTCCAAGAGCAACGCAGCACATATCCCATGCAGCAGTTCCGGATCTTCGAAGGTCGACGCACTGAGGCAGGAGTCTTTTTGCTATGTCAAAAGATCTGTCTCTGTATTCTTCGTAGTAAGGAGCGGTTCCAAAGCATGCAAGCTGATCAGAAAGTGGTTCCTCTGATGACATTATCTTTTCACCATTCATGTACGCGCCCTGCCCTGCTGCCGCAGAGAACATCATGTCATCATAGGGATTATAGACAACGGCCATGTATGGCTTTCCATCCTTGAGAAGTCCCACTGATACAACTGAAGGTCTATAAGCATAGATGAAATTTGATGTTCCATCTATTGGGTCTATGACAAAGCAGTATCCGCTTGCCATCTTAGCGGAAAAGACATCCTGCCCATCTTCTTCTCCGAGGAACTCAGCCTCAGGCAGCACAGCCTTCAACTTTTCCACAAGGAATCTCTGAACCTTCTCATCTGTTTCAGTAACAAAATTTGCATGCCCGGACTTTTCCATTACCTTAGGGCGTTTTGCAGTCAGTAGTATATTTCCAGCTTCTTTTACTATTTCAATAATCTCGTCTATTTGCATTTTTCTTTTAACCTATTCTTCTTTTGATCTGCCTTTCGTTTGAGACAGCTACATCCTTAAGGTCCTGATTCTTGCTGAGGAATAGATAGCGGCTTCATATATTAGAATTCCAAACTGTCACTATTTAGAAGAAAATACTTCATTCCCATGATTACGTATCCTTCATCATTTCTCCATGGTTTTGACGATCCATTTACAAGTACAATTTTCTTGAAAGAGTCAGGAATGTATCTAAACGAATTGTATTCCTGCTGTTGTTTTTCTTCAGTAGAAAGATCGTATGCGACCTGGATATAGTACCGTTGATTACCCATGTTGGTCACAAAGTCCACTTCCAGCTGTTTTCTCACGCTTTTACCCTCACTATTCTTCTGATTAACTTCTATGATACCAACATCCACGGAATATCCTCTTGCCAAAAGTTCATTGTAAACAACGTTTTCCATAAGATGCGTTGGCTCTTGCTGCCTGAAATTCAATCTGGCATTTCTAAGTCCAACATCAGTAAAATAGTATTTAAGGTTAGCAGCTATGTATTTCCTACCCTTGATATCATACCTGTTTGCTT
The DNA here is from genome assembly GCF_000420825.1 of Butyrivibrio sp. AE2015. Classification (GTDB taxonomy): domain Bacteria; phylum Bacillota; class Clostridia; order Lachnospirales; family Lachnospiraceae; genus Butyrivibrio. The sequence goes on along the minus strand of NZ_ATVR01000039.1, from coordinate 25,107 downwards.
TTGATATTAGATATGCCTCTTCCAAAAAGTCTATATGTGCTGATATTGTTTTATGTGTATAGCTGCTATGTCTTTCCGTCGCAAAAGTATTTGATATCTTTGTAGGATTAGTAGGAGATCCAATCGCAGATGCAAGTATATCTACAAGTGTATTGATCTCATCCTTATTCTTTATCTTATTACGATCAATAACATCCTTCATATAAACGTTATCAAAGATGCCTTTGAGATAGTCCATCTTCTGTTTGGCATTATTCATGTCAATAAGAGCCGGTAGTCCACCATAATTCAAATACTCATCCCAGGCATCATCGTATTCACCACTAAAAGCAGAATAAAACTCAGCAAAGGTGAGTGGATATATATGTATCTCATCACCTCTGCCTCTGAACTCAGTAATAATGTCTTTGGACAAAAATTTAGAATTACTTCCCGTGACATATACATCAACATTCTCTATTCTCAAAAGACTATTTAATACTTCCTCAAATCTGTCCATGAATTGAACTTCGTCCAAAAGAACGTAATATTTCTCGCCATCAAGGATTTTTTCCTTAATGTATCTATAACACGCCTTAGGTTCACGCAATTCATCAACATCGATACCATCAAGTGCAATCTCAATTATATGATCAGCACCAACACCACTGTTAAGAAGATACTCCTTATACAACTTGAATAATAAAAATGATTTGCCACAGCGCCTGATTCCGGTGATAACCTTTACCATTCCATTATTCTGTCGTTCAATAAGCTTATTTAAGTATACATCTCTTTTTATCAACATCATATTACCTCTTTTTGCAACTTGACGCATTTTCTGGTAATAGGATAACTCTCAACTCGTTCTATGTCAATATCTTATTACCATTTTTTGCGTCTTGACGCATTTTGGGGTCATCATACCATCCAGGAAGCGTGTAGCCATCCTCTCCCTCAGGAAGTCCAATTACATGAAGTTCATCTGCTGAGTATCCCCAGCCTTTGCCTGATCCTGAGTAGGCATAAAAATAGAGAGTGGCATAAAACCACTCTCTATCTCCTCTATTCATCAGTTTTTAAAGCAATCCGGTATTTCTTTTACCTTATCAGGTGTGTGCCTTGATTTTAAAATTATCTCTCAGATACAATAACTTTTTTATGAACAGATTCGACTGTGCCATCAGCTGTAACAGCGTAAACTTCTGCCTCTCCGGGAGCTATTGCATCGATTGAGAAATAGAGATTGTTATTTCTTGCAGCTTTAGTGAAGTTAATCTCTGCAACTTCAGGATTTGTGCTGATAAATGTCACATCTCCGGGTTTGAAGATTGCTGTATCGGTGATCTCCGGAATTAGATAGCTTGTGATATCGCATTGTCCCGGAAAAAGTGTTACAGCTTCATCTGATGAAAGCTTAAGTGCTGTGATATTACCTGATGTAAGCTGTTCTCCGGATACGTCTTCGCCCTGAACTCCTGCCTGCTCTGTAGTAGTTTCTGTAACTGATATGTTCTCTGTGGATGTTGCTGTGCCTGTCTCAGTGCCGCAGGCTGTAAGTGAAAGTATGAATGCTGATACTGCAACAAGACTTACTAATGTCTTTTTCATTTCTAAATCCTTTCGTATAACTATGATTCTTTTATATTCGCCGGATTCTCCGACACAAGAATATAATCATACTACTTTTTTTAGTTTTATCAAAACATTTTTTGCTTTATAGCAATGCTCCTACTATTTTCATGACATTCCCCATTTCCTGAATATCACTGATTACTTCCCCGGTCTCTAAAGAATGATTTCCTTTTTCTACTATTACCAGCTCAAGTCCAAGCTCTTCACATCGTGCCTTGGCAATATCTGTCTTACACCAGGGATCCGCATTGCCGTGAAACACTGTTCCGCTTTTAGCTCTCAAAAAATCAAATGTCTGAGGAACCGGAGTAAATACAAGCTGCGTAGCACCGATGTTATAAGTTCTATCATAATAAGCAGCAAGGGCAGTGCCTATACTCTTCCCTACAAAAAGAATCTTCTCACATTTATCAAATTCAACTTCACCAAGCTGCTCTTCTACCTGCTTTGCCGCAATTTCAAATGCTGCCTTCATTCCTTCTTTGTCATTAAGAATATCTTTTGACTTAACCGGCAGCTCATATGTAACATCAATCACGTCATAGCCTGCTGCCTTGGCCAGCTTCTTAGTGTAATACAAAAGAGGTTTATCACCGTTATATCCCATACCAGGGAATATTACTACAAGTTTCTCACTACACATCTTCCACTCCTTCTAAAAATATGGCTTACGCTTTATCCGTACGTCGCTGGAATCTCACTCCCAAACCGAATATCACTCCTAGAACCTCCCCAAAAAGCAGCTCTTTTACCATCTCCTACTGTTCCATTATTGGCAGTAATATCTGCAGGGTAAATATGCCGTCCTTGGCATTTACTGTCATAGTGCCGCCGTACTTCTCGGCGAGATATCTGATACTCTTGACGCCAAAGCCGTGCTGGGTCTTGTCTGTCTTGGTTGTGAGGGGCATACCATCTTCAAATGACAGGACACCGGTGTAATAGTTCTGAAGCTGCAGCATGAACATATTGTTCTGATTAAGGACCTTCAGATTTATGACTCTCTTTTCCTTATCACTTATCTTCTCAACCGCTGTAATGGCGTTATCCAGAGCATTTCCGAATATCGCATAGACATCCTCGAGTTTCATAAATGAGAGTGAACCTGCGTCGGCCATGCAGCTTAGCTGTATATCATGTTCGCAGCAGTACAGCCCCTTATCCATCATCAGGACATTAAGGGCCTCGTTACCGGTATCTATGGCCACGTCGTAGATCATGATATCTTTCTTGAGCTCTTTATAGAAAGCCTCTCTGTCGCTATCCTTCTCCATGTGATGAATAGCCTCGATCTGATGCTTTAGATCATGGCACTTTCTATTGATGCTGTCGATGGTCTCCTGCTTGATCTTGAACTGCTCCTTTTGGACCATGAATGCCTTATTGATACCCTCAAGCTCGCTTGCATAGTACTCACTGAGCCGCCTTGTACCCTGTGTCCACAGAATATATACGCAGCAAAGAGCATCAACTATCCTGTAATACACGTAATTCCAGGAGAACTCCACGTCATAAAAGGTATTGCCCTTATACATGACACTTACAAATAGCACGATCATCATGATTGTTATGATTGGCACCAGATCTGTCTGCCTGAAGCTCTTGGCTTCCATCTTGGCAAAGATTCTTTTGATAACAAAGGCAAAAATTCCATAGATCAGAATATAGACAATTATATCTATTACCTGTATTCTGCCAAATATCGCATCAAAGATCTCACATATATCAAAAGCAACATGCTGCACAGCAAGAGCTACAATGGAGTAGTACAGAACCTGCCTGACGTTGTACTCCGTGCACATGAATATCTGGAATAATACGCCCGCTATGTATAGGGACCAGTAGCCTACAAAGCCTATTACCTCCATGATATTCCTGGAAAAATGATTCATGAAAAGAGAAACTAGAATGAAAAGAGCTGCTGATATAGCATAACGCAGTCCCCAGTATTTTTTCTTTGGGCTAAAAATGATCACTATAGTTCCGGACAATATCAGCTGTACTGCATATGAAATTAGATCCCATATTTCAAACATGGTATTCACAAAATCTTACCTCCCATGTATTCAGCAATTGCCTGCAAGAACTCCCTCTTTTTGGGACGGCTTATCTTAAGTCTGTCTCCGCCTACAATTACATCATCTTTATCCACACCACTTACATATTTAAGGTTGATCAGATAGCAGTTGTTGCACCTCTTAAAGGGCAGTTCTGATATCTTGACCTCTATCTCTTTTAGCGTGCCTTTTTGTTTGTAAACCTGATTGGTAGTGTGATAGTAAATATAGTGACCGTTCACCTCTATATAGTAGAGGTCGTCACTTGAGATCATGACAAAGCCATGTTCTGTCTGAACTTTAAAGCTCTCTGACCTGTGCCCCTGATAAAAACCAAGAGCGTTCCTCATCTTCATGGCAAAATCACCGTAATTGACAGGTTTTACTATGAAGTCAAAAGCCCTGACCTCATAGCCTTTGATAGCCATTTGAGCCAGATTAGTAATAAAGATGATAATGACATCAGAATCGACCTGCCTTATCTTTTTGGCAAGTTCAATTCCATTGTCACTATCATCTTCTGTGTTAAGCTCAATGTCGAGACAGAGCATCGCATAGCTCTTGTCATATCCGAACAGGAAAGAGTCCCTGTCTGAGAATGTGACAACAGTCAGGTCGATCCCTATCTCTCCACCAAGTCTTGTAAACATATCTGATAATTTTTGCTGTTCATTAAGATCGTCATCTACAACAGCGATTTTAATCACGTTCTACCTCTGGAAAAATAATCTTATAAACAGGGAAATATATCACCATCTGCACACCGCCATTTATAACAGTTATGAGAATGTTATAAATAGCAGGCTCAAGGAACTGCTTACAGATAGGAACATAGATAGACATCAGCACGCTGCACACTACCGTTATTGCAACGAATGCTATGACATACCACATTGCCTGATACCAAACATTTCCGTGAGACTTAAAGGTAACATTTCTCTGCATTGGGAAATTGACGCATTGAGCAATAAACAAAGTGATCGCAAAGGCTGCAAAATATCCCATTCCACCAGTTTCATCTCCGGTTACCGGATAATTAAATATGTACGTATCTACTATACCCAATTTTACCCTAAAAAGCTGACAAGGTATACTACACCAGTCTGTGTTGTTATTAATTATTGTGGGCAAAAAAGTGAGCAGTAAATACTGAAGCAGTGTAACCAAAAGAGAAAAGAGATAAAACTTAACAAACTGAAATAGTAACTTCTTTATCTTTTCTCTATTCATCATCTTACCTCTACAGTGGCCGCCGCTGTCAGATTCTTATTAAGTGAAACTGCATTTATCACCATATTTCCTTTACTTACAGGTCTTATTACAGCAAGCGCTTCACCGTAGTATGTGTCGCATACATCATCCAGATAGCTGCCCTCATAATACGGGCAGGCGCTGCCAAGGCCAATAAGCTCTCCGCCGGTTACGCTGACCTTAATGTGATCTCTTTCAAGAGGCTTTAACTCTCCCGCCTGATCTGTAAATTTAAGTCGAACGTAAGCAAGATCGCCGTCACTATTTATTGCTGTAAGCTCAGGCTCTGCTACTAACTGGGTCTTTTCCCCTGCAGTTAAAAGAGCTGTTGTAGCAATTACTTTACCATTTTCAGCAAATGCCACAGCCTTAAGTTCACCCGGCATATAAGTAACATCAAACACTACTCTGCAATCATTTTGGGTTCTCTTTTTACCAATTGTCTTACCGTTTAATAAAAGCTCTATTTCATATGCGCGGGCATAGACTTCTACCTTGGTCTTCTTATTCTCGCATCCTTCCCATGACCAGCTGGCCATGGCATTTGTCATCTTCCATGCAGATGGAGAATGCTTTTGATCAGCATATTTTACAGGGATAACACCTATTGCAATGTCCTTTAGTCCAAAGGCTACGCGAGTGTAATCAGCTTCAGAGAGAGATTTACCTGTAAGATCAACTCTTCCGGAACCCGCTGCTACCCAGCCTTTACCGTGGCCAAAATCCGGTGCATAGTCCTGATATTCCCAGCTACCGACGCCTACTTCTCCAAGGTAATCCATACCTGACCAGACGAAGTCGCCTATTATCCTGGGCTCATCTGCAGCAAGCTCCATGAACCTGTATGCATCGCTGCAAAATGTCTCACTTCCCAGTATCAATCGTTCAGGATATTTCTTTAGATCATGGACATATCTGTTGATTCCATAGTTGTACCCTGCAAAATCCATTCTTGCAAAGGCGTCTCTAGTCAGTACATCGCAAGGATACAGAGTTGCTCCAAACTTCATGAAATCTGCACCAAGGATTCCGGCAAGGTTATTAAAAAACTCGCTTCCAACTGCCTTCTTTTTTTTGACATTCTTAACTTCCTGCTCTGCCTTTTTATCAGAGTAAATGCCAAGTCCCATTGAACTTAAGAAGTTAAAAAAGATATTGATTCCACATGATACTGGTCTTGAAGGATCAAGTTCATGAAGATAGTCAGTCATGTTGCCGCACAGCTCGATACCCCTTGCCTGAGCCGTCTCTGCAACTTCGTTACCGGTTGAATACATGATAACGCTTGGGTGATTGTAATCCTTATCTACAAGGGCCTTTAAGTCTGTTCTGTAGTTCTTTTCAACTGATGTGGCATAGTCGTATCTGGTCTTGTGGATATACCAGGCATCGACGTACTCATCCATCATAAGGACGCCCATTTCATCGCATGCTCTAAGAATAGCCTCAGAGCAAGGATTGTGAGCACTACGCACTGCATTATAACCGTTTTCCTTCATGAGTCTGATCTTTCTGTAATCAGAGAACTCATGTCCTGCTGCTCCGAGGATACCGTTATCATGATGAATGCATGCGCCTCTGAGTATCACTCTTTTTCCATTGATGGCAAAGCCTTTTTTAGCATTAAATTCAAGGGTTCTGATTCCGATACGCTCAGTTCTGACATCATCACCAAAGCTCACCTTAAGGTCATAAAGCTTGGGATTTTCGGGGCTCCATAGTTCTGCGCCCGGAAGCTCCATGGTGATTTCAGCTACACCATCGGCGTTAGTTATTTCTTTTACCTCTGTATCAAGTTCTGCTATGGCGCATGTCACCTGGCCTTCAGAGTTTGTACTAACCGCTACCTTTATCACGGGAGGATCTATTGACAGGGTATCAACCTTAATTCCGTTTATGAGAATATGCTTCTGTGGCATCTGGTATAGCCATACAGGCCTGTAGATACCGGTTCCTGTATACCATCTGCTGTTAGGCTGGTCAGTATTAATAGCTTCCACAAGAATAGTGTTGTCCTCACCATATTTCAGAAGCTTTGTCACATCCACATAAAATCCGGTGTAACCATAGTCCTTATAAGCAGCTTTGATGCCATTTACATATACAGTTGCCTTGTGGTAGACACCTTCGAAATACAGAACTGTGATCTGATCTGCCCATTCCTTTGGAGCCAAAAGAGTCTTTTCAAAAGAGTAATCCTGTGGCACATACCATCCAAGATTTACTCCTGTGACGCTTTCGTCATCCTTTTCATCCAAAAGCATCGCATCATAGGGAAGAGTTACATCAATTGCGGTATCTCTTTTCCCTGTAACAAAACATTTCCAGTTGTCATTTAAGCATATTCTCTTCATATTAAACTTCTCTTCTTAAAAATCCACTAATTATTGTAAGTAATACTCCAATGCCCATAACAATTGCTATAGACACTATGTTTCCGACCTGGGTTGCATCTCCGAACATATTTATGCCCTGAAATGCATCTACGAATGATCCGACCTGATCAGCCAGATGTCTGAAGACCGCAAATGAATAGCAAGCTGTTGCAGCTACAATCAAAAGGTCCTCGTCCCTGATCATTACAATAACATTTAATACAATTCCTATTACAAGTGCAGCTACCACCAGAGAGTTTGTGGCATTATGAGCAGGAGCCCATGCCAGGTATCTGACAAGTGATATAACTGCAACAATAAGCGCCAGCACTACGGCACAAAAGCCATATGATTTTTTTGCTAAAAAATTCTTCATATTCGTCCACCTCATTCCTTAACAATCTCAATTACAGTTCTGCGTTTCTTCAGATCCATGAATATAAATAAAATGTCAAGTGCAGCAAATACCACGATCAAAGCAATCATAAGTGGCTGCCACCAAGGTGTTACAGATACGATTTTGGAATCAACGCTGTATCCGTTCATAACACTGCTGTTTGCAACTGTATAGAGATAATCATGTGCTGACTTTCTAACAAGTGCCAGAAGGTCTCCATCATCAGTGTCTGTAATCTGTTTTGCTATAGTTGTTCCAACTGAACCGGAGAAATCAAGGCAGAACTGATCTACACCGGCGGCAACTGCACTTGTAAGGTGCCACTTATATGTACCCTCGGCACCGGCTACAGCGTCAGTTTCCTGCTGTCCAACAAATCCCCATTCATTCTCGATTACCTGGCTACAAAGTGCCGTACTCTCTGAGCACCATACAAGGCCAAGTCTGTTAAAGCCGTGCATAAGAGCTTTTCCACCGGCTGCTGCTATGGCTCCTTCTGCTGCTCTTAGAGATGTCTCTCTAAATGCCTGTTCGTTAAAGAATACTGCGATTCCTTCTCTGTTATTTTCCTGATCATTACCAACTACGTGCTTGGCACCAGCCTGAACGCCTCTTTCTTCCATAGCAACAACTTCAGGAATAGCACAGAGATAACTCATAACTGCATCTTCTGAATAGTATTCAAAGTTTCTGCCACCAAATGGTGTTCTGTGGATGTTAATTCCAGGCATCCAGTCTTCTTCCATTCCTAGATACATACACTCATTGGCCATGAGCTTGCCTCTGTTGTACATAAGGTCTTTATTGAATGTAGAAGCAAGAACTATTTCTGTTGGGAAGCATGTATCCTGCACACTTGTTCCGTACTTGCTCTCATTGTATGTACCACCGACACCATCAGGTCCATCACCTGCAACAATGGCCGGCTTACCGACAGATGCGATCTCAGATGTACCAAAGTTATCTGACAGAAGGCTTGTAAGCTCAGATATTGTAAACTGGTTCAAATATGTATCCCATGCCTCATCGTCATAATCAAGCCCGATAAGTGCAGCAAGCGGCATTCCTATGTTATCGCCCTGGGTGAAATCAGCTACAGTAAGTGCATCTTCACTCTTTTCATAATATTCACCTGCAAGGAGCTCGATCATCTCATCATTAAGTGTGAGCTGTGTAGCAGCTGTTGGATATGTAGCTTCCCAGTCGTTTCTTGACAGATAAGTAACTGCGCCTTCCTGCCAGTAATTAGGATCAGCTTCTTCGAACTGATTTGTAACAACTTCATCTGTGTACTGTGAAGTTCTATAGGTTTCTGTATCTAATTCTTCGCTCCATGTGTATACATTAGCTGCATTTCCTGTTACTTGCTGACCATTTTCATCAGTAAGCATTTCTGCACCCTTTGCTGCAAGAACGTTATTAAGGGCATCATGTGCATTATCACCGATTACGATATAATAATCGCCTTCGCTCATGATATATCCTTTTGCATTTGTGTAATCGTAGCTTGCAAGCAGGTACTTATCACAAGTAATGCTAAGTGTCTGTGACTGACCCGGTTCAAGTGAATCTGTCTTTCCAAAGTCGAGCAGCTGGATAGCAGATTTTTCTACCAGATTCTTTTTCTCATAATCTCCGTAAGGAGTCTGAACATATATCTGTACAGAAGTCTTACCGGCGTCGTCACCTGTATTTTTCACAGTTACATTAACTGTTATTTCATCTCCATTTATTGTTACGCTATCAAGTGTCTTTTCAAAAGTAGTATATGAAAGTCCATATCCGAATGGGTATGTAACTTCTGCGGCATAGTTCCAATCTTTTCCAAAAGATGAACCTGCAGATGAAGTTGCGTTGCCCTGTCCGAGAACGCTGTCTTCATATCTTGTCTCGTAGTACTTGTATCCAACATAAATGCCTTCTGCCTGAACTGTTGAATAAGATATTCCGGCATCGTCATCATCTATAGCTGCAAGTACTTCATCAAGATTAGCCCATGTCTGGTTATTGAAACTTCCGTTTACAACTGCGGGTGCTGAAAGTGAATTAGCAGCATATGTATCTGTAAGTGATCCTGATGGATTGATGCTGCCGTTCAGTATCTGTGCAACTGCTTCAAATCCTCTTTGTCCAGGCTCACCAATCCAGAGACATGCATCAACTCCATATTCATCGAGCCACTCAAGCTCCATGGGATTGCCACTGTTTATCAGCACGATCACCTTATTGAATACGCCAGATTCTTTTATCATATTCAGAAGGTCTTTTTCCTCCTGATGAAGTGCTAACTGGCTGATTCCTTCAAAGCTGTCCTCAAGAGCCAGCTCCATTCCCTCTCCGCCTTCTCTTGCAAGCATTACGATCGCAACATCGCTGTAATCTGCAAATGAAGCCTTAAGATCATCTGTATAAAAAGAGATGTCTTCTTCGCCCATTGATAATACGCTTGTAGTATTAGTTAAAAAGTCATATTTGCCGGTTCCTCTTTCTGTTGAGGACTGAACATATGCATTATAAAGTGTGTCATTGATCTCAAATCCCTGCTCTGAAAGGGCTGTGTACAGATCAATACCCTCTGATGTTTCATAAGCCTTTGAACCTGCAGATGCGCTCTTGTATAAAGGCTGCGCAACTGCGTGTCCAAAAAGAGTTACTTTTGTTTCGTCAGATGAGAGTGGAAGCGCGTTGTTATCATTTTTTAATAAAACTGCTCCCTCTGCCTCTTCCTGAACCGCCTCATCGTAAGTCTCCCGGATAAGTGTCTGAAGATTCTCAGAATTTAATTCACCATAATCACTTTCAAAATAAGTTGTATCTTCTGATGTATCGCCATCATTTACAACCTTACTGGTAGTAATCCCCAAAGCCTGATTAACTGTACCCGAATACCCCAACATACAGTTAAATCCAACGCTTGACAGTACCAGACAGCATGTACTGACAGATGCCAAACCAGTCCATAACTTGGAATGTTTACTCATTTTTTACATACCTCCATAAATACATAAAATACTTCCTGTGGCCAACATTATCTGATTTTGAAGGCAGTAACAATAGGTTGTTCACAACCTGTAATTCATGGTTCATAAACTGTTTGGTTGTATTGGAAATTATGTATGCTACACATTATGAGGCATGGGGAGGGGGGTGATTGTTAGTCCTTACCTTGATTTAAGGGATTCAATTCTTTTTCCAATCTCTTTATCAGAAGTAAGATCATAAACCATTCTATAGCAATCAAGCGCCTGGTCTTTGTCTCCGCCTTCTGCCGCTTCCTCTGCTGCCTTGTACAAAAGTGCAAGGGTTACAGGGTTAGCCTCTGTCGGAATTTGGTTATCCTTAAGAATCTTCTGAATCTGAGACAGGTCTTTCTTTGCAACTTTCTTACCTACAGCCTTCTCCAGGAATTCCAGTTCAGCATCAGCCTGTTGGGATTCGCCAAAATATTTGCTATAGAGATAACATGCTGCAGATACTTCCGGCTTGTATTTTTCCAGGTAATACCATCCAAGGTTTCTGTAATAAGCTGCAAGCTCAGCCCTTGTGCAGCAGTAATTATAAGATTCTGTGGTGTAGGAATATTCACCATCTGCATCTCCAAGTTGCTTACAACACAAGATAATTCCAAGGATTGTTTCCATGTCCACAGGGTTCTCAAGGTGTGCACCAAGCCATTCCTGCTGGGCCCCAGAATAATTTCCTGCAAGCAACTGTTCTTTTGCCTTCTCCTTGTGAGGTGTCAATGTATCCTCATTGGATATCTCATATTCATCATCTCCCAAACAGTAATACTCATATAAAAACACTTCCGAAATATGCCTAAGGCAAACTTTTAGTTTACTCATCTTTTCTTTTCCCTATAATATAATCGATCATTAATAAATTCTAATACCATCCCTTAATATTTCATTGGTAAGTTCAAGGTTATCTTTAAGCTGATCAAGATTAAGAACATCAACCTTCTTATGCAAAGCTAGTCGGAGTTTTTCAACTAATCCATAGAACTTAATTCCCTTAACATCAGCTGAAATAAGAAAATCCAAATCACTGGATTCATTTGCTTTTCCTTTTGCATAAGAACCAAACAAAATACAATAATGTACAGGATACTCATCAAATACTTTTTTACATTTTTCTCTGATAAAATCCATATCCAATATTCCATGTTCCTCATCAATAGGGTTAAAAGCCTTGAGTTTATCCAGGATGTATTCATATTTAATGGTGTTTTCCTTATTTTTATCATTTTCGTATGATTTATATGATCTAAGGGAAATACCCACTAAATCTGCCACTTGCTGCTGCGTAAGCTTTTTTTCTAATCGCAATTCTTTAACCTCGCTCATTTTGCACCTCATCAAAAATTTAAACGCGTTCTTTGCACTTTATATATTATATAGTGCAATATTTGCACTATAATGTCAAGCGCAAGTGCATATATTGCACCTACCCTTCATGAGTGAGGCAAAACTCGTCATTTCTTTTAGAAGGATTATTCTACTTTTTCCTCTTTAGTATTCCTTTTTTACCTCTGTTACTTTGTACATTTTCTTGAACATTTCCAAATCCTTAGCATCTCTGATCAACATTACCTCAGTGAAATGACCATCTTCTTTACTCTTAAAACCTGCTACCTGCTCACCGGTGCAGATACTACACTTAATTACGGCTATCTGTTTTTCAGAGTCATAAGGTACGGAATTAGTTTTTGGAATCCTAAACTTACTCATTTTCAAATCCTCACTGGTATTGTTCTGTATCATGTTCTGTAGAAAAGCATAACACAATAGAAATTGTTTTGGGCATGTATAATGCGGAAGCATTCGTAATAAAGAAAACCCGTATCATATGATACGGGCCATTCATTATTTAAATATAGGGAGCTTCCTATTATGCGCAAACCTGGGCTACAACGACTTGAGCACCGCTAACTTGAATGTCGAGAAGCAAACCGGAATCTGCGCAGTCTTTCAAGTACTGTGCAAACTCTTCTTTTGTCACGTCCTCAGGGCCGTCTTCGCCGCCGACCATCTGGAAGACTGTCTGATCAGTAATGATGAATGCTGCTTCATCTACATCATTCATTCCTACAGGATCCTGAGCTTTGTCATTTCTAAAATTGGTAACGCCTTTTACCGTAAGAATATCATCTTCGATATATGCCTCGTATATGATTGCCTGAAGAACCCCGGATTCGTCCGGTTCTCCTGCGCTATCTTTATCTGAAGCTCTTAAATATCCGCTCATCCAATATGTGCCCTCATCGGCTAATGCTTCAGTAAAGCTGGTTGAAGCTGTATCAGTTTCAGTTTCAGGCACAGGCACAGACACTGATTCTGTAACGCTTTCGATGGCTTCTGCAGAAACTGCTGTTGCTGCTCCGGCATCGGCGTTTTCTGTCTTTCCACACCCTAATAGTGTTGCACAAATAGCTACTGTCAATAAAAGTGATACTTTTTTCATCTTTCTCCTCCTCGTATAAAAAATAACAACATATTGATTATACCCTAGAAAAAGTACCATATTCTACTTGCTTATTCTTTTCTTGATCTCATCTATCAATGTAATATCAGCCGGAAGCCATTTTACTGAATCAATGGTATCTACATCAAGCCACTTGGCATCCTCTGCTTCTTTTAACACTAGATTGCCCGATATCAGACTGCACCAGTAGCAACGCATGGACAGGTGAAACTCCGGGTAATCATATTCGATTGTGCTTATATACTCATCAACGCTGATTTCAGAATCAAGTTCTTCCCTGATTTCCCTTGCCACAGCATCTTCAGGGTTCTCTCCAGGCTCAACCTTGCCTCCTGGAAACTCCCACCAGCCTTTATAATCTCCATAGCCCCTCGCTGTGGCAAAGACTCTTTTGCCGTCTCTGATCAGCGCAGCAACTACATTTATTGTCTTTCTTGAAGTATCCATAACTGCCTCTTTTATCTAGTAATTGGTCCTCGGGGACGGGGTTTGTGGTCCATGGACCACAAACCCCGTCCCCGAGGACCATTACTTTTGGTAAAGCTTGTGAGAAGTGGAACCACCAGCTTGGATTGGAGCCACGCACCAAACTTCCCGCACTGATCAAGGTCAGGGCTTCCAAATATTGCATGATCAATATGTACATTTCTTCTTTGTACCAGCTGTCCCACAAAGCTGGATCCAAGAGATGAGCCTATCGCACCATCAATCTTACCACCATGTTTTTCTATAATGTAGTCCTCAATTTTTTTGGTCACGGTTATCATATCCGGAAAGATTTCATTTCCCCCATCGAACCCATCATAGTTAACGCAAATAAGGTGATATTTCTCAGACAACTGTGGCAAAACATTTGCAAAATTGGTCTGATAGTCACAGCATGTACCTGGCAGTAACATGAGCTTTTTCCCCATCTCAAGTCCAATTTCATCAAATTTCATTCTGCTATCTCCTTCCTTGCCACCAGATGCATCCTGAATTTCCTAGCCGCTTCCAACTTCTCGACATATAGTCCGCAACTATCGCAAAAAGCCCTGATCTGCTCAAGTGAATATGCCCCAACATCACCATGACCTACCAAATTTGCAAGCGGCATCTCCGTGTGATTCATGAGCCATAAAATAGGAGCCGGCGCTGTATAGTCTTGAAGAATGAGTCTTCCGCCTGGCCTTAATACTCTCTTTACATTGTCAAAGAACTTCTGCGGATTTGGATAATGATGAAAACTGTTTGTGCATATGATCACATCAAAAGACTCATCCTCAAAGGGCAGCGCTTCACAATCCCCAACTATCCACTCAGTTCCCTTAAGATTCTTACTTTTGGCAACCTCTATCATCTTAGGAGTAATATCCAGTCCTACGTAATGCCTGGAACTATCCTTGTCATGCAAAAGAGATATCATTGGTCCTGTCCCGCATCCACAATCCAGCAAATCCCGATATTCAATGTGTGAAAGCTCTGCTTCAATATATGGGTAATCATCCTTGCACATCTCATAGATACCTGCGTGATCTGTTTCATATACTTCCGCAGCTTTAGTAAATTCATTGATAGTAAGTTTCTTATATTGCTCTGCTGTTTTCATTATAAATGCCCCCATCTTATGTCAATTGTGTAAACCATCCTAATCAATGATACACCATTATGTTAGCTTTCTATAACTACTTTTTCTTTTCCCCTCTTATAAACTGGAAGTTTAATCGCTCTACAAATATGAAGTTATTGGCTAACGTACCGCTGTCATATACCTGCTATAAAGATCTGAGCAATGTTTTGCTAATTGTAAGTATAAGCCTTTAATCTGTTCATTCTTAGAGCATAGTAGGTAGTCTTCATCCTTCACAATCTTAATCCATGGAGTGGCAGCAACATAATCCCATATTGAATCATTAGTCCTCTGCGATAAATGCTCCAAAATTCCCTGCATGACACTTAAATAATTACCACCATCTTCTCTTGCTTCACACAGTTTATCTATTTCAGTTTTAAAACTAACTAGAGATCTAGCTATGAATGATCCTGTATTATCATCATCACCAATATACCCTCCAAACGGAGTATGCCATTTTACATCAGCATGATCACTCGTCACACTCGCCCGAAAGATAGATTCCTTAAATAAATAATGTAATTCATGATAGTATTTGTCTGTAGAATAATATAAATCAAATGAATCATATAAAATATGTTTGCATATCTGAGCGTTTATCGAAGTATCTGTAATATCTGTCTTTGACAACCAAAATGTGCAGTAATTATCAGACAGCCCTTCTATAAAAACCTTGTCTTCATCATAGTAAAAATTTATTCTTCTATTACACGGATTCGGCTTATAATTAACCCTAACAACAGGTTCAGAAATTAACATATTTAAATATCCAATATCAATAGCATCTGGATTATTGTTAAGTTTCTTACGTTTAAATAACTTCATTTTCTTTACTCCCCTGATCTTAAATCTCCCCTCAGGACTTTGCTCCGGATACAGCTTAACCAGCTGCATATCACCAGAAGACACCGCTGCCAACTGCAACTGGTCAGATTGTTCTTTTTCCTCAGTTCCTTACTCTTTTCTTGTACGGATAAGATTACAGGCTGTACGCCATCTTATCCGTATTTCCTGTGGGATTAGAGCTGTCTACTGACCGTTTGTACGGATAAAATGGCATATTATTAGCATTTTTATCCGTACTTCGCATGACAAAAGAGCTTTTTTCTGCGCCATCGTACGGATAAGATGACACATTATCAGCATTCTTATCCGTACTTCACATGGCAAATGAGCTTTTTTCTGCACCATCGTACGGATAAGATGGCATATTATCAGCATTCTTATCCGTACACTCATAGGAAACACCCTATTGTCTTGCCTTTTTCTTCACAGGCTCTTTCCTCTCACCAGCCTTAATTCCGATGACACCGCGTATCTGCTCTGGTGTAGTAATAGGATAAATATCCATGATATGTTTCGCTATCCTTTTAGCAGATTCAGTCGGAGACTCGGAATATGCAGATCTCACATAGTCAAATCCCCATAGATGCTCAGGAGTAGCAAATATAGCTATTGGCCAGCCGTAGGCTTCACCCTTCTTATTCTTTCGCTGTCTGAAGTCACGAACACACAGATACATTTGCATCTGTAAGCTTGTCATTATGCCATCAAAGCCCTTCGCACCATCTTTTCCAAAACCGGCTTTCTCCTTGAGCTCATTGGAATAGTATTCCTCATCAATATGCTCCTCGGAAAAGAGATCCATTATCTTCTTCTGCCTGGCAGAAGCCTTCCCATCTTCGTAGAGTGCATCAAAATCATATCCATCCCTTCGGTAATTCACAAAGTACGGCAGCCACTCTTTGGATATAAATCCTGCCTTTTTCTCAAAGAACTTGCCATAAGCGACCTCGCCGCTCCTTGCAATAAGCTCACGCCACTCCCATGGATCCACTTTTGGATCGCCGCACCACCAGTACTCTGGCACAGTTCTTTCTTCCAGTGAGAATCCCGGAATGCTGTTCTTGAAAAGTGGCAAAAAGCCTATCTCGTTTATGTAGTTTATCGCATCCTGCACTGTATGCAGGCATTCGGGATCGTCCCACTCCACGCCATACATGATCCAGGTTCCGTTTTCATTTCCCATTGATTCTCTCCATCTTCACGTGAGGAATTCCGTCCTCCATAAAGGGCTCTGATACTACCTCAAATCCCTCTTTTTCATAATATCCAATAGCATATTGCTGAGCTTCAAGATAGATCTTTTTTGCCTTAAAGTGCTCTGTTGCGATCCTGACACCCTCATGAAGCATCTGGCCGCCTATTCCTTTGCCGTGCTCTAGTGTTACCACCCTGCCAATCTGCGCTACGCCTGCTGCCTCGTCATGATCTTTCCAAAATACTCTGAGGCACCCTGCAACTCTGCCGTTTTCATTCCAGCAAAAAACATGAATTGCGTCCTGGTCCTTATCATCTAGATCCTGATAGATGCATTCCTGCTCTGTGACAAAAATCTCAAATCTTGTTTTTAATATCTCGTATAGCTCTGTAGTGCTGAGTTCGTTAAAGTGCTTAACCAAAAAATCCATATATTCAATCCACCCGTTTTTATCTGAATGTTTTTAAATACTCTTTATGTTCATCGGTTACCCGGTAGCTTTCAACTGCCTTTTGGATAGCCTTCTTCAGCACCCAGTTATCAAGCTTTTTCTCTTCAATGTATTTAACACTTTCGTCATAGCGCTTTGCGAGAGCTGTCGCAAAGTACCAGGCGACCATCATTTTAAGATAATAGTCTTCACCCCTCTTTGAGGCCACCAATTCCAGGTATTCCTCCTTAAAGTCATCTTCCAGGAACTCATTCATCAGCATGCGAATGCCGAAACGTGCAGTATATACGTGGTCTGAAGCTATCCACTTTTTGATATAAGGAAGGAGCTTTTCATGATTCTTCTTAAAGCATTTCGGTGTCGCCTGATCCGATACCGGCCAGCAGTCGACATAAGGAAGGAACTCGTCCACCGCCTTAACACATTCATCGAAGTTCTTTATCATTGCTATCAAAAAGAAATGAACCAGATTCTCTTCGTAGTATTTATGCGGAAGCTCTTTTAGAAATGCATCTCTTTCGTCGCTATTGAAAACCTCTTTTGCGATCCTTCTCATATCCGGAGTTCTTACACCTATCATGACCTCCGAAGACATGTTAGGAACAAGCTTTATTTGAAATTCCCTGTATTCCTTATCCTGTGAGTTTAGTAGTCTCTCGTATACTGTCATCAGAATTCTCCTTGTTTCATTAAGTGCTTTATCAGAAAATGCATCATCGGAAGGGGGTTCTCGCACGATATTTATAATCTTACATGTTACGTTCCATGCTCCCCACGCTCTGATTTCATGCCTCTTCCTCCCAGTAGCATTTATCCATTTTTTCACTTTCCATTATTAAGTGTAGCATTCATGCTTCCAAGTCGATAGCCCTTCATATCAATAGTAACAAACTTGAATCCTAAATCTGTAAATCTTTTATAGACTGATTCTCTTATGTCATCCACATTAGAACCCTCTGCCATAAATGATATCCCATTTTCATCCGCAATTCTTTTCACTTCTGTGAAAATACCATGTTTACAAAAATAACATCGGTCTGGTCCGTTATGCCTATAACCGTCTTCACTAAGAGGGTTAACTCTGCAAATAAAAGTGAAGAATCTACCCCTCCGGAGAAACCAACTGCAAGTGATCCAAGGCTCTCTATGTATGTTTCTAATTTTTTCAGCTTATTTAAAAGCTCTTCATTTAAATCATCTTTGTTTATTTTCATTCTTAGCTCCAATTTACGTTCTGTATACACAAACCAAGCAGTCATAATCCTATATGAGAATTATGACTGCCCAGCTTCCTTCATTCATTTATTTCGTTTTTAAGCCGCAGATGCTTCTTTTGATTCAAGCGATTTTTCTGCCACCTTTCCGTTATATACTTCATGATCAAGAAGTCCTTCTGTCTCAGCTGTAAGCACAGTTGCTGTTGCAGCACCAACTACATTCGTTGCAGTTCTTGCCATATCTACGATTGATGAGATAGGTGAGAAAAGAACTATCAGCTCAACCGGAAGTCCTGCTGCCGTGAAAAGAGCTGTTGCTGTAATCGTAGCTATTCCGGGAACTCCTATTGTAAGCAAGTGCGATCACAAGGCCAAATATAAGGATAGGTACAACGGTGTTGCTTCCCCACTCATTGATGATGTTCTTAGGGAAAAGGCCTACGATTGCCTCTACTGCAGTCGGAACCTCTTTTGCCTCTGTAGCTTCGACTGTATACTGGAAGCCTTTTCCAAGCCCCAGCAAAAGAGCTGCTGCAAGTGTGAGAACTGCTGCTGTAAATGTATTCAGGAGCAGGAAAAGAACTGACTTAAGCCCTACCTTATGAAGCTTAACCTGATCTCCAAGATTTGTGATACTTGATATTACACTGAACAACAGAAGTGGAACCACAAATGCCTGAAGCGCATTCACATACACTGTTCCAAAAGCTGCCACATACTTGTAATTCTCTTTAAATATGAGTCCGATGATAACACCAAAAGCTGTAGCAATGAGTGTCCTTATGCCAAAATCTACATGTTTTCTTTTAAGGAAGTATAATACTCCAAATAATGCAAGTGCTGTTATAAGTGCACCAATTTCTAATACATTTATTTCCATGATGATCCTCCTCCATTTGTTTCCTGTTGAAGCTAATCATAACGGAGCTCAGTCATCCTGGCTAATACATGATCATTATTGTCAGCGATAAGCTTAGACTATAACACCACCAATTCATCCCTCTTTTACGCTATTCCAGTATTCAAGCGCTGCTTCCATCTTTTTTATAACCTTAGGAGGCAGCACCTTAGGTCCCATATTAAAGAGATTATCAATTCCTGCCACAGCACCTACACCAAATTCATCATATAGAGAAATGTGATAGTCTTTACTTCCATGCCAGAATTTGATCTTTCCGGCAAAATCATTTGAAGGATTTTTGTCGTACTGCTTTGCTATTTCTAAGGCTGTATCAATGCAGGTTTTCATTTCATCATCCTTTTTGAGACAGGAAAGAACCAATGACTTAAAGACAAGCCCCATGATCTTCATCTTGGAAAGATAGCTGTTCTTGCTCATGTCAGTACTGGTAGCATCTACTATAGTTATATACCAGTCCATAATCTCACAAGCTTCCTTGTAAGCCTTTGTATCATCCTTGGAAACCAGCACCATAAACATTTCTGTAGAAAACTGCAAAGTCTTGACCAGAATGGAGACCAGAACTCTTGTGTAAGTCTCCATTGCTTCCTCAGGCCTGCCCGTCATTCTAAGAATATTGGCTATATTTGTATCTGCAATTCCAAGATAATTAATCTTTTCAAACTCCTTAAGAGATTCCTCAGGGTTATCACGACCTTTTAATGTCGCGATGCGATATTTAATGCTAAAGGTTTCCTGATCCGGTTTGTCACTCTGTGAAATGTAGCGAAGAGACGACTCATAAAGTTCTATTGCTTTGTCCCGGTAATCCTTCAAATCTTTTACCCCTGAAACAATATGATATGCATCTGCACAGCTTGTGAGAATCTTAAAGTTACCCGGATATCTAACCAGCGCTTTTTCTGCCTCAGCAATAGCCTCGTCATATTTATCCTCATGTAAAAGAGCATCCAGCCTGTCAGAAATGTCTTTGACATTCTTGGATGACATGCTATAGCCCAGAAGCACGTCGACAGATATGCTAAAAAAGTCTGCAAGCTGCATAAGAGTTAGAATATCCGGCACATTACTGCCGCTTTCCCATTTAGATACAGCTCCAACAGTAACTCCAAAGGCTTCTGCCAGTTCTTCCTGGGTCAGATTCATGCTCTTTCGGTACTTCTTTATGTTTTCATTAAGCTTTATCTGCATTGCAAACTCCTTTAATGAAAGAATTTTTATCCTAAACTTGCTGATACTTTCTCATCTTTTATTCCAAGGGAGCCTTCCTCAATCTCCATCTGTGGCTTTGCAAAGACTAAGATTGCAAGAATAGCTATTGCAAAAATCACGCAGAATACAAGAATTGCTCCTGTGCTGACCTTAGTCACAACTGCGCTTAAAAGAAGTGAACCCACAGGCATACATGCTGTTCCGCAAGCGCCCATTACTGCGGCTGCTCTTGCAATATATTTTGGATCAGCATTTTTCATAAACTGGATATTGATCGTACCGCCTATGATTGAAGCTGCCACCATCATGACAAAAAATGAAGCTGCTACGTCCACATAACAAGCAATATTATTTCCAACAAAAACTCCACCGCAGGCCATTCCAAGCATTCCTGCTCCGAGAAGGGAGGTTCCAAGCATGATCATCTTAAGTGGTGAAAGCTTCTGTGAAAGAACCGGTACGAGTGCGGATCCTGCAATACCTCCGATTGCAGCAAATGCACCTGCAATACTAAGGATTTCTCCGCCCATTTTAAAAATCTCGCTGGCAATTGGTGCCTGAAGTGCATTTATTGGAATAAGCATAAAATTAAGGGCAACTGCAAGTAAGCCATAATTGCAGATAACGCGTGAACTTGCCACATATCTAAATCCATCCAGAAAAAATTCAATTTTACTCTGCTCTTTTTTATTCTCTTTTTCTCCAGCCTCGGATGTTGTCTTGGATGCTTCATTCTGTGCTGCCTCAGTAATTGCTACTCTCCCAGCCTTCATTGCACTGATAAGCACCGCTGCAACTCCAAAAGTTACTACATCAATCATCATTGCTGTAGTAACGCCTGCTGTTGCAATGATTACGCCGGCAGCACCTGTACCTGCCAGTGATGCAGCACTCGAAAGCATGGAATTAAGACTCATTCCGCAGGTCATATGCTCTTTCTTTACCACCTGGATTGTAAATGCTGAAGTTGCAGGAAGATTAAAGGATTCCACTGTCGTGATGACCACAGTAAAGATTGCCATAACCAGTGCATTCACCAGGCCTGCTCTATATAGAAGTGCAAACAATGTAATAATGACTGCCCTAAGAAGATGTGTTGCTATAATCACATGTTTCTTGTTCATCTTCTCAACAATAGCTCCGGCAAAGGGCTGAACCACCACATTTGGAAGTGTATTAAGTGCAAAAACTATTGCTGACCATGCTGCGCTGTGTGTAATCTGATAAACCAGCCATGTAAAAGCGATTGCATCTACAGAATCGCCAAATCGGTTGATAACCGTAGCCAAAATCAGTTTTCTATATTCACGTTCCTTAATGATTTCCCCATACATTTTCTTGTTCTGTTCCATATTTGAAGCCTCCATACTTGTTTTCATGACTTCATTCTACATGGAACTTACACAAACTATAATACACTTATTGTACTAGTTATAAAATAAAAACTTTCCATTACGGAAAGTTCTTCTTTTGCCCACTGGTATGAGGTAAGTGATATATTTTATTTGTATACTTGTTTACGTTTTGTGATTTAAAATATAATCATTTTGATAGAACTCTTCAATCAACAATTGCCATCTTAAGATTATTCATCATAAGAGCAGACAGAAAATATACTGAAAGCAACGGCCTTCGCGGAGAGTATAAAACTTACAGATTCTGTGGAATCCAGCTTCTTGTTCTAAACATATTTCTTTGCTTCATAACAGTGATGGCCTCAAGACTTGAAGGCACAATTGATTATCCAGGTCTTCTGATATTTGGTATGGCCTTTTACTCTTTTTATGCAACAATCGCAACAGCCGTAAATGCTGTAAAGTATAGATGTCATACTCATCCAATGTTTACCGCAGCCAGGATTTCCAGCTTCACGGCAGCTCTTGTCTCCATGCTTTCTCTTGAGATTGCAATGACAGCCCGCTTTGGTGCAGAAGATATCAGTTTCAGAAAGCAGATGACCGCACTTACAGGCTTTGGAGTATGCACTATCGTATTGATAATGGCAGTCTCTATGATCATAAAGTCAAGCACCTGGTTTAAACAAAACCACAACTGAACTGCCTACGTCTGTATTAAGACTCATTAACCAGTTTCCCTGTCATATGTTCAGGAATGAGTTCGAGGCACTGTACTCTCGTCAGTGCATTTTTCAATTCCTTTTGTAAATACTCTTCATCATCTGTGAACTTCTTTGTGAGATGGGTGCATATCTTTATTGCAGTATCCTCATCCTCTACAAGCTTGATTCTGCCAAATACAATTACGCTGTTGATATTTAAAGCCCAATCGCCGTCCTTTCGGTAGCCTTCATCCCATGTACAGAAACTGGCTTTGTCGCAGGCCTTGATTGCATCAATCTTGTGACCTTCCTTAGCACCATGAAAATAAATCTTCCCATCCTCTTCACAGTACCACTGGTCAATTGGTAAACCATATGGATAACCATCTTCACCAATCAGGGATAGTACTCCGCGCTTTGCATTTTTCAATACTTCAATGCACTGTTCATCTGTAATCTGTTGTTTAAATCTTCTCATCTTTCTAAACATAGTAACCTCAATCCTTCTGTTGCGATTTATCTCATTAACCAATTAGTTAAATCTAATACTTTTATTCCTTCAATGTCATAGTCATCATGCTTTGTATTCGCTATCAAAATCTTAGGATATGCATCTTTTATCGCTCTTAGTGGAGACAACTCTCTTTCCAATGTATCTGAATCAGAAATATTATCTGATACTTGGATATACAGCTTCTCATTTTGTTTCATAGCTACAAAATCTATCTCCTTCTGATACAACTTGCCAACATAAATCTCGTAACCCCTCCTGAGTAATTCTAATGCAACTATATTTTCATATGCTCGACCATAATCCATATTTCTTGTTCCAAGCATTGCATATCTAAATCCTAAATCACTAAGATAGTATTTATCTGATGTTTCTAAATACTTTTTCCCACGAATGTCGTATCGTTTTACTTTATAGAACATAAATGCACTGCAGAGATACTTCATATAATTTCCTATTGTTATATGATTCGTCTCAACTTTATTTTGCTTAAAAACATTACTAATCTTACTAGCAGATGTCAGATTGGAAATATTGTCCATCATATAATCTGTTAATGAATCCAAAAGTGCCTCTTCCTTAATTCCATACTTGTCTACAAGATCACGTTTTATAATTGTAGTGTAAACATCCTTTATATATGATGCCCGATCCTCTTTTTCGCTGTATACGTATGCCCCAGACAGCCCCCCATTCATAACATATGAATCCAATATATTTGCTGTATTAGAATCATATCCATAGTACTCACAATATTCAGCAAAACTAAATGGATAAACTGGAATTTCTATAAATCTCCCAGTAAATAAAGTCGATAAATCTGAGCTTAACAAAAATGCATTGGAACCTGTAATATAGATATCGTATTTTCGGCTGTTATATAAACTATTGATAGCAAGCTCAAATTTTTCACACATTTGAACTTCATCTACAATAATGACATTTGTTTTACCATCAATGTATTGTCCTTCGCAGAAATTATAGAGTTCCTTATATGTTTTTAAATCATCGAATCTTAAATCTGCAAAATCAACGTATATTATATTTGTATCTCCGTTTGTGCGTATCCATTCCATATATGCTCGCACCAATTCAGATTTTCCAGAACGTCTCAAGCCTGTTATTATCTTTATATCAGGAGTATTCTTTAATCGAATGAGTCTATCCAAATATTTTTTTCTTTCAATAATCTTCATACAGGTCTCACTTTCAAAACTTTAATTATTTTTCACTTTTGAAAACATTGTATCATTCGCTTTCAAAACTTACAATATTTTTCTTTTTTGAAAGCAAACAAAAAAGCAGCTACCTCGATTAAGATAACTGCTATGTAACGTTCAATATTCAATTAGGTCTACAAACTCCGATATGCTTTGAGCTTGAAGTCATTAAAGGGAAATGAGCACATAAAAAGTGTTGATTTGTAAATTCGATATAGTGTTTTTACTGCGTCATGGCTTGATGATACACTTCTGTATGACGCTTATGATCTCATCTTTTGACTCGATGCATCCACCTCGTACCCACTCAGTGACAACTCCGATAATGCCCTTAAGATAAAAGACCATGATAAGTGGCTGTTCTTTTTGGGGAACTCCAAACCTTGTAAGAATGGGGCCAAATATAGTTTTAAACCAGGTTTCATAGGTCTTTTCAGCGCCCATCATCTCGTTCTTTTCATACATCAGGTAAAAGAGCTTGCGGTTCTCTTCCACAAAATCCAGATATGGCATCAGATACTTTGGTGTTACAAGGAACAACTCATCCTCATTTTTTTCATCAATATCAAGTGCTCCAGGCCCCTCAGCACCAAAACGCCCAAAGAAATCTTTATACACGGCCTCCACAGTTTCCTGAAGAAGATCATTTACATTATCATAGTGAAGATAAAAGGTGGATCTGTT
>NZ_ATVR01000038.1 GCF_000420825.1 Butyrivibrio sp. AE2015 | reverse complement strand
GATACGGAGTCATAAGCTTCTTTAAGTTCTTTGGCTTTATCTGTGAGGAACAGAAGAGTTTTTCTCTTATCAGCTTCATCAGTTTTGCGGCTTATCAGTCCGTTTTTTTCCATCCGCTCAAGCATGGTTGTAAGTGAAGTAATTGCAAGTCCGCTTTTCTCGGAAATAATTTTAATAGGAACACCATCTTCCTGCCATAAGACATAAAGAATCCTTCCCTGAGCTCCGTTAAATGCATCAATGTTTTTTTCTGCCAGTATCCTTTCAAATATACGATCACCCAGCTGTTTTATTTTTGTAACAAGAAATCCACCATTTGTCTTCATAATTAAATACTCCTATATCGTAGTTTTATACTACGATATAGGAGTATTTGTGTCATGCACACATATCATAACTTCGGATTTTATGTTCTATCATTCATCTCGAAAAACCTGAAAGCGGACACATATAGTGTAACCCCTGCATAAAATTACCCTGCATCAGGTTCTGACTCATTAAAACAACATTGCCGGTCTGTGCATTGGCAAAGACTTTATCCCTCATATTATATGTATACGCATCCTGTAATCCTCCTGAAAAGGATAATAATGCACTTAATCGAAAACTCTCAGATGTCTGCATATTTCTCCTACATATTTTATTATCGCGGAATAGTTACTCATGAATGTAATTCTTTTATTTCATGAGTTTACGGATCGTCTTCAATAATTCGTCCACGATTTCTTCATCGTCATTTTTTATATATACTAGGGGGGAGTATTTGTCAACGCCTATTTTTCTTTTACCATATTCCCATTACATGCTGCATCAAAAGGCTGACAACTGTTATTCCGATCCAGCAACAGCCGCCAAGCAAAATCGGCTTCCCACCTGATTTAATTAGTTTGATTATGTTACTGTTCAAGCCAATAGCAGCCATGGCCATTATTATAAAGAACTTGCTAAGTTCCTTAAGTGGCTTAAAAACATAAGAAGGGACACCTGCTCTCAAGCAAATAGTTGTGATAATTGAAGCAATCACAAAGAAGACTATGAACATCGGAAATGCTCTTCTAAAGCTAAAGCCATTTGTCGAACTTCCATCCTTTTTTGCTTCCCTTGCCCTCAGATACGCAAGTACCAGTGTAATAGGTATGATAGCCAGTGTTCTTGTAAGCTTGACCGTAACTGCCTTATCAAGAGTCTGATTCCCCAGGTTCCACATACTATCCCAGGTTGATGCAGCTGCGGTGACGGAAGAAGTATCATTAACTGCAGTTCCCGCAAAAATACCGAAAGCCTCTCCTGTTGTGATATCAAAACCTATAAGCTTTCCCAGCGAAGGAAAAAGAAGTGCTGCCAGCACGTTAAAGAAAAATATCACAGAAATTGCCTGTGCCACTTCATCATCATCCGCATCAATGACAGGAGCCGTAGCTGCTATTGCTGAGCCGCCGCATATTGATGAGCCAACTCCGATAAGAGTAGCTGTGTTTCCTTTGATATTCATAACCTTATGAAGAATCCATGATAGGATAAGCGATGTTGAAATCGTGCAGATAATTATAGGAAGTGACTGTTTCCCGGTCTGAAGAACGACCGAAAGATTCATACCAAATCCAAGGAGGACAACAGCCTCCTGCAGAATTATCTTTGATGTAAACTTTATTCCATCAGCCGCCTTCCCCTTGTCATTCCAGAACAGGGCTATTATCATGCCCAGAATGATTGCAATCACCGCTCCGCCAACGACAGGGAAGCGCTTTCCCAGGAGCCATGAAGGAACTGCAATAGTGAAGCATACTATTACTCCCATGTAATTCTTTTTCAAAAAATCCATCTCAAGACCTCTCTCTCTTTTTAATCTGTTCTTTCGCAGGTCTTATTCTATTCTGTCTTTTGAAAAAGATAAAATTATATATTATTATATATCCATAAACATTTTTTATCGTTAGGGAGGACTGATTATGCTGGATTTCAGGATAGATACCTTTCTATGTGTTTGCAGGCACCTCAATTTCACCAAGGCGTCTAAGGAGCTGAATATTACTCAGCCCGCTGTTTCTCAGCACATACATCATCTTGAAAATGAATACGGGACAAAGCTGTTTACTCAGGATGGAAAAAAACTTTTTCTAACTGATAACGGAAAACTCCTGTATAAAAAAATGAATCAGATAAAAAATGATGATGAAAGTCTCAAAGAAATACTTTCAAAGAATAACCATGGCTTAAAAGACATCTCTTTTGGTGTCACCATGACCATAGGAGAATACATAATTGCTGATCCGATCAGTGATTACATAAAAAATCACCCGGATACTAATCTTAAGATTACATTTGGCAACACATCGGAGCTTCTTAAAAAACTCTCCGACGGTGTTATAGATTTTGCACTTGTAGAAGGATATTTCCCTGAAAATGATTATGAAACGCTGCTTTTTAGCAAAGAAGAGTTCGTTCCTGTCTGTTCGGCAAAGCACTCTTTCAATCAGAAGCCACGCGTGATAAAAGATCTCTTTCCCGAGCGAATTCTTATAAGAGAACCCGGTTCAGGAACGCGCAATATATTGGAAAGAGCTCTTGCCCTGAACAATTACTCCACAAGTGATTTTAGGAATTTTACCCAGGTGGAGAACATGCATGCCATAATAAGCCTTATTGAAAAAGATTGTGGCATCACCTTTTTATATAAAGCAGCGGTTGCATCAGGACTGCAGTCCGGATATCTGAAAACAATCCCCCTTGACGACTTTAGGGTAAAACATGATTTTACCTTCATCTGGCCCAAAGATACTGTTTTCAGTGAAGAGATCCGTGCAATATGTGAAGAAATACAACCTATAACTCATTCTGCATGAAGTTCATGTTCTTTTTCATAAAGCTTGTTATCCTGCCGTCTCATGAAAATCATCCGGGACAGAAAAAGAATCAAGCTACTTCCTACAAAAATCTGAATCGGATATGTGATTAGTACGCTTTCAGATATTATCATGCTCAGCATGGTAATAGCGCCAACCGGTGGCATATACATCTTAGTAAAATGAATAACGATAAGCATACCACTTGTAGCAACAATTGCTGAAATCGTAATAGGAAGCCCTATCCAAATAGCAAAGAAATATCTTGAAATCACACCAATTATGGCACACACAGTTATCACTGCCACCGTTTTGACTGGCATATTTCTTGTTTTGTTCCTTGGCCTGGAAAACTCAGTAAATGCCACAAGTAACGGAGGTGCCACAACAAATCTATAACCCGTTCTGAATGCAACACCGGCTATTACTGTCACACAAAGGATTCTAATGGAAGTATCTACCATATCGTCCCTGGAATTCAGCATCACAGGAACATATTCCTCATCTGCTCGGATTCCCTGAAATAGAAAAAGTTTATGAAACAATATTACAAGTAATGTCAGTACAAATGCAGCTATAGGATACACTATACTTGTAGTATGCATCATCACCGGGAGCACTATTGCTGAGACAAATGGTGCAAACGTGGTTCCTGAAAACATAAAGATTACCTGAGCGATTGTGAATGCCAAAATCACTTCGATATACGTATCAAACGGAACAAATCTTACAATGCACACTCCTATTATCGCACAGCCTGTTATCAGTGAAAGCATACGCTTTCCATTAACCTTCCAGCTTCTATTTTTTGCCACCATATATCCAACTGCTAATGCTGTTATCTCAGGAAATATAATCTCCTTCTCATTTAAAGTTTCTGCAAATAGTGTCATCAGCGCTACTAACAGAACTGTACAAGCGTATGGTATTATTCTCTTGACTCTATACATATTCTATAAAAAACATGCAATCAATGTGATGATCGCGATTCCTCCTTACTTAAAAATAGCACATTTACTGACACTCTTTCCAAGAAAGACTCCGCAAGGGTCTCGTCTGTTGTTTTTCGTTTCACAGCTAATAATCCTTAACCCTTTAATCTATTAACCTGAAATTCAAAGTTCCATAATTTCTAAATCGTCCGGAACAAAAAGCTTTCCATTATCCAAAGAAAGGGCATCTTTCTTTGATACACTGCTGGTTCTGCGATGAGAACTCACAGTGTTGCTTCTCATATTCAATCTGCACACCGTAGTGCTGTCTTACGTACTCTATTCCATGCTTGAACGCAATCATAGCATCTCTTTTACAACATCTTGGGCCATTTATCTTGCCAAGCTCTCCTATGGCGCTTGATGTAAATGCCATGTGATCTCCCCATGTGCCATCCTCAGAAAGTGGTCCTGTACCATCAATAATAGAAAGAGCTGCTCCTATAGATGTTATCGCTCCGCATATTCCCCACAGTCCGCACATTGCTCCCGGCATCCGAAGTCCTTCTTTCAAAAGCTTCTCCAAGGCATAGTCTATATCTATTTTGCCACCAGCATTATGATAAGCCATTAAAAGACATGCCCCATCTAATATATGATGCTCTGGCCCATGTATGCTTATATACGCTTTCTTTGCCATTGACTTAAACATCTTGATAGGATTTACGCCTTTTTCATTACGTATATCTTCAATAATCCTGTTTGCTTTTTCTTCAATAGTCATAAGTAGCTTCTCCTATAAACTAATTATGAAGCTCTGTACTCCATAAGAGTTGTGTTCTGCCATTTTCCAAATCGATCTTTAGCTATTCTTTCCCTATAGCCAATTTCCCTGAAACCACATTTTTTGTGTAAGGCTATACTTGCTTTATTAATTGAAAATATTGCAGAATATATGCTCCAATATCCATCTTTCTCAGCTTCTTTGATAATCGTATTTACCAAAGCTGTTCCTATCCCATGACCTCTATAGTTTCTATCAACATATACACTCATTTCAACGCAGCCTTTATATGCGCACCTACTCGAAGAAGGACTTAACGCTATCCAGCCTACAACCTTCCCTTCTTCCTCAAAAACAAACCTGCAATTCTTTACGTGACCTTCATTCCACTCAGTAAAACTAGGACACTCTGTATTAAAAGTTGATGTTTCCTCTTCTAATCCCTGCTTGTAAATCTCTGATACTGTCCCCCAGTCTTCATCTCTCATTTCTCTAATCACAGCATTCCACCTCCGATTTTTTTATCGCATCATTATAGATATTTAATGCCTCTAAAACCTGACTCTGTTTTTCCTTTGGAATCATCGAAAAAACTCTCTCAAACTTCAAATTCATATCTTTTTCTATTGTATTGAATCTTGCCATTCCTTCATCAGTCAGATTAAGCACTACACACCTACGGTCCCTTTTTGAAGGTTCTCGCAAAACATATCCTTTTTGGACAAGTTCTTCTACAGATCTGCTTACAGCACTTTTATCCATCTTAAGAAGTTCAGCTAGTTCCTTTACACATATTCCAGGTTTTCTACCTATCTCAATAACCAGAAAGCATTGAGATGTATTAACGTTACATTGGCAGCAATCAGAACTGTTTAGCTTCTCAAGATTACGTTCTAATTCTCTGGTACTTTCTCGAAATAGTTTTACCTTATCCATCGAATGCCCTCCTATGGATTTAAATGATAAAATCATTAGTTGTATTTGTCAACTATTTTATGATATAAAAAAGCCTCAACCTGGGCGAGAAATATCTATATTTACTATGTTGGCAATGGCGAATTCGAAGGATTTGTAGACTTATAATAGCTGTTTAAAGAGCCCGATTCATCATGAACCGGACTCTTGTCACGTCTCTAACTTATGATTATATTCTATCCATTATCTTTCCGAGTTTTTAAATGTTTTTTGTTTTCATACATCCTTCTGTCTGCAGCTTCAAATACTTCAGCCACACTGGTCTCTTTATCATATTTTGCCATACCACAGGCAATGATAAGTCCGCCGTTTAAAAGAGCCTCTTCGTTATGTTGTGTAATTAACTCAACCAACTCCTCGCTTCGAGCATAATCCTCATCCTGGGAAATAACCACGAATTCATCACCACCAACTCTGTAGACAGGACTGCGTTTAAAGGTTCGACAGATTATTTCGCAAGCATCACATATACATTTATCCCCTGCTTCATGTCCTTCTGTATCATTAATCCTCTTCAGATCATTTACATCCAGTACCACAATGGCGAACTCAGGCTGACGATGTTCCTGAATTCTCCCATTCATCAGATTCTCTCTTTCCTTATAAGCATTTTTATTTTTAATACCGGTAAGAGCATCTACTTCAGCCATATTTTGTACAAGCGCAAGCTTTTCAGTATATTCTCGCTTAATACGCATTGCATCTGTAACATCCTGACACAGTCCTAACAGGCACTCTCTGCCTGTATCATCTGTAAATTTAAGCTTTGTAGTCTGAAACTGCCTGGGGTTCCCTGCAGCATCAGGAACGTCTTCGTAGAAGATATATGGTCTGTCCATCGCAAGTGCTTTCTTATCATCCTCAATAAAATGAAGCGCAGTATCTTCGTCAAAGATTTCTAAATCAGTCAGGCCCACAACTCCCTCTGGAGTATCTTTATGAGCATAATCAGCAAAAGCCTGATTACATGCAAGATATTTTCCAGTATCCACGTCTTTTGAAAATGTCATGGCAGGCATGTTGGTTAAAAGATCTGAAACTGATTTCTTCAGACTCAATATCTTTCTATTTGCATCAGCCTCTTTTCTAAGACGCTCATTCTCCTGCTGGAGTCTCTGGTATTCTCCTGATAAATCTTCATTTTCATTTAATTCGTCACCAACAAAGGCTCCTTGGTCTGTGTACCAGATAAAAGCAAGTCTTGTTCCATCTTTCTTATAGATATGTTTGCCGTAAGAATGAATTATCCTATACTCCCCATCCCTTTTTAGTCTGTAAATCACATCATATACTCCACCATCCGTCACAAAACGTTTTACTGCATCGCCTATAGAAGTCAGATCATCCGGATGTGCATCACGATACATGTTGTTATCCATCAGGTCATAAACATCTTTTTTATCCATCCCTTTGTATCCCGACAGCTCGAAAAACCCCTCTGACAGGACTATCGTAACGACTTTGTTGTCAACAACCTGATATATCCCAAATGGAATTGTGCTCTTTTCTAAGAGGTTTTGTTCTTCATCGCTATATCTGTATTTTTCCAAGAGAAATACCTCCCCACAAAAGAAGTTATCGCATTTCTTTCATCTGCTTTCCATATACTTTATAAAATCCGCAGGCGGTAATGGCTTTGAGAAATAATACCCCTGCTCATAATCACAGCCCATCTCTGCCATCTTATCTTTCATCTCTTCCGTTTCAATTCCTTCAACAACTATTTCCATGTTTGAATGCTGGAACAGCTTGATCAGGTCAGGAAGGAAATCCGCCTTTCCTGCGAAGAAGGATCTTGTAAATGTCATATCCACCTTTACTACGTGTATAGGCAGTGTCATAAGGCTTGATATATTGGAAGCCCCAGTACCAAAATCATCCAACGAAAGTTCAGCTCCCATAGCCTGAAGCCCGGCTATCTGCATCTGGATCATATCGTAATCATCTATAAGAGATTCAGTAATCTCAAAGTCAAACATACTCATTGGGATATTGTGCTTGGCTGCAATACCTGCCAGCTCCTCTGTCAAGCTGTGGCTCATACACTGTATAGGCGATAGATTAACGTTTATGAATTCAATTCCAAGCTCTTTCGGATCGATCCTCTCTAGGAAATTGCATATCTTTTCAAATATCTGCCTGCCGATTTCCATGATATCGCCGTTCTTCTCCGCAACATGTATGAAATCAAGCGGTGGAATGAATCCCATCTTTGGATCATTAAGCCTGGCCAAAGCCTCTGCTCCCATAACCTTGTCTTCTTTGATTGAATAAATAGGCTGAAAATAAACCTCAAATCTGTTATCAGCGATAGCGTCCTTTACTGCTCTCTCTATTGATTTCTGGTTTTCAACGCCTTTGATCATCTCATCAGAGAAGACATAATTGCCACGCCTGTTCTCATTGTAGGAATTGGCTACTGCATATCTTGCAAGATCTCCGGCAATCAATTCTCCTCCATCAATTATAGAATCCGGTATCAGCATTGCTGAAATCTTCATCTGTACTACGCCGTAATACGATCTTTGAAGAGCCTCATATTTTTCTTTCCACTCTTCCATTATTTTCTCCGGTTTCTCATGAAGATGTCCCTTGAAAAGAAGAATAAAGTTACCATTTCTGGTATAAAAAGTGCTGCAATTAGGATAGTTATTTACAAGCCATGCAGCAATAGCCTTCAGACCGTCATTTACCTGTGCAATTCCATAAACAGATTTTGACTCCTCATAGCTATGGATTGCCATTGTCATGAGACTAAAAGGAACTTTTCTTTCCCAATAGTCAAGACCAATCAGGTCAAGAGCAGCCTTGTTCAGAAGCCTTGTCCTATTGTCCCTATACAAATCTGGATTTTCGGAAGTTAGATAAATTATGAGGATAGAAAGAATACTAAAATAGCTGGTAACAAGCATGTGATAGAACTGCTTTCTGATGATTATTCCAAACAAGAGAAGCAGATTAAAGGAAAGAAGGCCCGCCTTCATTCTTCTTGAAAGCTTTGCCCAGCTGGAAACTACGACAATGAGGGAAATAATAATGTAAAAATATGTACTGAAATAGATAGTCTTATACAGAGCACAGTTGTGATAACCGTCCTCTGCAATCGTATAGATTGCAGATGTCCACGGCGTAGAAAGGATCAAAAGTACTGCCACTGAGGCAGGCAGCGCAGTTACAATCCCGAAGATCCAATTGCCTTTGTGACTATGAGATGACTCTGCTGTATAGGCAAACAGAGCCCAACCTCTGACAATAAAGCCAAGGAAATATGCATGATTGATGGCATACATCACCCAGAGTGGATACTCATACCATATCTCATTCATTTCACAAGATATGATATCAGCGGATGTCATTATCAGGTTTGCAAACATAACAAACCAGAAGCAAGAACTCTGCCTTATCGGAAGATTTCTTCTTACTCCATAGAAAACAAGCAGTACAATCTGAATAGGAATTGCAGCTATAGCAAAGTCATAGTTGAAAGGGCTGATCCAGTTAAACACTAGTTTTCTCCATTAGCTTCAGTCAAACAGCTTACATACTACTCCTATTTTATTGTAATACAAACGCAATACTGATAACAAATTAAACCTTTATAAACACATTACACAACAAGCAGATAATACTGCCTTGTGTATAGCTCCTGCAAAACACCGCAAAAAACGGTGAGCATCTACCATTGATACCCACCGCATTAAAACACAAATTGTTTACTTACCGCAATAAATCTTTATTGCCTGATATACGAATTCTGCGGTTCCTTTGCCGCCCATCTTGTCGATGTTCTCAGTGAACTCTCCACCGCCTGCATACATCTTACCAAGGCCGTAAAGAATTTCATCAGTACATTTATACATGTTCTCTGTGATGAAGTCCTGTATCTTCTTGACCTGAGCCTGAACCTCTGCGGAAGCCGGATTCTTACTGATCATCGGTCCGAACTCCTCGAAAATTCTGGATAAATCAGCCATCAGGCTGCTCTCGTATTCCTTGGTCCAATTCTTGCTTTTTTCCGAAAACTCTTTATACTCGGGAGTCTGTCCCCACTGCTCTTTGGCTTTCTTTGAATATTCATCAAGCTTACTACTATCAAATGCTGTAAAATCCAATCTTTTCACTCCTCTCGCTTTAAGGTATTTGCACAGATTGAGCAGATTCTCAATGTGCTCCTTCTTGAGTTCCAGGAGGCCAATCTGCTGCTCCAGTGCTTTTTTCTTGTCAAAATCAGATCTGTTTATTATTTCTTTTATGTCTTTAAGCGGAAACTCCAGCTCTTTGAACAGTAAAATCTGCTGCAATTTCTCCAGTGCTGCATCGTCATACAGTCTGTAGCCAGACTCTGTGTATTCTGCCGGCTTTAAGAGTCCTATCTGGTCGTAATACTGCAAAGTGCGTATACTCACTCCAGTCAGTTTACTTACTTCATTTACTGTCTTCATGGCTTTTATCTCCTTCACGTGTAACTATAGCTTAAACCATGACGTAACGTTAGAGTCAACACTATTTCAGAAAAAAATATAGAGGTAGTAAAACCTCTATACTTCTCACCAATAATAGTCATGGTTCTTCCAGGTATCTGACTTCTTTGTCGTGAGCTATCGCGTACTCAATCTCACTCTTAGTGCTGGAGCCCACATAACCTCCAACGTTGATTACAAATATTCTTCTCAATTCCTACTTTTACTTAAATATACTCTGTATGCAAAAATGATTTCAAGTAACTTTCATAAATACCCTTGAATACTCTCGCAAAACATACTTTTCAGAAATCTTAGTGTAAATATCCATCGTTGTTGATATATCTTTATGCCCAAGGAGCATCTGCATAACTTTAACATTTACGCCTCTCTCACATAGTATGATTGCATATGAATGTCTCAGGCAATGCGTTGTAAGATGTGGTAATACTCTATTCTCTAATCCTTCTCTCTCGACATATCCATTATATGCATCAACAATTCTGCTCAGCGCTCTGTTGATAGAAGTCTGATTAAAAATCTTCCCATTCTTATTTAGAAATACAAAATCCGTATATCCATCTATGATCTGATTACAGCTAATCCGCTTTTCTTTAAGTATTTTTCTTTCCATCTCAAATGCTGCTGCCACTTTTTTATCAAAAGGAACTTTCCTATTTCCAGCTATTGTTTTCGTTCCTTCGGATAAATGATACTTTGCATGCTCTCCAGCTCTGGCATAGTATGTAACGTTATGAGTTACATCTATATAGTTTTCGGAAAAATTAATATCACACCATCTTAATGATATCAGTTCACAAAGACGTAACCCTGTGTTGATACAGACATAGATTATAGGATACCAGTCTCTAAACCCAGGGGTTTTATAGATAAAATCCAAAAGAAGATTTGCATCCTCTTCTCCTATTCCTTCTCTATTACTACTATGTTTAGAATGATTTCTCTTTATCTCTTTAGCTGCCCTATTTGCCGGATTCTTCCATATAACATCATTATCAACTGCATATTGAAAAATTTGAAAAAGAACATTTTGAATACCACAGATAGTTGCCGCAGACAGACTTCTATCCATTTTTAATCTTATATAAAATGCTTTTACATCTGCTGTCTTTATCTCCTCTATGATTCTTTTCCCCAAGTTGTTTCGCACATAAGAATCATAAATACGCTTGTACCCAGAAAGAGTATTTTCTTTAAGATCAACTTTACCAGATACCCACAACTCATATACATCATTTAATATCAATTCTCTCGCTTCATACAAAATACTTATCTGCTCTTTATAGGCTATCTTAGCTTCTTCAAGTCTAAGCTGATTAAGTCTAGCTGCATATACACTTATATTCCGCCCCATATGATTAATATATCTATATTCATATCTTCCATCTTTTCTTTCTCTCTCGCCCTTAAATAAGCGATTTCCTTTCGAATCCATTTTGATGCCAACCATATTTGATCCTCCTTAATCAACCTAAGGGGTACCGCTTGCGGTGGATTCCTTAGGTCAGTCAATGTTTTCATAATTGTTTCGACACTACCTCATGTGCTACAGCCTACCATTCTCAACATCCTAAAAACAGTCTGATAATTTCTTAGAAAAGGAAACATACTAAAGGTTTAAACTCTTTTGGGTCAAAATGGGTCAAAAAAACCTCCGAGAAACCTCGGAGGGCCACACAATTACAATATTTATTTATCAAGTGATTTGAGTGTCGGGAACAACAATACGTCTCTGATTGCCGCAACTTTTGTTAGTAACACCTCAAGCATATCTATTTCGTAACCTATAACTCCTTATAATTGTAATACTCAGAAAAAGCATCTATATAATCTCCCTTATGCTCTTTTCGAATTCTCTTATGTTGAACGGACATCCATCCTCTTCAAAAGTCAGGATGAGATTCTTCCCCACAAAAATTCCGTTTCTTCTATATTCCTCTATCTTGCGCAGATTCTTTTTCCGATATTTCTCATCATCCATCCTACCAAGGTGCTCGTGATATATAACTTCTCTTGTCCTCTTGTTAAGTAATGTAAAATCAGGGTATTTGATGACACCGCTCTTGAGCCGCAGCTCGCACTCATATCTGTATGGAACTCCAATCTCAAAGTACATATCCGCAATCACCATCTCCGACTTGGATCGCACCATCTCATCACGCCTGGTTGTATATATTTTTTCCTCTGGTTTATAAGTGCTGATGCGGAACTGTTCCTCACTCCATCTTCTGGCATACTCCTCATCGCTTATCAAAAGTGGAGACACGAGAATTTTTCTTTCCTTCTTGAGACTGTCATATACCGCCTCCGGAGTAATAATTCCCTGATTATCTTTCTTTGTTTTTGGGAAGTTGGTGCCCGCACCTATAGCTCTTTTTACAATTTTTAGTTCTTCCTGCGCTACATCAATAATCTTTTTCAGATAATCCTTCTGCGCCAGCTCTTGTGCTATCTTGAAATCGCTTTTTTTGATGTACTTCATCTGCCAAAAGAGCCAAAAGAGCTTTTTCCACGCGTAAAAAGCGTAACAAAAGAGCCATCAAAAAAATCCCTCTAAAAAGCAAAAATGGAATAGTAGTCCGTGAATAGGACTCACTGATAGCGCATCCGCGCCGAAATTCAAAAGATTGCCACGCACCAAATGCCGCGCCGTTACTGGGCTGCATTGATCAGGTGTGGTCAAAATGTTGTCAAACAAATAAATTGTTGTCAGAATAATTGCTCTGAAATCCGCATAAACACTGGATTTCAGAGCAATAATGATTTTAGATGTATTTAAGTGTTCTAAAAAAATTCTAAATCAAAAATCTCTGCAAACCCGCATGAATACTGGGGTTTACTTATCAAGAGATTTCAGGGTTGGAAAGAGCAGAACGTCTCTGATTCCTGCACTGTTAGTCAGCAGCATGCAAAGTCTGTCGATACCATATCCGATACCGCCTGTTGGTGGCATACCGATCTCAAGGGCATTGAGGAAGTCTTCATCTGTATGCTCAGCTTCTTCGTCGCCGGCTGCTGCGTTAGCATCCTGAGCTGCGAAACGCTCACGCTGATCGATAGGATCGTTAAGCTCTGAGTATGCGTTACACATCTCCCAAGTGTTGATGAAGAGCTCGAAACGCTCAACCTTCTCAGGATCTGAAGGTTTCTTCTTGGTAAGAGGTGAAATTGCAAGAGGATGATCCATGATGAATGTAGGCTGGATCAGCTTCTCTTCGCAGAACTCCTCGAAGAAGAGGTTGATGATGTCGCCCTTAGTGTGACGATCTTCAAATTCTACACCACGCTCTTTAGCAATTGCCTTAGCTTCTTCGTCAGTTGCAACTGCATCGAAGTCAACGCCTGCGTATTTCTTGATCGCGTCGTTCATTGTAAGACGCTCAAATGGCTTTCCAAGGTCGATGATATTGTCGCCGTAAGGAATCTGTGTTGTACCACAAACCTTCTCAGCAAGGTAACGGAACATGCTCTCTGTTAGTTCCATCATACCTTCGTAATCTGTATATGCCTGATAGAGCTCCATAAGTGTGAACTCTGGGTTATGTCTTGTGTCTGTACCTTCGTTTCTGAATACACGGCCGATCTCGAATACTCTCTCCATGCCGCCAACGATAAGTCTCTTGAGGTAAAGCTCAAGGGAGATACGAAGTTTTCTCTCTTCGTCAAGAGCATTGTAATGTGTGAAGAATGGTCTTGCAGCTGCGCCACCTGCATTCTCAACAAGCATAGGAGTCTCTACTTCCATGAAATCTCTGTCTGCAAGGAAGTTACGAATCTCTCTGATGATAGCTGATCTCTTCTTGAATGTCTCCTTAACATCTTCATTCATGATGAGGTCAACGTATCTCTGTCTGTAACGGATCTCTGTATCTGTAAGTCCGTGGAACTTCTCAGGAAGTGGCATAAGAGACTTGGATAAAAGAACAAGCTCCTTAACATGAACTGAGATCTCACCTGTCTTTGTTCTGAAAGCAAAGCCCTTAACACCGATAATATCACCGATATCCATTTTCTTAAAATCAGCATAAGCCTCGTCTCCAAGGTCGTTTCTTGAAACGTAGAGCTGCATGCGGCCATCTCTGTCCTGAAGGTTAGCAAAAGAAG
This sequence comes from Butyrivibrio sp. AE2015, assembly GCF_000420825.1. Taxonomy (GTDB): domain Bacteria; phylum Bacillota; class Clostridia; order Lachnospirales; family Lachnospiraceae; genus Butyrivibrio. Next base: position 17,925 of record NZ_ATVR01000038.1, on the reverse strand, counting down.
CCTTACCCATTACACGCTTGCTCATCATACGGCCTGCAAGTGATACAAGCTTTTCTGATGGAATATCAGAAAGAGGAACTACTACTGCCTTACCCTCTTCATCTACAGGAGGAACAAACTCCAATGAATCAAAGTTGTCTCTGATCTCCTTTGTATGATGTGTCTGATCGTATTTTACGATCTGGAAAGGATCTCTTCCTGCTGCCTGAAGCTCAGAAAGCTTATCTCTTCTAACCTGACGAAGACGACCAACGTCTTCCTGTGGTGCATTGTTGTTCTGCTGATTATTCTCTGCCACTTGATTTCCTCCTTATGAGCATGTATATGCTATATTCTTGATTAGTGATTGGGTACGATATAAAGAGCCAGCAAGTCTTCTGACCGCTGGCTCATAAATTACATCTCTGCAATACTCAGAGGCCGATAGTTTTATCAGTTCTCTGATCTCTCAATTCCAAGTACTTTGTACTTAAGAACACCAGCCTGTGTCTCTACAGAAACTGTCTGTCCTTTTTTAGCACCGATAAGAGCTCTTCCAACCGGTGACTCGTTTGAAATCTTACCCTTAAGGCTGTTTGCCTCTGATGAACCTACGATCTTGTATTCAAGATCCTCATTGAACTCAAGGTCACGAATCTTAACTTTACAACCGATGCTGATCTTGTTGAGGTCTACATCCTCTTCTACAACGACTTCTGCGTTCTTAAGGATTTTCTCGAGAGCTTCGATTCTAGCCTCGATGTCACGCTGTTCGTCTTTTGCTGCATCGTACTCAGCATTCTCAGAAAGGTCGCCCTGTTCTCTGGCTTCCTTGATCTTCTCAGCTACTTCTTTACGCTTAACTACCTTCAACTCATGAAGCTCATCTTCATACTTTTTAAGTCCTTCATAAGTTAATATGTTTTTCTTTTCTTCCATTATGATATTCCCTACCCTTCATAAAGATTGAATAATAAATCTATATAAAAGCATTTGCTAAACAAGCTACTTTTAACTTTGCCATTATACAGTCTATAACTATTCATGTCAATGAAACATAAACACTATTTTAGACAATTTTCTAAACATTTAATAATTGCCTTAAAGCATTATTTCTGCACAGGCTTTTTTTAGGGAATCCATATCTTCCATCTGGTTTATCTGATTCCTGAATTTGGCACTTCCCGCCATTCCTGTCGTGTACCAGGAAACATGCTTTCTCATCTCTCTGATCCCGATATAATCGCCCTTGTACTTAAGCTGCAGATCCGCATGTCTTATGACGGTATCGTAGACTTCCTTATTGGTCGGGCGTGGACAAGTCGTTCCTGTTTCAAAAAAGCTCTTTATCTCTCTGAATATAAATGGATTGCCCTGAGCTGCTCTTGCGACCATTACGCCGTCGCACCCTGTCTCATCAAACATTCTCTTTGCGCTCTCTCCGTCTACCACATCGCCGTTTCCGATAACGGGGATCTTAACAGCCTCTTTCACCTGTCTGATGATTGACCAGTCGGCCTTCCCTGAGTAATACTGCTCTCTGGTTCTTCCGTGAACTGCAACTGCTGCCGCTCCGCCTTCCTGCGCAGCCAGCGCGCACTCAACCGCGTTGATGCTCTTATCATTAAAGCCTTTTCTTATCTTGACCGTGACAGGTCTGTCAGAAACTTCCACAAGTGCAGCCACGATCTTCTGTATCAGTTCCGGATTTTTCATAAGGGCTGAGCCCTCACCATTGCCAACAACTTTGGGAACAGGACAGCCCATGTTTACATCCAGGATATCGTAAGGTCTGTCCTTTATCATCTCTACTGCCTGCTGCATGACCTCTGGTTCGGAGCCAAAGAGCTGAAGGGATACCGGATGTTCATCCTCATGAATATCCATCAGCATTCCTGTGTTCTTATTTTTATAGGTAATGGCCTTGGCGCTTACCATTTCCATGCACACAAGTCCCGCGCCCATTTCTCTGCATAACAGACGAAAAGGCAGGTCCGATACACCTGCCATTGGTCCAAGTATTATATTATTCTCAAGGGTTACGTTGCCAATCTGTAACTTGCCGTATCCGCTCATTCGTCATCCCCATCTAAAATATCAGCCGGATTCTCATGAAGAACATAAATCCTGTAGTAGAGTCCAAGTGCCTCGAAGAGGTCCTGTCTCTTTCTTCTAACTTCGCCAACCAAAAGACCTGCTGTGATCTCGTCGTATGTGATGTCCTCTTCATCAGCGTTTGTCTCGATGCTGATGTTTCCATCCTCTTCAAATACGATGGTGAAGATTCCACCTGCTTCCTGGGTAAAAAGAACGCTGATGATATTCAGCTCTTTTTTAATGCTTTCAGGAATCTCTTTGAACAAAGGGTTAAAATAGTATTTCTGCTCATAGGCATTGGCTCCACAAAGAACTATCCTTCCGCCTGCTGCCTCTTCAAAGACTCTGCCCTTATTGGTCTTTTGCATTTCATCTATCTTAAGGTCTTCTTTTTCCTCAAATTCTTTTTTGTACTCGTTTTCAAAATCCTGTGCGCTCATTATTTAACTCCAATTATTCCGGTCTGTCACCATCTTCAAATTCGTGAAGCTGAGGTTTGCTCTTTCTGTTTTTCTCATACAAAATCTGAAGTCCCCTGAGTGTAAGGGTTGGATCGTAGACATCTATCTCTTCTGTTTCATCAGCAATGATCCTGCCAAGGCCTCCCGTTGCAACTACCTTCATGTCAGTATAACCGGAAGCTTTTTTCATCTCATTAACAATATACTTGGTCTGGCCGATCTGCCCGTATATGAGTCCCGCCTGCATGCTGGAGATTGTCTCTTTTGCCAGGATGCTCTCGGGCTTTTTGATCTCAACTTCAGGGAGCTTAGCTGTGTCCTCCCAAAGGGCTTTTGCTGATATTCTGATTCCCGGCGATACCACTCCGGTAAAAAACTCGCCTTTTTCATTTACAATAATATAAGTAGTTGCGGTTCCAAAGTCAATGATAAGTACAGGTCCACCATAAAGTTCAAAACCGGCAACAGCGTCAACGATAAGGTCCGGGCCGGCTTCTCTCGGATTATCGATCTTAACTTTTATTCCTGTTTTGATGCCGGGGCCAACGATATATGGCTTTCTGCCCAGATATTTCTGAATAGAATTCACGAGGGCATGCATAACCTGAGGCACAACACTTGCAATCATTACGCCTTCGATATCTTCTTTTTTAATATTGTTCAGGTTCAAAAGAGATATAAGGTTAAGTCCATATTCATCAGATGTATGAGAGATCTGTGAGATCATTCTAAATGAAGTAACAAGCTTTTCTCCTGAATATACACCAAAGGTAATATTTGTATTTCCAACATCAATTACAAGAATCATTTCTTTCTCCTATTATCTAACAAGGCTCATACGTAGCTGTAGAGTCCTCTCACTGTTACCTCGCCGCCATTTATGATGCGCTCATTTCCATCATCAGTAACAACGATAAGAGCTCCCTCATTGGTAATACCTCTTGCGACAGCTTCGTACTCGCCCTTGGGGTCGAGCACTCTGACGTGTTTATCTATATTAATAAGTCTCTTTTCATATTGCTCTTTTAAAAGAGACATGTCAAAAGTCTTATTGTATTTTTCATAGTTATCTTCAAAACATTTCATGCAGTGGGCAACAACAGCGTTTCTGTCTGTCATGATACCGGTCTCAGAAAGAATTGACCCGGCTATGTCTTTTATGGAATCAGGGAACTGTTTCATATTGACGTTTATTCCGACGCCTATCACCACATCATTTATGGTGTTGTCACTCTTCATATGAAGTTCGGTGAGGATTCCGCAGATCTTTTTACCTGCAATGACTACGTCATTGGGCCACTTGATCAGAGGAAAAACTTTTACTTCGGAAAGGAGCTGTCTTGAAATATCAACGTCAGTTCTTTTGCCAAGCTGCTGGTCCCTGGCCTGAACGATCGCGTTCTCTATTCCCTCAGCAACTGAAAGTCCCATAATAAGAGTCAGCATGGATATCTTCTCAGGTGGAGCATCAGGTCTTATCATAAGGCTCATGGCAATATTGGTTCCGCTTGGTGTCTCCCAACTGCGGCCGCGCGATCCTCTGCCAACTGTCTGTTTGTCAGCCACCACAAGAGTTCCATGTGGAGCGCCTTCTTCGCCCAGCTTTTTGGCATCGTTATTTGTTGAATCTGTTACATCCTTGTAGACAAGATTACGGGCAGCCCATTTTGTATGGAGCTGCCCTTCAATATTTTCTTTAGTTAACATTTTCAGGCTTCCTTTAAAGTAGCATACATCACTGCTTTGATAGTGTGCATACGATTTTCTGCCTCTTCGAAAACGATCGATCTGTCTGATTCAAAAACTTCGTCAGTTACTTCCATTTCATCGAGGCCATATTTATTCTTTATGTCCTTACCAATGCCTGTGTTAAGATCATGGAATGATGGAAGACAATGCATAAATACACAATTTTCACCTGCATTATTCATAATATCCATAGTTACGCGGTAGGGTTCGAGGTCTTTTATTCTCTCTTCCCATACTTCATCCGGCTCTCCCATAGATACCCAGATGTCTGTATAAATAACATCTGCCCCCTTTGTTCCCTCCAATGGATCCTCTGAAAAGTCAATTACTGCGCCTGTCTGTGCTGCTATTTCCTGGCAAGTCTTAACAAGTTCCTCTGATGGGAAATACTTCTTATTGGATACCGCAGTGAAATGCATTCCGAGTTTTGCACACAGAACCATTAGTGAGTTACCTGTATTGTATCTTGCATCGCCCATATATACAAGATGTATTCCTGAAAGCTTTCCAAAGTGCTCTTTTATAGTCAGTGCATCGGCAAGCATCTGTGTTGGATGGAACTCATTGGTAAGTCCGTTCCATACAGGCACTTTGCTGTATTTAGCTATAGTCTCAACTATTTCCTGATCAAATCCGCGATACTCGATTCCATCAAACATTCCTGCAAGAACCCTTGCAGTATCTGAAATGCTCTCTTTTTTTCCAATCTGAGAATCGTTTGGATTGAGATATGTGGAGCCCATTCCAAGATCATGAGCAGCTACTTCAAAAGCACATCTGGTACGGGTACTGGTCTTTTCAAAAATAAGAGCTATGTTCTTGCCCTTTAAGACATCAGTAAGTACACCGTTTTTCTTTTTCTCTTTTAACTCAGCTGCAAGATCAATAAGATAAAGGATCTCCTCTGGGGTGTAGTCCAACAGTTTCAAAAAGTCGCGTCCAAATAAATTCATATCTCATCCTCCGTTCTTCTGGAAATAGTATAAGGGATTGCTGTAGCAATCCCTTATATAATAGCATAAATATTCATTTATGTGAACGTTTTTGAATAAATATTCAATTCTTATGCATTACCAGAATACGTGTGCTCCGATAATAATACCTTCTCTTCCGTTGATCCTTCTGAAGTGAAGGGCTGTACCAACAGTTGTTTCACCATTTATAGCTGCCTGAGCTGCCTGATAGTTAGTATCAGAAATCTTGCCGCTGTTGTATACCTTGGCAACTGTTCCGTTAAGTGCCGGTGTGAACTGACCTGATGCATAAATTACACTGTAAATGCTGTTAGGATAAGCGCCGCTCTTAACACGGTTCATAACTACCGCACCTACCGCAACTCGTCCTTCGTAAGGCTGGTTACCTGCCTCGCACTGGATAAGTGCTGCAAGAAGTTTAACTTCATCTGCGTCTGCGCTTACAGCTCCTGTGTTCTTTGTGAGGGATTTCTTTTTCTCTTCTTCCTCACGAATCTTGATCGCTGCTATTGTCTCGCCCTGGTCAATCTTGAACTCAGTGGTAACGTACTCTGACTGAACATATCCTGTCTCATCGTTGTAGTCTACGCTGATCCAGCCATTTCCAAGGTCCTCGATCATATCTACAAAGGCTTTTTCACCAAGAACTCCGATAATCTCTGAGTCCTCTGACGCCTCGCTTCTAACGTTTAGAGCACTGCTCTGGCTTGTTACAAGCTGTTTACCTACATCAGATGCAAGTTTCTCAGCATCTTCACCGAATAAAAGATACTCATCCTTTGCCCACCCGATCAGGTCGCCTGACTGCAGCTTAGTCCAGCCGTCTTTCCTCTCAAGGATCTTTCCTCCGCAGTCCTTATAAAGAACTCCGACTTTCTGAGCGTCCTCTGAGGGTTCTTCTCTTACATTCATAGCCTTGCCCACGTTGGACATAACTAAGGTTGATTCAGTCTCTTCTGAAGATGAGGCAGAGCTTGCTTCAGTGGACTTCTCCACGCTTGCCGCCACCTTAACTTCTGTAGCTGTCACATCAATTCCCAAAGGTGTCATCGGACTAACAATGTTAGAAATGCCTGCAGAAACAGAAATGCTGTTAGCTCCTCCACCTGCATGTACCGTCATCTCATGGGAATCAAATAGAACTAAGATGAGACCGCAAATCATGATAAGTCTCATTATCCCACGGGATAACTCTAGCTTTTTTTTCATATCTTTGCTTTCCTCTTTGCTACCCTAGCGATCGCCTGGGTAAATGTTACGAAAATATTTCAACTTGTTACCAAGTCGAAAACACTCTGAAAGAGATATTAACAAACATATGATTTTTTGTCAAATATTGCGGCTTTTTTCAATACACGCTTGGACTGCGTCCATTACTGTTCCTCTGAATCTCTCCTTTTCAAGGACGTGTACAGCTTCGATAGTTGTACCTGCAGGAGAGCATACCATGTCTTTTAACTCGCCCGGATGTTTGCCTGTTTCAAGAACCATTTTTGCGCTTCCGAGAACTGACTGCGCTGCGAACTCATAGGCCTGCTTTCTGGGCATTCCGCCTGCAACCGCAGCATCTGCCATTGCTTCTATGAAAAGAAATACATAAGCAGGTGATGAACCGCTAATTCCCACTACTACATCCATCATGGATTCAGGAACTGTGTAGGCTTTTCCAAAGCTCTCCAAAAGTTCAATAACGAAATGGAAATCATTATCTGTAACGAGGTCATTTCTGCAAACTGCAGAGCAGCCTTCCAAAACAAGAGCCGGTGTGTTAGGCATTACTCTTATGATCTTAACAGGTTTCTCGAACTCTTTTGCCAACCAGTTGATAGTCTTTCCTGCAGCGATGCTGACAATGATCTTGCTGTCATCTACGCTATCCATGATGTCTGCAATAACAACCTTAAGATACTGTGGCTTAACTGCAAGGATGATGATGTCTGCATCCTTTGCAACTGCTGCGTTAGAGCTCCTTGTCTGAATTCCGTACTTGTTTGCAACTTTTGTTCTTGTAGTCTCAGTTGCCGCTGTTCCTATGATCTCATTTGGTCCCATAAGTCCCTTGGCCAAGATGCCACCGATCATGGCCTTTGCCATGTTTCCAAGTCCGATAAAACCTATTGTCATTTTAATTACCCCCTTCTTTGTCTTGATGCTTCAAATGTAAGTATTGCTGCTGATGTTGCAGCATTCATTGATTCAACTTCACCCTTCATTGGTATCAGAATGTACTCAGTAGCCGCATCCGCAGTCTCTTTTGTAAGGCCATTGCCTTCATTTCCTACCAAAAAAGCTGTGGGCTTTGTATAGTCGAACTCATCATAGTTTTTGGTTCCCTTAAGATGCGCAGCATAAGTATTTATGCCATTTGCAGAGAGTTTTTTTATCATTTCTGCAAGGTTTTCTACATATATAAAAGGCATTCTGAAAATTGAGCCCATGGTGGATCTGATGACTTTTGGATTGTAGATATCTGCTGAGCCTTTGCTGAGGATCACTCCGGTTACGCCCGCGCCTTCGCCCGAACGAAGCATTGTTCCAAGATTTCCCGGATCCTGGATGTTCTCAAGTATAAGGATAAGTGGCTTAGCGCCTTCATCATCCTTATTATAGCCTTCCAAAACTTCCTCTTCTGTGTAATGATACTGGGAAACCACGGCTAGAACTCCTTGAGGTGTCTGGGTGTCTGCCATCTTTTTCATAACATCATCTGAAACTTCCTCTGCACCGTATCTCCAAAGGATCTCTTTATCTTCCTCAGTTGCCTTATCAAGAAATCTTCCTGTCACATAGACTTCTCTTACCTGAAGAACAGGCGCCTCTCTGAGCATTTTCATGCCTTCAATGACAAAGACATCTCCGTCCTTGCGGGCCTTGCTCTTTTGCACGTAGGCTACTACCTGTTTTACTCTATCGTTATTAGTACTAGTTATCATTATCTTTCCTCTTATTCCACTTACCCGATTAATGTATATAGTATAACACAATAAACAAAGGATAAAAAAACGGCGGATATAAAAAATCCGCCGTTGAATCATTTTTTCATCAAATATGTAATTAAAGAATACGTGCAATTTCGTACATGTACTCGTTAATATTCTTTTTCATTGCAAGAGCTTCGTCAATATCGTAGTCAACGAACTGGCCATTGCGATATCCTACTACTCTGTTTGTCTTGCCTGCTGCAAGGATATCTGCTGCATAGCATCCCATCATTGAAGCATATACACGGTCCTTACATGTTGGGCTACCACCACGCTGCATGTAACCAAGAATAGAAGCTCTTGTCTCAAGACCTGTTGCAGCCTCGATTCTACGAGCCATTGATGTTGAATGTCCGATACCCTCGGCATTTACGATGATGTGGTGTGTCTTACCTTTCTTACGGTTATCAATGATATTATCAATGATGCGCTGCTCATTGTAATCATACTTCTCAGGAAGAAGGATATCATCAGCTCCGTTAGCGATTGAGCACCAAAGAGCGATGTAACCTGCATGACGTCCCATAACCTCTACGATACTAACTCTTTCATGTGATGAAGATGTATCACGGATCTTGTCGATAGCTTCCATAGCTGTATTGATAGCTGTATCAAATCCGATTGTATAATCTGTGCAGGAAATATCAAGATCGATTGTTCCTGGGATACCTACTGTATTGATGCCCTGCTGTGAAAGCTTCTGAGCACCTCTGTAAGAACCGTCACCACCGATAACGATAACTCCATCTATACCATGCTTACGGCAAATCTCAGCTCCCTTAGCCTGTCCCTCAGGTGTTGTGAACTCCATGCAACGTGCTGTTCCAAGTATTGTACCACCACGCTGGATGATATCGGATACGCTTCTTCTGTCCATATCAATGATTTCTTCATTAAGAAGACCCATGTATCCTTTTTTGATACCCTTAACCTTAAGACCATTAGCTAAAGACTTACGAACAACTGCTCTGATCGCAGCATTCATTCCAGGTGCGTCACCACCACTTGTTAATACGCCGATTGTTTTTATCTGCTTTGCCATATGATTTCCTCGATTCCTATAATGCAATACCTTAACACAAAAATTATTGATAAATTTATGACATTTTTTCTACAATATATTAGCGCAATTATTTTAAATCTGCAACGGAAACGTTTCTTATTTCAATTTTTTTTAACATTTTCACTAATTTTTTTATCATATTGTCTACTTTCTTGTGGTATTGGATGTTAATCCTATTGATGCTATAATCTTCTAATAATCATTAAAGTTGAGGGAAAACATGGCATTTACGCATCTTCACGTCCACACTGAATACAGTCTGTTGGACGGATCTAACAAAATAAAAGAATATGTTAAAAGGCTTAAAGAACTTGGCATGACCGCCGGCGCAATTACCGATCATGGTGTAATGTACGGTGTTATTGACTTCTATAAAGCCTGCAAAGAGGCCGGAATCAATCCTGTTATCGGCTGCGAAGTGTACGTTGCTCCTTCTTCACGTTTTGATAAGGAAGCTTCTGCCACTGACGACAGGTACTATCACCTTGTTCTTTTGGCTGAGAATAATGTAGGCTACGCCAATCTCTCGCATATCGTAAGCCGCGGATTTACTGAAGGTTACTACTACAAGCCACGTGTAGACATGGAGCTTTTGGAAAAATACCACGAGGGCATCATCGCATTAAGTGCATGTCTTGCCGGCGAGATTCCCCGCAATATATTAAAAAGAGAAAACGCCAAAGCTAAAGAAGCTGCCATCCGCATGGACAAGATATTCGGTCACGGCAATTTCTTTTTAGAGCTGCAGGATCATGGTATTCCAGATCAGAGAACGGTGAACAATACTCTTTTGGCCCTCTCCGATGAGCTTGATATTCCGCTGGTTGCAACCAACGACTGTCACTATACTTACGCTGACGACGCGGAAGCTCACGATCTTTTGCTGTGTATTCAGACAGGTAAAAAAGTTGGTGATGAGGACAGGCTTCGCTATGAAGGCGGGCAGTACTACGTAAAGAGTGAAGAGGAAATGAGAGCTCTTTTCCCTTATGCAAAAGAGGCTCTTGATAATACGCAGAAAATTGCGGACAGATGCCATGTCGAGATTGAATTTGGTGTCACAAAGCTCCCACATTTCGAGGTTCCGGAAGGATATGACTCCTGGACTTACCTAAACAAGCTGTGTCTTGACGGACTTCATGAGAGATACCCAGATGATGACGGCACTCTAAAGGAGAAGCTTGACTATGAGCTTGGCGTCATCAAGCGCATGGGTTATGTGGATTACTTCCTTATTGTATGGGATTACATCAACTATTGTCGCGAGCACGATATTGCGGTTGGCCCGGGCCGTGGTTCAGCTGCAGGAAGTATTGTTTCCTATTGCATGCACATAACCAACATCGATCCCATCAAGTATGATCTTCTCTTTGAAAGGTTCCTTAACCCTGAGCGTGTCTCCATGCCCGATATTGACGTGGATTTCGAGTACGAGCGCAGACAGGACGTTATTGACTACGTAACCGAAAAATACGGTGCTGACAAGGTTGTTCAGATCATCACTTTTGGTACTCTTGCTGCCAAGGGTGTTATCCGCGATGTGGCAAGGGTTATGGATCTTCCTTACAGCTATGGCGATCAGATTGCCAAGATGATCCCCAACGAGCTGAACATAACGCTTGAGAAAGCTCTTTCCATGAACCCGGAGCTGCGAGCCCAGTACGAAACTGACGAGACAGTGCACAAGCTCATCGACATGTGTAAAAAGCTTGAGGGTCTTCCAAGGCACACATCCATACACGCGGCAGGTGTTGTTATCTGCCAGGCTCCGGCTGAGGACCTGGTTCCTTTGTCCCGCTCTGCTGAAGGAAATATCACGACTCAGTTCACCATGACCACCATTGAAGAGCTGGGCCTTCTTAAGATGGACTTTTTGGGACTGCGCACTCTTACAGTTATCAAGGACGCTGTGCGTTTTGCCAACAATTCCATCGGCGCCAAAAAAGGTGACCCGAATTTCATCGATATAGATAAGATCGATTACAATGACCCAAATGTCCTTGCGCTTATCGGAAGCGGAAAGTGCGATGGTATATTCCAGCTTGAATCAGGCGGTATGCAGGCTTTCATGAAGGAGCTACGCCCCCAGTCTCTCGAAGACATCATAGCGGGGATATCTCTTTATCGCCCGGGCCCAATGGACTTCATTCCTAAATATATTTCAGGAAAAAATGATGCTGCATCAATCAGTTATCAGACTCCTGAACTTGAGCCTATATTAAAGCCCACCTACGGCTGTATCGTATACCAGGAGCAGGTTATGCAGATAGTTCAGCAGCTTGGTGGCTACACTCTTGGACGAGCTGACCTTGTAAGACGTGCCATGAGTAAAAAGAAACAGCATGTCATGGAAGTTGAAAGAGCTAACTTCGTTAACGGCAATCCCGATGAAAATGTTCCGGGATGCGCTTCAAAAGGCATTTCTCCTGAAATTGCCAATGCCATTTACGATTCCATGATGGACTTTGCAAAGTACGCCTTTAACAAGTCCCACGCTGCCTGTTATGCAGTAGTTGCCCTGCAGACAGCATGGCTCAAAAACTACTACCCTGTTGAATTCATGGCAGCACTCATGACTTCAGTTATTGATAATCCCGGCAAAGTTTCAGGCTATATCATGAGCTGCAGAAACATGGGAATAACTCTTTTGCCTCCTGATATCAATGAAGGCTACTCAGGCTTTTCTGTTACAGACCACGATGGCAAAAAGGCCATAAGATACGCACTCACTGCCATCAAAGGTGTCGGAAGGCCGGTTATTTCTGCCATTGTAAAAGAGCGTGAGCTTCGCGGAAAGTTCAAAAATATCAACGATTTCCTGACTCGTATGCAGGGAAGAGAAAGCGACGTCAACAAAAGAGCTATTGAAAACTTCATAAAAGCCGGCGCTCTTGACTGCTTCGAGGGAAGCCGCAAACAGCTCATGACTGTTTATGTGCAGATAATGGACCAGCTCCACAACAGCGGAAGAAACTCAATGGCGGGCCAGATGTCTTTGTTTGATCTAGCCGGAGAAACTGAGAAAAAACAGTACGAGGTACCACTTCCTGATGTTGGGGAATTTCCCCGTGAGCTTCTTTTGGAATTTGAGAAGGAAGTCCTAGGAATCTATGTTTCAGGACATCCTCTCGAAGAGTATGTGGGAATGTGGAAAAAGAATATCACAAATACCACAGCAGATTTCTATCTTGATGATGAGACTGGCGTTCCTAATGTAAAGGATAACGCCAATGCCAAAATAGGCGGTATCATAAGTGATAAAAAAATAAAGTACACCAAGACTGACCAGGTTATGGCATTTTTGTCCCTGGAAGATATGGTTGGCACTGTGGAAGTAATTGTCTTCCCAAAAACCTACGAAGCCAACGCCCCAAGGCTCAACACCGATGCCAAGGTATTTATTGAAGGCCGCGTATCAGTCGAAGAGGACCGCGATGCCAAGCTCATTGCCAGCAAGATCACGCTGTTTGATGAGATAGCCAGAACAGTGTGGATAAGATTTGCCAATATAAATGAATACTCTGCTAAGGAGCAGGAGCTCTTTTCACTGTTATCGGATAGTGACGGCAAAGACGAAGTCACTGTTTACCTCACAGACACCAAGCAGGTGAAAAAACTTGGCAAGGGCTACACCATTAAAGCCGACAAAGATATGATTGAAATGCTGTCAAATGCATTTGGAAGAGAAAACGTTCAGGTTGTTTGATACAGCCTGAACGTTTTTGTTCCTCACCTGGTCATAAGATTCCACAGTTCATCATCGGTCAAGTGCGCCTTAATTCTAAGGATAAGATGCACTTTTTCTCCACCTGATTCTTTTTGGAACTTGCGCTGCCACTTGTAAAAATGTGGTCCATCTCCTAGTACTCTAAGGTATGACATAAGGCTCTCAGCCACAAAGCCAGACTGTCTGATATCCGCTTCGCAGTCATTTTCATAGAAGCCTTCCCAAATGTCGTGTTCATAGCTTCTCATAGTCTCATATCCTTCAAAGAATTCTTTCTTTGCCAGTCCGGCCTCATAAAAAGCTGTGAGGTAGTCAACCGGCTTACCATTAGCACCCTCCTCGAGCACATCGATAAATTTGCCACCTTCTTTTTTATCATCAAGGCAGGTAAGAATTGCCCTGCAGATATGGTAAGCCCCGAGATAACTGTAGTAATGGTACTGAACCTGACAGATAAGGGTGTTATCAAATCTTTCTGCTGCCTTGAGGGATCCTTTTGCTATCAGATCTTCTTTTATCTTATTACAATCTGCAAGATATTTAGTGTAAGCATCAAGTGCTTCTTTATATTTCTCTTCGTGCCACTTTACCTGTTCTAAGAGTGTGTCTCTTTTACATATCCAGTTAAGTTCAGGTATTGACTTGGTATGTGCAGGATCCAACTTATTGAAATTGCTGATAAAGCCGCAGGTTAGAATCCTTGCTCCGTGATTGCTAAACTGTTCTCCCGCATGGTCGTCTTCATTTGGCCCATACTTTGGTGTGCATTTTGGCCATTCCCTGTAGGCATCTTCTATCCTTGAAGTAAGGTCAGGTGCTGTGACGTCGCCGTAATATTTTTTTACATAGTCTTGTATATGTTCAATTTCATATTTCTGCGCATCCAGGCTCTTGATCTCGTCGGTATTTGAGCAGTCGCCTTCATTGCCGCTCCACATTTTGGCTATCAGATCAAGGTAGTAAGTGTGGGGCTTAACATTTGAGCAGTTGATTATCCAGAAATCATCTACTCCATGAGCATATACGTCTTTTAGCTCATTTACCACAAATTCAGGAGAATTGGGAAGCATGGTCATCATGGCTGCCGCCTGAAGATCATAGAATGACGCATGGTAGTATATTCCATGGGCGCTGTTATCTCCTTCGTGAGGAAGGGCATAAACTCTTGGATTATGGTTGTTCTGTCTTCTTGAAACCATCTTACCAAAACCGTTATCTGCCCAGATCTTTATTACGTCACTTGGGAAAGTCAGGTATCCATCCTTGTAGAGCTCCATGGTTTCACCATAAAGGTTTGTACAGCAAACTGCATCCTTATCTGACTCTTTTACCAGATTGTACTGCTCAAGGATAAGCTCGCTCATGAGCTTGCCGCGGGCCTTTGGTGTATCGTAGGTCGGATCATCAGCCCAGAACGGCCTGTCTCCCTGGCCTCTAAAGCCAAGATTCCACACCACTTTACAGCTCTTTTGGTCCTCAATTGCCTGCTGCCAAAGCCCCCTGAAAAGATCCGGATGTTTATTAAAGCTCGCCTCCAGATCAGGATAAGCTCGCGCAAACATCTGGGCTCCCAAGGGCTCTGCATGATGGTGAGTTATCCACAGGCCATAATCATTAGCGAGATCTTTGTACCTATGGGAATTATGGTCTGTGCCGGGAATCGTCATATTTCCACCACAGCGAAGAAGGGCTTCAAAGGCCATCTCCCACGGGAAGTTCTCGCCCACCTTTTCTCTCCATCCATCAAAAAGGACCTCATCATTTATAAACCAGCCGCGGAATCTTACTTTTGATGGCTTGGACTCATAGTGATAATTATCAGGAACTATGTGCTCTGATTCTTTCGTAAGCTCCTGTTCATTCCAAAACCAGAAATTCTGAACTCCCAAAAATTCTCTGCTGACATGGTAAATGCCATAGATAAGGCCAAGGCTGCAGGCGGATGTTATGGTAAGGTTGTCTTCATTTCTGTCTATTGTAAAAACTTCAGATGCTGCATCATGCGCATTTGACACCAGCTTGATCTCAAGTCCTGGCTCTGTGGTGTCTTTACATGTATTTTTAATATCTCTCTCAAGTGCCTTAACAGCTTTCTGCACCGGTGTTTCTTTTGTATCTCCAGTAATCTTTGTATTGATATTAATCTGCATCATTTGTATCCCCTGATCTCTTTCTCTCTAGAAATCCCATTCGCTTCTAATTCCATAATCCACAGGTCGCATGGCTCAATAGTCATGTTTTCCACATCTGTTCTGCTCTCCAGTGTATAAGGATTCCATAGTGACACCGTTCTAAACTCACCGGATTTAATATTCACTGTTATAGGCTCCATACCTTCGTTGGCGAGGATAAGCAGGTCTTTTCCATCCTTAACTATGTGACTGCAGCGAAGGTTATCAGTATCGCCGCTAAAGAAAAGCTCTCTGTAGACACTATTCAGAACAAACTGTAGTAGTTCCTGGTCATTTCTTACAGTCACTGCCTCATCTTCATTAATAGCATTATTGGCGTATATCTCACCATTTGCACTGGCAGCTTCACTGGCAAATGAATTCAAGAGCTTTCCACCGGCTATCAATAGTTTTCCGCCACTTTTCGCAAACTCTTTTAACAGATTCTTATCGCTTTCATTGAGAGATTCGTACTCTTCCTGCTCTGAGATCAGAACCGAATACTTCTGAGAGGCAATTTGTAACTTCCCATCTGCGATCTTGCACTCAGGCAAAAGCTCCGCTTCCAAATAATTAAACTCAATCTGATTTGTAAAAAGAGGCTTTGCGATTTTCCAGGACAAAGTATCTGCGCCGCACAAGATTGCAACTTGCGCGCAATTATATGAATCCGTATTGATGTTGCACATCCTCTTGATAAAATCACTCATCTTGCGGTACTGCGGCCAAAATGGATTATTAAGTCCTACCTCCGGTGGACGCTCATCACCTCTGTCTTCTCTTATTGAATAGTAGAAAGCATGAGGATAAACGAGATTAACCCCTCTGACAAAAAGCCAGTTAAGGTACCATCTCATATCCTGTTCTGTAAAAAGCTTTGGATCCTGCCTTTCGCCACAGCAGCCAAAGCACTCATTGCCGTTTCTTCTTTTGCCTCGATGTCTTGCACTGTCTGAAGAGCATTTTCCCATTGTGGAATGTTCCCCTTCTATAGCATGACCATCCTCAGGCTCAACAAATCTCCAGACTATATCCTGGCAAGGTCTCTGGAAATACTTAAGATAGCCGATGTCCGTGCTCTTCTCCGGGTGGCCTGTAAGCTCGATTCCATGGGATACGCACCAGTCGGAAAGCTGCTTGTAGTAGCTGTTAGCAAGCCTTTCATGAATAACCTGTTTATATATCTGCTTTGCACGTATTGCTTTAATGCTCTTACTTGCAGTATCGTCTTCGCTTATTTCATCACATTCGTTCTCAAATAAGTACTTCAAATCTTCGTCAGTTCCGCCCGCAGCCTTGAACTCCTCAAGAATTCCTTCACTCCATGGAATGACGTCCTCTCTTGAGTTTCTTCCAAGTATGTTGGGTTCATCTGTAAAAAAGGCTATGATGGTATCTCCAAAGTATTCCGAGAGCTCAGAGTAGTATTTTTCATGTGTAATCTCTATGAATTTTGCTACGGCTTTTGGATTTAAAAGGTCTGCGCTTTTGGGAGCATTTTCCTCTCCGTCATCTTCACCAGGATGAACACCTCTGATCGTGCCGCCGCTTGGAACAAGCTCATAACTATCACCATTTTTTAGAAGTCCCTTCGACGCAAAAGAAGGATCGGCCTTTACCACTTCTCCATGGGCTGAACCCGATGGATACATGGCTTCATCGTAAAGCACAACCTTCATATCCATCTCTTTTGCCATCTGAACCGCAAACTTAACATAATGAAAATATTCATCAGACAAATATTCAATTTCTTTTGGCAACCCTTTTCTTGGATGAATTACAAAACCATCAACGCCCTTGTACTTCATCTCTTTCATCTGCCTTAGGATTTCTCCTTCAGACAGATAATCATTCCAAAACCAGAATGGTATTGGTGTAAACTCCTTAAGTGACTCGATTTCCATACTCTCTCCTAAGGTCTCCCCAACTGCACTAAATATCAATACTTTTCACTTACCTTTGTTAATCTATCCCCTATCAGTCAAAAGAAACAATTTTCATGCGCCACTTCACTATTCTATATTTTGATATTATCACTTATGAATATTTTTTCTTCGCATTTTTTGTCCAATAATTTGTAATTTCTTTTATTTATAATTGATATCTTTATGGTATTTAAAGTCTTGTCGTAAGTTTTATACATAAGCCAAATTACTATCACTTTGTATATGCGTAAGTGACTTCTCTAACTCTCTAAAAATTTTAGATTGCGGCTGCGTACGCCACCATTGACTGAACCTGAGGAAAACGCTTTGGTCTGCGAGCCGACGGTGAGGATGATGGGAACAGTAGATTTTCACGCACTGTCGGATTCAGCATTGTAGCGTTTTCCCCAGAACCAGTCAATGGCAAGCACCTGCGGTGTGGCTAGGTATTATGGCCTCAGGTTCTGACTCCGAGAACAGTAGGGGTGGCTGAAATTGAATCAGCTGGAGACTTGGGATATTGAAAACATAAAGATTTACCTGGCTATAGCATGCTGCGAGAGTTTTTTTTCGATTTTCATGTCTTGTGCATAGGCTTCTGACATGATTTGGAGATTTTTTGCAAGTATCACATGCTTTGTATAGTGGTTCAGACATGTTGTTAGTGATTTTGACTCAGATACCATGTCTTTGCTTAGTAATTCGACATGCTGTGTCAGATTTTTCTCATAATTTCATGCCTTGAATAGAATCGTTTGGCATGAAATCTGGCATTTATTCTATTATTCATGTCTTGTG
>NZ_ATVR01000037.1 GCF_000420825.1 Butyrivibrio sp. AE2015 | reverse complement strand
CTAAGCTCTATATACCCGCATTCAGGACATACATATACTTTGACTTCAGATTTTTTTGTGGAACTAAAGACCCCTTTCTCTTTTTTCCAAATATAGAATAAAGATCCCGTTGTGAGTCCTGTATCCATACTTGCAGTAATCATTTCAATATCACAATGAATGCATTTCATTCTTTATTATTCCTTTCTAGCATTATCATCTCAATAAATCCCGATTTGCTTAATACAAAGATTCTAACCGTTTCAACAATAAAAATAAAGCCTACTGATGTGAGCTTCATTCTTCACTTTCATTTATCTGTGAATAGTAACACCTGCTTTGGGTCTACCTTTTGATAATACTTGCCTTTAACCGATGCAATACTAATAGTTATTCAGTTTCCCCCTACATGTCCCAGTATACAGAACTACTAGTAAAGCAGTAAAAAAAGATTCCGAAAGAACTCTCCAACTTTAGGGTATTCTATCGGAATCCTTATTATTTAGGCTTTTTCAGTAATTCTTTTAATCTACTTTGGTTAGCAGTACTACCGTCTCAACATGCGGTACTACTGCAGACAATTTAAACATACTGCGTAGATACTAGGCTTTGGTATGTTCACCCCTTTTTACATAGTTTGCGGTGAAGGGGTTAAGAAATAGCGGACAAATAAGTCCTATTTACCCCATGATTTTTCTTAACTCTTCAGGTAAAACAGCGATAATAGCATCTTTGTTCTTGCCTTCAATATAATAAGGCTTTAACTGGCTCTTATCATATTTCTTAATGCTATCATCAGCAGTTGCTGTCATAAGCAGATCAGTGAAATATCTCTCCCAGCTAAGGAACTCCCTGCTTTCAATATATTTCTCAGGCTCAGCAAGTATATCATCCAAGTCCTTAATTCCAATTACTCCTGATTTGAGAATTAGCCATTCGAATGACTCTGGGAAATATAGCATTACATCTTTTCTACTTTTTGCTATAGTAGTGACCTTGGCAACATAGGCACCAAAGGCTGCTCCATCAGCAATTACAACCACTTTCTTATTTTCTTCGGCGTTCTCGATTTTTCCAACAAACTGTGAGTTTCCTTCTACACTCACACACTCGCCTTGTTTGAATGCCTTAGAAAAGAACTGATATCCCGACTTTGAGTCTTCTACCAACACTAGAACTTCTTTATCCAGTGTTTCATTTGAATCATCATAAATTCTGTAAAACTCATGATAAACTTGCTCTGGATAGTGGTATTTACCTGTTGTTCTGATGCCGTAGATTTCCTGAACACTATACGGCAGATTATATAGAGGCTGTCTTGTAATCAAAACAAAATAATTTGAAGAAGCCTGTACCAACTCTGCAAAATCTTTGGAATATATAAATGGATAATCTTCATCTATAAACACTATGCTATCTTGATAAGCTTCCAAAATAATCTTCCAAAGACTAGCATCTCCACCAAATACCACGCAAGGAACATCTGACTGTACACTAATGCCACTCTCTTTTCCATATCTAGAATGCGTCCCCAATAGATCCAAAAGAGTAGTCTTTCCAGAAGCGCTATCGCCTTGAATAACAGTAATATTCCTCTTTATATCAAATTCATATTTTAGTCGTTTTGATTCAACAACTACATGATGTTTATTCTTCATATATAAAATACTTCCTAGTCATCAAACATATTTTAATGCTTCATGCATATAATCCTTGGCATTTGTTACTTTGATATTATCATTAAGAATTTCAATCTCTATATCGTTGCAATCATCAAAGGGCATATAATACCTAAGATTAATGGTGATATCCTCTCTTCTGCCAATCTCTGCAAGCCATTTTGCACAGTTTTCGCCACAGCTTGTGGCATTAAAAACAAGATCAGGTCTTTTATAAATGCAAATCAGAGTTTGCAATCCACCGGATAGTTTCTCTGGTGGAATTGGTCCTAAAACATCACTTTCTATCAGCTGTCCTCCCTTATAATGTGACTTATCTATATCAGTCATCATCTCTTCCACAAAAGGATCTGCCAGCCATTCTTCATCATAATTGAATCTGAACCATGATGGTCCATGCATTACATCTTCTTTTTCACCAAAAAATATTCTTAGCATTTTTGTTCACCTAATAAATGAAGTCTCATTATTTCCGTATATCTTATGATATTATAGCATCATTTCGCCTATCATCGGAACTATATCATTTTTACAAATGTACAAAATGGTTGTTGCAAAAAATGCAAACAGTATGCACTACAATGGTACGATTATCAATGTGTTTTTTTAGATAATGTGGCAGATCAAAATGCAATTGTTATTGACGCTGACACAAAAGATACAACTACCATTGCAAAAAGCATTATTACTCATATATGGGATAAATGAACAATAGGGCCCTGGCAAAATACCTAGTACATTTGTATACAATTCTCTATTTCCATTAAAATACTATTAAGATCTATTTTTTTTCAGATAAACCGTACTACTTGTATTCTAGCTCCGTCCAAAAAAATAAAGCCCACCACAATATGGTGAGCTCTCAATCCTTTTTTCACGTCCGCCAATACCTATGCCTCTTCTCGATACCTCTCCGCGGAGTTATCTTCCTCAAAAGCCATCAAGATACATCTTGGCGTACGATATAAAATCCTTATATATTTGCGTACAGAAACATTGTCCGCAGATAGGTCTTTTTTCCTATCCCCCAAATGTACTTGTACGCCATAAGTACATAATTTTTGCTTCGATTTTAGTCGACATGTTTCCTTCTAAAACCGTTTCAAACCCGCATGGTTAAGCGGTTGTCTTAGTAAGCAGGACAACCGTCTCTACATGGCTTGTCCACGGGAATTGATCCACAGCTACGGCGCGGCTCATCATGTAGCCGTTCTGCTGGAAGATTTCCAGGTCGCGGGCAAGAGATGTTGGTTTACAGGAGACGTAAATAATGTAGTTTACGTCATAATTTATGATCTTGGTAAGAGCCTTAGGATTAATTCCGTCACGAGGCGGATCAAGGATAATAAGATCAGGTTTTACTTCGATATCATCCAGAACCTTAAGCACATCGCCTGCGATAAATTCGCAGTTATCGAGGTGGTTAAGCCTTGCATTCTCTTTCGCGGCTTCAACTGCTTCCTCAACGATCTCAACACCAATAACTTTGGTGGCAACAGGCGCAAGAAGCTGCGCTATTGTGCCGGTGCCTGAATAGAGGTCGTAAATTACGCCATCCTGCTTTATGTTCTTCTGATCGTAGAGACTCTGAATATAGCCTCTTACTGTCTGATACAGAACCTCAGCACTTAAGCTGTTAGTCTGGAAAAATGAGAAAGGAGTGATCCTGAACTTAAGGCCTAAAAGCTGCTCATAGAAAAAGTCCTGACCATATAAGATCTCAGTGCCTTCATCGATTACAGCATCAGCAAGAGAATCATTCTTTGTGTGAAGGATTCCTGTGATCCTTCCCTCAAGCTCAAGGTTTAAAAGAGCTTCCTTAAAGCCTGTAAGATCATGCTCTTCCTGAGTTGTTGTGATAAGGTCAACCAGGATATCTCCGGTTCTGACTGCCTTTCTAACAAGGAGATGCCTTAAGTAGCCCTCCTGTTTCATCCTATGGTAAAAAGAGATTTCTTTTCTGTCATACATAGGTGAAAAATAATCCAGTGTTGCTGAAAGGATAGCCCTGTAATCATCGTCGACAATTCTGCAGCCGCTGACAGTTACAATGTCATAAAAGCTTCCTTTTTTGTGCATGCCAAGACAAAGGGGTCCTCCCATGACTTCGTCACCAAATGAGAACTCCATCTTATTTCTGTAGGCAAACTTAATAGGGCTTACTTTGATGCCCTCCCAGGTAAACCTTGTAGTATTTCTTTCTACTGCAGGCTTAAGTAAGCTTCTTACCTGCTGTTCCTTAAGGCCTAGTTCCTTAACATAAGGCATTGTAAGGTAACTGCAGCCACCGCATTTTCCGAAATGAATGCATGGGCTTTCAATGCAGTCAGGAGCTTCTTCTAAGACTTCCAAAAGTCTTCCTTCTGCCTTACCATTTCTTACTTTCTGTATCTGTACTGAAACTTTCTGATCAGGAAGAACGCCCTTAACAGCGATCTTCCCATCAGGAGCCTCTATTATTCCTTTGTTAGGGAATTCAACCCTTTTTACTATTCCTGTATAAACTTCTTTTTTCTTCACTTTTTAATTCTTAACTTTCCTTGATGAAGTCATCGTCGTCGAAGTCATCTTCGAAATCATCGAAGTCATCATCATAATAATCATCTTCAAATGCCGGTGTCATGTAGCGATAAACAAGATAAGAAATGATCGCAACCGCTGAAATAGAACCAAGAACAGCCAAACACCACAGGATCACGTTGGAAGGCTTCTTAGCATTTGCAGCCTCTCTCTTGTCGAGAAGTTCGTTAATACGTGTCATTTCAATAATGTCATCGATCTTTGTTTTTACTTCCATAAGTAACCCCTTTCTATAAGAAAAATTTATTAATATCAGTATACCATAATTCCAAGCTCATTCATTACTTCACTGAGAATTCTGGTCTACTCACATCTTTTTTAATTTTGCAAAAGCGGCATACATGATTTTCTGTCCGCAATCGTCAAAATTAACTGTTACCTTGTAATCTCTAGGTCCTTCTTCCAAAGAAGTGACTGTGCCAATACCATATTTGATATGAGAAACTCTGTCCCCTGTCTCATATTCAGGCTTTGCAGTCTTCATAGGCATGCCTTTGGAGATACCTGCAAGAGAGCCTTTGACATGAGTCTTGGCTGCTGTCGCAATATATGGCTTACTCTGTGGAACAGCCCTTGGCTTTTTAGGCGCAGGCTTTGCTTTTATCTTGTAACTGTTAGAAAGCTGAGACGCGCCATTATCGTTTCCAAAGTTCTTATTCTGGTAGGATGACTTTACGCCAATACCGGAATATCCGCCTGATTTTCCGTAGGAATCTCCATTGCCGTATCTTCCGGAACTGCGATAGGAATCGTCCTCATCACTATATCTTCCAGAAGTTCCGTAGGTGTCCTCAACTCCCTCGTATTCATCGATAGAGTCGCCATCATCAAAAAGAAATGCCGGCTTATCAAGCTGTGGTTTCTCCCTGTCTAAATACTCACCGGGAATCTCTTTTACAAATCTGCTGAGTTGGTTAAACCAGGTCTCTCCTCTTACCATTCTGCGCTTTGCCGCTGTAAGAGTTAAGTTTCTCTTTGCCCTGGTAATTCCAACATAGGCAAGTCTTCGCTCTTCCTCTATTCCTTCCGGATCAGAATCTTCAGTCTGCAATGTCATATATGAAGGGAAAACATTTTCTTCCATTCCTGCCAGATAAACGTGTTCAAACTCAAGTCCCTTGGCACTGTGAAGAGTCATAAGAAGAACTTTCTCATTGTCCTCTCCAATCCTGTCTATATCAGCAACAAGGGCAACTTCTTCAAGGAAGCCTGAAAGAGTTGGTTCCTCAACCTCATCATTTTCCTCATATGCTGCGATCTTGGATATAAGCTCGTCCACATTGGCAGCTCTGTCATTGTCTCCGCTGTCATCGTCATCATCCAACGTCTTCAAAAAGTCCATATAACCTGTAATGTCTATAACGTCTTTGAGAAGTTCTTCCAAAGAGTAGGACTTTTGCTTGGTCCTGAAAGCCCTTATCATAGTTACAAAGTCTTTTAGTTTTGAAGCACTTCTGCTAACAGCCATTATCTGGTCCGCTTCGCACAGGGCATCAAAGAAGCTTATCTGCCTCTCATCCGCATAATTCTGCACATACTCAAGTGTAGTAGCGCCAATGCCCCTCTTTGGCACATTTATTATTCTTTTAACTGCAATGTCATCTCTGCCGTTATCAATAGTCTTAAGATAAGCCAAAAGATCTTTTATCTCTCGTCTGGAATAGAAGTTCGTACCACCGACGATGTCATAAGGAATTCCCTCATGAACAAATCGCTCTTCTATAAGTCTGGACTGAGCATTTGTTCTGTATAAAACAGCTGTATCGCTGAAAGAAAGCTTACCGTTTCTCTTAAGTTTTCCTATGTCTGCAGCAATAAACTCAGCCTCATCATATGCAGTATCAAACTGACGAAGGTGAACCTTTTCACCGTCTTTTTCTTCAGTCCAAAGAGCTTTTTCCTTACGGCCGTAGTTGTTTCCGATAACTGCATTGGCTGCATCAAGGATCTGCTGCGTTGAACGGTAGTTCTGCTCAAGCTTTATTACTGTCGCATCAGGATATACCTTTTCAAAGTCAAGAATATTCCTGATATTGGCTCCTCTGAAGCGATAGATACTCTGATCATCATCACCCACTACGCATAGATTCCTGTATTTATCTGCCAGAAGTCTAATGAACTCAAACTGGGCATTATTGGTATCCTGATACTCATCCACCATGATATAACGGAATCTGTCCTGATAATATTCAAGAACATCAGGATTCTTTTTAAAGAGCTCAACAGTATTAAAGATCAGGTCATCGAAATCCATGGCATTGTTCTTTTTAAGAGCATTCTGATACTCTGTATATGCCTTGGAGATTCGAACCTTGTTATATTCATTCTGAGTGTTTAATGCATACTCATTGGTTGTAACCAGATTGTCCTTACACTTTGAAATGCTTCCCATGATTCCGCGAAGCTTAAGTGTTGTAGTCTCAAGCTGATATTTTTTACAAATATCTTTCATAAGAGACTTGGAATCATCTGTGTCATAGATTGTGAAGTTATTTCCATATCCAAGTCTGTCAGCATATCTTCTAAGGATCCTTACGCAGCTTGAATGAAAAGTTGAAACCCAGATGCTCTCTGCTCCGAATCCTACTATCTTATCAACCCTCTCACGCATCTCACCTGCTGCCTTATTGGTAAAAGTGATTGCCATGATGTTCCAGGGATTGACATTGCATTCATCTATCAAATAGGCAACCCTGTGCGTTAAAACCCTTGTTTTTCCGGAACCCGCTCCGGCAAGTATCAGCACAGGTCCGTCTGTCTGAAGCACAGCTTTTTTCTGCTGCGCATTAAGTGTATCGTAAATTCCCATTAAATCTTATTCCTTATTTTTTGTTCTTCTTGTCCTTCGCTTTATCCTTTTTGCTGCCATTTTCTTTCTCGTCAAGGACAACGTTATCAAGTATCTTCTCTATCAGAAGTTTTTTTACATAAACATCATAGGATAAAAGAGTTATAAAAGAAAACATCTGCATGCGTTTTCTCTCTTCTTCAGAAATATCCGCATCTTCGTATGTTTCCAGTGATCTGGCATATTTCTTTTTAAGATCCTCCATTACCGGTTCAAGCTCTTCGTTCTGAAGCTCATAGGTAGTTTCATAGATCTTACTTAAATTAAACTCATCGTCACTTATATGAAATCTTTCTTTTAAAGGTTCAATAAGTGTCTGTATGTCGTTTATAGACAATATGCTCTTGTAGTAATAAATAAAAATGAGCAGTATCAGATGATCTTTTGAATACTTCTTCCTTACAGGAGGAGGCAAAAGATTATTCTTGGCATAGTTATTGATCATGGTCTTTGTCAGTATCTTGTCTGTATCCGGATACCTTGTTGTCTTTTTAAGTCTCTCATCCATGAAAGTTGTAAGCTGATCCATATACAGGTCAATGTTTGGCATATCTGACAGGGAAATTGTATCAATTCTCCCCAGTGAAGCCATAACACTATTTAAAAGATCATCATTGTCGATTGTCATTTCATTATCCTCGTTTAGTTTCTTCCGCTAGCTGGCGCATCTCTCTCGCATTTTGTAAACTTGCCTCAGTAACTTCGTCTCCGCCAAGGAGTCTCGCAAGTTCCTTTGTTCCATCATCTTCTTTTAATTTGTAAATATTTGTTACAGTTCTTCCATCTTCAAGACCTTTTTCAATCATGAAATGGGTATCAGCCATAGCTGCGATCTGAGGAAGATGTGTAATGCAGATGATCTGATGCTCTTTTGAAAGCTCTCCAAGTTTTTTGGATACCTTCCAGGCTGTCTTTCCGCTTATTCCCGCATCTATTTCATCAAAAATAAGTGTATTGATATCATCCTTGTCAGCAACCACTGTCTTAAGGGCAAGCATGATTCTTGAAAGCTCACCGCCACTTGCTATCTGGTCCATAGCGCGCAGGCTCTCACCAGGATTAGTTGATATCATAAACTGAGCATCATCATAGCCTCGTGCCGATATCTTATCTTCATCACTGGTAATCCTTATCTCAAGTTTGACATCGATGAAGTTAAGGTCTATTAGCGCATCCTTTAAGCTTTCCTGTAAAACTAAAGCCTGCTTTTTCCTGATATCTGATATCTTTTTACAAAGAGAAAGAACTTTCTCCTTCTGAGTCGCTATCTCAGCTATCATCTTGTTTCTGTTGGCATCAAGATCACATAATGTCTCAAGGCGGGCTATCTTTTCACTGTAGTACTCAAGAACTTTTTCCAAAGAGCCGCCATATTTATCCTTCAAATGATTTAAGGTGTTGAGCCTATCCTCTGTTGTCCTGAAATCCTCATCGTCAAATTCAAGATCATCAAGATAACCTGAAAGGGCATGATTAAAATCAGTCAAAAGATTCTCCACATCAGAAAGCTGTGATAAAAGGTCCTCTAAGTCCTTGTCATAGGAAACAACTGACGACAATTCCCTGACTGCTCTTCCAATCATGTCTGATGCATTTTCATCGCCATCGCCTGACCCTGTCATAGAAGATACCACTCCGACCGCCTCAGAAATCCTGCGGCTGTTCACCATCTTATGGTACTTGGTCTCAAGCTTCTCATCCTCGCCAACAACTATTTCTGCATCGGATATCTCACCTGTCTCAAATTCAAGAAGCTCCTGCTCACGCAGTCTTGCTGCCTCGTCCATATTGGTACTTTCAAGGGCCTTCTCAAGTTCTTTTAACCTTGAATACTCAGTCGATAGCTTTTCAAAAAGAGGCTTCAATTTGTCCAAACAATAATCATCAAGAATCTCCATGTGTTTCTTCTTGTGAAGAAGTTCCTGATGATCATTCTGTCCATGAATATTGATAAGAACACTGGCAATATCTTTTAATTGCCTTGTGGTCACTGTCTCGCCGCAAACCTTGGAGATGCTGCGTCCCTGCATGATTTTCCTCTGGATAACAACATTTCCGTCTTCCTCAACAGGTATGTCCATATCCAAAAGAAGCTTCTTTTGAAGTTCATTTTCAACTCCGAAAACAAGCTCTACAAGCGCATATTCTTCCCCGGTTCTGATAAGACTTCCATCAGCCTTAGCGCCAAGTGCCAGATTGACAGAGCCAAGAATTACTGATTTACCTGCGCCTGTCTCTCCGGTTAAAATGTTGAGTCCCTTTGAAAACTCAATTTCCTGCTCTTTAATAAGAGCAAGATTCTTTACGTGTAAACTATATAACATATTTTTCTCCTCACAAAAGAGGACCCCGCCATGCTAAAAACTTTTTTACTTATTTTCTTCCCATCAGCGAACGCAGTTCTTCCATAACCTCAACTGCTTCTTCGCTGGTCTTTATAGCAATCATTATAGTGTCATCACCTGCAATACATCCAACTATCTGTGGAAAATCCAATGCATCAATAGCTGCTGCAAGCGCCATAGCCATTCCTGACACAGTCTTTATTACAAGGAGATTCTGAGCAACATCCATGCTCAAATATCCCGCTCTTAACACACTTACATATTTATCCTGCATGGCATCGCTGTCTGCAGTGGTATAAACATATTTATACTTACCATCTTCTGTTGCCTGCTTGGCAAGCTTCATCTGTCTTATGTCTCTTGATACAGTAGCCTGTGTAACGTCATATCCTGCCTCTTTCAAAAGAGCTGCAAGCTGTTCCTGTGTCTCAACAACATTTGATGCTATGATCTCAATTATCTTATCATGTCTGTTTCTTTTCATTACGATTCCCCTCTCTCTAATACTTATTTATCTGAATTTTTCCCCCAGTACTTCCAAAAAGCTTACTCTGTTAAGCTTTAATATCTTAGTAGTTTTACTGGATTTCTTTATACCAATCCTGTCTCCGGTAGTCATCTCGATTATTCCGCTTCCATCAAAAGAAGCTACAACCTTCTGGTTTATACCGTCCCTAAAGCCGCCAATTCCAACTTCAATCTTGGTATCTGCCGATAATACAAGGCTTCTGGAATTAAGCGTATGAGGGCAGATAGGAGTTATCAATATCATATTGGCAGAAGGCTCCACAATCGGGCCACCTGCTGACATATTGTAACCTGTTGAGCCTGTCGGAGTAGAAATTATGATTCCATCTGCATGGTAATTGCACAATAAAAGATCATTGACATAGATCTCATAATCTACGGCCTTGATAGATGAATATCTGGTGATCGCGATATCGTTTAGACAATACCCCTCCTGACCATTCATGCTTCCATAGAGCATCATCCTGTCTTCTATCTCATACTTTCCTGCAAGGATCCTCTCAAGAGCATCGTCAATACCGCTCTTTTCAACTTCAGCAAGATATCCCAGTGTTCCAAGATTAACACCAATAAGAGGGATATCAAGGCGCGCTGCACTTCTGGCAGCCTGAAGCATGGTCCCGTCTCCTCCAAGCACTATACAGCAGTCTGAATCTTCAGGTATAGAACTTTGAAACTCTTTACCTGTGTGCTTATCATCACGGATCTTTGTGCTCTCTGCTATAATACATTCTTTTCCGTTCTTTTCAAGATATTCTTTAATGTAATTAGTGATGTCAAGATTGACATCCTTGCTCCTGTTTGTGACAATGCAAAAATTGTGCATCTTTATTCCCCAGCATTTTTATCAAGTTTTCCATGAGCCCTGAGAACAGTTTCTGCTATGAGACTCTCCATATCAGGTTCATGGGATATTCCACTTTTTTCAAGAACAACTTCAGATAACTTTTTTTCGCCATCAGCCTCTGACAGCTCCCCTGCCACATCATTTTTCTCAGGATTTTTCCTTATATGTATAAGGTACTCAATATTTCCCTCAGGTCCCTTTATAGGAGAAAAATCAAGGTGGAGAACGTCAAAACCTGCTATTCCTACAAAGTCCATAATTCTGTGAATTACTTCCTCATGAACTTTAGGGTCTCTGACTACTCCTTTTTTGCCAACCTTATCTTTGCCTGCTTCAAACTGTGGTTTGATAAGGCATACCATTTCTCCATTATCTTTTAAAAGTCTTCTGGCAGGAAGAAGGATCTTGGTAAGTGAGATAAAAGAAACATCGCAGGATGCAAAATCAAGATCATCCTGTATATCATCCCTCACCATATACCTGAAGTTTGTTTTTTCCATGCAGACAACTCTCTCGTCGCTTCTAAGCTTCCAGTCAAGCTGTCCATGCCCAACATCCACTGAATAAACCTTTGTGGCTCCATTCTGAAGCATACAGTCTGTAAATCCGCCTGTGGATGCCCCTATATCCATACATACCTTTGACTCCAAAGAAAAGCCAAAATTATTAACTGCTTTTTCAAGCTTGAGCCCGCCTCTGCTGACATAAGGAAGCGTATCACCCTTAACCTCAAGGCTTGTTATCTTGGCCTCATCGAAGGTTGTTCCGGGTTTATCTTCTCTTTGTCCATTGACAAAAACATCACCCGCCATGATAAGTGCCTTTGCCTTTTCTCTTGAAGGAGCAAATCCTCTGTCAACTAAAAGGACATCAAGTCTTGATTTTTCTTTTGCCATAAATATTACCTTTGTATCTCTTTCATGATTCTGTCTGCTATAGACTGTGCGTCAATTCCCAGTTCTTTTCTGAGTTTATCAACATTTCCGTGAGTTACGAATTTATCAGGTATAGCAATCTGTAATACGTTGCAATCCAACCTGTTCTCATCAATGTAGGCTCTGACCTTCTCTCCGAGGCCGCCACTTGCCACATTCTCTTCCATAGTGACAAAGAGCTTGTGGTCTGAAGATGCAACATGAATATATTCAGTATCTATTGGCTTTGCAAACCTTGCATTAACAAGAGTACACTTAAAGCCATTATCTTTAAGGATCCGTCTTACTTCTTCACCTATCTTAACCATGCATCCAAGTGCAAAAAGACATATATCTTTTTCTTCATAGATAACTTCACACTTGCCAGCCTCTACAGGAGCTCTGAACTCCTTAAGACCGTCATATGCATTGCCTCTTGGATACCTGATCGCAATCGGTGCCCCATAGTTTACGGCAAACTTGAGCATATCTGACAGTTCCCATTTATTCTTGGGAGCACAGATAGTCATATTAGGCATAGATGAAAGATAGGATAGATCAAATATTCCCTGATGGGTCTCACCATCGCTTCCTACAAGTCCCGCTCTGTCAATTGCGAAAACAACTGGTAGCTTCTGAAGACATACATCCTCCAATATCTGGTCATATGCCCTCTGAAGGAATGAGGAATAAACTGCAAAAACAGGCTTGTAGCCGCCGGCTGCCATTCCGGCTGCGAAAGTTACTGCGTGCTCCTCTGCAATTCCTGCATCAATAAATCTGTCAGGATACATGTTCCTGAATCTCTTAAGGCCTGTTCCATCAGCCATAGCCGCAGTTATGGCTACAACCTTGTCATCCCTGTCACCAAGCTTGCACATAACAGTGCTGAAAATGTCCTGATAATTGGATGTAGTCCTTGGATTTCGTGGAAGACCATTTTCAACAATGAATGGTTCGGTACCATGGAATCTTGCAGGATGTCTCTCCGCAGGTTCATATCCCTTGCCTTTCTTGGTCATAACGTGGATCATAACTGCTTTTTTGACCTTTTTGGCCTCTTTTATAACCTTCACAAGCTCTGCTGTGTTATGGCCATCAACAGGTCCCAAATAGGTTATTCCAAGGTTTTCAAATACCATTCCCGGTACAAAGAGCTGCTTAAAGCTGTTCTTGGCCCTTCTGATATTATCAACCACTTTTGTATTGGTTCGCAGCTGGGCGTAAACATCCTCTTTCAGGTTCAGATAACCTTCCGCTGTACGCACTGAATTGAGGTATTTCTTCATACCTCCAACACTCTCGGAAATGGACATCTCATTATCATTGAGAATGATAATAAAATTAGTCTCAAGCTTTGCCGCATTATTGAGCGCTTCATAAGCAAGTCCACCTGTCAGTGATCCGTCACCAATAACAGACACTACAGTATAATCCTCTTTCTTAAGATCTCTTGCCTTTACCATTCCAAGACCTGCAGAAATAGAAGTTGAACTGTGTCCTGTATCAAAACAGTCTGTGTCTGATTCGCAGCGTTTAGGGAAGCCGCTCATTCCACCAAACTGTCTTAAGGTATCAAATTTATCTTTTCTTCCTGTGAGGATCTTGTGCGTGTATGACTGATGCCCAACATCCCATATTATCTTATCTTCCGGAAGATCAAGCGCAACATGAAGTGCCATAGTAAGTTCAACAGTTCCAAGATTAGAAGCCAGATGACCACCTGAAACAGAGATCTTTTCAATCAAAAAATCTCTTATCTCCTGGGCCAGCTCAGGATACTTAGACTGTGGAATATTCTTTATGTCGCCTGTTTTATTTATATCATCTAGAAGCATAACTTCCACCTACCTAATTTCGTTATACTACAGCAGATTATTCTGCAAACTATAGAAATTACTTCTTTCTGTAGATCATATACTGAAATAATTCATCTAAAAATGAATTATCAAAATTCATTTCCTCAAGGCTCTTTGTAGCCTCTTTTGTAAGTTCTTTTACCTTTGCCTTGGCATTCTCCATCCCATAAAGGGCTACATAGGTACTCTTTCCGTTCTTCTCATCAGAGCCTATAGGTTTTCCGAGTTCTTCAAGAGTTCCCTCGATATCAAGGATATCATCCTGGATCTGGAAGGCAATTCCTACATTGCTTCCGATCTTCTCCATCTTTTCAACCTGTGCTCTGTCAGCTCCGCCTAATACGGCTCCCACCATAAGGCTTGCTTCTATAAGCGCTCCGGTCTTGTTCTCATCAATATAGAAAAGAACATCTTTCTTTTCACTATCTGAGAGGCCTGTTGAATTCTCAGCCATAATATCAGCACACTGGCCGCCCACCATTCCGTAGACACCTGCCTTAGTAGCAAGGATGTTCAAAGCAGCAAGATATCTGTTTTTGGTATCTGCGTCATAGTCAGAGAGCTCTTTTCCTGACATGGCACCCAAAATAGCTGTTTCAAAAGCATAGTTTAAAAGACCATCCCCTGCAAGAGTCGCCATTCCTGCACCATAAACAGCATGTGTCGTCTTGCGGCCTCTTCTGTATTCGTCGTTGTCCATAGCAGGGAGATCATCATGTACAAGAGAATATGTATGGATCATCTCTATAGCTGCCAAAAAAGGCTTGATGACGCTATCATCTGCTGAATCTCCTGCAAACATTCTATAGGACTCAAGCATCATTATAGGCCTGATCCTCTTTCCTCCGGCCAAAAGACTGTAATTCATCGCCTCTAAAACCTTCGCTGCATAGCCTTCCTCTTTAGGAAGAAAAGTCTTAATAATATCTGAAACAAAAGCTGCCTTTTCACTGAGGCGCTCTTCAAAACCTGCCTTGCTCATCTTACTCAAAATCCTCCAGATTGCCATCTGCTGCTATTTTCTGAACTTTCTGCTCCACTTTCTCTATAGCTTCATGGCAATACTTTAGAAGTTCCATTCCCTCCTGATATTCTTTAAAAGAATCCTCTAAAGAAATATCTTCTTTATCAAGAGCCTGTATTTTCTTTTCTATCTCGGAAAAAGCCTCTTCTACTGAAAGCTTCTTTTCCTCTGCACTCTCACTTTTCTTTGCCATACGAAATTTCCTTTGTTCCAACAACAGTACTTTTTATGATTCCATCTGTAACGTATATGTTAAGTTCATCGCCTTCACTAACTGATCCAATACTTTTGACATTATCTCCTGCCCCATTTGAGACATAAGAATATCCGCCCATTAGTCTGTCAAGTGGCGATAGACCCTTTAGCTTTTCTATATCGATATTTAGTCTGTGCCTGTACTCTGACAGCTTTCTGTCCATCCTTGAGTTTAAGGCATCACCAAGTTTATCAATTCTAAGAAGCCTGTCCCTGACCTTATTCATAGGACTTAAAAGTCGTAGGTTCTCTTTTAACCTGTCCTCTATAAGCTTCCTTGCTCTTATCCTGCTTTCCATGCTCTTGGTAAGAGTAAAAGCATAATCCTCTATATCCTGAAGGAACCTCTCGTACTCGTACACTGCAAGCTCCGCTGCCGCAGAAGGAGTCGGCGCTCTTCTATCAGAAACATAATCAGCTATTGTTGTATCCGTTTCATGACCAACTGCAGAAATGATAGGAATTGGGCAATCAAAAATAGCCTGTGCTACATTTTCTTCGTTGAAAGCCCAAAGATCTTCTATAGAACCTCCACCACGTCCAACAATCATGACATCAACATTTTTCTCTGTCAGAGCCTGTATTCCTCTGACTATACTCTCAGAAGCTTCTGCACCTTGTACTATGGCGGGATAAAGAATTATTTGAATATGCGGATTTCTACGGGTAGCCACATTTATTATATCCCTCACTGCCGCACCAGTAGGAGCTGTAACTATTCCAAGAGTTTTTATATATTTGGGAACAGGCTGTTTGTATACTTCGTCAAACATGCCCGACTCAGCAAGCCTTTTCTTGAGTTCTTCATATTTTTCATAAAGAGCCCCGGCGCCGTCAAGTTCAATCTTTCTGGCATAAAGCTGATATTTCCCATCTCTTTCATATACATCAACTGTTCCGCTTGCCTTTATCTGCTGTCCTTCTTTCATCAGAAAAGAAAGGCCGCCTCTTTCCTTGTCACCGCGGAACATCACACAAGAAATAGCACCACCGGCATCCTTCATAGTAAAGTAAATATGACCGGATGAGTGGTACCTTAAATTGCTCACTTCTCCTTTTATGGTGATAGTCCTTAAAAGGAAATCCTGAGTAAACATATTCCTGATGTAAGAATTAACCTGTGTGACTGTATATTCACTGCGCAAATTTAGCTAACACTCCGTTTACAAAAGCAGGTGATCCATCCTGTCCAAACTTCTTGGCAAGTTCTACTGCCTCATTTATAGCAACACCTGTTGGAACGCTGTCATCATATTTTATCTCATAAACAGCAAGACGAATGATCGTAAGATCAACCTTCGCCATACGCTTTGTATCCCATCCTGATGTAGCACTGTTTATTGCCTCATCGATCTCAGGAAGCTTTTCTGCGATTTTCTCATACTTTTCTCTGATCTGATCAGCATCCTTTTTAGAGAACTCTTCATCACTTACAGTTGTAAAGAGCTCTTCCTGCTCTGCCATCTCCTCGATGGAATTAAATTCAACACGAAAAAGCAGCATAAAGATCTGCTCTCTCAGTAAACTTCTATTCATCACGTTTTTCCTATTCTATAAAAATGTTTTATCACGCCTTTGGCATTGTAATACCAGCTATTCTGATATTGACATCTGTAACTTCAAGGCCCGTCATATTTTCGATTGAAGCCTTGACCTTTGTCTGTGCCTGCTGGCAAGTTGCCGGAATATTATATCCATAAGCCATCATAAGTGCCAGATCAACCTGCACCTGAGATGCACCTATTACGACCTTAGCTCCCTTTGTAAGGTTTTTACGGCTTACCTTTTCAAGGGCGTCACTTGTGTAGTTGCCTGCCATTGCTGAAACGCCATCAACTTCAAGTGCTGCAAGAGCCGCAATTCTAGCTACTACATCATCTGCAATCTTAACAGATCCAATCTCTGCAATTTCTTTTCCCATAACTTGTCACCTCATTTATTCACAATCATGAATTATTATACCACAATTCCCACAATTCCACATCACAGCCAAAAGATGATTGTCCTTGTATCTGCAAATGTTGTGTAGGATACGGAAGATGTATCCCCCTGCAGATAATCAAAAACCTTTCTGTCTGTTATCAGCTGTGCAAACATACTGTCGTATACTTCCTGCGAAGCACACTTCATAGTCACATTATTGCTGCCATCATTGTACCTGCGGTCAAACAGATCCTTAACAAGAGACATTTCAGCAGATGTGAAATATTCATCCTCTCTGACATAGTAATTATCTGCCATGCTTGAGCAATTAGGCATATAAATATCATCAGAGATCTTGTGATTCCTAATGATATCTGAAGTTGTCACATTAAGATAATCATAATTTATGGCAGGAAGTTTGGTTGCGTCCGCACTCTCACCATTTGTAGTTTGATAGGAGGAATCTCCCCAGGTCACATCCACATAGTAATATGCATCATTGCACTTTACAAGATTCCAGGCATGTCTGACTCCTTTGGAATTCTTGGTATCTACGGTTCCCGTAACAAGCGTGCAGTCAATTCCAAGCTTATTTAAAAGGAGCTGGGCTGCCTTTGCATAACCATTGCATACGCTTCTGCCGTTTAAGAACACGGAGCATATATTCTGATTATCAGGAGCCTCTATATCATACTCAGTATTGGTGATCAGGTAGTCGTATATATACTTGATCGCATAATAGTCATCTTCTGAAGAAGGCGCATTTGCAAGACATCTATTAACAGCTTCATTTATCTGCACCTTTTTTTCCTCAGCCTGTTCCTTACTGCAGGTATAATTGCCAGTAAAAGAAATCTTGGTGATCACGTTGTCGATCGTATAGTTGGTATAATGATAGCCATCCACATAAAAAATCTCCGGATGATCTGCCATTACATAGTCAAAAACCTGTTCTATGGCGTCGTCACTTGTAGTTGAGACAATAACATCTGCAGCAAGATTCTGCATTATTGTAAGCAGTTCAACATACAGAGTCTTCCCGGCTTCAGTGAGCCTTTCATAAGCATAAAGCCCTTCCTGACTCTTTTTTATGGTCTCTATACCAACAGGAGAAAGGCCAATTGATTCCCTGACCCTTTCATCTTCGTCATCAGATTCCTTGGATAAAGTAGTCCCGGAACTCTGCTGCTTTTGTCCCTGGGCAGCGCTTGATCTACCTGATGATGCATCAAAAGAACTATCGGATGAGCTCTCTTCCTTTGAAGCTTCCTCTGCTCCTGTGTCTGCTTCTGCAACAGGCGTAGTCTCACTAGTCACCTGATCTGATGCTTCACCACCGGTATCACCCACTTCAGTGACAGTTTCAGGCACCAGATAAGTGCTTTCAGTAGTTGAAACAGGATTATCCAGTTTAGGATCCTTTAGCCCCAAAGCCTCCAGATAATCATCAAAGCTTTCATACTGGCAGCCGGAAAGACTTGTTGTCAAAACTCCCGCAGCCAAAATTGCCACCATTATTTGCTTAACTTTTCCAATGCCTTTTCTCAAGTATTCCCCTCCAACTTATGATAAGCATTAGTTCTTTTTAAACTCAGAAAGAATAAGTCCCTTATTTCTCTCCATAGTCATACCGACACTCCACTCGTTAATGAACAAAAGAAGTGGTCTGTCATGCATATCCTTGATCTTCTTCATATCAGAAGTTCCAACAAGTGTAGACATATCGATATCCTGGTTGTCCACCCATCTGATGTACTCGTATGGAAGATTCTCAAGGATTATATCAACATTGTACTCGCTCTGGAGGCGGAACTTCAATACATCAAACTGAAGAACACCAACTACTCCGACAATTATTTCCTCAAGTCCAGTGTTGTACTCCTGGAATATCTGGATAGCACCTTCCTGAGCTATCTGAGTGATACCCTTTACGAACTGTTTACGCTTCATGGTATCTACCTGACGTACTCTTGCAAAGTGTTCAGGTGCAAATGTAGGAATTCCTTCGTATACCACATTGTCTTTTGGCATACAGATCGTATCACCAATAGAGAAAATACCAGGATCAAACACACCCATGATATCGCCGGCATAAGCTTCACTAAGTATCTTTCTCTCGTCAGCCATAAGCTGCTGTGGCTGTGAAAGTCTCATAACCTTGCCACTCTGTACATGCTTAACTTCGTTGTTGGCATCATAACGTCCTGAGCAGATTCTCATGAAAGCAACTCTGTCTCTGTGAGCCTTGTTCATATTAGCCTGGATCTTAAATACAAAAGCTGTAAAGTCTCGCTCAAAAGGATCAATAAGCTCTCCGTCTGAAGACTTACGTCCTGTAGGAGGAGTAGCCATTTTCAAGAAATGATGTAGGAAAAGTTCTACACCAAAGTTCTGAAGCGCTGATCCAAAGAATACAGGAGTAAGTTCACCTGCTCTAACTTTTTCAAGATCGTATTCAGCACCTGCTCCATCCAAAAGCTCTATTTCTCCCTGAAGCTTTTCAAAAGCATCCTGTCCGATCTCGCTGTCAATGGCAGCCTTATCGTTAAGGTCTATGAAAGTCTCTTTTCCTTCCTTAGTTCCCTTCTGTGTCTCTGAGAATGTAACTATATGGCCTTCTCTTCTGTCATAGATACCTTTGAAATTCTTACCTGAACCAATTGGCCAGTTCATAGGGCATGTAGCGATTCCCAGGTTATTCTCGATATCATCAAGAAGATCAAAAGTGTCTTTTGCATCACGATCGAGCTTGTTTATAAATGTAAAGATCGGAATATGACTCATGGCGCAGACTTTAAAGAGCTTTCTTGTCTGAGCCTCAACACCCTTGCTGGCATCAATAACCATGACAGCTGAGTCAGCAGCCATAAGTGTTCTGTATGTATCTTCTGAGAAATCCTGGTGTCCTGGAGTATCAAGGATATTTATGCAGCATCCTTCAAAGTTGAACTGAAGAACTGATGAAGTAACTGAAATACCTCTCTGTTTCTCGATCTCCATCCAGTCAGATACAGCATGTCTGGCTGTAGCCTTACCCTTAACGCTACCAGCCATATTGATAGCTCCACCATAAAGCAGGAACTTCTCGGTAAGAGTTGTCTTACCTGCATCGGGGTGGGAAATAATCGCGAAAGTACGACGCTTATTTATCTCATTAATTGTTTCTTTTGTATTACTCATAGCACAATCCTTTATTACTTTAAATAAGACCGGTATGCAGAACACGCCGGTCTTAAAGAATATACGTTAGATACAGAAGCTCTGCTCTCGCTTCGTTCGCCAGAGCAAGCTTCATACTAAATTCGACTTACGTCTCATTAAGTATTCAGCCTTTAGGGCAATCCTTGATTGAGAAGCTGATTCTTCCCATCTTATCCTTGCCAAGGCAGATAACTTTTACAGTATCGCCAAGTGTAAGAACATCTTCTACATGGTCGATTCTCTCTTTAGAGATCTTGCTGATGTGAACCATGCCTTCTTTGCCAGGAGCAAACTCAACAAATGCGCCGAACTCTTTGATGCTTACAACCTTACCTGTGAAGATCTGATCCTTCTCAAAGTCTGTAACGATCACATTAATCATGTTAACAGCCTCATTGATCTTATCCTGATCTTCTCCACAAACAGAAACCTGTCCGTCATCTGTAATATCAATCTTAACGCCTGTTCTAGCGATGATCTCATTGATTGTCTTTCCGCGCTGTCCAACAACATCACCAATCTTCTCAGGATCGATCTGCATAGAAACGATCTTAGGAGCGTACTTGGATACTTCCTTACGAGGCTCAGCAATTGCCTTGCTCATGCACTCATCCATAATGAAGAATCTAGCTTCACGGCACTGCTCAATAGCTGTCTCAACGATAGGCTTTGTAAGACCGTGGATCTTGATATCCATCTGAATAGCTGTGATACCGTCTTTTGTTCCTGTTACCTTGAAGTCCATATCTCCGAAGAAATCTTCAAGTCCCTGAATATCTGTAAGAACGATGAAATCGTCATCTGTATCTCCAGTAACAAGACCACATGAAATACCTGCAACCATCTTCTTAATAGGAACACCAGCAGCCATAAGTGACATACATGATGCGCAAGTTGAAGCCATTGATGTTGATCCGTTAGACTCAAATGTTTCTGATACGGCACGGATTGCATATGGGAACTCATCAACGCTAGGAAGAACAGGAAGAAGTGCTCTCTCAGCAAGTGCACCGTGACCGATCTCTCTACGTCCAGGTCCTCTTGAAACCTTTGTCTCACCTACAGAATATGCAGGGAAGTTGTACTGGTGTACATATCTCTTATCAGCTGCAAAGCTATCAAGACCTTCAACCTTCTGAGCCTCTGAAAGAGGTGCAAGTGTTACAACATCACAGATCTGTGTCTGTCCACGAGTGAACATAGCACTTCCGTGTACTCTAGGAATAAGATCAACCTCAGCTGAAAGTGGTCTGATCTGCTTGATGTCACGTCCGTCCGGTCTCTTGTGATCTTTAAGGATCATCTTACGAACTGTCTTTTTCTCGTACTGATAGATTGCTTCACCAAGGATTGCAAGCCACTCTTCGTTGTCAGCAAACTTCTCTGTAAGTCTATCCGTAATGTCAGCAATGTTTGCTTCTCTTGTCTGCTTGTCATCTGTAAATACAGCCTTTTCCATCTCTTCTGGTGGAACAACTTCTTTGATAGCTGCAAAAAGTTCTTCAGGAACAGCACAACTTGTATATTCGTGCTTTGGCTTACCAACCTCAGCTACAATACCCTTGAAGAATTCAATGATCTGAAGGTTAACATCGTGTGCCTTGTAGATAGCTTCCTTCATCTTCTCTTCAGGAATCTCATTGGCACCAGCCTCGATCATGATTACTTTCTGTCCAACAGAAGCAACTGTGAGCTTAAGGTCACCTGTGTTCCACTGCTCCTGTGTAGGGTTAACGATGAGCTCGCCATCGATCATACCAATCTGTGTCATAGCACATGGGCCATCGAAAGGAATATCAGAAATTGAAACTGATACTGAAGCGCCAAGCATTGCAAGAAGCTCTGGACGGCACTGAGGATCAACTGACATAACCATTGTCTCGATTGTTACATCATTTCTGTAATCCTTAGGGAAAAGAGGACGCATAGGGCGGTCGATAACGCGGCTTGTAAGAATAGCGTTCTCAGAAGGCTTACCCTCTCTCTTGTTATATCCACCTGGGAATTTACCTACAGCATAGAACTTCTCACCATACTCTACTGAAAGTGGGAAGAAATCAATTCCATCCCTTGGCTTCGCTGAAGCTGTAGCTGTACATAAAACTGTTGTGTCGCCATACTGCATGAAAGCGCATCCGTTTGCCTGTTTTCCTACTTTGCCGATCTCAACCTTAAGTGTACGTCCGGCAAGTTCCATTGAATAAGTCTTTACCATTTTTTCTCCTTCTACTGCTCATCCGCAGTCCTTCATCTACAAATTCAAAAGAACACTCATATCAGACTGTTTCATTTATTATTTGTACTTCAGGTGCGTGTGCAGCTTAAACATTATTATTGATATATGGTTTTCAAGGTCATAATAAAGATCACGCACGCATAATCTTTATTATAACTTTGAACCCATATATCTTTTGTTATAAAAATACAAAAAACGGAATAGGCTGATGATAGTACATCAGCCTTATCCCGTCTTCTTTTAACAGATTACTTTCTAAGACCAAGGTCTGCGATGAGCTTACGATAAGCTTCGATATCCTTTTTCTTGAGATATCCAAGAAGGCTACGTCTCTGACCTACCATCTTAAGAAGACCTCTTCTTGAGTGGTGATCCTTAGGGTTCTTGTCAAGGTGAGCGTTAAGCTCCTTGATTCTCTCTGTAAGGATAGCTACCTGAACTTCTGGTGAACCTGTGTCTCCAGCTGTTCTTGCGAACTTGCTAATTACTTCTGTTTTCTTCTCTTTTGAAATCATTTCTTTTCTCCTTTAAATACTGAATCCGCCACATACACAGATATAGGTTGGAGTATCCCAGATCCGAGTATCGGTAGTTTCTGTTACTATTGCCGTTAAACTTGTCAGCAACTAACACATATTAACACAGAAAACAAATTATGTAAAGTGCAGAATATCACTCTACACTGTTGATCAGTGCAAATATCTCTTCCTTTATCTTTTTGTTTGTCTCAAGTGCATTCTCTCTGCTATCCCTATTGGAATAGAAGTAGAATTTGATCTTAGGCTCAGTTCCTGAAGGTCTGATTGCAAACCATGAACCGTTATCAAGGAAAAGTCTGATAGCGTTCTGGGCTGGGATATCCTCATAGCCGTTAATATAATCAATGACTTTTTCAACCTTGGCTCCTGCAACCTCTGAAGGAATATTTTCCCTGAACCACTTCATCATGCGCTGAATACGCTGTGCTCCTGGAATTCCCTCAAGAACGATGTTCGGCTCATCCTCTGCAAAGAAACCGTACTTTGCATAGATTTCCTGAAGTACATCCCAAAGTGTCTTGCCCTGTTTTCTATAGTAAGCTGCTGCCTCAGCAACAAGCATACCTGCTGAGATTCCGTCCTTATCGCGGATATCCTCGCAAACAGCATAACCTACAGACTCTTCATAACCAAAGAGATATGTGTAGCCGTTCTCGTGAAGGTAAGGGATCTTGCCGCAGATGTTCTTAAATCCTGTAAGAGTTTCAAACATCTCAACTCCATAGGCCTTAGCCATGATCGTAGAAAGAGTTGAGGTTACGATGGACTTAACCATTGCTCCCTTTGAAGGAAGTGTTCCAGCATCCTTTCTTCCCTCAAGAACATAATTAACAAGGATATATCCTGTCTGATTGCCGTTAAGAGGAATATACTCTCCCTTGTCGTTTCTGATCTCGATAGCAAATCTGTCTGAATCAGGGTCAGTTGCCATTAAAAGCTCTGCGCCGAACTCTTTACCATACTGCTCTGAAAGCTTAAATGCCTTAGGGTCCTCAGGGTTAGGATATCCGACAGTTGTGAAATCAGGATCTGGATTTTCCTGTTCAGGAACTATCTTCCAGTTGTTGAATCCTCTGTCTGTAAGCATCTGTCTGAATGGAATAGAACCGCATCCATTAAGTGGTGTATATACGAGAGGAATAGAAAGATCAAGTTCATCACCTTCGTGAATAGCCATACCTTCAATCTTATCAAGGTATTCCCTGTCGTACTCTTCGCCAAGGATTGTGATCTTACCCTCTTTTACAAACTGATCAAAATCACCTTTTTTGATACCATTCCACATGTCTACAGCTTCGATCTTCTCTGTCATGCCGTCAGCGATCTCTGATGAAACCTGGCACCCATCATCCCAGTATGCCTTGTATCCGTTGTACTCTCTTGGATTGTGAGATGCTGTAATGTTTATACCTGATACAGTGCCAAGTCTTCTTATCATAAATGCAAGCTCAGGAGTAGGTCTAAGGTCAGGGAATGTATAAACCTTAATTCCGTTAGCAGCAAAGATGCTGGCTGCAAGCCTTGAAAACTCTTTTGAAAAATGTCTTGGGTCATGGGCAATGATAACGCCCTTTTCCATATTCTCTTTTCCTGAAGCTACAATATAATCAGCAACACCCTGAGAAGCCTTACCAACTGTGTAGAAATTCATTCTGTTGGTTCCTGCTCCAACTTTACCTCTAAGTCCTGCTGTTCCAAAAGCGAGGTTCTGGAAAAATCTCTCTTCAATCTCGCTGTCATTGTCCTTTATTTCTATAAGTTCTGTTCTGAGCGGATCACTCTCAGGCAACTTTTCAAGCCATTCGTTATATCTTTCTTTGTAATCCATATTTACCTCCTATGATAAAAAAATTAACATATACTATTATGGCAAAAATGTCAAAAAAATAACTTTGCTCTGCTTTATATTTTATCATTTTTTCAAAGGAATCAAAATTCTAAGTTCAAACCATCCATTCTCAGCCTTGATGGTGGTACTGCCGTCATATTTCAGGACTGTTTCTTTTATACCCTTTATTCCAAAGCCGTGATATTCCTTATTCTTTTTAGTTGTCTTTGGAAGTCCGTTTACCATTTTGATCTCGCCCTCATAGCAATTGCTGATAAGGATGTGAGCAAAACCCTTTTGGCCGGAGATCACCACATGGATAAGTCTTTTTTCTTTGTCGTTGATCTTCTTGACACTTTCGATCGCATTGTCTATGGCATTTCCAAAGATAGTGCTTATATCTATCTCGTCAATATTGTCAAGGAGCTTTCCATCAGCAACAACAGACAACTGAATGCTTTCTTTCTGACACTGTAAAGCTTTAGTTGTAAGGATGATGTCAAGGACCTCATTGCCGGTTTTGTTCTGGGCTTCGTAGCTTTTTATCTCTTCTTCCATCTTATCGAGGTAAGCATTTCTTTTGTCCGGGTCAGACTGCGCACGCAGCACCGCTATCTGATGCTTTAAGTCATGATATTTCTGATTTACTACTTCTATGCTTTCTTTTCCTATGCGATAGTTGTTGTACTGCATCTTGAGCATATTTCTCATAGCTATACTCTGTTTCTCCGCATAAAGTTCCCGCTGCTGGTAATGATATGCTGTCTGAATAGCCACTCCCGCAAGATAAACAAAAGTCCTTACATTAAACTGATCTGCCTGGGAGCTGCCGCCGAATGGGGATCTGATGCCAGCATAGCTAATAGATGACAAGATATAGATAAAATAAGCGACAAGCACACTTATTACAGCTTCCATTGGACTTATCCTGACCAGGGAGCCTTCATCAAAGTCACTTTTATCCATGAAAAAAAATATCCCATAGATGACGATATAGTCACAGATCATTATCAGGATCATCTTCCAAAATGCATTCAGATTACTGTTTTGTTCAGACATGAAGCTGTACAATTGCCAAAAAAATGATGCCGAAAACCCCGCCAGCAAAAAAGCTCGCGAGCAGTAGTAAAGCGAATTGTAAACTCCCGAACTGCTCAGCAAAAACATAAAACCAAACATCATGACTGCGGAAATAGCCATAAACACATTGAACAAGATCCCATCTTTTCCACCTGTAAGATGCATATACAACACTATTACAGGCAAAAAGAGTCCGCACAAAGCTACATGTTTTTTTAATTCAAATCTATGCTGCATATGCTGCAAAAACAGCACGCATGCGCACCAGTCCGCAACCGCAGTGCATATTCGCGGGATATTCCCGCCTAGATCAATCCCCATAATTAACCTCTGACTTCACTCATATAATTATTCAGTGCATCAACAAATGCTCTTTTCTGGCTCTTACTGACAGGTATCCTCGTTCCAGCCACGATAACATCCATTCCATCAATTTCATCCACGTACTCAAGATTCACCATGAATCCCTGACTGCACCTAAATAGCATCTTGCTTTCCAGCTTACTCTCAATCTTTTTCATTGGAGAGGTTATTCTAAAATTCTCCATTCCTTCTTTCAGATGAAAAACAAGTTCCCTTCCCTCGACCTCAATATATACAAGGTTGTATAGATCGATCTTGTATGCATAGCCATTTCCTGACAAAAAGATATATTTGTGCTCCCGCTCTTTCATCCTGCCTATCGCCCTGTCGATCGTCTGTGAAAAAGGAAAATAATTGACCGGCTTTAATACATAATCCAGCGCATCAACCTCGTAGCCTGATATGGCATATTGCGGCGCATTGGTAATAAATATGATCACAACTTTTCTATCGTACTGTCTTATTATTCGGGCAGTTTCCATTCCGTCCATAAACTTCATCTCGACGTCCAATAAGATAAGATCAAAACCTGAACTTGTCTTACCGGAAAGCTCCGTAGTCAGGTCACTTCCATCGGTATATTCCGTAATAAGAAGCCTGTTTCCTGATTCTGCCTCATATTTTTTCAGATACTCCAAAAGAAGCTCTCTGTATTTTTTATCATCATCAACCACTGCTACGCTTATCAAAACGACCTCCAAATAAGCTTATACTTGATATCACATGTTTAATCACACTCAGTTACCATATTATACGAATTTTATTGACCATAGAAGTGATTTTTTAGATAATTGTCTCATGAAAAGAAATATATGGTTTGTAAATTTAATATCT
This sequence comes from Butyrivibrio sp. AE2015, assembly GCF_000420825.1. Lineage (GTDB taxonomy): Bacteria > Bacillota > Clostridia > Lachnospirales > Lachnospiraceae > Butyrivibrio. Next base: position 5,275 of record NZ_ATVR01000037.1, on the reverse strand, counting down.
GTAATGATCGTATTTCTTTTAGCGTCATGTAACTTCTCTGATAATGCTAAATCCACCGATTCCAAAGACAAGATCAAAATAATCATCGAAGATAATGAAGACCTTATATTATCTACAAATTGTTTCGAGACAACCTATGATTCAGATCTTCACTTACAGCTTTTTCCCAAAGATGGCTACAAAATATCCGGATGCGACTACAGCGACTATGATATCGAAAGATCAGACAACTACTATAATATAACACTTCACAAGGTAAAATACTCCAGCGTAGTTTCTATATTTACATCTATTGCTCCTATCAAAGCAAGCTATTGTCTTGATTTCTATTCTTTTACCGACTATCCCGATGATAGTCATATAAAGATAAACACCTGTAAATATGAAGATTCTTTTGCCAAAGACGGCTACACCTTATATGCCTGGAGCACATCAAGAGAAGGCAGCGAGAATGATATCAGCCTTGGAAGCCGCATAAATAAAGAAATCCTGAGCTCATCAATCCTGTATGGACAATGGGCAAAGTGGACTGATCCTTCGCTATTTGAATATGAAGTCCAGGGCGACAATGCACTGATAACAGGTTTTAAGGGTGAGGCAAAAGAGCTTGTTATACCGGGCAAGATAGATGGAAAAGTCGTTACAAAGATAACTGAGAATTCCTTTGAGAATCTGGATATCAAAAAAGCAATCCTTCCCCCTACCATAAAAGATATAGAAAATGGCGCATTTTCTGGTTGTCAGCTGGAAGAAGTGATTCTCTTTGACAATATTGAAAAAATATCCGACTACTCATTTAAGGACTGTAATAGCATTAAAACTCTCAGGATAAATGCTGCTTCAGCTCCAGTCTATGCCGGAACTTATTACGCAACCTTCCCTGATAAAATGGATTACCTTCAGTGGCTTTCAAGTGACTATCCAGACATGAAAAAGCTGGTTCTCTTTTCAGGCTCCTCTACTCGATTTGGCTATGACTCTCCCATGCTTGAGAGTGCTTTTCCAGAATACAAGGTCGCAAATATGGGCGTCTTTGCTTATACCAACGCTCTCCCACAGCTTGACCTTATTTTGCAGTATATGAATTCAGGGGACATTCTTCTTGATTCACCGGAATTTGACGCATCAAAAAGACAGTTCTGCGTCACCAATAAATTTGACGACAAGTTCTTTAACCTGATAGAAGAGGACTATTCACTTATAGAAAAGCTCGATCTTAGGAATTATACCGGAGTCTTTTCCGCATTTGGCCAGTACCTTTCAAACAGACACGGGATTGAGGAAAAAAGCTATAACCTTTCTCCCTCAGATTATGATGAGAACTTTAATCCCATTGCGGAAAAGAGCTACAACCTTCAGGGAGATTATTGTCTGTACAGACCAAATGCTGCAGATGACACCCCGGTTTACGACCTTCCTGTGGATTACACCATTGAGGCTTTTCCAAGGGAGTATATCAGTTCCTTAAATAGTGAGGCTTCAAACTTCACTCAAAAAGGCATCGTATTCTTTTTTACCTATGCTCCCAGAAACGAAAGTGCCATTTCCGATTCCAGCACTCCTGACAAGCGAAAAGAACTGGACGAATACTTTAGAGAGACATTAGAAATACCTGTTATTTCAGATATGGAAGATTCCTTATTCAAAGGAAAATACCTATTTGAAACTGACAACCACCTCTCAACAGAAGGCGTAAAATTACGAACTCAAAATATCATTAACGACCTTAGTAAAGCTCTTACCATGGAAGGCGATTAAAATGTTTAAAACACTACTTCTTTTCATAATTCCTATACTTATCCTTTTTATGTTATTTAAGGGCTTCTCATACCTGAAAATAGCTCTGGTTTTGATGAGCATAATGCTGATACTTGTGGCAACACATCTGATAATATCTGCAAAAACTGGTGATAAAGGACGGAATATGTAAGATGAATTTCCTATCTCTGTGTTTTTTAGGAGCCATGCCGCTTCTATTTATCTCATATAACCACATACCTGTCAGGTTTCGCGCCTTTCTCCTTCTTGTTGCAAGCTGGGGATTTTATCTCTATGGAAGCCCTGAGTCTTTTTGGATTCTTTTACTTGTAACGCTTATTTCTTATATCTTTGGAAAAGAGCTTGAAAAGAAAAAGTCAGTTTTCTTACTTACAACAGGCATAACTTTAATACTCTCATTTTTAGTTGTATTCAAATACCTTGGGCTGGGGCTTTCTCTGCCTGTAGGTATATCCTTTTATACATTTCAGACGATCTCATATCTGATTGATGTTTACAGGCAAGACTCCCCCGCAGAAAAGAACCTGTTTAAATACGCTCTTTTTGTTTCATTTTTCCCTCAGCTTGTTGCAGGTCCTATTGAGCGCCCGGGAAGGCTTATTCCACAGCTAAAGTCCTGCGAAAAAGCATCATCATCTCAGATAAAGGATGGTCTAACACTTCTCTGCCTTGGATATTTTAAAAAGGTAGCAATAGCAGACTTTTTTGCACCACTTGTTGATGCAGTATTTGATAATCCAGACCTTGCCTCCGGCCCATCAGTTTTATTTGCATCGATTCTTTTTTCATTGCAGATCTTTGCGGACTTTTCCGGTTACAGCGACATTGCAAGGGGAAGCGCCAAACTATTCGGTATAGAACTTAGCATGAACTTTAATCACCCTTATTTGTCAGAATCTCTGCGAGATTTTTGGAAAAGATGGCACATGACCCTCACAAGATGGCTTACGGACTACATATACATTCCTCTTGGTGGCAACAGAAAAGGTCAAATGCGCCTGGTACTTAATACTCTCATAGTTTTTATAGTCAGCGGCATATGGCATGGCGTGGGGCTTAAATTCATTTTGTGGGGACTTGGTCATGGACTTATTGTTTTGCTTGAAGACATTACCACTGTTAAGAGATTTAGGGGCAGATTACCAAGAGTCCTAAGACTCATCGTCAATTTCCTAATCGTAAATTTCCTGTGGATATTCTTTAGAGCCAAAAGCATGACCACTGCAGCAAGTTTGATAATGCAGCTTCCGCGTAACTGGTCAAATGCTTTTGATAATATCATAGACACTTACCATATGGCAGGAATTTCTTTTGATGTCGGTATCCTGTTTACAATTACCGGAGTTTTATCATTATATCTTTTGCCAAAATACCTTGAGAACAAAAAGATCATCGGTAAAGCTGCAGTTATTATCATAATGGCCATGGCTGTATTATTTACCAGAATGTACCAGCTTGAATCCGGCATAGAAAATGCGTTTATTTATTTTAGATTTTAAAAGGTGTTTTATATGAAAAAGAAACTTATTTACCTTTGGGCATTACTCCTAGTCCCTATCGTTTTACTGCTATCAGTGTTTTGCCTTCCCTCCCAATATGAAAAGAGCTACATGGGAGAACTAAAATACAAATATAACCGCTTAAAAAATACTGATGGAAAAAGGATCATCATTGTTGGCGGAAGTGGAATGGCATTTGATGTAGACAGTAGTTCGATAAAAGAGAACTTTCCTGAATATGAATTGGTAAATCTAGGTATGTATGCAGCTCTTGGAACAGCTTCTGTCCTTGATATGACTATATCAAACATCCATGACGGCGATCTTGTAATATTTGCCCCTGAACAAAGCAAACAGACTTTGTCAGACTATCTTGGCGGCGACTACGCATGGCAGGCTTTAGATGGAGCCTTTTATATACTCCCCTACTTTTTTAATTCTGAAAAAAACATATCGCTTATGCTGTCGGCCTTTCCAAGATTTTCCATGGAAAAACTTAGGTTATTTATAACGGCTTCCGCTCCGGACCCTAACTCTGTTTACAGAAAATCTGCCTTTAATGAATATGGCGATATTGCTGACTTACTTCCTCAAAATGTAATGATAAGTGGGTACGATAAAAATATGGAAATATCATATGACAAAAATATGATTTCCGCCGACTATATTGATTACCTAAATGATCGCAGTAGCTTAATTTCCAAAAAAGGTGGCACTTTACTTTTTGCATATTGTCCCGCAAACAAACAGGCTGTATCAGAGTTAATTGCCACTTCAGATAAAAGCACTGCTCTCGATGATTATGCTCATTTCCTATCAGAGCACCTTTCTTTTGAAATCATAGGTAACCCACATAACAGCGTTATGGACAGTGAGTGGTTCTACGACACAAACTTCCATCTTAATTCCAGTGGAAAAAAACTCTATACAAGGCAGCTCATAAGAGATTTAAAGGCATATCTATCAGACTCATCGCTGACTGCAATTGAAATACCACAGAAGCCGGCTCTGCTATATGATAGCAGTCCAGAAACAAAGGTTCTCATTGCAGGTACATACTCAAACAACACCACCATCACTTCCATAACAATAGACGAAGATTTTTCCACGATAGAGGACTACGCTTTTAAAGGTTGCACATCACTTAAAGAAATTCATATAAATAATACTGTTCCATCTTCAATCCGGATAGGACAGCACCTTTTAGACGGCACTGATGCCAATATTTATGTCCCCGCAGAAGCTCTGTCTCTCTACAAAACCGACTACCGCTTTTCAATCTACTCATCCAGAATTTATGCTGAAAAGTAGTAGCTGTAGCTCAAAAAAGATACTCATTTCTATCAGGTAAGTAAAATCATGATTATAAATCTATGATCCAAATTGGATGTCAAAGTTAGACAAAAGTGAGATTATTATTGCGTAAGTTTTTCTTCCGCCCAAATATTTTTCCTTTGTATATGCGTAAGTGACTAATTGGTAATTAATTGGCTCCGTACGCCACCATTGACTGAACCTGAGGAAAACGCTTTGGTCTGCGAGCCGACGGTGAGGATGATGGGAACAGTAGATGTTGATACTTCTAGAACGTATACGGCTTTATTCCCTCGGCTCCCAATGTTAATGAGAGCGAGCTGCTGTTTTGGGCATATAGCTCGTTTTCAATAGCTCAGCCACCTGTAATAAAACTAAACTACTACCCATGTCAAGGACAGTATTTGAAATTTACACCCATTTTTTAGACCAGCATCTTCTTTGGATATTCTCCGGTTTTTATGTATCTGTAGTATTCATTTGGTGATAGTTTATTAAGACTAAGTTTATATCGGTCATTGTTGTAGTAGTCAATCCAATCATCTATGGCGTTTCTTATGTCATTTACAGAATTCCATTTACGTGATTTTATGCCAAGCTCCTGTTTCATATGTCCAAAAAAACTTTCCTGTGGTGCGTTATCCCAACAGTTACCCCGGCGAGACATTGATTGACGTAAACCA
>NZ_ATVR01000036.1 GCF_000420825.1 Butyrivibrio sp. AE2015 | reverse complement strand
CGTTCCATTTAGGAAAATAGTCAATGATTATGGTTTACGTCAATCAATGTCTCGCCGGGGTAACTGTTGGGATAACGCACCACAGGAAAGTTTTTTTGGACATATGAAACAGGAGCTTGGCATAAAATCACGTAAATGGAATTCTGTAAATGACATAAGAAACGCCATAGATGATTGGATTGACTACTACAACAATGACCGATATAAACTTAGTCTTAATAAACTATCACCAAATGAATACTACAGATACATAAAAACCGGAGAATATCCAAAGAAGATGCTGGTCTAAAAAATGGGTGTAAATTTCAAATACTGTCCTTGACATGGGTAGTAGTTTACCTTTTAACGGGTGGCCCGAGCCTTGAAATCGGCCTATATGCCCATTTGAACTTTCATGAGAGGTGGCTGGCCTCTCAAAAAGTAGCTATAAGGACAAAGTAGTAAAAATCAGAGGTGGCTGGAAGCTTTCAAAAGCGCTATATGCCCAAAGCAATTTCTATTGGTTGGCGATTCAAATTGGATAAATGTGGGATTAACTGTGATGTAGGATAACAGCAAAAGATTTTTAAAAAAATTTTTTTAAATATTTAAAACCTACCTTAAACCTCATTAGTAATAAGAGTAGAAAAACAAAAAAGAAGGAAGGAAAACATGTATATGAAATAAAGTTTGTAAAAATAAAATGAAAATGAAATTAAATTTGAAAAAACCGCATATTTACTGGCTTTTTGGCACCCTAAATTATTGACAAGTAGGGGCGGTGACGTGCTAGAATATATGCGCAAAAACGATAATTACCATTATGAAGGGAGAAAAAAATGGGATTTTTAGATAGTGTATCAAAGTTTACTTCAGGTGTTGCTGAGAAGACAAAGGGAAACGTTGATGTGTTTTCACTTAACCAGCAAATTTCAAATACTGAAAAAGAGATAAATGATTTATTTAAACAGCTCGGAACTAAATACTATGAGATTCACAAAGATGACGCTGAATCAGATCTGTCAGGCTTTGTTTCCTCTATCACAGAGAATTATGCCAAGATTGAGCAGTTAAAAGCAGAGATTGAACAAAAGAAGGCTGAGATTGCTGCAGTACAGCTTACAGAAAAAAGTGAACAGCAGAATTCCGGAAATGCAAGAGGAACCGGAAAAGTATGTCCTAAATGCGGAAAGCCTGTAGCTGATGATGAAATGTTCTGCGGAAGTTGTGGCGCTGAATTACCAAAAGAAGAACCTAAGATAGAAGAACCATCATCTGAAGAGGCGGCTAATAATTCGGCAAAGGAAACTATAAATACTAAGAAATTCTGTAAAGAATGCGGAACAGAGCTTGATGCAGATGCCAAGTTTTGCTCAGTGTGCGGAAAACCTGTCGAGTAAATAATTTGCAGCATTAAGATTCATCGGAGGAATAAAAAATGAAGTACTGCACTAAATGTGGACAGAAAATAGAAGGAAACAAGAAATTCTGTACTAAATGTGGAGCAAAGTTGGAGGATGGTCCAAGTAGTATAGGATCAGCTAAGAGTAGCAAAAAGATAAATCCGGTAGCACTTATTACTATCATTGCAGCTGCATTGGTTGTTATCCTGATTGGGAAAAATGTTTTTTCATCGCACGATAAAACTGAGGATAAATCAGATAATAAAAAAGTAACTCAGGTTGATGAAAAAGAGACTAAGACAGAGAAAAAATCTTCTAAAAAGGAGGATGAATCATCTAAGGAACGTTTCAATGATCCTGATAAAAAGAAGAATAACGACAAAAAAGCTTCTGATGTTTCTAACTTCAAATATGACGTAACCAGTGATGGTGTAAGAATCACCAAGTATACCGGAACAGATAAAGAGGTAACGGTTCCTAACAAGATTGAGGGAACTAAGGTTACAGAAATTGCTAAAGAAGCATTTGCCCAAGCAGAGGTTGATAAGGTTGTCTTGAAGGAAGGAATTACTGTAATTGGAGATTATGCGTTTAGTAGTTGTAAATTAAGTGACATTGAGCTTCCTAAGGGAGTAAAAACCATTGGGAAAAGCGCGTTTGCAAAGACAGAAAATTTAAGCAAAATAGAGATTCCATCAACTGTTACATTGATAGGAGAGGGTTGCTTTAATAATTCAAATATAAATAGCATAACTATTAAAGAAGGTAAAGAGGCGGCAGTTATTGGAAAAGGTGCATTTTTAATGTGTTCTAACTTGAAAACTGACGTAGTTATTCCGGGGAATTATTTGGTAATTGAAGAGGAAGCTTTCAGAGAAGCTGCTATCAATTCTTTTAAGTGGGAAAAAGCTTCTGTAGACGGAAGAATTAGGTTGGGAGAATATGCTTTTTACGAAAGCCCAGTAACTGATGTTTGTATTGAAATGAAGGTACCGGAAGTAGAAGCATATTGTTTCCATTCATGCCAAGAATTATTAAATGTGAAATTGCCTGAAAGCGTTGAAATTATAGGCGATTCAGCATTTGGGTCATGCATAAATATGGAGACAATTAATCTTCCTGAAGGCTTAGTTTCGATTGGCTCGTCTTCATTTTGGGGTTGTGAATATCTGACCAATATAGTAATCCCTTCAACTATGGAATCAATAGGTGAAAATGCATTTGCTAATTGCACACAATTAAAGAATGTAACGATTAAAGAGGGAAAAAAGGCAGCAAGTATTTCAGAAGGCGCTTTTACTGCGTGTCCGCTTACAGAGATTGTCATTCCGGAAAACTATACTTCTGTATATTTACCAAATGAAAAAAACCTAACTCTCATTAAATGGGAAGGTGACAAAAAATCGAATTATGAACATGTTTTGCTAGGCGAGATTAAAGGTGAAAGTCGTGAATGTGATCTTGAATTGTACCTTCCATATGGAGTTGAGTATAAAGAAGATACGGAAAGAGGCTATTATGGCCATGTAGATGATTACTTGTGGGGAGCAGAACCTGCCTATGGCTTCAAAGCGACAATTCATATTGATAGAGATAATCCACTAGTTGCTGATGAATCGTATTATGATCACCCTGAAGATTTTGTGTTTGAGTTTTATGATTAACGTTTATTAAAGGAGATATTTTTAAGGTGGCTTACTGTAAGAAATGTGGGAAAGAATTAAAGTCAGGTGCTATGTTTTGCACTAACTGTGGTGCAAAAACAGATGTTCAGAACATTCCTTCAAAAAAGAATAATAAAGTAAAGAAGTATGCGTTGGCAGGGGGAGTAGTAATTGTACTTATCGCTGTAGTCATAGTAATTAAGCCACATAAAGGTGGGCAAGAAGAAAAAAAGATTACTGCTAATGAAAAAAGCCAAGAAATTATCACAGAGGAAGTAGTTGAGAAAACAAAATCAAAAGAGAAAAAGGTTTCACAAAAAGAAATAGAAGCAATCAGTGATTATGAGTACGAGATACGTAAAGAAAAAGTTTGTATAACTGATTATAAAGGACACGATTTTGAGTTGACGATTCCTTCTTATATAGAAGGTTATCCTGTGACGAAAATTGGCGATGGTGCATTTATGGAGGAAACGCTCGATAAAGTGATTCTTCCAGATACTATTGAAGAAATAGGGGACAGTGCATTTGAGGAATGCGCAATAAAGGAAATATATTTGCCCGAAGGCCTTCAATATATAGACGAAAATGCCTTTAAGAAGACAACAAAGCTAAAAGAAATTACGATTCCATCAACAGTTACAAGAATCGGATCTTCCTGTTTTTGGGAATCTCAGGATTTAGAAAAAGTAATCTTTTTGTCCGGAAATGCGCTTGCAGCGATAGAAGAAAGCGCATTTAAGGAATGTAAAAAAATATCCGGAGAAATCGATATTCCCGGAAATTATCTTGTTATTGGTGACAAAGCTTTTTATGAGTCTGGAGATTTTACATTTAAGTGGGAAAAGGCAACGGTGGAAGGCGAAATAGTTTTTGGCAATGAGGTTTTCAGACAATCCGGAGTTAAAGAAGCTACTATCGACATGGATATTAGTAAAATACCATCCCAGGCATTTTTAGAATGTGACAAACTGACAACGGTAAGCTTCCCAGATAGTGTTTCTGAAATCCGCGGTGGAGCATTTGATGGATGCGATAATCTTGAAAAGATAGATCTTAATGAGGGACTTGTTACTATTGGGGCGAATGCATTTAAGAATTGCGTAACTATTAAAAAAATAGTTATTCCTTCTACGGTAGAAAACGTAGGCGAATATAGTTTTTGGGGATGCAAGAGCCTTGACAGTATTGAATTTAAGGAGGGAAAAAATCCTGCTTCAATAGGCGGAGCGGCCTTCCATGGTTGTGGTGATGTAAAAGAAATACTCATTCCCAAAAACTATGTGTCAGTAAAATCAGACTTTGTTTTTGATAATTTGAGCTTATTTAGGTGGGAAACAGGTGGAGAAGATTTTCCTAATCAGACAATATCAAGTTCAGTTGCCATAGCTAGTAGATGTGATATAGAGATCTATTTCCCAAAAGGAATGGTGATTGAAGCTGATAACCAGTTTGCGTTGGATTCTTTTGTACAAAGTTTAGCTTCCGGAAGCGATTCAAGATCGATTAAAGTTTACGTGGATGAGGATAGTTCGATAGCCCATGGAGCTGTTAATGGCTGGTATACCCACGAAGAGATTTTTGAATATTATGACTAAATTTGAAAAAGGAATTGATGTGGAGGAATTATGAAGTACTGCACTCATTGCGGAAAAGAGATAAAGAATGGATCAAAGTTTTGCACAAGCTGTGGGCAAGAGATAAAGGAAACTAAAACTAAGAAAAATCCCAAAGGGATGATTTTGGGAGCATTAGTGCTGCTAATTGTTTTAACTGTAGGTTTGCTTGGATTTAACAAGATAATGAAGAAAGACTCTGATGACGTAGTGGTAGAGTACGTCGAAGAAGCTAAGGCGGAAGAAAAAGAAACAGAAATCATTACGGAAAAAACGGAAGAGGTAGAAAAAGAAGAGGACGTTAAAGAAATACAGGAAGAATCACCGGAAGAATCACCGGAAGACGTAGATAGTGGTAACTACATAGAAATAAAAGAGATAAGTACCAAAAAAGAAAAAACAGATATTGCTTCAACTCCTAGCGAGAACTTTGAGTTTTCAGAGGACACCAACGGATCAAGAATCATTACAGGATATAAGGGAACTGATGAAAACATAGTGATTTCATCTACCCTTTGTGATGGAAGATTGACAATAGGCAAAGAGGCTTTTGCCGGAAACGATACTATTCGATCTGTTACGGTAAGTAATGTAATTGTGGACGATAGAGCATTTGAAGGTTGTCCAAGTCTTGAAGAGGTTACTGTTATATGTGATTCTGATGACTTTGAATACCAAACTATGTTATATAGTGAGGTCTTTGCAAATTGCAGTAATTTAAAATCTGTCCATGTAAAAGGCTCATATTGCCAATCTTCATCCGGGGTGTTTGCTAACGATATTAACTTAACAGAAGTAGAAATCGGTGAAGATATACGATTTATTGGGGCTCAGATGTTTAAGGGATGCACAGCTCTTAAGAGCATTAAGATTCCTGATAAATGTTCAGCAATTTATAGCGAAGCCTTTGCCGATTGCACGTCTTTGGAATCAGTGGAATGGAAGACCCACATCGATACATCTATAAAGTATGAAGATCTTGGATATGGCGAAACATACAATCAAGCTTTTATAGGAGGAAAAGCTTTCCTTAACTGTTCGTCTCTTACTAGTTTTGATATACCAGACAGAACAGACGTGTGCGGAGGGGCATTTATGGGATGTACTAGTTTAAAGGAAGTAATTATTCCAGCAGGTACATGTGGCTGCTCCAATGGTATTCAGGCTGAATGTTTCAAAGACTGTAGTTCTTTGGAAAAAGTGACTATTTATGATGAAGCCTTAAATGGTGAGGATGATGGATATGGCTATCACGAAAAATCTATAGGAGAAAGTGCTTTTGAAGGGTGTACTAGTCTGGAAGAATTAGAGATATCAGAGTATTTCAAGTACGTAAAGAAGCATGCCTTTAAAAACTGCTCTTCTCTTAAGAAAGTAGTATGGAATGATAGAGACGATCTTGATAAAGAAAAATTTATTTCTGATGAGGTATTTATTGGATGTACAAATTTGACTGATGTATATCTTCCGGCTTTAAAAAAGCCTGTAGCTACATCATATACCAAAGATATCTTTGACAGAACTTCTAATGTCACAATTCATACCCCACACAATTCTGCCATGGAGGAGCATGCTGAGAGATTTAATTTTAACTTTGAAAATGATTACTAATTAGGCAGTAAGAATGGAGGATTTATGAGATATTGTACTCATTGTGGGAAAGAGATAAAACCTGGCACTAAATTCTGTACTAATTGCGGAACCGCTTTTACTGAGAATGCAGATAAAAAAGAGCATAAAGTTAATACAAATAAGAAGAAAAGTAATAAAGCTGTGCTTTTAATAGCGGTAAGTATAGTTATTCTTTTGGTTGTTGGTGCATTTGCTATAAGTAAAATCGGCCATAAAGTAGGGGGGTTTACCGATAATAACAATATTGAAGAAAAAAAGAGCGAAGAAACTAAAAAAGATACTGCTAAATCAGAAGAAAAAACTGAGGAAAAATCAGAAGAATACAAAACCGAAAAAAAGAGTGCAATAAATAAACTTTTCGATAAGACAACACCAATAGAAGATTTTACTTTGGAGAAAGCTGGAAAAGGATATTATATTGAAAAATATAATGGCACTGATAAGGATATTGTAATTCCATCTGAATATGAAGGAATTTCAATATTCGGAGTTGCAGGAAGAGCTTTTGAGAAAAATGAATGTATAGAAAGCGTTGTAATTCCTTCTTCGGTATCAGAAATTGGAGCTTGGGCTTTTGATAGTTGCTTTAATTTAAAAAAAGTAACAATAGAATCAGGTGATACTAAGCTGGAAATATCAAGTAATGCATTTTCTAATTGTGTTGTACTCGAGGAGTTGATTTTACCTGATAGAGTAGCTTCTTTTGGTGAAACCATGAACTGTCCTAGCCTTAAACGATTTGAGTGGGTGACAAGCGATGAAATAAGAAATGATAAAAGCAACTATTCATCTAAAAATATAACCTTCAGAAATTGTCCTTCTCTCTCCAGTTGCATAATAGAAACAGGCGAAATGTTTAAAAGTTCACCCACATTTATAGGATGCGATTCAATTAAAGCACTCCGTATTCCGGAGGGATACTCTGAAATAGATGGATCAGATAACAATAAAAACCTTGAAACTATAGTAATTCCATCTACCGCAACAACTGTAGACGGAGGCTGCGATAACCCTAACCTTACGAACGTTGTTATTAAAGAAGGACAGGATAAAGCCCAGTTAAAAGGCTTTGAGAATTGCACACATCTTGTAAAGCTGGATGTTCCCGGAAATTATGAAGTTTTGGATATGTCTGATTTTCCATTATCTATAGAGGAGGTTATCTGGAGAGACAGCGGAGAAAATCATCCAAATCAAAAGGTGATTTGGGGTTATGAAGTAAGAAAATCAGCCAAGAGTATATATCTTCCAAGGCTTAGAGAGTGGAATAACAATGCTTCCGGTTCTGATTTTAAAAGGGCAACAATTTATACTTATGAGGACTCTATAGCTTCTGAAGAGGCTGAAAAAAATGGATGGCCATACGAAATAATTACTAAGATGCCGGATCGAGACAAGTCCTTAAAGGAATTAGAAAAGAAATCAGAAAAGCTTAAAGCAGGTGAATTCATAATGGAGACTGCGTCCGTTGATGAATCCGAAATAAAAAAGGCGATAGCAAGCATTATTTCAGAAAGTGGTTTGGAGATTTCATCAGATGAAAACGATGATAAGGGTAATGAAGATGCAAATAAAGAAAAACTTGTGCCTACTCCCGCTGAAGCTTTTGTTTTTTCAACAATAGGATATCAAAACTACACAGTTATTTCCGAATATATTGGAGATGCTGAAGATATTGTTATTACACCTAACATTTCAAATGAAGACTTTTATATTGCTCCTGAGGCTTTTGCGGGTAATGATAAAATACGCTCCGTTACAATAAAAGGGGTAGCTGTAGATAACAAGGCTTTCTATGGATGCACCAATCTTGAGGAGGTAACAATTATTGGAGCAAAGGACTACGATGAATACAGAAGCTTAGCAAACAAGTATTCATTGAAAGAAGATGCTTTTGCAGGATGTGAGAATCTTAAAACTGTTCATATTAAAGGTGCTTATTTAAATTGGGGAAAGGGAGCATTTAAAGAGGATACAAGCCTGACAGAAATTGATATCGATGATGAGTGTACAAGTATTGGTGAAGAAGCATTTATGGGATGCACGGCATTAAAATCAGTCAGAATCCCAAGCAAATGCGGGACAATCTTAGGAAATGCATTTAAAGATTGCACTATGCTTGAAACAATTGAATGGAATTCAACTGTAGATACATTTCTTTTTTCTACAACTTGGTACCATAGCATTAGCATGGGAGCTTTTGAAAACTGCAGTGCAATAAGAAAATTTGATATCCCTGAAAAGACCAGCCTTAACCAGCAAGTATTTAAAGGCTGCAGTAGTCTTGAAGAGATGATTCTCACTCAAGAAACATGGGAAGCCTCGAGTGGAATACCTTCCGAATGTTTCATGGATTGTACTTCGCTAAAAAAAGTAGACATTCAAATCGATGTTTCTCAGGTTAAAGATTATGAAGTTGGGATGAAGGCATTTTCAGGATGCACGAGCCTTGAGGAAATTGAAATACCTAAAGAAGTTACGTCAGTTAATTATTTGGCCTTTGAAAACTGTTCATCTCTGAAGAAAGCAGTATGGCGTGATAATGAGGATAATGAACCGAGTCAGATATTGTCCGGTGGTTCCTTTAAGGGGTGCTCTAGTCTTGAAGATGTTTACATTCCAAGACTCAAGAATATGGTATTTGGACTAGAGGGTTCTATCTTTGATACGGACACAAAAGTAACTGTTCATACGCCGGAGGGATCAGTTATGGCTGAGTATTGCCAAAAAAATAACCTTAAGTGGAGTAATAATTAATCCAGGCGCACAGGAAGCATGGAGGCACTCGCGATTATTAAAACCTTTTGATAAGTTCAACTGTAATTTATTTAGCAATAAGTAAATTACAGTTGAATTATTTATGGAAAGGAAAATGCAGACAGTAACATGGAAGAAAAAATCACTGATATTAAGAAAATAGTAGAAGCTGCCAAAAACGGTGATACCGAAAGCTTCGGAAAAATCTATGAATACTACAGGGCAAAAGGAATAAGCATAGCCAGACAGTACGTTAAAACCGCAGAAGATGCGGAGGATATGTACCAGGATTCTTTTATGAAAGCAATGCAGCATATAGATTCCTTTGACTTATCCAAAGATTTTGGTCCTTGGCTGGATGTAATCATAGTAAACACCTGCAAAAATTTCTTGGTTAAAAAGAAACCTACTAATTTCTCAGATGTTTCAGAAGAAGAGACGGAGTTTGTCGATACCCTTGAGAATAAGGATATAGAGATTGTTCCGGAATCTGCCTATGATCGAAAAGAACTTATGAACATCATGGGAGATATAATTGATGCCCTTCCTCAGGCTCAAAAGGAAGCGGTAGTTCTTTATTACTATAAAGAATTGAGCGTTAAGCAGATAGCAGAACTGCAGGAAGTGCCTGAAGATACCATAAAGAGTAGACTTAACTATTCCCGAAAAAAAGTATCTGCGGCGGTAGAAGAGTTCGAAAAGAAAAATGGTATCAAGATTCACAGTGTTATCATCGTACCTCTTTTGTTGTCACTATTTTTCAAGAATACATCAAAGGCAGCTTATGCAGAAACGCTTATATCAGAAAAGAAAGAAGCAGGCCATTCCAAGGGTGGTAATGAGGCGGAGAAAGTTAGGAAAAATAACAATACCGATACCCATAAGCCTGTAAGTAGCAGAAAAGTTGGAAAAGCGGCAGCAATAAAACCAATAGTATTTAAAATAGTTGGCGCAGTTATAGCGTTATTGGTTGTGCTTGGCGTGGCTAAACCAATTATAGAAAAAAATGGCCATGAGGATTTGGGAAAAGCCAGTGAACAAAATGGTGAAGAAATAGATACTTATGACCAAAATGATGCTAAAAAGAATGAAGTAGATGGGGCTGACAATGATGAAACTTCTACTCCATCCGGTGGCATGCATGTTGGAAAATCAGCCAAGGTAGACATAGATGGTGATGGTAAAAATGACGAGATTAAAGTTTGGTATGAAGAATATGAATCTTTTGAACAAGTGTATCAGCCTGAATACTATATTGAAATAAATGGTGACAGATTTGATATAACAGCACTTTATTCGGAAGCATACAGGGGATATATGAATAGCGCATATGGCATGGTTAAAAGTCTTGAGAGTGATAAATATTCTTCAGACTATAACAATTATGTAAAGTCAGCTTTGGAGGAAGCGTATTGCCATATAGAAGATTATCACGGAAATAATATTTATGGGATACCTAAGATAACGATGCTGATTATGGATATTGATAAAAACGATGGGCATAGTGATATTCTCATTCCAATACCCGATGTAGACAATTATGCAGGCGATGTAAGTGAAGGATTTGATTATACAGAAGAAGATGAAGTGCTTGTCTTGAACTATAGTGCGGAACAGCTAAGTCTCGTGAAAAAAGCATCTGCTACAGGAGATACTTACATAAGCGCTTGCAGGAAGGATAGCGAGAGGCTTAGCGAGATATTTGTTCGTGATGGAAACAATATTGTTGTAAAGCAAAATGAGGTTTTTGGATCAAACGGTACTCATAAAGTTCCATATGGAGAGTTTTATGATTCGAATCGATTGGAAGATTTTATTTACGCTGATGGAACAGTGAAATCCGGGATTATTAAGGTGAATTAAGGAGATAGGTTATGAATAGAAAATGGAGAGCACTGATTATATTTTTAGTATTTGCGATGGCTGTAACAGGATGTGGCGGACATAGCAGTAAAAAAGGTAAATCAAAAAGTAGTGGAGCTGGAACTCTTACAGATATAGTTGGAACAGAGAAATTAAAGCCGGATATTGCATCAGAACCATATGATGGGAACAACTACAAGGATTATTTTCCTAATGCTATTTCATTTGCTGAATTTGCCGGCTACTTCGATGAAGTAGAGATCAACATGGATAATTGGTCGGACTATTTTGAAGTAAGAGAAGAGCAGGACCCAGAAAGTGATTATGAACATTTATTATATGTTTTTGCACCTAAAAATGATAATGTAATCAGTTCTGTAGAGGATGAAGTAAGGTTTTGTGTCAATTACAGTATTTCTGACCTTAGGAATATTAGTGATCCTGATACCGGAAGTGTTATAAGATCAGAGATTGCCGATGAAGATCGTTATCGTAACCACAGAATCGAGTCATGTAAGGAAATACTAGGCAATAAATATATAAACTACGGTCGTTCTGAATATGATGACGAGCCATGCATAGTTGAGGATATTTATACTTTGGATGAGTTTACTGTGTATGATGCGCAGGGGACAATTTATGAGATGGATATCCCTGAAGATGTCTGGATTGAAAAAACAAATAAGGACGGACAGACCATACGCTATATAGATATGACAGATGGTATCGTGATGAGAAGGTTGTACGAGAATGGATTTGTTCATGAATCTTCTTTGTTTAAGTCTGATTATCAATGGGAAAGTAGTGACCTAAATGGAATGGAAACAAATATGAATTTTATGGATATGCCTTTAAGTGAAAGAATATCAGATTGTTTAGATATTGATAAATTTAAGCATAGCGTTTCCATTGATGAAAGGCTTGCCATTGAAAAAATAAAGGATGAACAATATACGTCACTTACCTTTATGCCGGCAGATGTTTTTTACAACTGTATTACTAAAACGGAAATTGATGAAACTAATTATGATGAGTATATAGAAGAATATGTTGAATATGTAGATGATAGCGCAGTAGTAACGTTAGAAATCAAAGATGGTTATTTCATAGGAAGTGGTTGGTGTGATATTAAAGTATTTTATGAAAATAAACCAAATGATGGTAGTGCCGGGAATGGGGAGAAAGAAGTTCACAAGGACTCCGTGTATTTTGATTTTTCAAGATTAGGACCTAAAGAAGTTAAGAACAAGATCAGGGTGGGGAATGTTATTACTCCAGATAAGAATAACCATGTTGAAGTGTTGGATATACATACTTCGATTGATGAAGTTTATTCATTTAGTGTTCCAGAGGAGTACATAAATAAGGATTATTTGTCAGTTTTTGAATATGGTTATGTTAGAGAATATATTCTTCTGGGCACTACTGAGGCTTCTTTAACACTGTATCTGGATGACATGGAAGAGATTAGCTACATTATTAGTAACGAGGATACGCCTATAGAGTATTATTGTAGCGATTCAAACATAAATGCTTATGGGACATATCGCCCGAATCTTAATTCCAAAGATTACATGGAAAAATATGTTTTTGATTCATATGACGGTGATACACAGATTCCTATGTTGGAGGAGGGAAAAGTATCTGACAATCTTAAAAATGCCAAGAATGGAGAAATTTATTTATTTGGTGAATATGAGCAGAATGGAATAGCTGAAGATGGTAAAGAACCTATTGAATGGATTGTTTGCGATAAGAAAGATGGCTACGCATTATTACTTAGCAGATACATATTGGAAAGCGGAAATAGTTATTCTCAGTATCAGGGAATAGAACCGGAAGATAGGACTTGGAAGAATTCTTTACAGCGCTATTTTCTTAATGAGTATTTCTATAATGTAGCATTTAATGACGAAGAAAAGAACCAAATTGCCAGTGTGAATAACGATTCATCAGATTGTGATGCATATTTTGTAAGGAATGGAAGTGATAATGGTACATTTTATGACGAGACTATTACAACAGTTGACCGCGTGTTTGAATTAAGTGCGATTGAATGGAATTCTGTTGCTACAGAGTTGCAGGATAAATGCTTTACATATCCAACAGAGCATGCATGTACAGATCATAATAATTATAATCCGTCTGATAAATATAGTGATGAATTTGCATTGAGAAACAGAGCTGGCTTGGGGAAAAGTGATAGCCTGGAAAATGCTGAAATTATTATGTACCAGGGGATGGTTCCTGTAACAACTGATAAAAACAGTGTCTATCTGGATACATATGGAAGTAATTACTTTATTAGACCTGCAATTTGGGTAAAGTATTAATTTTTTCAAATTTTTTTGAATTTTTTAAAACCTCCCGTGGGACATCTCTGTAATAAGAGTAGAAACGAGGAAATAACAGAATGGGAATGGAGGATTATTCTTATGAGATTCTGTACACAATGTGGAAAAGAACTATCGGATGGTGCTAGTTTTTGCACCAAATGTGGAGCTAAGATGGATGCACCCAGCAGGGCTCATCGAAATGAAAAAGGTGAGAGAATGCTGACATTTGAAGAAGCTTGCTATGATTTTGCAGATCGAGCAGAGGAATACGCGGATAGCATGTATGATGAGGAAGGCATTTTTTCAAAAGATTCACTTTTGACGAAGATAGTAGGATTTATTTTTAAAGTCATAGGTTCGATTATTGGTTACTCAATAATACCGGGGATTGCTTCATTTATCTGTGTTTTATTGTGCGTAGTTATTTTGCGAGTTCCTTTTGGTGACGCATTTAGACTCTTTTTTATTCCTGGATTGATTGGATTTGCTTTCATCTGCTATTTTGGCAAGATAATTCAAGTTCTTTCAGGTTCAAGGACTCGGGACGAATACTATATTGACAGAGATGGGAATGCATTTGATGACAAACGTTCTGCTCAAAATTCAATTCGTAATAGTTTAAGACGAGAGAGAAATGAGGATATGGGAGGAAATGAGTTTTGAGATATTGTACAAATTGCGGGAAAGAATTAGATGATAACGTTTTGTTTTGTACCGGCTGTGGGACAAAACTTGAGCCGAAGCCTATGGTAGCAGAAGGTTCAAAGTCTGCGGATAAAAAGACAACTGATAAAAAGCTTGATAAAAAGAATATTAAGCTAATTGTGTTAATTGCTATAGCTGTTATTGCATCTATATTTTTTAGAACCAGTAATGCAGCCGGTATGCTTAATCTTATTATGTATGTCGCAATTGGCTATGCGATATATCGATTGGTTAAAAATAAGAAAGCCGATAAGCAATATAGCAATGATGCAGAAGAATTTGTGAAGTCTCATCAGGATGTTGATTATTACAATACGCTTACTGAATCAACAGATATGAAAGGCCTGTATCAATATGGCTCAACACTTCTTCTTTACAAAGAACATGATCCTGAAAAGTACGAAAGATACCATAGATTTATGACATCTTTTGTGCCTTATGATGAATTTGAAAACGATGGTTTTATGTATGCTGGTTCAAATAGAATATATGCCTTTTTTACTGATGAAGATAGGAAAAAAGGAAATACCGACAATCCTCAGTTAATATGTGTATGTAGCGACGGGGCCGTTGGAACATGGCTTGAACCTGATGATCACGTTGTATTCAAAGATAGAATCTATGGTAATGGACCTTTGTATGTTAGAGGAATATCTTCGTATGAAAGTACTAAAAATCTAGCCAGAAGATTAAATAAAGTATATCCAAATGCACGTATTGGCTATATTGATGTCGATGGCGGATATATTGAAGGACTTGGAGGCGGATTAAGAAAGCCTACAAATGAAGAGTGGGATGATTACTTTTTCAGAGAAGCTTACAAAGACGATACCTATAGCGTGGTGAGCTTCAGAGTTGTTTCGCAGAATTGATTTGAGAGGAATAATATGTCGGAGAACAAATTCGTTAATGATAATAATGTTGAAAGCAAAAATAAGGATTTCTTTGGCCAAAACGATAAGATTATCCAGGAAAAGGGCGATTTTAAGCAGCGATATCGCCGCTTTTGGATTGGCGCAATTCTTGCATATATGTGGCCGATGGTTCCAACCATATTCGGAATAGAAATGAGTAAGTCTCATCCTATTGCCAGTGCGTTCATAATTGTTACCTGGATTATAGCTATTTATATTCACAAGAAGAGATGGACTGAAAATGGAGTTTATGCCGCCTTTATTTGCAAAGAAAAATATGGGTGGCAACCTGAGAAGAATTGGATTGCTAAGGTATTACACAGATGATTTTTAAATTCGATATCTGATAGTGGCAGAACAATGAATTAAGGACTAAGGAGATGTGATTACAATGGATATAGTTA
Source organism: Butyrivibrio sp. AE2015 (assembly GCF_000420825.1). Taxonomy (GTDB): domain Bacteria; phylum Bacillota; class Clostridia; order Lachnospirales; family Lachnospiraceae; genus Butyrivibrio. The sequence goes on along the minus strand of NZ_ATVR01000036.1, from coordinate 18,758 downwards.
AGAAAATCCTATTTGTTTTAAAAGATATTATAGTAACTGTTTTTGGCGATTTATTTGAGTCTACAGTAGCAAGAATGAAATGTAATGCTAAGTACTTATTTGAAAAGATCAAAAGAAGATTACCTATTGCAGTGGGCCTGGTGATTTTAGGTTATGTTATTGATATGATTCATGATCCGGGTGTGTTTTTCTCTAATATTTCGCAGTATGTGCTTCTTTTTATTCCGGGTGTATTTGCTGTTACCTTTGTTTTAGTTTTTGGAAAGGTTATTCTTCTTGCTCTTCTTGCAGGCGTAGCTGTATTATTTGCGCCGAACCCGGATGACGACAGAAGAAGTGGCTTTTGGGGATGATGAACAAAGATTGGCATAATATAGGTGATGAAAATGATTAAGAAAAAAATGATGGTGCTATCCGGTGCAATCCTATTTGGAGTGCTCACTTGTGGTTGTGGAAGTACAGGGATACAGGCTGATACTACTGTAAGTGAAGAGGCAAATGAACATACATTAGCGGAAACACCTATAGTAGCGGAAAATGAAATTGAAAAAGAACAGGAGCAAGTGCAGGAAGAAAGCTTTGATCCTTCAGAAGTATACGAAGCATTCCTTAATAATGAAGAAGTAGCCGAAATTTCTTTTGATGCAGATCAGGGCTATTATTCCAGCTATAAGGAAACACTGGAAGATGGTAAGTCATATACTCTGGATGAAATAGCTCAGGGACTTAAAAGCGGGATAAATGTTTTTCTCGAATCAAATGATGACATTGAAATCAGCGAAACAAGAAATGCTTATATTGACTGTGGCAATGATGGACAAAACGAGCTTTTGGTAGCTGTTAAATTCAAGGCTCCAATGGATACCTATGAGAATAAAATGATTTTCAAGGCTACGAAAGATGGACTTAAGCTGTGTTACTGCGGTGATTCATGGTCCAGAAAAAGCCTGGCAGTAAACGAATATGGATATATTGAAACAACTTCCTCTGGCGGAGCATATGATAGTTCATATGAAAAAAGCTACGTTGATGCAGAAGGTAGATGGCATTTCCTCTACGGAAATGTGGCTGAATATGCCGAAAGAGGCGAGTTGTGGTATGGTTCTACAAAATATGTTTATAGCGATTATGGAATAGATATGTCGGACTTGCTGATTTTTTCCTATTATTTTGAAAAGACTGATGATGAATCAGAACCGGAATATTTGTATACATATGCTAAAATGGGCGAATATGGAAAAGCCAATGAGGTGCCATATTTTGATGTGAGTATCGTAAAAGACAATGTCCTTTATGAAACAGGCAATATGTATAAAGACTTTTTTGACCAGATAGGAATGAAGGTTTACTCAACAACTGATATGGCAGCTCTGGTTGAAAAACAATTTCAAAATGAAGGGTTTGATTCTTCACTTGCAGAAGGCAAGGTAGTATTGGAAACGGAAGTGGATTTTTGAAAAAGAGTAAAACCTGAATGCAGATCTTTCTGTAATAAGAATAGAACAAGAAAAACATCTTATTACAGAAAGGAGGTTATTGTATGCTCTATGAAACAACATGATAAAGATGCCTTTCTTATATCAATGCTTGTAAAAAATAAAGATCAGCAGCAAAAGGTGGCAAAGAGGATGGAAGAATTACAAAACGAAGAACAATCCGTCCTAAGTATTCTTAAAGATGAAGGATATATCATTATTGGTGTGCTGGAAAATGAAGAAATATGTGTTGAACCACAAGATGCAGAATTTGTTGATGAATTAATGTATGAGTATTTTAGCTACAAAGAAAATGAGTGGTTCACGCACAATTAGAAAGAATGATTAAAGCGGAAATGCTGATTGGCATTTCCGCTTTTGTGATTTATTGGCTGGTGGCGTGCGTAGTCAATTACTTACGCATATAGAAAGTATCACTTCGTTTCTTTATTCTTTATTAAGAAAAAATTAACCGTATAGCGATGATATGCATTCGCTTTACAAAGTATAATAATTATGAGTTTCTATGCGCATTATTAATTGTTTTGCAGTCATTATATTCTTGATAGTGAGAAGGAGAGTATTCATGCAGATAACGGGCCTTACTAAGGAAAATGTATATGATTATTTGGATTTTCTTCCAGTTGATATTGCTGAATGCATTGAAAGAGAGTTTACCTGCGGTTTTGTTTGTGTTAAAGAGGGAGAAGATGCCCCGTCTGCCGGGATAGTATGGGAGCTTAAGCAAGGCGATGATGAACTTGATATAAAGAGCCATATTTTATTTATGAAAGCGTTGGATGAAGAAAGCGCTAATGTTCTTATGGATGAATATACGGAATCTGCTCTTTTAGCAGAGTGTGGCTCTTCATATTATTCTCTTCCCAATACACTTGGCGGTGTTGAAATAAATGCGCTTAAAAAGGCAGGGTTTTCCTTGGAAGAAAAGGAAAGTTCTGTTATCAGTGTGTCTCTTTCAGAAATCATCAAGAGGCTTTTAAAGCACGGCGATGGTCAATACGATAATATAAAACCTCTTTCTCAGGCGGAAGACAGATTTTTTAGCAGCATGATCGCAGAACTTGAATTTGAGGGCAACCACGGAATATGTGATGACCTTTTATTCCTGCCAAGGGAATTCTTTGATAATGATGTTTCCTGTTATTACGAGGATGATGAAGAAGTATATGCAATAGTTCTGGTTCATGAAAAACCATCAGGAAAAATAGAGCTGGACCTTCTTCACAGTCATGATAAGGATCCGAACACACTTATTCATATTATGAAAAAAACTGTTCTATTGGCAGAGGCTAAATATGATCTTTCAACGGAGTTTCTAATTGATCGTCATGATGAGCGATCACTTTCTTTATGTCAGATATTGTTTCCTAAAAAAACAGGCGAAAAAGTATATGAGGGAATGAGAAAAGAGCAGCTTCCAGAAAGCAAAGAGATTGATACAAGATTTTATAACGAAGAAGAATGGGATGAAGATTTTGAAGAGTATTGATCTGCATCTGTAAGAACTTTTTGACACTTTTGGATATAAAAATTTTGGAGACATAAAAATGCCAAACGAATATTTAAATGATCAGCGAAAAGTTTTCAATATAGAGCTAACAGAGGAATTGTATAACAGGCATCAGGATGAGGCCTGGGATGTAGTTAATTCTTTTAATAAGACTACATCAATTACAAATATAAAGGGATCTAAAAAAGCAAAATATGATCTGATGAATCTGTCTGAACTTCGGAATCAGCTGCTTAATGAAAAAGGCAGCAAGTCGGAGACTTTTTCTCGGATGACAGATGAAGTTGATAAATTGATCAAACTGGCTGCTTCAAAGGGAGTTTATGATGACAGAGAGCTTGGTCAGACCAGGGCGTCTTTCTTTGACACGTTTTATAGGTCAAAAGAGGCTGTCAACAGATATTTATTTTCACATTCCGGATATCACATGTTTGATAAGGGAGAACGCAGGTATCAGATTGCCCTCAGAATAAAGAGCATTTTCAATGAGATGGAAAGGCTGGTTGAGGAAAAAGCAAGTGCTCTCAATGAAAAAGAAGCCCGTTTGATCGAATACAAGAGTAACGGCTATACACAGCAAGAAATGGAGGATGCTGAAAAAGCTTATGGAGTCAATGCTTTGGCGGCAGATGTCAATAAACTAATAGAAACAGGATTACTTGACTCAAACCTTCCTAAGGAGCAACTTGATAAATCTTTGGAAAACTGGGCTCTGAATGATTACACTGCATATATTTCAAAGCTTGTGGAAGGTAAAAAACTTACTACTGAAGATGATAAGAACAATTTAATCGCTTTTTTGGAGGATAAAAATAATCGTCTTCTTGCAAATAAGATTGCTTTTCCGCTGATCCTTGATAAAAGGAAAGATATTACCCTTGGTATGCCTTGGGTTAGAGAAGAGTTAAGTGATCATATAGAGATGGAAACAAATGAAGAGGATTTTTTCTTAAAGCCTCAGGAATTTATAAAAAAAGTTGATGCGATATGTGACAATTATATGACAGCCAGCAGTGAGATTATTGAAAAATACGATAAAAGACGTGAGGTGATATTTGGAGCTCTAAAGATATCAAAAGAGTCAGCAAATGCTTACCGCTACTTGGCGATGGAGATGATGATAACGGCTGAAAGTGATGAGCAGTTTAAGGACTTGCTTGACACTTTTAAAGATCATACGAAAGATACTGATGATTATATAGAGCAGCAACTTAAAAAGAGGTGCTCTGATGCTACAAGGGATAGGGTGAGAGAAAAGCTCTATGAGCACCTCGGTTCTTTTAGAGTGTTTGGAACAAGGGATCAGGTCCTTGCCCAGACAGACATTTTTTTGGAGATGCTGCAATATGTTTCTCCGGATGAGTACAGAGTTGAAAGGCGCCTTCGAAAGCTCTTGGACGACTTTGGACTTGAGGAAAGCTATAGAGATGTTTTGCTTAATGCTCTGACGCATTCAGCCCCGAACATGCTTTTAAATGCTGATGATATCGATTGGAAAAGTGACGGAAAAAAGATCGCTGAAAGGATACATAAGAACAGGGAATCTGCCCACAAGCTTATGGAGAAAAAAGGGCGGCTTCTTACTAAAAGTCAATGGTCGGAAATCGAAGAAAAGGCAATCAGTAATTCCGCTTTTGCAAGTGGTGATTTTAAGCTTGAGCTATATGCTATTATTTCACGCAAAGAAAATGGAAAGAAGTATTCTCTTAGAGAATACAGAGAAAATAAGTGTTGGGATGATGAGGGCAAGCTTCCTTATATGCTAAAAAAGATAAGTATTGAGCAGAAGCGCTTAGATGATCTGGGTGATAAGCTGGATAAAAAATTCCTGGTTCATCTATCGGGAGATGGGAAAAACACTTATCTTCCATACCGCCCTTATAGTATGGCCTATAAGAACAAAAATGATGACCTGATAGAACAGGAAAAACTGGAAAACAGCAGGTTTGAAAATAGAAAAGACCAGTTAAAGGAAGTTCTTTTATCAGGCGGCGTTAATGAAAATGAATTAGAGTCATATTATCAAAAATTTAAGTGGTTCATGTCAGGACTTACAGATATTACTGAAGATATGAGCCCTGATACGAAACTTGTAGCTAAAAGAAGAAATATTGAGAGATTTGGAGTAATAAGCTTTGAAGAAGCTCTTTTACAGATAAAAGCTCTAGGCGCGGGCATTAAGGATATTGATAATCAAAAAGAGGTAAAAGAAGCAAGGAATATTTATGAAAAAGGTGTAAAGGCCCTTGAGAATTATGATGGCGAAAAGTATAAGGAATTTGTGCCTTTTATCATCAATATTCCTGAAGTTTATGCGGAGCTATTGAAAGGAGAGGAATCTTTTAGAAGCTTTATTGAAGATACATTGGATGGGAAACTTTCTGATTTCCTAATGGGATGCAATAAGGCTGGTAAACACGATTCCGCGTATAAAGGAAAAACAAAATATGTAATATCCGGGGCTGCAAGGCAAATATATGCCCACATGTTTATAAGAGGAATTTATGAAGGGACTCTGAAAGGAGACTCTGATTTTTATGCAAAACAGCTTGATGATTTTCAGAGTAAATTATTTAAGCTTTCTGCAAAAGGCGGCATCAGCGTAAATAGTGCAATTAAGCTGGCCTCAAAACAGATAGATAAAAAGCTTGAGAAAGAAAAACTAAATAGCAATGAAGCAAGACTTTTAAAGCTTTCAGTTATGCAGGAATTATATGCTAAGGTCGAAAAAATCGAGGATTTTCAGGAAATTACAAATAAAAAATCCTGTAAGGACTTTGTGAGCAGAAAATTTGATGAGCTGAAAAAAAGATTACAAAGTACACCAAACGAAGCTGAAATTCTAAATAACATCAAGACTTTCATGGATTCTGAAGTAGATGATAACGACCAGGAGGTTATAGAAGATATCAGCACCAAGAAAGAAAATGGAAGACTTGAGAGACTGAAATTCCTAAAGATCAATGATTACGTATTGAATGAGATAAGGCAGGGAAAGACTTTAGTAAGAGTTACCGGTAAGGGACAAAAGGCAATTACTATTGATGAGTCCCGTATTGATAAAATGCGCGGAAGAGTGGACAAATACTGTGATGAGCTTGACCTCCCACAGGTTCTTAAGGATGCGCTTATAGAGAGAGGTGCTGCAGGCGGGATTATTCCTGGTATTACAGATACCTATGGAAATTCAGAAGCTCTTTTTAACCATGCCCTTGTTATGAGAAGATTGTATGACCTGCTAAAGACTGATCAGGTGAATGATAGGGGGATGGGCGAAGAAGAAGTTCTGATGTTTATCGTAAAATGTTATGGTAACTCAGATCTTATTAATAAATGGTTTGATAAGCCGGAAAATCTTAACACTCAGGAAATAAGAAAGAGTAAGGAATTAAAGATTTTCAGGAATAATTACAAGAAGCTTCAAAAACTTGAGAAAATAGAATCAGATGATCCATCATTGCAGCAGGAAATAGATGAGATTCGAAAGAATCTCAGAACTATGCTCATTACCGGCATGGGTGGTCGTGATGAGAATAACAAGACAGTAAAAGGGACAGATGCTGATCTTGAAGAGAATTCGAAGCATATTGGAGAGATCATTGATAAGAGCGCAGCCTACATAGATTATTGGAAGAAAGTAATGGAGGTGATTCGCCCAGGTTTTATTGATATATATAAAGAGAGCGCTGATCCGGCTATGCAAAATAAGAATTTTAGTCTGCCACAGAGCTATGTTGACAGGCTTATGTTCTCTCTTCGACAGTATTTCATGGAAGATGTGGTCAATGAACTTAATAGTGATCACGAGTTCAGTGCTGAATTTTGGAAAAACAGACTGGAATTATTCAGAAAAAAAGAATACAGAAATAATCTATATTCACAGTCAAATGCAGTCACTAGTTCTGATTTCATACAGAAGGAGCAGACAGCCCTTACAGATGACACTGCTGATGAGAAAGCTATTGCAAGTCTTATCAGAGCAAATCTGTATCTTTTCAAAGGCAAGGCAAATAAGTATGATGCTCTTGATGATGAGCAAAAAAAGCTTTTTGCTATTGGTCTTATGTTCCTTGATAGTAGTGCGATAGGCCTCGGAACAGAAGGAACTATGGCTCTTACTGAGGCAACGGAGAAAAAGAACAAAAAGCTTACTGCAATTCAGGCGGAGCTGGAAAAATATGTAAGCGGACAGGAATATCATTTTGATATCAACTACAGAGAGGCTTTAAATAAGCTTTTGGACTTTGGTATTTCAGGAGTAGGCTTATCAGACTTTAAGATTTCAGAGGCTGCATATGATAAAGCGATGAAATTTGCCATGAAAATATCAGAACAAAAGAGTATTTATGGCGAAAAGGATGTTGAGCGTATATCAGACAGCTACGCTTCTGTTTTTAGTGCATATACGAAGTTTGGTAAAAAACAGCTTGCCCATATTGATGCCTTAAGAGGCAGGACTCTGACTGTCACTGATTTAAAGAGAAGACTTATTGATTTTGCAGTAAAGGATAAACTTAGTAAAAAAGCTATTTTGCAAAAAGCATTAAAAGCTTCTAAAGATAAGTTTTATCTTGGACCTTTAGTTGGATTTGCACAGGCAGGCGCTATAGATGAATCAATTGCCCTAAACAGAAGGATGAACAGGATCATAAAGCGCTTTAAAGAAATGAGCGATGGTGATCTAAAGATATTTGTTCGAATCCTTCAGGACAGAACTGCCATAGATAAGAGCTGCATTAAGACTGATGGGGCGCCTTTATACGTAGATCAAAATAAAAGAGATGCTCTTTTGGAAACTTTATCAGGAGATCCTGATATCAGTGCTGATGTTCTGGCAGGCTTTGATGACAGTGAATCCTGCTTTAAGGCTTTTACAACTGTGCTAAGTTTTCAGCTAAGAGATGATAAGAATTTTAGTGGAAAAGACCTGACAAAAGACTGCTTTAAGAAAAACTCTTTAAATAGAGATACAACAGTGGACTGGGAGCTCATTGAGAATGCCTTTAAATTTATTGATGAGATCATGGAAAAGAAGACCGGTATACAGGCCCTTAAGAACCATGGCGAGCTTATAAAGTATGCAGGTAATGAAAAAGCATTTGAAAGAAATGAGAAATTAAAGCAAAAATATTCAAATAAAGCCGATTTTAAGCTTCAGAATTTTGAAGACCTTGTAAAAGAACATGCTGAAAAAGACAATAGTGATGGAAATAGAAAAGATATTGATAATGCCCTTGCGGGATATTATTCTCTAACAGACCAGCAAAAGATCTTGTTCTTTAAGGCTCTTTGTAACAGAGGAATTCTTGATATCTCCAAAAAGAATTACAAAAGTAACCTGTTTAATTTAAAAGACAGGAATTATGTGGATCCTGCTGCCCGTGACAAGCTGATTGATCAGTATATTGAAGCAAATCTTGAAGATAACATTGGTTTGTCCCTTGAGAACGATGAATACTACAGGGCCATGGAAGCTCTTTACACTACACAGATTTCAGACAGGGTAAGGCTCACAAAAGAAAAAAATATAAATGATATTTTTTCTTTTGAGCGAAATCTGTTTATGAAAAGATCTACTGCCATAGACTGGAAGCTTTTTAAGAGGGCACTGAACTTTGTAAACAGAGCAACAGAGGAGCTTGAGATTACTGAAGGAAATGCCCTTCTTTATCGAGGTGCAGGAGAACTTTATAAAAATGGCAGGATAAAAATGAACTATGGATTTTTGCGTCGGAACTTCCATAGGACAGGTAATCAATGGGCGAGGCTTATTTCTTTCAATGGTTTATCCACGGCTAAAACTGTAGGCATTTCGCCAATTAATTCTACCGGCAAGCAATTAGATAAGCTTTGTAAAAGCATAAAGACTTTGGGAAGTGTATCTAAAGCTATAGGCTTTGCTGATTCAGGTTACATAGTAAGTGGAGTTAATAAGCTTGGCAAGAATTTGAATGAGGTTAAGCACGACGTCAAAACTCTTGAAAAAAATAGCACTGAGTGCTACATAAAACTGCAGGAACAAATCGATTCAATTATTTTTGAAAATAACTCAGTAACTGCGATAGTAGATAAGCTCAAGAGTTTTACAAATGAGTATTTACTGCTGGATAAAGTCTTTGGTGAATCGAAACTTTTGACAGATAAGAAACATGTGAATCCTGACATGAAAAATATTGTCGAGAAAAACGCAAAGGGCGTTGTATTGGATTCAAATAAGGGAGATATAAGAGACGACATTAAAAACGCGTACGATACTTATGATAGCGTAAAAAGTACCTACGAGAGTGTTAAAAAAATTCATGATATGGCACTAAATAAGATACCTATCAAAAAGGTACGAGAGTTTGTCCGTCTTATGGAATACTCAGTTGAAAAAGCTGCATACAAGTTTGCCAATGACAAGCTGTTTAAAGGTAAGTTAGACCCTAATGCTACTGATAAGCTTAAAACGATGAAGGATGCAGTTGATAACTATGTGACTGAAACCTTCGATAAAATAGCAGGGAGAGTTGGAGTAAGTGCAAAAAAAATAACTAAATACGCGAAGGCTGTAAATGCTTTCAAAAAGAGTACACAGCTTCGAATCGATAGTGCTATGAGAAGTGTAAACCTTGTAAAAAAGGCGGCTGATGATGTTATGAACATTGCAAGCTATGCCTCTAATATCAGTGCTATTGATCAGACAAAAAAGCAAAGTGAAAACTTTAAGACTATTGATATAGGCAAACTTGAGAATGCTAAAACAAATGGAAGACTTGATGAAGGCCAGCTGAAGAAAGCCAGGAACGCTGCAGATAAAAACCAGGGAATGGCGGATCTTTCCATGAATATTAGTAAGACTATGCAGAAAATGGGACTTGGTATGACTACCATAAAAGTTGCGACAAGGATTATCAGTGCTGCTGTTGATATATCCGGATTTACAGATGGCATGATTTCCAAAGCGGTCAATTGTGGACTTGCCTTTGCTATGTTTGCAATCCGCGTACTTACTGATAAAAACGCGCTTAAGGAATATTACACTCAGACCGATGCAGGAAAGAGAGAAGTTGAGAAGATCAGGAACGGATATATAAATGTGGGAAAAACAAAACTCCTAAATGAGTTTAATAAAGAAACTGATCCAAAGACTGCCTCAACAGATCTTATCAGTATGATATCCCAAGCCAAGGGATATGAAGATACATCAGAGCTTGTAGCAAATACCGGTATGTCAATGGCTCAATCAATCATATTCAGTGCCAGTGAGTTTAATCCTATGGGACAGTCAAAAGTGATGGCAATCACTGTCATGAGTGTAATGGGACTTAGTCATCTGATAGGTAATACATCACCGGGAGCTGTTGAGCAGCTTTATAATGCATTTAAGATGAAACGTTAAAAAACCTTTGACCTGGCTGATGTTATGATGTATTATGAATGGCAAATAATAAATGCAGAGTAGAAATTTAAGCGTTAAGTGCCGGGTGAACAGGGAGTTGTCATCAGGACGAAGGATTTTTCCGCGGTTTAAGTTTCGCATCCCGCTGCTACATCAATGGAATATCTGAAACTTTGAATATCCCCCGATGTGGTAATGGAAAACTGCAAAGGAGGATATTTTTATGTTAAATCAAACAGCTAAACAGACAGTATCAGGCAAATCTTATTTTTCATCAGTTTCAAGGCTTAAAGAAACAAAAGTCCTTACTTTTTGCGGTATGATGGGCGCCCTTTCGGTTATTTTGGGCTATGTGGCCACCATCAAATTCGGACAGTACATAAGGATTGGCTTTTCCGGACTTCCAAATCAGATAGTTGACTATCTCTTTGGACCATGGATAGGAGCAATCTTTGGTGGAGCCATGGATGTTATCAAATGGTTTGCATCCGGAGACGGAGACTTCTTTATAGGCTTCACTATAACAGCAATGATCGGCGCTATCATTTATGGACTTTTTATCTATAACAAGCCTCTTAAGCTCTGGAGAGTCATTGCGGCTCAGGCTTGTGTTAAGATTGTATGCAATATCATACTTAACACTCTTTGGCTTAATATGCTCTATGGAAAGGCAATTGCTGTGATACTTCCGGGAAGACTTATTTCCAATGCTGTGATGCTTCCGGTTGATACAATTATCATGTATCTGATGCTCCAGGTTGTAAAAAAGGTGATCAAGCCATATTTTGATTGATATTTAGTTTTGAAAGGCGGAACTTCAGGCAAATGAGAGGAATTGATCTTCATACGCATTCAAATTGTTCAGATGGTACATATAGCGTAAAAGAACTGATAGATTATGCTCATGAAAAGAATCTTGCTGCAATTGCTCTTACTGATCATGACACGGTCATTGGTCTTGACGAAGCTATTGATTACACAGGTAAAACATACAGTGATATTGAATTTATTCCAGGAATTGAGTTCTCTACTGTAAATGAAGGAAAAGACGTTCATGTAGTTGGCCTGTATATTGATCATCATAATGAAGAATTTCAGAGAAGACTTCAGGCTTTTGCAGATTCAAGGCGTGAACGCAATGAAAAAATGTGTAGGAAACTGACTGAAGAAGCAGGACTCCCCATAAGCTATGATGAGCTTCTTGAGGCTTTTCCCAATGCTGTTATTACAAGGGCACATTACGCAAAGCTCATGCTTGATAAAGGTTATGTTAATTCAAGGCAGGAGGTTTTTGATAAATATATAGGAGACCATTGTAAATACTATGTTCCGAGGGAAAATATCACTCCTGAGGATGCGATTGAACTTATTCTTTTAGCTGGTGGAGTGCCAATTTTAGCCCATCCTATTTTGTATCATATGAGTGATGAAAAGCTTGAAGCTTTGGTAGTAAGGCTGATAGATGCCGGCCTTAAGGGAATAGAAGCTATTTATTCCACCTATGAACCGGCAGAAGAGAGGCAGATAAGAAATCTTGCTCATAAGTATGACCTTTTGATAAGTGGTGGATCAGATTTTCATGGTGCCAATAAACCTAAGATTGATCTTGGAGTTGGATATGGAAAGATGTTCATTCCGGAGGAATTACTGACAGATATAAAAAATGCAAGAGAACGTTAAATTGGATAAAAAAGAATGCCGTAATTTAGGCATTCTTTTTTATTTGAATCATAAATCGCTGCAAAGCTGATTCTTACCATTGTTTTTTGCTTTATAAAGAAGTTCATCAACGCGGCTTATAGTCTGAAGAATTGTTTCATCCTCTTTATGTCTGGTTGCACCGGCACTTATAGTAAGTGTATAGTTTATGCCAAGAAGCTGGTCAACATTTTTGATCATTTCTTCAGTATTTGATTTTACATAATCTGCAGTGCGGTCTGTTACGAGCATTATAAATTCTTCACCGCCCCAGCGACCACATTCAAAACCTTCATTGCAGATGATCTTTTCTTTTATATATGAAGCAATAGTCTTTAGGGCGTTATCGCCTTCAATATGACCATAAGTATCGTTTATATTCTTGAAGTTATCTATGTCAAACATTATAAGAAACCAATCTGAAGAGTTATCTGTTTCATAGATGATTCTTTCAATGGCTCCTCTGTTTAAAAGACCTGTAAGAGCATCATGGGAAGCCTTATAGAGCATATCGTTTAGCTGGTTGTTTTTCTCCATGAGCTCTTCAGTAATCGTGTTGATAAATACTGCAAGCCTTGCAGTTATCGGCATACTTGAAGATGCCATATTCGGACCTTCTTCGATATGGTCTATTTCCTGTTTTTCTCCTTCGCGCATGGAAGCAGTGACTATTGAAAGATTATTCAGGATGGTCTTGCCTTTAAAACGCATTATCTCGCCGAGAGCACTAAATCCGGCAGCTTCCATATGCTTTGAGATCTCAACGATCTCAATATTGTCCTGTTCGCCCCAAAAGAGCTTACGACCAAAACAGTTATATATGGTAATTGCCTGTGGTGCAAAGTCTCGTATAAGCTGGCCTGCCTGTTTGGTGTGTTTCATTATTCTTAATGGGTCGCCATAAGTAAGACGGATATTGCTTCCAACAGGAACATTAGTAGACATCACGATTGATCCGTCAGGATTTACAGATTTGGCATGGCGGATGTATACAGTTTCGTCATTTACCTGAACTTCCCATGGGAATTCCAAAGCGTCATAGAAGAAGTTTGGACCTTTTTTTATGTTGAGATAATGGCTGTAAACATCATAAGCAGGCTTTCCGTCAAGCTCATAAACAACGTTTCCCTCTGCCTTTGTTACATGAAGGGGGTAGCCAATAGCTTTCCAGCCAAACATTCTGTTTGTCTGGATATGAAGCTCTTTTCCACTATATAAAACAAGGAAAACACCCTCTGTATGGTAGTCGTTGTCATCAGTGAAAATAAAGGGCTTGTTATCATCATCACCTACTGCAATGGCACCAAATACCTCAATGTTATCAGGGAGAGAATCGACAGTATGACTTGCCTTATCAAACATCACGTCAGAGTTTGCACATACGATCTCAATTCCCTTTAAGTCAGGAATTTCTTTTATGATATCAAAGAAAACTTGTGAACAGTCTTTGTGGAAATCATAAAAAGAGAGAACCTTAACCTGGGTAGACGGATCATCAAATACTGTAAGCGTAATAACGCATTCGTTGTAATCTATGCTTCCATTAATGATTTCTCCTATAGCACTACAGCCGACAATAGGTACACCGGGAAGCTCTATATTGAGAATCTTTTGAATCCTGTCCAATTTGTAGTAAACAGACTTATCAGTATAGGGTGCGTATATGTGAATGATTGCATTGCCATCACGTAAATCGACATTTTGTGCCCATTCTCTGATATTAGGTATAAATCTTGGATTAAATGTTGTTTGAAATAGTTTCAATTGCATTACTCCCAATGATTCTAATTTATTATGTGGTCTTATTTTACTACAAATCTATTTTTAAAACTACAAATAAACGCTTGACATAATATTTTTAAATTATTAAAATTTGTTAAGAAATTAAATATTAAAGGCTGTGACCGGAATAAGTAAGAATCGAAATCTGACAACAGAGAATTGCTGGTTGGTGAGAAGCGTAAGTTAAGAGCGATGATGAATACCTCCGTGAGCTGCTGGAACGAATTCTTTTTTACCATGAGATATTAGTTTCAGACGGTGACTGACCGTTACATCAGTAGAGTATCATTCAGGTTTTTTGAATCGTACTTATTGAGGCGCATTGCGTGAGCATAGCGTGAATGAAGGTGGTAACACGGATTATTTCGTCCTTCGCAACAAATTATGTTGCGAAGGACTTTTTTCTTCGCAATGACTTTTATTGGAGGTGCATTATGCAGATTTTTGAGGAACTTAAGGCAAGAGGTCTTATTGCTCAGGTTACAGATGAAGAGCATATCAGAGACCTTGTAAACAATGGTAAGGCAACATTCTATATTGGCTTTGACTGTACAGCAGATTCACTTACAGCAGGTCATTTCATGGCTCTTACACTTATGAAGAGACTTCAGGAAGCCGGCAATAAGCCAATCGCTCTTATTGGTGGCGGAACAACAATGATCGGTGATCCATCAGGAAGAACTGATATGAGAAAGATGCTCACAAGAGAGGATATTGACCACAATGCTGCCTGCTTTAAGCGTCAGATGGAGAAATTTATCGATTTCTCAGATGGCAAGGCTTTAATGGTAAACAATGCTGACTGGCTCATGAACCTTAACTACATTGAGCTCTTAAGAGAGGTTGGAGCTTGCTTTTCTGTTAACAACATGCTTCGTGCAGAGTGCTACAAGCAGCGTATGGAAAAGGGACTCAGCTTCCTTGAATTCAACTACATGATCATGCAGTCATACGACTTCTACTACATGTTCCAGAAATACAACTGTAATCTGGAATTTGGTGGAGACGATCAGTGGAGCAATATGCTTGGTGGTACAGAGCTTATCCGCAGAAAGCTTGGTCAGGATGCTCACGCTATGACAATCACTCTTTTAACTGATTCTCAGGGTAAAAAGATGGGTAAGACAGCCGGAAACGCTGTATGGCTTGATCCTAACAAGACATCACCATTTGATTTCTACCAGTACTGGAGAAACGTTGATGATGCTGATGTTGATAAGTGCATCAAGATGCTCACATTTATTCCTATCGAGGAAATCCTTGAAATGGAGAAGTGGGATCCTAGCAGAGTCAATGAGAAGAAAGAAATCCTTGCATTTGAGCTTACAGCACTTGTACATGGTAAAGAGGAAGCTCAGAAGGCACAGGATGGAGCAAGATCCCTTTTTGCAGGCGGCGGAGATGCTGCAAATGTTCCTGCTACAAGCCTTAAGGAAGAGGACTTCAGAGATGGAAACATCGATGTCCTTCAGGTTCTTGTTTCTGCAGGCCTTTGTGCTACAAGAAGTGAGGCAAGACGCGCTGTTGAACAGGGCGGCGTAACTGTAGCAGATGAAAAGGTTACAGATGTAAAGGCAACTTATGACAAGGCATTTTTTGCAGATGGAGTTATGGTAAGAAAAGGAAAGAAATCCTTTAAGAAGGTTTCATTCTAAAATTAATTAACAAAAAGCCGTAGTATTAAAAACTACGGCTTTTTTAGGAGAGGTAAAAAATGGGGTATGAAAACTTAAGACCGGATACGATAGAGTCAGCTGGAAGGTATGACTCTTTTGATGACGGCAAAGTAATGTTTGGGAAACAAAAAAATAAGCTTCCGGCAATGGGGTGGAACAGTTGGAATGCATTTGGAAGTGGCAATACTGAGGCTCTTACGAAAATAATGGCTGATAAGTTTATAGAACTTGGTCTTGATAAACTTGGCTATGAGTACATTATTTTAGATGATGGATGTTATAAATCCGAAAGAGTTGACGACAAGCTTTCTAATGAAGAAGTTAAGTTCCCAAGCGGGTTTAAGGCGCTTTCTGATTATATCCATGAAAGAGGTCTTAAATTTGGGATGTACAATGACATAGGAACCAATCTTTGCGCAGGCGCACAGGTTGGAACCTGCGGGCACGAAGCCCTGGATGCTGCAAGCTATATAGAGTGGGGCGTTGACTTCTTGAAGGTAGATAACTGTTATTATCCTTTTGACAATGCAACTTTTTCAAATGCTGAAAATGCGAGATACACCTTTGCTCCAAATATTAGAGCTATAAAGCTTTGTTCAGCTGATGGCTCTTTTGAAAAGATATACTCTGCTGTTAAAGACGGAGCTATAACAGGGAGAATTGCACAAAAGGTGGATAGTGGTGACTATGTTACAAAAATAGGTACCTTTGATGGAACAGGACCGGATAATACACCGGTGGGACTTCAGAGCAGTGAACTTGTATTTGAAGTCGATGCTCCGACTGATGGTGAATATTTTATTTTTGTAGAATATGCAACCGGAAAAGAGGAGGGCGTTGGAGAATGGATCCAGATAATGACCGAAGGAGAAATGGTATTTGACGGCTTTCTTAAAGAAACTGAAAGCCCTGCTTCTTTTGTCTGGCCAACTGAATCTTTCGATAAAGAAAGCGGATTTGGCTGCAGGCTGCACAAGGGCATGAACAAAGTCAGGATAATGAACCACAGAAGGCAGGAGAATACGCTTAATTCTTATGGACGTCTGTTAAAAGAGCTTAAGAAGTTAGCGCCTGATAAGGATATCTATTATTCTGCCTGCGAGTGGGGAAAGACACAGCCTCAAAATTGGGGCAGGAAGGTTTGCGATTCCTGGAGAATCTTAAATGATATCACTTTCAGAGTTGGAAGTGATGGGAATCCTGGCCATGGTGACTGGGCTTCCGATTACACACCGGGTGTAGCTGTACAGTACAATAAGGCGGTTATCATGGATGAATTTGCAGGTCTTTCAAAGGGGTGGAATGATCCTGATATGCTTATGATCGGTATGGATGGTCTTAATGAAACTCAGTGCAGGACGCATATGGCTATGTGGTGTATGATGAATTCACCATTGATGATTGGACTTGACCTTAGAAGAGTAAGTAAAGGAGACTGGATCTATAACATCATCTCCAATGAAAAGCTTATTTCTTTAAATCAGGATAAACTTGGAATTCAGGCAAAGAGAGTTTATTCGAGCCTTGCAGCGGAAGATCCTTCAAAAGAGTACATAAGAGACAATGACAGAGTAGATATTCTTGTTAAGCCTCTTTTTGGAGACAGATTTGCTGTTAGTTTTATCAATCTAAGTGATAAAGATAAGAAAGATACCTATAAGATTACTGTAAAAGATATAATAAAGGCTTTTAGTGGTAGCGAAAAGGGCGAATATTTCAAGGTATTTGAAAATGCAAAGAAAATGGAAGCTCTTGATGTTTACACTGATGATACATTTACAATTTTGGATGGATGTATTGAAGTATCAAACCTTAAGGCTTTTGATAATATAACTTTTATTGTTTCGCTTTCTGATGAGAAGTAATTATGAATTGTAAGGACTTTACAAATAAACTTATAGATTTATATCAGAATAAAAACAACCAGGAGCTTTCTTATGAAGCTCTTGGTCCATTTTTATGTGAAATAATAGAAAGTAGTGGAGTTGTATATAAAATGCCACTTCGCAGGAATACTATGGCCAGAGTACTCCATGAGTTTTATAAAAATGTCCTGAAAGAAAAGGATCTTGATTGGGGAGACGCAGGGACTTTTCCTGATATTTATGACTGCAAAGTTTGTGCCAATCCGCTTGCCCAGTGCTATGTAAGAGGCCTGATAAAACCCAGAAAATCAGGCAAAGCGTTCATTTTGGGAGCAGATGACATCGTTTCAGAAGATGAAATTTCTTATATTTTTTCTTTGATCTAAAATCTTTTGCCACATATTTTTTTCCTTCGTATAAATATTTGTAATCAAAAATATGACATTTTGGAGGAAAAAAATTATGAAGAAAATCGGATTGTTAATGGCAGGTGTTGTTTTAGCAGTATCTCTTACAGCTTGTGCAAGTGAGTCAACATCAACAACAAGCTTTAATGTAACAACAACTACAGATGAGGGTACAACGGAATACAATTATTCATCTGAATATGCAAATGGTGAATTTTCATCAACAGAAGAATACACAGAATACAACAATGATATTAACTGTAATATAGTAGATGGTGTTGCTTATATATCTGCTCCATACAGGACAGACCTTTGGTGTGAAGAGATTGTTTATGTTGATGATGTAGAGATATGTGATACAGATTCTGAAGATGGCGTTTATTACGCATCAAATCTTCCTATCATTCAGGATGGTACTACAAAGATCTTTGTAGCTCAGTATGACGAAGAAGATGGTGAGGCCTTTGCATATGCAGTTTTTTCACTTACTGTTGAAAATGGAAAGTTTGCAACAGTTGATGAGGCATATATTGTTGACAGTATAGATGAAATATAACTTCATAAAACATACTTTATTGTAAACGGACGCAGACGAATTGAAAGTGTAGATATAGCTCTGTTCACTCTGATATTTTTCAATGTGATAAATTGGACATAAAACACCCACAAAAGACTTGTTTCATACTTATTCAGAACACAAGTCTTTTGTGGGTTTATTTATATCCATTTATCATCATTTCAAAATAAATCATTCACATCACTATACCTACACTTTCAGTTCGTCTGCTGTGCTTGCAAAAAATTAAGTCTTTATATGAGTAGTAAGCTATGATACATTTATGGTTTTTGCTAAAAGCACAGTAGTTTGTCATACTATTCATGTATCCTCCTCCTTTGTATTTAGTCCAAGAAATATCATATTTGTATGAGTATGAGAAGGATA
>NZ_ATVR01000035.1 GCF_000420825.1 Butyrivibrio sp. AE2015 | reverse complement strand
CGTTACTCACCCGTCCGCCACTAAGAATATACAATCATCTGCCGAAGCTTCTGAAGCGTATATTCTCCGTTCGACTTGCATGTGTTAGGCACGCCGCCAGCGTTCATCCTGAGCCAGGATCGAACTCTCACGTTTAAAAGTTTGATCAGGCTAGAACTTAAGCTTGGCTTTTGTTCTGTCCGTTATTTACTAAATCTTTGTTCTGAATAAATTCTCTTGGAATTTTTCAGGGTTGCATTACTGTTTATTTGTCAAGGTGCTTTGTTGTTGTGCTCTTCAGCAGCAACTCATTTAGTATATCGCAGCTTCAGATGTTTGTCAACAACTTTTTTAAATTATTTTTTCGACTTTCTGAATTGTTCAGTTGTCGAAAATCCGCTTATTTACTGAGGTTGTCCCCTCCGCAGCGGGTAAGACAAAGTATAGCACTACTCATTTTACAATGCAACACTTTTTTTAATTATTTATAAAACTTTTAGTAAAAGCCTCATAAATACTGGTGTAGAGCTGCATCAGAACCACTATCGTACTGGATATTATCTCAAGGTCTGTCACATATTCTATTAAATATATGATTGCAGCAGCTTCTACTGCGCCAAGAACTGCACCGAGGAATCTGTCCATTGCTCCAAATATTGGCACGTTCCTCATCTTTTTAAAAGCATCTCCTATAGCAGTCATGATCTTATAAACCAAAAACGCTACCAGCAAATAACCTATCTTTGGAATTATCACACCGTAATTCTGATTAAGCACACTTCCCGCGATATTAGCCACGTAGTAAACAGACACAAATGCCGCCAAAACAGCAATAAGGCCTGCAGCTTCCGCAAACAGGCCATTATTTTTACCATATGATATTCTCCAAAGAAACAGGCAGACAACAACTATTGTCAAAACCACTTGTGAAATATCAAAATTCATATTAAATCCTTACTTTAAAGTATAAGTATCAACACTGTCCGCTGTCACAAGTATAAACTTGTTTCTTAGATTTGTTGGTACCAGTGTTCTAACAGGTTCTTCAAAAACACCTGCAAACTTGTCATGTCCGTTCATATCCTTAATAACGCACTCATCCTCGTTATAGATGATGATCTGCTTATTGCTAAATATGATCTCCGAATAATCAATATCAAAGTATGAGGTAAGCGCCAGTTCTCCTGATGCGTTATAAACCTGAAGTCTGTATGTTCCATCTTCTGTGCTGTTAGAGAAAACAAGTCCAACATATGAATCGTTAAAATACACAGATCGTACCTGTTCACTTCCTGTAAAGCTCTCACTGAGACTAACAGGCTTTTCTTCTCCGGAATAGAACATTATCCTGTCATCCGAAACAGCAAATGCAGATGAGGAATTCATAAACTGCACATAAGGAACAACAACTCCGGGATAGTCATAACCGCTTGCATAGTTATCAATTGAGTTCTGGCCTACCGAACCAAAGTTAAAAAACGCCACGCTTGTTTTAACTGTGCCATCTTCAGGATATATATAAGAAACGCAGACAAGTTCTCCGTTTGGAGATATGCTAACGCTTATAGGATATCCACTATCTTTCATGGTGGTCTTAAAGTTAGCTATGGCATTACCTTTAGAATCATACAGATATATCCACGTAACATCTGTTCCATCAAGTACTACTGCCACGATACCCTGGGCTGATACACAAAAATCCCTGATAGGGAGATTGGTATCAATCTCGCCCATTGCACCGCCAGAGCTGCTCACATAGATATTATGTCCGTTATAGTCTCCTACCGCCACGATATTCTGGCATGTATGAGCTATTGGATTCTGCATCTCATAGGTCTGATTCCAAAGGACTTTGCCGCTTTCGTCCATACAGCTGATACCATCTTTACTGTACTGGACTATGTTTCCGCCAAGGCCTATAACTTTGGCGTCAGCGCCATTTGTTATGCTGGCTCCCTGCGAAACAGTAGCTTCAGAATACTCCTTATCTCTCCAGCTTATATATATTGCAGCCACCAGCAAAATAACAATTGCTGCAACACTTACTGTTCTGAAAAAGACCGCCAGTTTATGGCTTCTGATCTTTTCTTTATATGAAGTCTCCCTTGTAAAAGATGTTTTATCATCTTCGGTATTATTTATTTTTCCGGCATAAGCGTTAAAATCTCTTACTTCCGCCAAAGCATTTCTCCGTTAACTAATAGATTATTTAGCAAAACTGATACACAGTCTCTGTATCATATTCCTTCTCAGGACCAAATACAGGCTGAGGGAATGATGGCTGGTTTATAGAATCAGGATAGAACTGTGTTTCCAGGCAAAAACCGTTTCTAGGTACATATGTTGCACCATCTTTTGCATTATTGGCCTTAAGGAAATTACCAACATAGAGCTGGAATCCTGGAAGTGTTGTAAAGCATTTCATAGTAATTCCTGTATCCGGAGAAGAAGCTACTGCAAACTCTTTGAGAGTGCCATCTGCTCCGTCCACTACAAAGTTGTGATCATATCCACCTACAAATTTAAGCTGTGCATTATCAGCATTTACATCTCTGCCGATTGTTTTTCCTTCTGTAAAATCAAATGGTGTTCCCTTTACTGAAGCAATCTCTCCTGTAGGAATTGCTGCTGAATCGATTACAGGTGTGTACTCGACAGCATTAAGTTTAAGTGTATGTTCAAGAATACTTCCTGAGTTGTGTCCACCAAGATTAAAGTATGAATGGTTTGTCATATTAATAAGTGTCTTTGCATCACTAGTAGCATGGTAATGAAGAGACAGCTCATTGTCTTTTGATAAAGAAACATTGAGCGTAAATACTCTGTTTCCTGAAAATCCCATATCGCCATCTGAAGACTCTAAAGTAAATTTAACTGAATTATCACTTTCTTCGCCCTTCCATACGCGCTTATGGAATCCCTTCTCCATATCTGTATGAAGATTGTTTGGTCCGTCATTAACAGGAAGACTGAACTCTCTTCCTTCTATACTATATTTTGCATTTGCTATTCTGTTAGCTGTTGGTCCGACTGTAGCTCCAAGGAAACAGTCATTTACAAAATAGCCCTCAAGATCTGCATATCCTAAGGCAACATCTACTTTATTGCCATTCTTATCAGGAACTATGATGTTTCTGATTATGCAGCCATAATCAAGCACAACAACTTCCATATTGTCGTTGCTGATATGATATGCGTGTACCTGCTCTCCACTAGGTGCATTTCCAACAAGTTCTTTTCTTACTCCCATGATTCTCCTCCATTTTAAGTGCGATTATAGTTCTGTTCTTCCCTCAAGCGCTCTTAAAAGTGTAACTTCATCAATATATTCAAGATCACCGCCAACCGGAACACCACTGGCAATCCTCGTAACCTTTATCCCCGTAGGTTTAACGAGTTTGCTTATATACATAGCAGTTGTTTCGCCTTCAAGGCTGGAATTGGTAGCAACGATAACTTCCTCTACATCTTCTGTCTGAAGTCTCTGCATTAGCTCCGTGAGACGTATGTCACCAGGGCCAATTCCCAGCATCGGTGAAATTGCTCCATGTAAAACATGATATACCCCTTCAAACTTTCCAGTCTTCTCATATGCTGCCAGATCTCTCGCATTTTCCACAACCATGATGGTCTTGTGGTCTCTGTTTGGATTGTTGCATATCGGGCAGATGTCATCATCTGTCAGGGTACAGCAAACTTTACAATAATGCACATTTTCACGTGCATTTGTTATTGAGTCTGCCAGCTTCTTAACCCTGTCTTTTGGAAGATTGATAATATAGAAAGCAAGCCTTTGTGCAGACTTGCCTCCTATTCCGGGCAATGAAGCCAGTTCGTCGATCAGTCGGTTAATATGTCCGCTGTATAGATCCATTAGAAAGGAAATCCTCCGCCAAGGCCACCTGTCATCTTGCCAAGCATAGCTCCACTTGCTTCTTCAGCCTGCTTCATTGCTTCGTTGACTGCTGCTACGATCATATCCTGAAGCATCTCTACATCATCAGGATCAACTGCATCAGGTGAGATAACGATGCTCTTTACTGTTTTGTTGCCAAATACAGTTGCCTCAACTGCACCGCCACCGGCTTTTGCTGTGAACTCTTTTGTCTCAAGCTCTTTCTGGCTTTCCTCCATCTGGCGCTGCATTCTCTGCGCCTGTTTCATAAGATTGCTCATGTTACCGGGCATTCCTCCGCCCGGAAATCCTCCGCGTTTTGCCATTTGTTAATTCTCCTTTTCTTCATCCTCAGTAACTATATCAAAATTTATAGCCTGTAGATTTACATAGTTTTCTTCAAATACAACCTGTGGCTCTATGAATCTGGTCTCAAATTCAACGTGTTTCCCAAGAGCCTGATCAAGCACATCCTGCAATTCCTCAGAGGATGTACCATTTGAATATTTATCTGATAACTGCTTATTGTCAAAGACAATCTGCAGAATATCGTTGTTGCCAAGACTTAACCTTGCTTTCTGAAGGTAAGTCTTCATAGGGTTTTCCATTCTGGCAAGTATCCTTGGCCAGTCATTTACAAGTCTTTTTATATCTTCAGGAACTGCTCTGTCCAGGGTTTTCTTTTGTCCCTGGGAAACAGGTTTTCCAGCCGGAGCTGCTGACGCGCCGGCCACAACAGCTACCTGACCTGACTGAATTCCTCTTAAAAGCTTGGTGTTCTCCTCATCGTGCTGCTCCAAAACTCTTAATCTGTCCTCAAGAGCATCTTCAGCTTTGTCCATCTGAGGTTTGCACATTTTTATCAATGTTATTTCTATTAATATACGTTTTTGTGTTGCATATCTAAGCTGTGATGACAGTTCGGAAAAAATCCTGATATATCTGAGGATCGTATCTGTATCCGCGCCTTCAGCCTGCTCTTTTAGCGCTTTCAGATTATCGGAAGAGATGTCGATAACATCCTCCATCTGATCTGATGCCTGAACAAGCATGAGGTTCCTAAGATACCAGACAAAATCATTTACAAACTGATTTAACTCTCTGCCCTGTATTACAATATCTGCCAAAATGGTAAGTGCCTCATTGGCATCCTGTCTGTAGAGGGCATTAAAAAGTCTGCTGAAAACTTCTGTATCAACAGCGCCAAGGACGCCAAGCACTTTGTCGTAGGTAAGCTCCTGCCCATAGTTAAAGGCAAGGCACTGATCCAGGAGACTAAGGGAGTCTCTCATGGATCCGTCAGCAGTTTTGGCGATGTATCTAAGAGCTCGTTCCTCCACTGTAATGCCTTCAGAATCCACAACTTCACGGAGCCTTCCCTCTATGGTATCTATGGTGATCCTGTGGAAGTCATATCTCTGACATCTGGACAAAATAGTGATAGGAATCTTTTGAACTTCTGTTGTAGCCAGAATGAACATAACATATGACGGCGGTTCCTCAAGTGTTTTGAGCAGGGCATTAAAAGCACCTGCTGAAAGCATGTGCACCTCGTCGATGATATAGACTTTTCTTTTACCCTTTGTTGGGGAGTAGGAAACCTCGTCGATGATCTCTCTGACGTTATCAACACCGTTGTTGGAAGCAGCGTCTATCTCTATGACATTCATGCTGTTTCCTGCTGCGATCTCCCTGCACATCTCGCATTCACCGCAAGGGCTTCCATCAACAGGATGCTCGCAGTTGACTGCCTTGGCAAGAATCTTCGCAACAGAAGTCTTACCTGTTCCGCGAGTTCCGCAGAACAGGTAAGCATGTCCAACTCTGTCAGATTTGATCTGATTCTTTAGTGTTGTAACTATATGATCCTGTCCTTTTACATCCTCAAAGACAGGAGGTCTGAATTTTCTGTAAAGAGCTACATAACCCATTTAAAATAACTTCCACCTATAACAAAACTTTTATAACAATTTAATCCCCAAAGCAGACACCAAGCATCTTGGCTTCTTTTATGATGCTGGCATCCGGTGATACATATTTAAGCTTTCCTGCTATTTCAGAAAGAGGAACCTTTACAATTTCTCTGTTCTTGTAAGCTACCATATAGCCAAATTCTTTATTGAGAATAAGCTGACCAGCCTCTGCGCCAAGTCTTGAAGCAAATACGCGGTCATATGGATCAGGAGCGCCGCCCCTCTGCATGTGGCCGGGAACAGTTACTCTTACTTCATGTCCGCTCTTTTTCTGGATAGCTTCTGCAATTTCGTATGAAACTGAAGGGTACTTGTAGTTTGCCATTTTTTCCTTGTACTCTTTTTTGGAAAGCTTGGCATCCTTCTTGGAGATTGCTCCTTCAGCAACCGCTATAATAGTAAATCTGCTGCCTCTTTTATCTCTTGCTTCTATGGCTTCGCAGATCTTGCCAATATCATAAGGGATCTCCGGTATCAGAATAACATCAGCTCCTCCTGCAAGTCCTGCATTGAGAGTAAGCCATCCAACCTTGTGTCCCATAACCTCTATGATAAATACACGGCCGTGAGAATCTGCTGTGGTATGTATGTTATCAATAACCTGTGTTGCAACGTCAACAGCGCTTTGGAAGCCAAAAGTCATATCAGTTCCCCAAAGATCATTGTCGATAGTCTTAGGGAGAGATACCACATTCAGTCCCTCTTCACTCAAGAGATTTGCTGTTTTCTGAGAACCATTGCCGCCCAGCACCACAAGGCAGTCAAGCTGCAGCTTGTAGTAGTTCTGCTTCATAGCCTCAACTTTATCAAGACCGTTCTCATCAGGCTCTCTGATTGTCTTAAAAGGTGTTCTGGAACTACCTAAAATAGTGCCACCCTTAGTCAGAATACCTGAAAAATCATGGGAAGTAAGCATCCTAAAATCGCCATAAATAAGGCCTTTATAGCCATTCTTAAAACCGTAAAACTCAACTTCCTCACCACTGTGCGCAATACACTTTACAACGCCGCGCATTGCTGCATTCAAAGCCTGACAGTCGCCACCGCTTGTCAACATACCGATTCTCATCATGTGAATGGGCCTCCTTTGAATAAATATGCTAAATTGCTATTTGTAATCGCACATATCAATGACAATTATACAAAAAAATGTAGTTAATGCCAAGTAATACGCGCGCCAGCTCCCATGCTATTTTCTAGTACTTTCTTCATCATCACGCTCATAAAATGTCACCGCAGAACCCGGAATCTTTTTACTCTCATAAGCGCAATTATCAGCTCTTTTGTATAACTCACCAAAAGAATACGAGTCAGTCGGGTAATAGATGGCAGCACCAACACTGATATCTATCTGTCTTCCTTCAAGTCTCTTAATATCCATGTCATGTACGCTGTCTATAAGACGTTTCATGATAAGTTCACCGTCTTCTTTGCTGAAAACGCCAGGCATGTAGGCTGCGTACTCATCACCGCCAAGTCTCATCACAATATCTTTTTCCCTAAACAGCCGCTTCATCCTCTCAGCTATCCCAACAAGTACTTCATCTCCTGTATCATGGCCAAAGTTATCATTTACAAGCTTGAATTTATCTACATCAAACAAGAAGAACATTCCACCGACATTTTTCTGTAGAAGTTCACGGATTTTTCTTTCTCCACTTCCTCTGTTATTGATCCCGGTGAGCTGATCAATTTCAGCAAGGTACTGGTACTTATCTCTTACGCGCTTTTCTTCATCGATTGCCTCAGTTGCGAATACTACGCTGGTGACATTCTCATCCTGATCTCTTTCCGCCACAAAGAATCTGGCACGATTCCAGACGTGATCGTAGTTCAGGAACTCTAAAGTAAGGGTCTGTTTGCCTGTCAGTCTATCATTCAATGACGAAAAATCCATAAACTCCCTCATCATCTCATATGATCTGTCTGCTACAAATTTACCCGTAACTTCCGCAACAGTTTCACGTGCGTGATAGCGCCCTTCCTCAAGAGTACTTGCAATGCTATAGTCCCTGCAAAAGATTATTTCAAGTTCGTCCTTATCCAGATCAATTCTTACAATTGTCTCGTAAATGTTCGCCACAGCGTTAAGGTCTCTGGCGTTGATAAAGGATTCATTGTCCTTATGGTACTTCCTTTGATTCAGGGCAAAAGAGATAATAAGCGCCAAAAAGAGCACCGCTCCCAGCAAGGATGCTGTCTTTTTCAGCTCATCCATCTCAGCATTGGCATCTGTAATGGTCAAAACGTTGAGATTATACAGTAAATGCCTCTGAGATATGATAAAGTCCTCATCGTTCCACCCATCGCTCCTAAGCTGATAGGTACTCTTTCCGCGATTATTTCTCCACGCGTTGTAAATTTCCCGTTGAAACTGGTCTTCTGATGCCGAGTAATCAACTCCCATTTCATCATCTTTGGAATTACAGATAACGACACCTTTATCGTCCATTATGAGAACTGTACGTGTCTCATCTTTCCCAATAAGCTTTGTTGTCATATCCTTAAAGGTAGCGTAATCAATAGCAAAAGCAATAACGCTCTCCCCATCGTCCAGTAGCTTACTTACTGTAATCACATAATCCTGGGTCCTAAGGTTATAATATGGGCCAACAAATGCATACCTTCCTGCATTTTTGACTGCCTCGGTATACCATAAACGCCCGATTGCATCGTAAGAACTATCCGGGTTCCAATTAACGCCATCCAAAAATTTCCCTTTGAATACTCCAAAGACACCTCTTGATCCTGTTTTTGTGGTTATTCCAAGGTTTTCAGATTCATATACAAGATAATCCCTGATTTCTTCCTCTGAAGCGCCTTTAGCCATCATGTATTCTGCCGAAGATGCGCAGGACTTAAGCGTATTATCGATATTACCCAGATATGTCAAAAAAGAGTCCGCTATATAACTGGTGGTTTTAGCACCTCTATACTCAATATTCTTCAGATATAGGTTTTCATAATTTGAATAAACCCAAAAGAAAGCCACTAGTATTATTACCGGCCAAAAGAAAAATGGGATTATTCTTATTATCTTTTTCTTGTTTAGCATAAACCCCCTTTATAAAAACGCACTTCTACACATACATTTTATAATGTTTTTACGCACACTTCTATAACAAAACGCTAATAAAAATCGAAACAAAATATAAACCAATCCATTGACGCTAGTTTGCTAAAAAAGTATAATAAAAACCGCTGCAGGTATTATGCAGCGGTCATATACGGAGTTGTACCCAAGTGGTTGAAGGGTCCGGATTCGAAATCCGGTAGGTCGGCTCGTCCGGCGCAGGGGTTCAAATCCCCTCAACTCCGCTTATATATTAAGTTCTTTTGGTGAGTATTATTCTTAGATACTATTTAGAGAGATCACCATCTCGGCAGCTTCAAGCATTGTTGTTCCCGAATTCATCGCACATTTCTGTAGATACTTATGTGCCTCAGGCTCAGTCATATGATGTCTTTCCATCAGTAGCTCTTTTGCCTTGGAGATAGTCTTTTTATCAGCTTCACTTTTATTCAGTCTTTTTTGTTTTGCTCTTTTACGGGAAAGAGTTACTCCCTCAATCATCATATTTATCGTAGAATAGAGATCTGCCTTGGAGAAAGGTGATGGCAAAAACATGAGTTTTTCTCCAAAATTGTCAAAGGGCGCTTTATCGGCGGAGGCAACCATGAGCATCTGAAAATACCCGGGAAGGTCCTCTGCAAGATCGGAATAGAGCATGTCACTTAAGCGGTAGCCACATACTATGACTCCGCTTCCCAGATCCTCCATGGCTGAAAGCGCCTTTACACCAGTTGTGCAGGCAATGACATTGTCATATCCGCCACGCAGCAATATGCTTTTTATGTTCTGAGCATCCTCAGGCTTTGCAAAAGCTACGATAATATTCACCCAAACTGCCTCGATCAGAAATTATTGAGATACTTATCAATTTCCCATTTTGTTACACAGGTTCTGAATTCCTTCCACTCTGCCTTCTTGGCTGTGAGCACCTTGTTGTAGATCTCATCTCCAAGAACTCCTTTTACAAATGAGTCTGACTGATAAGCATAAATTGCTTCGCCAAGTGTCAAGGGAAGGACATCGAGCTCTTTTTCTGCTCCGCCATTTCTTGTGGAAACAGCTTCAGGTGGTGTCATTTTCTTTTCAATACCATCAAGACCTGCTGCCAGCAAAAGAGCTATGGCAAGATATGGGTTACAGGTTGCGTCGGGATTTCTTACTTCAACCTGAGGATTTAGGTCAAGATCACTTGATATGCGTATAAGAGCGCTTCTGTTTGCTGAATTTGAAGACCAGGATATGTCAACTGGCGCATCATACCCAGGTACTAATCTCTTATATGAATTCACTATAGGGTTGGTTATGAGCGTCATTCCCTTTACATGATAGAGAATACCTGCAACAAACTGTTTTGCAGTCTCAGATAAGGCTCCGCTTTCATCTGCAAAGATATTCTTTCCGTCTTTGTCCTCTGCAATAAAGCTCATGTGCATTCCGGAACCGCTGATACCTTCAACAGGCTTTGGCATAAATGTGGCATAGAGGCCGTGCTTTTTGGCGATAGTTTTAACTGCCATTCTGAAAGTCATGACCATGTCAGCTGCTCTTACAGCTTCTTCACCGCCAAACTGGATTTCATGCTGTGCAGGGGCAATCTCGTGATGTGAGGATGAGATATTAAAGCCCATCTCTTCAAGATTAAGGATGATCTCTCTTCTGACATTCTCGCCCTGGTCGAGAGGCGCAACATCAAAATATCCGGCCCTTTCCTTGGTGCCTGTAGTAGGCTGGCCGTTGTCGTCGTAATCAAATAAAAAGAACTCCGGAAGCGGATTTACCTTTATGTTAAGTCCCATTCCATTAGCCTTTTCAACTACCTGTTTTAAAACGTGCCTTGGATCACCTGAAAAAGGCTTGTTATCTGCAGTGTAGACGTTGCAGAACATACGGGCCACCTTTCCTGCCTGTGGTCTCCAAGGATATATCTCAAAGCTATCAAGATCAGGATAAAGATACATATCGCTCTCTTCATTTCTGACAAATCCCTCAACAGAAATTCCGTCAAAGGCATACTTGTTATCAAGAGCCTTTTCAAGTCCGCTTGAAGGAATCGCTATATTCTTGGGAACTCCGAAAAGATCGCAGAACTGGAGCCTGATAAAAGCCACATCCTCTTCATCAACAATACGTATGATATCCTCTCTGGTATACTTGCTCATTTTTCCCTCCTAACAAAAATGGCGCACAAAACAAACGATTACTCGGATCATTGTTTTGGCGCCCTTGCCACTATGGTTATAATCTTATTTTCTTTTTCAGACAGTGTCAACGAATATTTTAGAAATTATACTGCAAAACAAGTTCGCTTATCACTCTGTAGGTCCCTCTTGGAACCGAAAACTCTGTTCCGTCTTCCATAACGATCGATATCTTAGTAATTCTGAGCACCTTCCTTAAATTGATAATGACATTTTTACCAAGAAGATAAAAATATGGCACATCACCCAGGTCGTCCATGAGCATCTGCATGGTGCTCCTTACAAAATAGCTCTTTTTCTCCGTCAGGATTCTCTTGTAATGGTCCTCCGACTGAATATAAAGGATCTCATCCACAGGAATCCTGCTTAATTCTCCGCTATCCCTCACCGTAAGGAACTTTACTTCCTCTTTAACACAGACTCTGTCCATGGCAGAAAAGAATTCTTCCTCAAGGATTGGTTTTTCCAGATAATGCACAGCTTGAATTCTGAATGCTTCTTTGTAGAAAGCATTGGAAGAAGTCATAAAAATAATCTGACCGCCACTATCACGTTTTCTTATGGTCTCAGCAATCTCTATGCCATTCATCCTGTCAATGTATATATCTAAAAGATATATATCATAGCTCTCTTTTTCCATGGCACCCAAAAGCTCTATGGATGAGTTAAAGATATCCAGCTTAAATTCAACGCCCGGCTTTGATCTTTTATATTTTTCCAAAAGTCCGGCCGCCTCAGCGGCAGAACTTTTTTCATCATCACATATAGCGACTCTGTACATTTCATCCCCCAGTTATGTTTTTTTACCCTTTATCACGCATCGTACTCAGCAGATTCAACTACTTTTCCTGACTCCTGCTCCACTTTACTAAAGATAACTTTCTTTGCTGTCTTATCATACTCTTTTTTGTATATATATCTGATTCCATCTTCCACAACCTCGCGGTCTCCATACCACATAGGGCATTTTCCGACCAAAGGATCTGTACTCTGAGCTTCAAGCATAGCATTAGCAGCCTTTTCAGATACATTATAGGCATCATCATAAGTGTACTCAAAGTCGGCATAATCGCCAATCTCTGCATTTTCTCTGCCGATGCTCTCAACATACTCTTCAGCGTAACCTCGCTCCATCTTTTCAAGCTCGCTCATATCATCTTCTTCAATTGATATGCATCTTGCCCACAGATCCTCAGGGAACATCTTCTTGATAGAAGGAACAAAGTCGCTTCCGTCTTCAGCCTCTTCATAACTCACGATAGTGTATTCCTTGGAGTCATTCAAGACAAACGTGATAACTGTCGGAATAGCTCCGCTTCCTGCACATTTAACAAAGTTTCCGTTCTGGAACTCATACTCGCCATACATAGCAAGAACGTAGGCTTTAACCTGAGGCCCCTCTTCTTCACTGCTCATAAGGATATGGCCTTCTGCAGCAAGCTCGCCTTCGTAATAAACACCAGCATTGGACTTAAATATTGCTGATGAAATAGCATCATCGAGAGCTGTTGGATTATCAAGATCAACTTTGTTATAAGAAAGAGCTGAAAGCGCCTTTAATTCAAAGTCGTCGTATACACCCTCGCTACCCATAGACGGCACCACGGTTGCAATAAATGTAGGCATGTTGTCGTAGCTGATATCATCTTTTCCTGAAACTTTAATACCAGGAGTAACCTTCACCATCAGGTCATTACCTGAGTTTAAATAGTAGCTGATGTGATCACCAAGACAGATGTTTGTAACATTTCCCGGATTCTCAATACTGTAGAGCTTATCTCCGTCATAGTTAAAAGAGATAGTGCTGTCATCTGACTCTATAGAAAGCATTTCAAGAAGCTTATTCTGAACAAGAACAGGATCAACAACATAAATTATCTCAGCACCTGCTGAATCAATTGTAAAGAGATACGGAATCTCTGCATACACGCCATTTTCTGAAATAGCCTCGCCCACAAGCCACATTGTATTTTCATCAAAATCAGCATTTACAGCGGGACATCTTCCATGTCTTACTTCAGGGAAAACTGTTTTAGTCTTACCAGATCCTGTAACGATCACTGTTCCATAGTCGTTATAGTCCTTGTTGCCCTCTCCGACACTGAGAAGATCCCACACGCTGACTTCCATGCTAAGATCACCATAGACTCTCTGGAATCTGCTGTCACCAGGCAGATCTTCTATTTTCTCGTCGTCAAGGATCCGGGCCATCTCACCGAAATCCTCGTCTGAAATATGGTCAACTGCCCATCCAAAATCCAGGGTTCCTGTAAGTTCAATAGAAGCTTTTGCAGTTTCTTCAGGCTCTGCAATGCTCTCCTCTTGTGATGAAGCATCAGCTGCACCATCTGCGTTCTCCTGCCTGCCGCAGCCAATAGCCAGAGATGATACTAAAGCCAAACTTGTCAGTAATACCAAAAATTTCTTTTTCATAATTCCCCTCTTTTCATAAACAATTAGACATTATTTCCACATGTCAGACAAAAAATACATCAGTGCTGCCCATGTATAAACTGAATAAAAATGTCCGTTATCATCAACTCCGTCTTTTAAGAGTTTACGCGCTTTTTCTTTTGTGACAAAAACAAATCCGTCAAAACATTCCTGTCCCAATGCTCCGTCCTGAGTCATTTTAGATAAGTCAGGATCACGCAAAACTACTGAAACAAGGCCGTTACTCTCATCTGTCATTCCAGGAGTACTGAAAACAAGCGGGTTCACAACTGACATTTTGTCTATGTCACCCCTGACTGTTATTCCTGTCTCTTCAAAAATTTCTCTTTTTGCTGTTTCAAGGAGAGGGTTCTCTTTTGCCTTATCTTCCGGATCAACCAGTCCTGCAGGAACTCCCAAAAGAAATCTTCCTGCAGGGTATCTGTATTCATAGGATAAAAGAAGCTCCGGCTCCTTTCCCTCTTTCTCTATTATTACAAAACAGCTTACCGCATCAGGGATCATTTTTTTAAATTCTTCCTCCGTCATGGAAGCAGCAAGCTCTTCAACAGGTCTTCTGGAAGCATCGAAATAATGTCTTCCCTCTTCATAATGCAGATCGTATAATCTCAAAAACTTTTTATCCAGTACTGTTTCTACCTGGTCTTTTTTAATGTTATATCCACTCATGGCAATTCTCTCTTTAATTTATTTTACATAATAATGGCGGGCAATCCACTTGGAAAGGCCTTCCAGTCCGGGATAAACAATACGCTCACTCATATTAAGCTGATCGAGCATATCTCTGACGCGCCATCTGAGTTTTTTATCAATAATGTATTTGACAGTATCTTCTGTGTTGTCCGAAAGGAACTTTTCAATATCTGTGATTCCCGTCGGCACTACGGCGAAGAATGAATGCTGGTTTATGATTCTCTGATTAAGTGATGGGGGCTCGATTATTACCATTGAGGAATCGCCCATATCAGTATCATACTGTTTCAAGCTGTTTCCCGTCAGTTCTTTTAACATGTCCACAGTAAAAATGGTCGAATGCTTCCTGTTTACTGCGTACTTGTAAGGTTCAGGAAGGTGATCAACAAGTTCTGACATATTGATTCTCCAGACCATACAGTCATGCTTGTCCATTTCTTCAAGATTCTCTTCTGTAGTAGCAAAGTTAAGTCCAACAAGCGCTGACTGAGTCCAGTCAAGAAGCCTTGTGGGAAGCCCGTAGTGCTGCCCGAGGATCATCTGTCTCCAAACGGAATGGCCTATTGAAGGCTCATCATTTATGGCATATTTGGCAAAGTTTTCAAGTATTGCAGGCTCAAGCTGCTTTTGAAGGCCCTTACAGTTTCTGCTAAGGCTCGTATACATCTTGAAGGATGAATCCGACATTCCACGATATACGTATGGACTTCTGTTCCTGTCAAGATCCGGCCTGTACTCCTGCTCTGTCAAAAGAGGCAACAGCTCTTCCAATGTATCTATATGTATCTCTTTTATCATCACATGTCCCTTTCAGTAATATCTCCAGTCAGAATAAGTATATCATAAAATGAAAAAACCCCACAGCATACGCTGTGGGGCATTATTTACTAAAGCAAAATTATTTAACTGTAACCTTTGTGATGTGTGGGTTAGCACCTTCGTACCAGTAAAGGAATCCTTCAACATCAACTACTGTGCCTGCTTCAAGACCACTTACAAGGTTGTAGAACTCTTCGTCGCTACCATTTAAGTAGTACTCAAGGCAGAAATCATAGCTTGCTCCATCCTTTGAAAGAGTAACATAGATGTCATCTCCAGGCTGCTCGTTCTTGAATGCAACAGACTCAACTGTCATATCCTTGAAAGATACAAGCTGGTTCTGAAGGTCAATGAGCTCATCCTTGCCAAGAAGATCTGTAGCATCCTTAACTTCTGCTACAAAGTTACCTTCCTCGATCTCGTATGTTGCGTCAACGATCTCTACTTCACCAGACCACTCAGACTTAACACCAGTAACCTTGATCTTTGTTCCAGGTGTAAGCTTGTTGTAATCATCCTCTGAGCAAGCCATCTCATAGATAAAGTAAGCACCGTCCTGATCCTGTGTGTAGAATGTTGCCTTGTCTTCCCACCATGACTGCTTAGCCTGTACATAAGTCTCAACTACAACCTCTGTCTCAAGCTCTGCTGCTGCGAACTCAGCGTATGTCATAACGCCTTCTGACTTAGCATCATCTGCTACTGCCTCTGCTGCCTCTGATACTGCTTCTGCAGCTGCCTCTGATGCAGCTTCTGTTGCTGTCTCAACTGCCTCTGATACAGCCTCTGTTGCTGTCTCTGCAGTCTCTGTAGCTGCCTTGCTTCCACATCCTACGAATGAAAGAGCAAGACCCATTGTTAAAACTACTGCCAATGTCTTTTTCATAATATCCCTCCATATAAAAAAGTTATGAGACATCTACTATTGATGTCTAACAATACCAAACAAGGAAATTATACTAAATAATAAATAAAATACAAACACTTATTTGGTTTTATTCTTTATTTTATCTTTTAAGGCAAAAATTCCTATAAGAATCCAGGCAATTACAAGCAGACTTAAAAACGCCACAGATTCAAAAGGAAGTGGCACAAGATCCTTTTTCTGGCCGCTATTTGCAGCGCCTGTGCTTCCCTGATCAAGATGATAAAGAGATTTCACTTCCTCATAGAGGTCATCAATAAATTTATCATCGACTGTTTTCTTTCTTCGAACCGCTTTGGTAACATTTTCTATAAGCTGTCCTGCCGCGTCTCTTACAGATGTGGAGCCATTAAACACCGGTGTGACAAAAGTGTTCTCAGTGTTGTTCATAAGGAGCTTCGCAGCATCTATTTTTACCTGATAATGCTCATTGTCATCAGTCCCGGCCTTGGCAATATAGTCCTGATATTCAGGTGCATTCTGGGCCTTTAATGTAACAGGAACGTATCCTTCTGTCTCTGAGTAAGCGATCTGTACATCATTGGTCAAAAGATATTGCGCAAAAAGCCACGAAGCAAGAACTTCCTGTGAATCTGCCTTATTAAAGACGCACACTGATGGTCCCTGTGATATCATCTTGGGATTAGACGGGTCATACTGAGGAATAGTCATGACTTTTGTTTCAAAATCTACGAGCTTATCTTCAGCAATATCAACAAGTGGAGCATCGCTTCCCATCCAGGTTGCACCTGCTGTTGAATCAATAGCAAATATGCACTGTCCGGCGTTTAAGAAGTTTGCAGGATATCCCGAGATCTTAAATGTGGAAAAAGCGCCGTTCTTTGTATGCTCTGCTATAGTTCTGAGAATTTCTCTCGTGCTGTCATTAAAAAGTAAAATGTTCCCATCTGCGTCTGAATAATCTGCTCCAAGCTGCTTAAGGCTCTGGATCATCATATTGTCTGTTGACTTATAGATAAATGGGATCATTACCTGCTGCCCGTTTATCTTAAAGGTTCCATCTGCATTTTTTTCCATGGCTTTCTCTGAAACTTCCCACACAAAATCCCAGGTAAGTGTCTCAGGAAGCTCGTATCCAAGGGCTTCTACATAAGTCTTATTCACATAGCAGGCCTCAGTAGATCTCATATAGGGGATTGCATAGTGCTGATCCCCGATCATGCACTCATCCAAAAACTCCGGCACGATCTCATCAGCTCTCACCGAGTCAAACTTAACTTCACTTCCGCCTAGTCCATATCTCTCATCTGCAAATAAGCCATCAAGCGGCACCACCGTATTACTTCCGGTCATATATGTTGCAATATGATCAGGATATGTGATGCAGACATTCGGTGTTGTATTAGTAGATATATTAGTAATTACATCGTTATATATCTTGCCATAATCGGTATACAGCCTCATATTTACAGTGATATTTGGATATATCTTTTCAAAATCCTCAATTGCTTTATTGTATATCGCTGTCTGGGTCTTATTTGTATCATTTTTTGCCCAAAATGTTATTTCTATATTCTTGGACTCATCAAAGGTTTCAGGGATATTAAATTCATTACTCCCCTTAGATCCGTGACATCCCGTCAGCACTAGTGTAGCAAATATAGTAAAAAGTATCGGTTTCACATTTATAGTCATAGTAACGTCATCCTTTAGTTCCCCCGCGGGCAACTCCTTCCATGATCTTATCTCTGAAAACAAGGAACAGGACAACGAGCGGCACAGATATTACAACTACTGCTGCCATCATTGCCGGCACGTTCTCTCGCCCAAAGCCGTTTTCCCTGATCTCCTGAATTCCATTGGAAACGAGGAAGTAATTCTGATCATCAGTAATAAGCCTTGGCCATACGTAAGAATTCCAGCACTCAATGACCTTAAGGATAGTTATGGTAACTATCGTAGGCTTGGAAATCGGGATCATGACCCTGAAAAGATATCTGAAATCCGAAGTTCCGTCTACCTTTGCTGCCTTATAGAGGTTTTCAGGTATCTGCTCAAAATTCTCTTTTAAAAGATATATGTAAAAGACTGAAGTAACAGACGGGAGTATAAGTCCCGAGAAGGTGTTCCTCATATTTAAATTTGTGATAGTAACGAAGTTTGTGATGATAACAAGTTCATTTGGAATCATCATAAGAGAAAGGAAAAGAGAAAACAAAAGGTCTTTTCCCTTAAAATCAAGTCTTGCAAAGGCAAATGCCGAAAGTACCACCACAACCAGCATCATGCCTGTGGTAACAACTGTGAAGACAATAGTATTAAAGAAATACTTCGCCAGTGGAACCGCGGTAAATGCTGTTACATAGTTCTCAACAGTAGGGCTCAGAGCTATGAACTTTGGAACATATTCAGAATTGTATGAGCTGTAGCTTTTTATGGAAGTAAGTATCATCCAGTAAAAAGGAAACAGCACTATGATAGCCCAAATTGAAAGAAGAGCATAAATTATCACATTTCTGGTTTTATTTTTCATTGATAGTACACCGTCTTTCTACTAACCATGAGATTTATGGTTGTAATTGTAAATACTATGGCAAAAAGAATGAGTGCCGCAGCTGATGCATATGATGGATAGCCACCGCTGTTTCCATAGAGCATGTCATATACGTAGCCAACTATCGTGTTCATTCCTGCAGCATTAAGGTCAGTTCCAAAAAGAGCTACCTCATCGCTGTATGCCTTGAAAGCGCCGATAAATCCTGTTATTACCAGATAGAAAACCATAGGGGATATCATAGGGAGTGTAATCTTGTAGAATATTCTCCACTTTGGTGTGTCATCAACAACTGCTGCCTTGTAGTACATCTCATTTACTGATGCGAGAGCACTTGTGAGGATCAGTATCTTAAAGGGCATTACGATCCATATTGTGTAAAAACACATAACAAACATTTTTGCCGCATAAGGGCCGTCAATAAAGTCAACAGAAGGGCCGCCAAAAAACTGTATCAGGATGGATATAAGTCCGTCGGAATAAGCAGTCTTTTTAAAGAGGATCATAAATACCAGTCCTACAGCCAAGGTGTTTGTAACGTAGGGAAGGAAATAAACTGTCTGAAAGAAATCCCTCAAAGCCTTTATCTGGCTAAGTTCAAGGGAAATTAAAAGAGCGATTCCGGTAGAAAGCGGAACCGTAATTATTACTATAATAAAAGTATTTTTCAGAGCCTGGATAAAAAATGGGTCGTGGAGTACATATGAATAGTTGTAGAGTCCTGTTCCCCAGAAGCTCTGAGATGCAAAGTTATAGCCTTCTTCAAATGAATAGACCAATACATCAAATAAAGGGTAAACCATAAATATACCCAAAAACAAAATTGCAGGCAAAAGACAAAGCCATGCAGTCAGGTTTTTCTTCATAGCCTTATCCTCTCTTCTGAATTTCCATCAAAAATAAATACTTTGTTTGGTTTAAGTGAAAATCTGACTTTGCCGTCATCAATCTTAACTTCATCGTCAGATGATATAATTCCTCTTATCTTTTCACCGGTAAAATCAGGATGTGAAACGATAAGGCTTGTATCTCTGCCCATTATCTCGCGGTTCACATAATCACAGGCAAAAGTTCCATTCTCATCAAGGATAAATCCTTCAGGTCTTATGGCAACATAGACGTCACCGTCTTTTACGCCATTTGCATCAAGAACAGGGGCCTCTCCAATATAAACCTTGCCATCTTTGACCTTTCCTTTGAAAACATTTATCTGAGGTGTTCCAAGAAAGCTTGCGACAAAAAGGTTATCAGGATCATCATAAATATCCTGAGGTTTTCCCATCTGCTGAAGAACACCGGCCTTCATAACAACGATCATATCTGAAATACTCATGGCCTCTTCCTGGTCATGGGTTACAAATACAGTTGTAATACCTGTTTCAAGCTGGATCCTCTTAAGCTCTTCTCTTGTCTGGAGTCTAAGTCTTGCATCAAGGTTTGAAAGGGGCTCATCAAGCAAAAGAACCTGCGGCATCTTTACAAGAGCTCTCGCAATAGCAACTCTCTGCTGCTGACCACCTGACATCTCGTTTGGACGTCTGTCCATCAGTTCTTCGATCTGAACAAGTTTTGCTGCCTCTTTTACCTTGGCATCCATTTCTTCCTTGGTAAGCTTCTTATCGCCTCTGAAATTTTCAAGGGGGAATTTAATGTTTTCATAGACAGTAAGATGTGGATAAAGAGCATAGTTCTGGAATACAAGACCTACGCCTCTCTTTTCAGGAGCAAGCTCTGTAACATCTCTCTCACCAAAGAAAATTTTTCCTTCTGAAGGTTTCTCAAGTCCACAAATAAGATTAAGGGCTGTACTTTTTCCACAACCGGATGGCCCTAAAAGTCCGATGAGTTTGCCGTCAGGAATAGTAAAATTGAAGTCATTTACGGCAATTACATCGTCCTTTATTTTTTTGTTCCTATTAGGGAATCTCTTAGTTAAGTGTTCTAAAACTATCTTCATAACTCTCCTCCTCCGCTTACATCTGATGTCTTACAACTTTATACTCATCGTTATCCTGATAATAAGGGCACTCTGAACGGTTTCCGGACATCATGCGGTAGTAGTCATCTTCATCCATATTTACCATACATGTATAGCATTCCCAGTCTTCATCGTATACATAATTGGCACATGTATCACAGATCATACAAAATCCTCTCTCATAGGGTTAAAGATATCCAAAAGAACTCCTTTTTCAAGGCAGACGCAGCCGTGTTCAACGCTGTTTGTCTTAAGCATTGTATCGCCGGCTTTAACAATTTTCTTTTCTCCATCAATATTGAACTCAAATTTGCCGCTTACGACGTAAGTGATCTGAGTGTGTGGGTGATGATGGAGAGCTCCGATCGCGCCTTCTTCAAAAGTATTCTCAACGCACATAAGGTCTTTGCTGTAAGCAAGCACACGCCTTACCACACCATTTCCAAGGTCCTCTGCCTTTGCATCATCATGAAATACCCATCTTTCGTCTAGCATTTGTTTATCTCCTTTTTTAGAAATTCATTGCTTCTATATAATCACTGTCAAACTGATCCAGCTCTGCCAGCTGAATCACCTCAGAAATTTCAGTTATTCTTTTTATTTCCAAAAGAGCTTTCTCACCATCGCCCATAAGATCCTGCACCAGATATTTGATACATCCCTTAAGAGAAGTGTTTCCCGCTGCTAAAGCTTTTGGCACCAATTCTTCAGGGAACATTTTGAGGTTCTTTATCCTGCCTATATCAATGTGAGAGCCAAAGCCTCCTGAAATATAGACGCTGTCAGCATCTCTTCCGTTTAAGATATTGACTATACCCGAATAAATGGCAGCCTTGGCCAGCTGAACATTTCTGATATCGCCCTGGGTTATAGTAATATCTTTTTCCCTGGTAAGAGGGTATCCGCTGTCAAAATATTCATCGCACAAAAGCCCCGTGTCATCCATAAGTCCACACCTTAAGAGCTCTGCCACTGTTTCCAGGACTCCCGTTCCACAAAGACCTATAGGTTTGTCATTACCTATTATATCCAATTCGGGAAAAAAATCTCCTATATTTATATGTTTTATTGCACCATTTATGGCAGGGACACCGCATGAAATCCCTCCACCCTCAAATACTGGGCCTGCGGCAGTTGATGTGGCGTAAATCTTTGTACCGTCAAAATAAGCAATCTCGCCATTTGTTCCAAGGTCTACCATAAGGCTCTTTTTGTCCGGGTCTTCTGCCATATCAAGGGCATATATCCCGGCTACTATGTCTGCCCCTACAAAGGCTGATATTCCGGGAAAAAGAGTCACCTTATAGCCGGAAAGCTCCGGGCTCAGCGTTTCTCCCGCCAGAACTTCAAAGTCAAGTGACTTTGGGCTATACGGATATTTTCCAAGACCCAAAACGCTATAACCTCTTAGAAGGTGAAGCATTGTAGTGTTTCCTGCAATACAGATGGTGGTAACTTTAGACTTTGCCTTCATGGAAAGTTCTTTTACCAGGCCGCATATATCCTGGGTCACAAGCCTTTTTAAGTCATTGGCTGTTTCAGGATCAGATGCCCTATCTATTCTGCTGATCACGTCCGCCCCGTACTTTCTCTGATGATTCACACATGACGCTGTGCAGGCCACTTCGCCTGCCTGGTTTTTAAAGTCAAATCCCACAAGTGCCGCAGCGATAGTTGTCGTGCCAAGATCAATGGCGATACCATAGGCGTCATATTTTTTATCTATGTCACCATCTATCACCTCGCTCTGAACATCTATCTGTTCGGCGTCAGAGCATTTTCTTGTGCACTTATAGCAATTTCCCTTGCATCCATGGGCTTTATAGATATTTAGTTTTTTCTCGGAAATAAGTGTATTTTTCATCCACATAATTGTATCAGCATCAGTTATTTTGAGCAAAAAGAAATAGTATTTTGTTATGTTTTGTGCGAAAATAGTAAATGTCTATAAAATTATCAG
Organism: Butyrivibrio sp. AE2015; assembly: GCF_000420825.1. Classification (GTDB taxonomy): domain Bacteria; phylum Bacillota; class Clostridia; order Lachnospirales; family Lachnospiraceae; genus Butyrivibrio. Next base: position 13,711 of record NZ_ATVR01000035.1, on the reverse strand, counting down.
ACAACTATTGTTTTTCGTATGAAAGGAGAAAGTTATGGGGCTTATTCAGGCTGCACTCGTTGCAGGTGGTAATGTTTTAGCAGATCAGTGGAGGGAGTATTTTTATTGTCCGTCTCTTACAAACGACGTACTCCTTACAAAAGGTGAAAAGAAAGAAGGAAAAGGTTCAAATAAAAAGGGCTCTGAGAATGTTATTTCCAACGGCTCTATCATCGCTGTTAACGAAGGACAGTGCGCTGTTTTGGTTGATCAGGGACAGATCACAGAAATCTGTGCTGAGGCAGGTGAATTCGTTTATGATACTTCAGCTGAACCTTCAGTTTTCTATGGCGACTTAGGCGAAAACATTGTAAACAGCTTTAAAGAATTTGCTAAACGTGTAGGTTTTGGCGGAAGTACTCCTAAAGACCAGAGAGTATATTTCTTTAATACAAAAGAGATCATCGGAAATAAGTATGGCACAGTTAATCCTGTTCCTTTCCGTGTTGTAGATACAAATATCGGACTTGACCTTGACGCAAGCATTAAGTGTCACGGTGAATACAGCTACAAGATAGTTGATCCTATCCTTTTCTATAAAAACATTTGTGGAAATGTGGAAGGTGAATACAGAAAAGATAAGCTAGATTCTCAGCTTAAGAGTGAGCTTCTTACTGCTCTTCAGCCTGCATTTGCAAAGATTTCCGCTATGGGAATCCGCTATAGTCAGCTTCCTGCTCACACAACAGAGATTGCTGATGCACTTAACGAAGTACTTTCTGATAAGTGGACTAAGGTTTACGGAATCAAGATCTCAAGCTTTGGCGTAAGCTCAGTAGTAGCTTCTGAAGAAGATGAAAAGACAATCAAAGAGCTTCAGAGAGCAGGCGCATTAAGAAATCCTAATATGGCTGCTGCAACTATTGCCAGTGCTCAGGCTCAGGCTATGCAGGATGCTGCAAAGAACACAGCAACAGGTCCTATGATGGCATTTGCTGGTATGAACATGGCTGCGCAGGCTGGCGGAATGAACGCAAGTCAGCTCTTTAACATGGGAGCTCAGGCTCAAAATGCCGCTCCAGCTCCAGCTCCGGCTGCTGCCCCTGCATCTGATGCATGGACATGCTCATGCGGCGCTACTTCAACTGGAAACTTCTGCTCTAACTGCGGAAAGCCAAGACCAGCACTTAACTGGACATGTTCCTGCGGAGCTGTTAACACAGGAAACTTCTGTTCCAACTGTGGAACTCCAAGACCAGCAAACTAATTCTATGATCCATTAGAGGGAAATATGGCTTTACAAGAATATGAATGCCCCGCCTGTGGCGGGGCAATGGAATTTAATCCACATACTCAGAAATTAAAATGTCCTTATTGCGATTCAGAATTTGATGTAAAAGACTATGTTGCCAATCACAATTCTGAAAGTAGCGGAACTCCATCTGATACACAGGATGAAATGTTCATCTACTCCTGCGGATCCTGCGGAGGAGAAATACTTGCAACAGAGTCTCTTGGATCACTGAAATGCCCGTTTTGCAGCAACAATGTCGTTGTAAAGGAGAAATTTACAGGAGAATTTAAGCCTGACTACATCATTCCTTTTAAACTCACAAAAGACGATGCTGTAAAAACTTACACTGAGTATGTAAAGAAAAAAAGGCTTGTTCCAAAGGTCTTTTTAGAAAAAAATCACATTGATGAGATAAAGGGTGTCTATGTTCCCTTCTGGCTTTTTGATGCAACAGAGGAATACTCCGGCTCTTTTGAAGGAACAAAGGTAAGGACCTGGTCTGATTCTAAGTATATGTACACTGAGACCAAATACTATGACATCTCAAGATCAGGAAGCGAACAGTTCGAAAAAGTCCCTGTTGATGGCTCCAAGGAAATGCCGGATGACCTTATGGAATCTCTTGAACCATTTGATCACACGACCATGGTTCCTTTTAACATGGGCTATCTTGCAGGATTTCTTGCCAATAAATACAATGTAACATCTGACGAATGCAAGGAAAGAGCATTGCAAAGGATGTCTGCTTCTGCTGCCGCAGATTTCAGGGCAACCATAAGCGGTTACAGTTCACTGCGGACTAAACATGAGGACTGCAGCACCAGCAGCTCATCAAGCAAATATGCTCTCTATCCGGTCTACATTCTAAACACAACCTGGAATGACAAAAACTTCCTGTTTGCCATGAATGGTCAGACCGGTAAGTTTATAGGCAATCTCCCTATAAGCTTTACGCAGGCGCTCAAGTATTACATTCCTATTGGTTTTATCGCATCAATTATTTTTTACCTAATTTTGTATTCTACATTTTAAATTCAGAAAGATTGTTTAAGTATGAAAAAAATTAAGGGGTTTTTACTATTATCAATAACTCTTCTGATAATACCTTTATTTAGTATTACAGCATACGCTGACGGTGAACAGCTCTGGGACAGCTATGAAATTCCTTCCTCCAGGCAAAAAGAGCTTCTGCTTGATAAGGCAGATCTTTTAACTGATGATGAAGAAACTGATCTGCTTGAGCAGCTTGAATCTGTCAGCCAAAAGAGGCAGTGCAACATTGTTGTTCTTACAGTAGATGATCACACAGGTCCTACTCCGGACTATGCTGATGACTATTTTGACTACAATGGCTTTGGGGCAGATTACAATAACAGCGGAATTCTGTTCATGCTCAGCATGAGCAAAAGGGATTGGGCTATCAGCACTTCAGGAGAGGCCATTTACGCATTTACTGATTATGGCCAGGAAGAGCTTGTAGACAGTATGCTTCCATATCTTTCAGATGGAGACTATTACAAGGCTTTCACCACATATGCAGAGATGTGCGATGATTATCTTGAAAGTTATGAAAATGGTTCCGCCATCGATGTAGATAACGCATATCGCAGCAGAGGCAGCGGCATCAAACTGCTACTTATCAGCCTTCTGTGCGGATTTGGTTCGGCTCTTATCCCTATCTTTTTTATGGGTTCCCAGCTCAAGACTGTCCACAGTAAAGCTAATGCCTCAGGTTATCAGTCACACCAGGGTCTTAACATGAGATCTCATGAAGACAGATACGTAACTACAAGAGTAACTCATACTCCTATTCCAAAAGATAATGATTCATCAAGAAGTCACGGCTCAGGTGGCTCATCAATACATACATCAAGTTCAGGCCATTCGCATGGTGGAAGCCACGGTCATTTCTAAGAAATAAATATTTTATCTTTTCTTTATTATCTATATACTGTTCAAGAATTATCTCTTGGAAGTATACTATAAGTGTGATAATAGGAGAAGTATACGTGAGCGTATTAACCAGAGTAAGAACTGCTTTCCTATCGCTACTGGGCATAGCCTTAATTGTGCTCACAGTAGCGATTTTAGGAACATCAAAGTTTAATACTCCAAGCGAATTTGACCTCATCCAGCTGGATTCCGGCTGGACTATTTCTCGTGGCAGCGAATACCATTACATTGAGTCTTTAGTAAATTCTTACACGGGTCTTGCCAACAGAGGCGACAATATCGTAATCCGCACCAATCTCCCTGATTTAACTTCATATAATGACGTGCCAGTCGGCATCTGTTTCAGAAGTATTCTTTCTACTGTGGATGTTTATGTAGACAGTGCACTTGTATACTCATTTGGACATGACTATGTTGAGAAAGGCAAAATGGTTCCAAAGGTCTACAATTTTGTTCCTCTTCCCAAAAATAGCAGTGAAAAAACTCTTCTAATACGTTTTACAGCACAGGAAAACAATGCTTTTTCCGGTTTTTCTCCGGTGTACCTTGGCACTTATAATGACATTTCAAACCAGCTTCTAGAGCCAAAACGCCTCTCTGTTGTAGTTGGTATCTTCCTTATGATGTTCGGATTTATCCTACTGATCATTTCTCCATTCATGCTTTTATCTTCAAGCAAAGATACAAGCATCCTTTTCAGTGCCACAACTTCCCTTGCCATGGGTATATATATCTTTTGTTTCAATGACTTGTTCTGGATTGTTTCTGATAATCCGTCTCTTTATACCTTCCTGGAATATTTTTCTCTTTTCATGATTTCGCCCAGTATTATCGGTTTTGTTCTCTTTAATGGAAAAGACCGAAATAAGAAAATTGTTACTTACGGTTTTATGGGAAGCCTTCTGTTCGTTCTCACGGTTACAATGATGCATGTGTTCAACATCGCTCATATCTGTAATTTTGTTGTGTTATTCCATGTTACTGTCATTATTCAGGGTGTTTATATGGTAATAACCCTTAGTATGTCTTTGCGTAAACGTCTCATAGAAAAATCCGAGTTCCGTGGCGTTACCCTCTCCACTGTCTTCCTTGTAACAGGTCTTTTACTGTTTATGATCTGCGCGCAGGTAGATATTGTATTCTTTAATCTGCTCAAGTACTCTTCCGAAGGCGAGCAATCAGCAACTATAAATTTTACAACTGTAGGTTCTCTGCTTTTTATGATATGTCTTTTTCTGAATTACTTTTATCATCGAATCGAGTACCTGAGCGAATCAAATGTAAAAGAAAAATTGGAAGGAATAGCCTATACTGACGCTCTTACAGGTATTGCCAACAGGGCAAGGTGTGAGCTCACTTTAGCAAAGCTCGACGGTGACTATACAATCATAAGTCTTGATCTTGATTATCTAAAATACACAAACGACAATTTTGGACACACTGAAGGTGACCACCTTCTCAAAGGTTTTGCCGGTATTTTGAAAGAGAGTTTCACAGAAGCCCTCCTTATCGGGAGAATGGGCGGAGATGAATTTATAGTTGTTTTACCATACATTGATGAAGAGCGCTGCGAGCGTGCCATCAAGTGTATGGTGGATTTAATGTGCTACAGAACAAGCAAAGAAGAACACATCAGATACTCCGCTTCCTGGGGCTATGCTACTAATAAAGAACTGACATTTAAAACAGGTGCCACGGCTCAGGATGTTTATCTTTTAGCGGACACAAAAATGTACTCTATGAAAAACCAACACCACAATCAGTCCCTTGGAAGGCTCTATGATGATCTTCTAAAGACTTTCTCGCAGAAGGGAGGTAGCTCAAATGAAGCATAAACAGCATTTGATTCCTCTTTTATGCGCATTTACGGTTCTTACTGCAATTGAGATCGTGTGTCACATTTTCTTTTCATTTACTCCTAAATATGAAATAGCACCTCTTGCAGATGGATGGGAAATTAATATAAACGGTACCAAATATGAAGATCAGAAGATTGAGCAGTTTTATAAACTGTTATCTGCTCCTTTGGAGCGAGGGGATAAGCTAACTTTCAAGACTACTCTTCCGGATTTAGGCTTCCTTCCATTCCCAGCTATTTTGTGGCGCAGCAAATACACAACAGTTGAATGTTATGTGGATGACCTCCTGGTCTATGAATATGCGGTTGACCTGTATGACTCAGTTTCTTTTATCGGTAAGAGCTACAATTTCATCACACTTCCAAGAGAGTATCAGGGAAAAGAGCTGACTCTGAAGCTGACCGTATGTGAACACAAAGCTGCTACAAATTATGAAGTTCCGCTATTTGGAAGTAATGAAGATTTAAAGGCAAAACTGGTCCATGATAACATTGTTGTTATTGCAACAGGTGTATTCATGGCAGTTTTCGGCGTGACTTACCTGTTTATGTCACTTATATTCTCTGCCGCCATTCCAAACAGTAAGGCCCAGATTCTGGAATCATTTTTATGTATGAATCTAGGTGCCTGGCTGTTGAGCTATTACAATCTGTTTTCACTTTTTTACAACACTCCCTTGGAAACGCAGATTGAATTTTTCACGCTATATATGATAGTTCCGTATTTTTACCTGATACAGCTTTCTATACAGAAAATAACGCGAAAGGCAATGTTCTATGCCATAGCTATCATAAGCTGCTTCATTCCTATTTTTCAGTATATACTGCACTACGCTTTCAACATTCATCTGCGCACAACAAGGCCATTTTATTATGCCGACGCAATATTCGGTTTGGTAGTGACTATATGGTTTCTTAATAAAAACCTCAAAAAACATGATATTTCCAAGTCCGGAATGATACAGATGAATGGTATTTCAGGTTTTGCGATTACTCTTTTTATCCATTTCCTGTCGTATCTGGGCGAGATCTACAACATCAGAAGCTTGCATGTGCTTAATCGCACCATCATATGTTTTGGTTACCTTATCCTGGTAGTTTCTATGCTGGCAAATTACCTTGTATTTATCACCTGGAACTATGCCCAGCGTCAGGAACATGACTCTTTATCACACCTGGCCTATGCCGATGGTCTGACCAATCTTCCTAACAGAGCCAAAGCAGATAAGGAACTTGAAGAGTTAAAAAATGAAACCAACGACTACTGCATAATCAGTATCGACCTTAATGGGCTAAAGCTTGTAAACGATAAATACGGTCATCCAACCGGTGACAAATATATCAAAGATTTTGCAAAGGTAATTTCTACTACTTTTGGCGAAAATGACTTCTGTGCCAGAATTGGCGGAGATGAATTTATTGCTATTGTTAAGAACTCTTCTACCAAGGACATTCCTTCAATGATCGACAGAATGATCAGCGCTCTGAATGTTATGAATGCGCTCTATTCTGAATACAAGAGAAGTGTAGCTACAGGATTTGCTTTTCTTCATGAGTTTGAGGAAAACAACCCTCACGAAGTATATCTTTTGGCTGATCAAAGAATGTACGAGAATAAAAAGCTCATGCACGAGCAGCTTGGTATTCATGCAAGGCTGTAAATCAGGAGCAATAAAAACTGCGGAGGGTCATACCCCTTCGCAGTTAAAATTTGGTATAAAACTTTCGCTTGCAGTCTCTCCAACCTGGATAAAGCCATTGGTAAGCCCCATGTTTTCTGCATACTTTATGAGGCTATGGTATTCACTTCCACTGACTTTCCTGTCTATATCAGGATAATCCTGTAATTCCCCATTTGGCGTAAACTGATTCATAAGACTTATGTATATACTATCTCCATATCTTTCATAGAGATATTTGATTATCATCTTGGCCTGGATGACTTTGCCGGGCATCAAAAGATGCCTTACGATAACGCCTTTCTTCATCAGGTGTTGGCCTTGTTCATCGTCGCAAAACTGGCACTTTGGCTGCTGCCTCACCATTTCATCGATTGCTGCCTTGGCTGCCTCTACATATCCCGGAGCTCTACTGTATCTTATAGCATCCTCATTTTTAATATACTTAAAATCAGGAAGGTAAATATCTATGAGACCTTCTAAACTCTTTAAAGTCTCAACATTTATATATGATGCTGTATTTAGCAAAAATGGGATTTTAAGCTTCTGGTCTTTGGCACATTCGATAGCTCTTTTCACTGTGGGTATGAACATATCGGCAGTTACAAGGTTGATGTTGTTTGCACCTTTTTCCTGTAATTCAAAGAAGATATCCACAAGCCTTTGTGGAGAAATGAATTTTCCTACTTCTCCGCGACTGATCTTTTTGTTCTGGCAAAATACACAGCCCATATTGCAGCCTGAAAAGAAAACTGTACCCGAACCGCTTGTGCCTGATATGCATGGTTCTTCCCACATATGAAGGGCGGCGCGGCTCACGTGAAGCGTAGCTTTTTCCCTGCAAAAGCCTTGAGTACTTGTTCTGTCTACCCGGCAGTTTCTGGGACAAAGTGTGCAGGAGGTATATTCTTTAATTCTATTAAGATCCGACTCTATTATTGTTGATTTCATACTTTTTTGATTTATTACAGCGAAACAACCGAGCAGTAGTCTTTCCATATTTCATTTATATAGGCTTTATCGAGATGCTCTCCGATTATAATAATGGCATTTCTGCTGCTGGTAACCGGCTCTATCTTTATTTCTTTTTGCGTTGCATTTATTTCAACCTGCGCAGAATCTGAGGTTTTAACAAAACCCTTTATTCGGATGACTTTTCCTGCTTTCACATCTGCAAGGAGTTTTTTTGCTGTCTCTTTTAAAAGTGCCTCGTCCATCTCAACATCAAAATAAAACAGTGGCTGGTATTGAGAATCATCTATCTGCATCTTTGCATATGAGGAGCGGCGATATCCGGCATTTTCAATGGAGTCAAATTCATCCGGTGATAAACTATCAAAGGATTTTGAATAAATGTCTTTTAACTGAAATCTGGCACTACAACCATATTCTTCCATTGTTGCATTTATAAAAGCATGTATCTGATCGACATCTGTGGTTTCACCCACCTTGCTGATAAGGAGCTTTCCGGCCCATGCTATCTCTGACATAAACAGGTATTTTGATGTTCCTTCAAGAAGCAATACTGATTCGGCGTCAACGATTGATATGACACTTCCAATCTCATACCATCTATCCAGAGGCTCATCATAGAGCACATCAAAGAACTCATCAGCATCATAAATCCCCGATGGCTCAATGATCACTCTGTCGTATCCGCTCATTCCCATGGAAATGAGTTTGGTCCTAAAACGCCTTCTGTGAGCTTCTTTTCCGTCACCTCCAACAATCATCTCAAGGTTGCAATTATCCCCTAAAAGATCCTGCAGAAGAACCATGTCAATGTTTACTGCACCATAATCATTCTCAATTATGCAGATTTTTTCGCCCTTTGACATAAGGTATTTTGCGTATTCTCTTATGAATGTTGTTTTACCCGATCCAAGAAATCCGGTTATCAGATCTATTTTTACCATAGCTTTATCCCGCTTATTCCGTACATACATCAGCAAAGGTGTATCTTACAACCTTCTCAATATCTTTTACCGCAACTTCTACCTGGTAGCCCACTTTTCCGGCTGAAAAGAATATTTCCTCATAGTTTGATGCGCTCTCGTGGATGACTGTAGGGAAGGACTTTTTCATACCTATAGGTGAGCATCCACCATGAACATATCCTGTAAGTGGGAGCAGTTCTTTTTGAGGTATCATGGAAACTGACTTCTCTGATACTGCTTTCGCAGCTTTTTTAAGGTCAAGCTCCGCTTTTACCGGAATAACAAAAACATAGTACTGACCTGTTTTTCCCTGGGTTACAAGGGTTTTAAAAACCTTATCAGCGTCTTCTCCAAGTATCCCGGCTATTTCTTCTCCGCTAAGCCTTGCATCAGGCTCATACATGTGACTTTTATAGGATATCTTTTTCCCATCAAGAACTCTCATTACATTTGTTTTATCATCTTTGGCCATTAAATATCATCTCCAATTTTTCTTTCAATTAGATCCAGATCTATGCAGATTTCCGTCCTCATCTATTTTGAGCTCCATATCTGCTTTCTTACTGTGTTCAAGACAGATCCTCACATTCGCCATATCGCTAAAATCCACAAACTTTTCAGCTTTCTCTACTGTGTTGCCGCTGGCTATCTTTCTATCGATCAGCCTTTTGCGAAGCATCTGGGGTTCTGCTGTCATTGAAATAGTATAGTCCGCATACTCAGAAATGTCACGCCAGCCATCCTGATCCAAAAGCAGGTAATTGCCTTCAAGCAAGACAATATCAGCGTCTACGGCAATTGCATCCTCGACAGGATTGTGGAGCATTCTGTTGTACTCAGGCCACTTGCATACATCGTTTTCTTTTAATTCTATGATTTTGTTTTTTAGCGCTTCAAGATCAAAGGTTATAGGTGCTCCCTTTATGTCAACCATAGGAATTTCTTTTCCATCAACTATTGTCGTATGGGAAATGAGGTATTCCTGCCTTCTATGGAATCCATCCATTCCCACTGCCTGTACCTTTTTGGTTGGGATGATTTCTTTTGCCATGTGTTCCAAAAAGCTCACGAATGTGCTCTTTCCTGCCCCTGGAGGCGCAGCAAGCATCACAAGAATGCGTCTTTTTTCTGAATCATGCAGGTCAGCCATATGCTTTAAAAGCGGCTTTACTATCTCTTCTATCGTCTCATCGCTGTATGCAGCATCAACATCTATTCCGTTAATGTTTACGTTATATTCCATGATAATTCCTCATCTATTATAATTCTCAAGACAATTCTATATAATTATTATGTTTTCCGACATCCTCAATCAGCCCGGTAACCAGGTTCTGTAATTCATCCGCGTTCTTGCTGGTTATAACAGGCTTCCCTGTTCTCTTTTCAACTGGTTACAATTTGTAACCAGTTCATTTCCTTCCTCTTTTATTCTCTTTTTCAGAACCTTCCAATAATTCCTGGCACCGTCTGTATCCGGCTGTTCTGTTAATATTCGGACCACATCAACAACAGAGAAATACCATTCCTTGGAGGATAATCTACTTTGCCCTATGACACATATGTCACTCCAGCTCGCAAATGTATATTTTGATCAACGTAAATATGCTGGCTTTAGGTTTGTTTAACAGTTCATTTCTCTGTGGATATCATTACTTTTAATCCGATTATTTTCCAGGTGGACTCCATGGCTTTGGTGCTCTCTGAAACTGCTTGCCGAAGTTGTTAAGATAGTAACTGTACTCCTTGTGGCTCACGAAAATAAAAGCCCAGTGAGCGTTTTTCTTTTCCTTTCTCAAAAAGGCAAGATATTCCTCTCCACAGAAACTTCTGAATCTGTGATCCTCGAACATAATGATCAAAGGTTTATCTGTATACGCATCCGATTCTTCTTTTGCCTCCGCACCTGTACCATCCTCTATAAGGCGAAGAGGGATTTTCACAAGTTCAGACAGGAAAAACTCTGATCCGTCAGGTGTATCCATACCTTCATTGTCCAGATATATCCTTACCCATTCTTCACCTATACCGGCATCCGAATACTGCTTTGCGGAGTATATGGTGGGCGAATACTCCGGGAGTTTTATCTTCTTACCATACACTATTTTCTTGATCGATTCCGGAGAGAGAAAAAACTCCTCTGCCAGTTCCATAATACCGGCACCTGCGCCATACCTGCTGCAGATGAGAGCATTTCTCTTATTCAGTTTTTCACGATAACCAGATGCTTCTCCCCAGCCCTTTGATCTTTCGCGCATAGGTATATAGATGGCTTTTCCTTCTGCATACTTTTGCACTTCTCTCAAAAGGCTTGCGGGGAGAATATCCTTTGCATTTTCATATTTCATCTGTTCAGACCAGCCTGTTCATGCGTTCTTCCAGTTCATTTAAAGATGCGGTAATGGATTCGCAGGACTCAAGATCGTCTATGGATGCATGCCACATGAGTGTATGCAGTCCCTTAAAATACGCCATGCATAAAAATCGTTCCTTAAAGTTCTTTATATCAATCTTCTTTTTCTGGACATACTCATATAGTTTTTCCGGAACCAGTAAATATGGCTTATTCAGATCAAGAATCGCAAAATCCATTATAAAGTCCATTATACCGGCACGGCCCCAGTCTGCGCAGTAGGTTTTTCCCGAATCATCCACGATCATGTTGACAAAAAAGGTATTGTTATTTGCAAGGAATCTCTGCCCTTCGCAGTAGGGTGCATACTGCATGATCTTTGCAAATATCTTATCGAAATAATCTTTCCTTAGGAATGTTGTTTCAAACATCTGCATCCAGTTATGCCAGTAGCCTTCCTGATCCTCGTTAAAGGTCTCACGGACAAATTCCTCGAATGTGGCAAATGGGGCTTTGTTGTCTTCGTCAAATTCCCCGTATCCGGTTATGGAGGAAACATCCGTATCAGCGACCTCAAAGATCATTTCGAAAAACTTCTCATATCCTTTTTCAAATTCTTCAACGGAAATCTCGTTTGCACATCTGCCCTTGGGACTCATCTCTATCCGGTCTCCGGTCAGGTTTTTTATAAAAATATCTCTGTTCATTTTTATCATCCTTTCGTATCTGCTTATTTCCTGTTACTTGTATCGGCGCCTTACAAAGAGAATGATAACAGCCACCCCGGCAGCTTCATATAGAAAGAACGGTTATAACAAAACTTTACTCACCGTTTTATTGCTATCGCTGTAAACTCACCCGGGAGTTTTTCATTTTCCCATGAAGGATGTTCATCAAAACGCTCCAAAGTAAATCCGCTCCCGATGATTGAATTGATGATCTCGCTGATGGTGTACTTCCTGTAATGGCATTTCGGGATCTGCTTACGGATCTCCTCATCGTAAAATCTTGCGTGCGCCATCTCACCTTCAAAGATATCTGTTGAGAAATAACTCATGGTTGGCTGCTGCAGCCCAAGTATATCGGAAATCTTAGTAAATGGATGGAAGTCACTGCAGATCATCTTTCCACCAGACTTTAAGAGTCCGTTCATTATGTTCATAAAAGTATCTATGTCATGGAAGTAATGAAGGATCCCACCCTCCATAAAGACAACATCAAAAAAGCCGGCATACTTGTCCATATCGATTTCCATGATGTCACAGACTTCATAGCCAATGTTTACGCCTGCAGCCTCAGCTGTTTCCATGGCATATTTCTTATTGGCTTCGGATATATCAAATACTGTAACCTCTGCTTCAAAAAGAGCCAGTGGAATTGCCTTCTTGCCGCAGGATCCGCAGATATTAGCCACCTTGACTCCTTCAAAAGAATCAAAGTAGTTCGCATACTGCTTTAGCATCTTCCTTGGATCTTCTTTATCCTTGGCAGCCCTTTCCTGCGGTGTCCCAGCAGTTCTTACCCAAAAGTCATATGCATCGAACTCCCAGGCTTTCTTGTGTTGTTTACTGTATTCTTCCAAAAATATTATCCTCCCGGCTTTTTATATGGACATTTATCCCTCAAGTTGAATTGCTCCATAACCTGCTAAACTAGATATTCTTTAATCATAGCCTTTATTATATTAGAACTGATGGCATGTTGAGAAGTCTCAAATGTCATGATCATATTTTTCCCCAGAAAATATCCACTTTGCTCCAGCATATTGGCTATTATCAGCTCAGATTTTGATCTTACCCGTATACCATTGTTTGAGATAAACTCTGTTACACTTTCGCTGAATCCCATTGGCTCGTAGATTTCTTTTTTCCAATTCTTCCTTGTAATCCCTCATCACCAAACTCCTTTTCCGTTCTACGTGCCCCCGCTTTATCTTTTGACTGTTATCACGTAGTGCCGCAATGATACATCAGGCATTCTACGTGATACGCTCTTGTTAACCAGCCTCTCATCACGTAAATTATCCAGATCTACCTATTTCTACGTGAACCACAAGAATCAAAAGCAACATCTCACGTAGATGCCATAAATATCATGCATGTCACTACGTGAATAGCAGCTCAAAAAAACTACTTCTCACGTAAGCCGTCTCCTTTTGCCCCTTCCACTCCTCTTATAGAAATCGCTTAAAAGCAGCGATTTCTATAAGCGTCTGTTGTCGCCAGATACTCTCCGTATCAATAAGCACACTGCTTCGCAGTGCTTGCCAAAATAAAAAGACAGCAACCTTCATGCAAGCATGAGTTGCTGTCTTTATTATTTGGGCAGGTACTTCGTACCTGTGCTTATTGATACTTGCGAGTGCCTGGCTCGTTTATCATCGGGCAACATACTTTATCCTCCAAAGGGCAAAGCAGCTTATCCTCCACCCATAGATAAAGAGTACCCATAATACTTCTTTATGGTTATCTGTAAAAGACTCTCAAACAAGAGTTATAAATCCCATCAACGCCTTATACTACAAGGATTAATAAACAAAAGAACAGACCTTGATAGGACGATTGTAGAGTCCGTTTCAAGGTCTGTTACTATTGTTTTATTTAATTCTTGGAGGATAAGACAGTTTACCCCTTGGAGGATAACCTGCTTTGCCCTTGGACA